>NZ_JBIAKV010000019.1:0-96403 GCF_042872705.1 Micromonospora sp. NPDC005203 | reverse complement strand
CGGCGGCGGTTGTTCGCTGTGACTGGCTGAAGTTGGTCGCGGCTGGGGGCGGGGTCGGTGGTTGCGGTTGGGGGGGGGGGGGGGGGGGGGGGGGGGGGGGGGGGGGGGGGGGGGGGGGGGGGGGGGGGGGGGGCGGGGGGGGGGGCGGCCGGCGGGGGGGGGGGGGCGGGGGCGCGGTTGGGGGTCTCCCTCCTGGCCGAGGTGGGCCGGGGGTGGGGGGGCCCCGTTGCCCGGGCCCCGGGCGCGGGGGGGGGGGGGCGGGGGGGGGGGCCCCCGCCCCCGCGACAAGAGTCGTCAGGCGAGGGTGCAGGCGGTGCCGTTGAGCGTGAATGCGGACGGCCGCCCGGCGTTCCCGGTGTGGGTGGCCTGGAAGCCGATGTCGACCGAGGCGCTCGGCGCGATCGTCGCGTTGTAGGAGACGTTTCGCGCGGTCACCGCTCCGCTCGACGGGGAGAAGCTGGCGTTCCAGCCGCCGGTGATGGTCTGCCCGCCCGGCAACGTGAACGTCAACGCCCACCCGTTGACGGGGGCGCTGCTGGTGTTGGCCACCGAGACGGACGCGGTGAGCCCGTTGCCCCAGGCGTTGACCGTGTACGTGACGCGGCACGCACCCGACGGCGGCGGCGTGGTGGGTGGCGCGGTGGTCGGCGGCGCGGTGGTGGGTGGCGCGGTGGTGGGTGGCGCGGTGGTCGGCGGCGCGGTGGTCGGCGCCGTGTCGCCGCCGATGCTGCCGGGCACCAACCGGAGTGCGTCGTACCAGGCCACGGCCATCTTGCGATAGCCGGTGGCGTTGGGGTGCACCCCGTCGGCCAGGTCGCTGAGCGTCAGCGCGCGGTACATGTCGACCAGGTGGACGCGCTTGCCGGCGGCGGCCCGGGCCTGCACGATCCCCGGGATCGCCGCGTTGTACCCCCGGACCTGGTTGTCCGCGCCCGACTTCGGGATGATCGTCGCGACGAACACGTCCGCGTTCGGGGCGGTGTTGGTGATCCGGTCGACGAGGGTGGCCAGCCGACCCGGGGCGCCGGACGTGTCGCCGTACATGTCGTTGGTGCCGATGTGCAGCAGCACGGTCCGGGGGTTCGTGGCCCGCAACCAGTTGACGACGTTCGCGTCGATCTGGGCGATGGTCCAACCGGAGTGGCCCTGGTGGTCGTGGTCGCCGAGGCTGGCGGGACCGTTGAACTGGGAGCCGACGAAGTCGATCCGGTAACCACCGGCCGTGAACCGCTGCCAGAGTTCGATCCGGTATCCACCCGCGACGTTGAACCCGTCGGTGATCGAGTCGCCGAGGGGCATCACGCGTACGCCGCCGTTGGATTCCGCGTTCGCCGGAGCGGTCGCGATCGGTACGGCCGCGACCACCGCCGCGACGGCGGCCAGGGCCGCCCACCACAGGCGGGCCCGTCCGGGCCTCGACGTCGGCGCGGTGGTGGTGGGTGGCGGAGGGACGGGGTGGCCGAGCGTTGCACTGCTCATGGGACTTCCTCTGGTGGTGAGGGTGCGCGACGACGACGGCCACCGGGAGGACGGCCGCCGCCAGGACGCGGTACGCGGGGGAGCGGGCTGCGGGGAACGACCAAGAACCCGGACGTCTGCACTGGTGGTCGTGGCGCCGACACTTGTCATCGATGGTCGGGGGTGACGGATCGATGGACGGTGGCGGGGTGTTGCCCTGCACCTCGCCTGACGCACCTTAACGTGGCATCGCCGACACCGGCAAGAGATCGGTGTCCGACTATGAATCGTGGCCCGGGAGTCGTCCGGCCGGGCCGGCCGGGTGCAGCATCGCGCCGAGCCACCGCAGCTGACGCCGAACGTGCACGGCCTCGCCGCCCTCGTGACCGTTGAACGGGTAGACGTGCATCTCGCGCGCGGGCGCAACCGGCGGCCGGGCCACCGCCGCGTACTGGTTGTAGGCGGCGAAGCCGGTGCTCGGCGGGCAGACGGCGTCCCGCAGCCCGATCCCGAAGTGCGCCGGCGCCGTGGCGCGTCGGGCGAAGCTCACCGCGTCGACGTAGGACAGGGTGCGCCACACCGCGTCCTCGGCCTCCCGGTGCACGGCCAGGTAGCGGGCGATCTCGCCGTACGGCGCCGGTTCGCTGAGCTGGACCGCCCGCCGCATGTCGCAGAGGAACGGGGCGGTGGTCAGCACCGCGCCCAGGTCGCCGACCAGGCCGGCGACCGCCAGGGCCAGGCCGCCACCCTGGCTGTTGCCGAGCGCGGCGACCCGGGTGCCGTCGACCCCCGGCAGGGCGCGGACCGCCTCGACCGCCCGGACCGCGTCGGTGATCAGACGTCGGTAGTGGTAGTCGCGCGGGTCGAGGATCCCCCAGGTGGCCGGCCAGGGGCCGCCGGGTGCGTCGTGTGGATCGATGGTGTCGCCGGGAGCGTACTGGCCGGCCTGGCCCCGGTTGTCCATCAGCAGGTGGGCGTACCCGGCTGCGGGCCAGGTCAGTCGCTCGTGGGGCAGACCACGACCACGGCCGTAGCCGGCGTACTCGACGACGGCGGGCAGTGGCTCGGACACCCCGGCCGGGCGGGTGTACCAGGCCCGGACCGGGTCGCCGCCGAAGCCCGCGAACGTGACGTCCCAGGAGTCCAGCAGCCGCAGGTCGGTGGGCTCTGGACGGACGTCGACGAGCACCGGTCGGGCGGACGCCTCGGTGCGGGTGTCGCGCCAGAAGTGGTCGAAGTCGGCGGGTTCGACGATGTCCGGGACGTACCGCTGGAGGTCGTCGAGCAGGGCGGCGGCGTGGGGCACGGGTCCTCGCAGGGGCTCGGGTCAGTGCGGGCTGGCGGGGGGTGCGGTGCTCTCCCGGACGATCAACTCGGTCACCAGGTCGATCCGGCTGGTCGCCGGCTCGTTGCCCCTGGTCAGGTCGAGCAGCATCTGGGTGGCGATGCCCGCCATGTCGCGCAATGGCTGGTTGATCGTGGTGAGGGCCGGGTCGGTCCAGGTGGAGACCGGCAGGTTGTCGTACCCGATCACCGACAGGTCCTCGGGCACTCGCAGGCCGCACTGGCGGGCTGCCCGGAGCACCCCCATGGCCTGGGTGTCGGAGCCGGCGAAGATCGCCGTTGGTCGGGACGGCAGGCGGAGCAGTTCCAGCCCGTGGGCGTGCCCGGCCCCCGCCGAGAAGCTGCCGTAGCGGACCAACTCGCGGTCGACCACGAGCCCGGCCTCCTCGTGGGCCGACTGGAAGCCGGCAGCGCGGGCTCGGCTGCAGAGCACATCGGGCGGCCCGGAGATGATGGCGATCCGCCGGTGCCCCAACTCCAGGAGGTGCCGGGCGGCCAGCAGGCCACCGTTCCAGTTGTTCGAGCCGACGGTGGGTACGGAGGCCGAGGTCGCGCTGTCGGTGTCGACGACGACGAACGGTATGCCCTGACGTCGCAGGTGCTGCTGTTGGGCCTCGGCCAGATGGGACAGGACGAACACCACGCCCAACGGGCGGTCGGCGAGGATCGCGTCCAGCCATCGCGCCGGGGGGCGGTGCGCGCCGTTGAGTTGAGCCACCGACAACCCGATGCCGGCCGCGGCGGTCACCGCCTCGACACCGCGCAGGATCTCCATGGCCCATCCGGTGTCGAACTCGTGGAACACGAGATCGATGCGCCCCCCGCTGGTCGAGGGTCGCCGCGTGCGGCGCTGGTACTGGTGGCGATCGAGGCTCGCCTCGACGCGCGCTCTGGTGCCGGGGGCGACATCGCCACGTCCGTTGAGGACCTTGGAAACCGTGGCCACCGAAACGCCGACGTCGTGGGCGATTGTCGCGATGGTGGTGGAGACGGGTGGATCGAGCGGGCGGTGCTCTGTCATCGCAGCCCCATGCAGCATCCGAAATTTTCGGGAGACCTTAACACGATTGGCCAATCACCTGAGCCGATGCGACAGCTGTTGGGCCCGATCCCGGGTCATGACGGGGCGGATTCGCGACGGAGTGCCGATGATGGACTCACCGTGTGCATGGAGCGTGCCGCCGGAGTCCAGCTGAGACCCTTGACACTCATCGATGGGGCACTTAGGTTGCCGAAAAGGTTGCGCAGGCTTCCGGAAAGTTTCGGATCGGTCGAACGTCCGCCACGGAACTGGTTCCACCAGGGCTCGGGGATGTGGCCGGAGCTAAGGGGTCATGGCATGAGAAGTCAGTTGCCCGTGCACGGCGACGCCGCGCCGTGGCGCGATCCGCGGCTGTCGCCGACCGAGCGGGCCGAGGCGCTCCTGCCGTTGATGACACTGGAAGAGAAGATCGCGCAACTCGTCGGCGTCTGGGTCGGCGCGGACGCCTCCGGCGAGGGCGTCGCCCCACACCAGTCCGACATGATCAGCGAGCTTCCGCCGTGGAACAGCCTCATCGAGTACGGGTTGGGCCAGCTCACCCGGCCGTTCGGCACCGCGCCGGTCGACCCGGTCGTCGGCGCCCGGTCGCTCGCCGCCTCCCAGGCGCAGATCGTCGCCGCCAGCCGGTTCGGCATCCCGGCCCAGGTGCACGAGGAGTGCCTCACCGGGTTCGCGGCCTGGCGGGCCACCGTCTACCCGACCCCGCTGAGCTGGGGCGCGTCCTTCGACCCCGACCTGGTCGAGGCGATGGCCGACCGGATCGGGCGCTCCATGCGCGCCGCGGGCGTGCACCAGGGACTCGCGCCGGTCCTCGACGTCACCCGCGACTACCGCTGGGGGCGCGTCGAGGAGACGATCGGCGAAGACCCCTACCTGGTGGGGACGACAGGCGCCGCGTACGTGCGAGGGCTGGAGGGCGCCGGAATCGTCGCCACCCTCAAACACTTCGCCGGCTACTCCGCCTCTCGCGGCGGGCGCAACCACGCGCCGGTGCCGATGGGTCGTCGGGAGCTGACCGACGTGATCCTGCCGCCGTTCGAGATGGCCCTTCGCCTCGGCGGCGCGCGCTCGGTGATGAACTCCTACGCCGAGATCGACGGCCTGCCCGCCGCCGCCGACGAGGAACTGCTGACCGGTCTTCTCCGCGACGAGTGGGGTTTCTCCGGCGTCGTCGTCGCCGACTACTTCGCCGTCCGCTTCCTGGAGACCCTGCACCGAGTCGCCGCCGACGCCGCCGACGCCGCCCGGCTCGCCCTGCGGGCCGGGATCGACGTCGAGTTGCCCACCGTGGACGCCTTCGGCGCCCCGCTGGTCGAGGCGGTCCGCCACGGCGACGTCGACGAAGCGCTGATCGACCGGGCGCTGCGGCGGGTGCTGATCCAGAAGATCGAGGTCGGCCTGCTCGACGAGGACTGGCAGGTGCTCCCCGACGACGTGGCGAACCTGCGACTCGACGACGAGGTCAGCCAGGACGTGGCCGTGCGCCTGGCCCGGGAGTCCGTCGTGCTGCTGCGCAACAGCGGCGTCCTCCCGCTGGCCGTCGGCAGCCGGGTCGCCCTGATCGGCCCGGTCGCCGACGACCCGATGGCCATGCTGGGCTGCTACTCGTTCCCCAACCACGTGGGCATCCACCACAGCGAGCACGGCCTCGGCCTGGAGATCCCCTCGCTGCGCGACGAGCTGGCCCGACGCGTCCCCCTGCTCAGCCACGAGCCGGGCTGCGCCATCACCGGCGAGGACACCGCAGGCATTCCGGCCGCGGTCGCCGCGGCGGCCGCCGCCGACGTGTGCGTGCTCGCCGTCGGTGACCGGGCGGGAATGTTCGGCCGGGGCACCTCCGGCGAGGGGTGCGACGCCGTCGATCTGCGGCTGCCCGGCGTCCAGGCCGACCTCGTCCGCGCCGTCCTGGCCACCGGCACCCCGGTCGTCCTGGTGCTGATGACCGGTCGCCCCTACGCGCTCGGCCCGGAGGTCGACACCGCGGCGGCCGTGGTGCAGGCGTTCTTCCTCGGGCAACTCGGCGGGCAGGCGCTCGCCGAGGTGCTCACCGGCGCGGTGAACCCGTCCGGGCGGTTGCCGGTAAGCGTTCCCCGCGACGCCGGTGGCCTGCCGAGCACCTACCTGGCGCCGCCGCTCGGTCGCCGCACCCAGGTCTCCTCGGTCGACCCCACCCCGGCGTACCCGTTCGGCCACGGGCTGAGCTACACCACCTTCGAGTGGTCCGACGCCACCGTGGTCGGTGCGGCCGACGAGACGCCGGCGGCCTGGCCGGTGGACGGCGAGGCGCGGGTACGGATCACCGTCACCAACACCGGTGACCGGGCCGGCACCGAGGTGGTGCAGCTCTACCTGCACGATCCGGTCGCGCAGACCACCCGCCCGGTGGTCCGGCTGGTCGGCTACACCCGACTGCCGCTGGCACCCGGCGAGGCGGCCCACGTGACGTTCGGCGTACCCGCCGACCTGGCCTCGTTCTGCGGACTGTCCGGCCGGCGGATCGTCGAGCCCGGCGACGTGGAGCTGCGCTTCGGCCGGTCGAGCGGCGACGTGGCGGCCACCCTGCCGCTGCGGCTGACCGGCGTCGAGCGCCAGGTCGGCCACCACCGGGACCTGCTCACGTCGGTGCGGGTGGAGCCCCTCGTGGCCGTCCCGCATCCCGCCTAGGAGGGGCCGAGGATGACATCGACCTTACGGCCACCGCCGCCGGCGCCACCCCGGTCACCGGCGCAGGCGGCCAGCCCCGCCCCGCGGGCGCCGCGACGCCGCCGCAGTTGGCGGCAGTCGCTGCGCCGGGACTGGCAGCTCTACTCCCTGGCCGTCCTGCCGCTGCTGTTCTTCCTGGTCTTCCGCTACCTGCCGATGCTCGGGAACATCATCGCGTTCCGCCGGTTCAAGCCCGGCGGCAACATCTTCGGTGAGTACTGGGTCGGCCTGCGGTACTTCCGGATGTTCCTGAGCGACCCGACGTTCTGGGAGGTCTTCAGCAACACGCTCGTGCTCGGGACGCTGACCCTGCTGTTCTGCTTTCCGTTGCCGATCGTGCTGGCGCTGATGCTCAACGAGGTGCGCGCCCGCCGGTTCAAGCGGTTCGTCCAGTCGGTGTCCTACCTGCCCCACTTCCTGTCGATCGTGATCGTGGCGGCGATGGTCATGCAACTGACCTCGATCGAGGGCTCGGCCAACCAGGTCGTCGGCCTGTTCGGCGGCGACCCGGTGGCGTTCCTGCAGAAACCGGAGTGGTTCCGCACCATCTACGTCTCGTCCGAGGTCTGGCAGACCGTCGGCTGGGGCACCATCCTCTACCTCGCGGCCCTCACCACTATCGACGAGGACCTGTACGAGGCGGCCCGGATCGACGGCGCCAACCGGTGGCGGCAGACCTGGCACGTGACGTTGCCGGGGATCCGGCCGACCATGATGACGCTGCTGATCCTCAACATCGGCAGCTTCCTGGCGGTCGGGTTCGAGAAGATCCTGCTGCTCTACAACCCGCTGACGTACCCGACGGCGGACGTGGTCTCCACCTACCTGTTCCGGATGGGCTTCCAGTCCAGCAACTTCAGCTACGCCGCCGCCATCGGCCTCTTCGAGGCGGTGATCGGGCTGGTGCTGGTCCTGACGGCGAATCTCATCTCCCGGCGCACGGTGGGGACGAGCCTGTGGTGATCCTCGGTACGAAAAGCGACGCCCCGAAGACCCGGGGGCCGGTGGACAGTCGGGGCTACCGGATCTTCCGGATCGTCAACACGGTCGCCCTGGTCGGCGTCGTGATCGTGACGCTGTTCCCGTTCCTCAACATCGTGGCCCGCTCGCTCAGCGAGGAGGCGTACATCATCGCCGGGGAGGTGAGCATCGTCCCGCGCGGGTTCGACCTGACCGCGTACAAGCTGTTGATGTCCGACGGGTTGTTCTGGACGAACTACCGCAACACGGTGGTGTACACGGTGGTCGCCACGCTCATCTCGATCGTGCTGACCACCTGTTACGCGTACGTGCTGTCGAAGCCACAGCTCAAGGGACGCGGCGTCCTGGTCGGCATCGCGCTGTTCACCATGTTCTTCTCCGGCGGCCTGATCCCCAACTACGTGCTGGTCACCAGCCTGGGGATGAAGAACACCATCTGGGCAGTCGTGGTCCCCAACGCCATAAGCGTGTTCAACCTGCTGGTCATGAAGGCGTTCTTCGAGAGCCTGCCCAGCGAGCTGGAGGAGGCCGCGGCCGTCGACGGGCTGAACACGTACGGCATCCTGCTGCGGATCGTGTTGCCGCTGTCGAAGGCGATCATCGCCACGATGGTGCTCTTCTACGCGGTGTCCTTCTGGAACTCGTGGTTCGCCGCGTTCCTCTACATGGACCAGCAGGACCTGCTGCCGGTCACGGTCTACCTGCGCAATCTCATCGCGGGCGCCACCAGCGCCGAGTCTGCCGCCGCCGACGCCGACAAGGTCCAGGCCGCGGCCACCCTGCAGGCCGTGACGATCGTGCTGACCACCCTGCCGATCCTGGCGGTCTACCCCTTCGTCCAACGGTACTTCGTCCGCGGCGTGATGCTCGGCGCGGTCAAGGGGTGACGCCGACGCCACACCGATCCACATTCGAATCCCCACCACCGAAAGGACGAGCCATGCTCCACAAGACGTGGCGCCGGGTGGCGATAGCCACTGCGGGTCTGCTCGCGCTCACCCTCAGCACCGCCTGTTCCGAGGACCCCGGCGAGTCGACGGACCTCTCGGAGAACAAGGTCGGGGCGATGGCCAGCTACGGCGTCGGCGACCAGTTCAAGGCCACCGAGGCGCTCTCCTTCTCCACCCTCTACAACAACCACACGTTCTATCCGCTCAAGGAGGACTGGGCGTTCTGGGCGGAGCTGACCAAGCGGACCAATGTCAAGATCGACCCGGTCGCCGTGCCGCTGAGCGACTACGAGCAGAAGCGCAGCCTGCTGATTGGCGCCGGGGACGCCCCGCTGATCATCCCGAAGACGTACCACCCGCAGGAGGACGCGTTCGTGTCCTCCGGGGCGATCCTCCCGGTGAGCGACTACCTGGATCTGATGCCCAACCTGAAGGACAAGATCACCAAGTGGAACCTCAAGCCGGAGATCGACAACCTGCGACAGGCCGACGGTAAGTTCTACCTGCTGCCCGGCCTGCACGAGAAGCCCACGCAGGACTACACGGTGCTGGTGCGCACCGACATCATGCAGGAGCTCAACCTCCCCGTCCCGAAGACCTGGGACGACCTCTACACGGTGCTCAAGGCGATGAAGGCGAAGTACCCGAACGTCTACCCGTACTCCGACCTCTTCAGCAAGCCCAACCCGACCGGCGCCCTGCTGGGGATCCTCGGCTCGTCGCACGGCACCTACGCGGGCTGGGACTTCCAGCACGCCACCTGGGACCCGACGGCGAAGAAGTTCACCTACACCGGCTCGTCCGAGCAGTACAAGCAGGTGGTCACATTCCTACACAAGCTCGTCGCCGAGGGGCTGCTCGACCCGGAGAGCTTCACCCAGACCGACGACCAGGCCCGCCAGAAGCTCGCCAACGGCAAGTCCTTCGTGGTCACCGGCAACGCGCAGACGCTCGTCAACAACCACCGGCCCGACCTGGCCAAGACCCTGCCGAACGCGAAGATGGCCAAGATCCCGCTGCCGATCGGCCCGTCCGGCGAGGTCAACCCCTTCCCCCGGCTGGAGAACGGCATCATGATCTCCACGAAGGCTCGGGAGAGCAAGAACTTCGTGGCCATGATGCAGTTCATCGACTGGTTGTGGTATTCGGACGCCGGTTTGGAGTTCGCCCGCTGGGGCGTCGAGGGCACCACCTTCACCAAGGACGCGTCCGGCAAGCGCACGCTCGTCCCCGATGTCAGTTTCCTGGGGCTCAACCCGAAGGCGTCCAAGCACCTGCAGAAGGACTTCGGTTTCCAGAACGGCGTCTTCGCCTACGGCGGCGCGCCCGACCTGGTCCGTGGGTTCTTCTCCCCGGAGGAGCTGGAGTTCCAGAAGGTGATGGACGCCCGCAAGCCGCGGGAGGTCCCCCCGCCGCGCCCGTTCACCGATGAGGAACGCGAGCAGGTGTCGCTCTGGGAGACCCCGCTGAAGGACTTCGTCACCCAGAACACGCTCAAGTTCGCCCTCGGCCAGCGGCCCCTCAGCGAGTGGGACGCCTACGTGGCCGAGCTGAAGGCCAAAAACTCCGAGCAGTACATCAACGTGGTCAACAAGGCGTACGAGCGGTTCCAGAAAAACAACGGCTGATCAGCGGGGAGTCCGGTCGTGCGGTCCAGCAGGGCCAACCGACCGGACTCCCCGGCGACCACCGGCCCGGGGCGTGCGTCGACCCGCCCGCCCGCGAGCCGGACGACCAGAGGACGGCAATGCGCAGTTGCGACCCGAGGGGACAGCCGTGAGCGCCGCGCGCACCTGGCAACAGTTCGGCGACGGGCCACTGTCGCGGATCACCTCCCGGGTCTACCTCCTGCTCGTCGTCGAGCTGCTGTTCCTGCTCACCACCCTGCCGGGTCTGCTGCCGATGCTGTTGCTGGGCCGTGACCCCAGCAACCTGCCGCTGGCCGCCGTCCTGCTGGTGCCGGTCGGCCCGGCGCTCTCGGCTGCCCTGTACGCCCTGCGCCACCAACGCAGCGACCTGACCGACCTGCGGCCCGCCACCCTGTTCTGGCGCGGCTACCGGGCCAACCTGTCCGGCGTGCTGCGCGTCTGGGTGCCGACGCTGCTGTGGCTGACCGTGCTCGCCGTGAACCTCGCCTACCGGGGCGCGGTCGGCCTCCCCGGTTGGTGGACCGGGCCGCTGGTCCTGCTCGCGGTGGCTGTGACGCTCTGCGCGGCGAACGCCCTGGTGGTCACCTCGCTGTTCGACTTCCGCACCCGGGACGTACTGCGACTGGCCGTGCACTTCCTGGTGCGTACCCCCGGTGTCACCGTCGGCAACGCGCTGCTGGTGGCCGCGGCGGCCGCGGTCACCGCGGTCTTCTCCGAGGCGGTGCTGGCGATGCTCGCTTCGGTCGCGGTCCTGGCGTTCCTGCGCGTCAGCGACCCGATGGTCCGGCTGATCCAGAAGGATTTCCTCCGGTGAGTCCGCCCGGCACGGTGTCCTTCGGGGACGACGACAACCGAACGTGGGGAAGCTGGCGTACGGTGTCGTCGTGCTGAGGGAGGATCGATGAACGCCGAAGAATGGGTGGACCTGGAGCAACTGATGTTCGTCGAGGAGCCGCTGGACCCGGACGAGCCACGCGTACACCCGGCCTGGCTGCCACCGGAGGCTTTTCGAACCCTCGGCGCGCGCCGCGTTCTCGTCCACGGGGACGGGTTGCTCGTCGACACCGTGCTCGACGAGGTGTCGCGGGCCTGCGCGCGCTACGGCGGGCGGGTGTGGCACAACCCCTCCTGGGACGTCGACGTCGACCTGGTGCTCGCCCTGCGGGGCGCGGGCGAGCTGCCCGGCCCGGCGGTGGAGGCGGCACGTGCCGGGGCCGGCGACGGGACGCTCGGCACGGAGGGGTTCCTGCTGACCCACGCCGGTCCGGTGACCGTGGTGCTGGCCGACGCGCCGGCCGGCCTGCTGTACGGGCTCTTCCACGTGGTCCGGCTCTGCGCGGCGGCCTTCGACCCGACCCGCCCGCCGGAGCGGCACCGGCCCGCGCTGCGCCGGCGGATGCTGAACCACTGGGACAACGTGGCCGTGCACCCGGTGATGGGCCAGGTCGAACGGGGCTACTCGGGCGGCTCGATCTTCTGGCAGGACGGCCGGTCGCGCCGCGACCTGGCGCGCATCCGCGAGTACGGACGACTCCTGGCCGCGAGCGGTGTCAACGCCATCACGGTGAACAACGTCAACGTCGCCCGTACGGAGGCGCTGCTGCTCACCGACCGGCTCGGCGACGTGGCCGAGATCGCCGACGTGCTGCGCCCGTACGGCATCCGGGTGCACCTGTCGGTCACCTTCGCCGCGCCGATGGTCCTCGGTGGCCTGTCGACCGCCGACCCGCTGGACGAGAAGGTGCGGGGCTGGTGGGCGGAGACCACCCGCAACGTCTACGACCGTGTTCCCGACTTCGGCGGCTACGTGGTGAAAGCCGACTCGGAGGGGCAACCCGGCCCGTTCACCTACGGGCGCGACCACGCCGACGGGGCCAACCTGCTGGCGGACGCGCTCGCCCCGCACGGGGGAGTCGTGCACTGGCGGGCGTTCGTCTACAACCACCACCAGGACTGGCGGGACCGGTCGACCGACCGGGCACGCGCCGCGTACGACCACTTCGCCGCACTCGACGGGCGGTTCCGCATCAACGTGATCCTCCAGGTCAAGTACGGTCCGGTGGACTTCCAGACCCGCGAGCCGGTCTCCCCGGTGATCGCCGCGATGCCCGCCACCCGACTGGCGGTGGAGTTGCAGGTCACGCAGGAATACACCGGCCAGCAGCGACACATCTGTCACCTCGGCCCCTGGTGGAGTGAGGTGCTGCGCTTCGCCCCCTGGGGGCCGGGCGGACGCTCGGTGGCCGACGTGGTGGCGGGGGCTGCGGGCGCCGGCGGTGGCCTCGTCGCGGTCGCCAACACCGGCGACGACAGGTTCTGGACCGGGCACCCGTTGGCGCAGGCCAACCTGTACTCGTTCGGGCGGCTCGCCTGGAATCCGGAGCTGGACCCGACGGCGGTCCTCGACGAATGGATGACGCTGACCTTCCCGCCGTCCGCCACCGCCGACCCGGCCCTGGTGCGGCGGACGCTACACGAGATCATGGACGACTCGTGGCGCACCTACGAGCGCTACACCGCGCCGTTGGGCGTTGGCTTCATGGTCAACCCCGATGGCCACTACGGCCCCGGCGTCGACGGGTACGAGTACTCGCGGTGGGGCACCTACCACTTCGCCGACCGCGACGGTGTGGGCGTGGACCGCAGCCGCGCGTCGGGCACCGGCTTCGCCGGCCAGTACCCGCCGTACTGGGCCGAGGTGTACGAGACTCCGGAGACCTGCCCCGACGAGCTGCTGCTCTTCTTCCACCATGTGCCGTACCGGCACGTCCTGCGGAGCGGATCAACTGTCATTCAGCACATCTACGACACGCACTTCGCCGGTGTCGAGGAGGTGGCGGCGATGCGCCGCAGGTGGCAGACGCTGAACGGGATGATCGACCCAGCCGTGTACGAGCGGGTGGCCGAACGCCTCGACGAGCAGGTGCGGTCCGCCACCGAGTGGCGCGACCAGATCAACACGTACTTCTTCCGCAAGTCCGGGGTGCCGGACGAGCGGGGGCGGCGCATCCACTGAACCCGCCGGGCGACGGCCCCGTGGTCACCAGGGGTGGACCGTGCCGTCCTCCAGCCGGTTCACCGGCAGGTACGCCGGCGAGTACGGGTAACGGGCCGCCGCCTCCTCGTCGATGTCCACCCCGAGACCTGGTGTCTCGGCCGGGTGCAGGTAGCCGTCGGCGAAGTGGTAGCCGTGCGGGAACACCTCGTCGGTCTGCTCGGTGTGCCGCATGTATTCCTGCAGGCCGAAGTTGGGGATGGAGATGTCGAGCTGTAGCGCGGCGGCCATGCAGACGGGGGAGAGGTCGGTGGCGCCGTGTGATCCGCTGCGGACGTGGTGCAACGCCGCGAGGTCGAAGATGCGACGCAGGTGGGTGATCCCGCCGGCGTGCACCACGGTGGCCCGGATGTAGTCGATGAGCTGTTCCCGGATGAGCTGGGCCGCGTCGAAGATGCTGTTGAACACCTCCCCGACGGCGATCGGGGTGGTGGTGTGCTGCCGGATCAGCCGGAAGCCCTCCTGGAGGTCGGCGGGGACCGGGTCCTCCATCCAGGTCAGCGCGTGGGGCTCCAGGCTGCGGCCGAGCCGGGCCGCCTCGATCGGGGTGAGCCGGTGGTGCACGTCGTGCAGCAGCCGCAGCGTCGGGCCGAACTCGTCGCGTACCTGGGCGAACACCTTCGGCACGTGCGCCAGGTAACGGGGGGTCGACCAGGTCGCCTCGCTGGGCAACGCCGCGTCCGCCGGCTCGTAGAAGAACTTGTCGGTGCTGACCCCGTACGTCTTGGGTAGCCCCGGCACCCCACACTGCACCCGGACCGCCCGGTAGCCGAGGTCGACGTAACGGGCGACCTCCACCAGCACGTCCTCGACGGTCTCGCCGTTGGCGTGGCCGTACACGGTGACGCCCTCGCGCGACCGTCCACCGAGCAGTCGGTAGACCGGCAGGCCGGCGACCTTGCCCAAGATGTCCCACAGCGCCGTGTCCACGGCGGCGATGGCGCTCATCGTGACCGGGCCGCGCCGCCAGTACGCCCCCTGGTACAGGTACTGCCAGGTGTCCTCGATGCGGGCCGGGTCCCGGCCGATCAGCAGGGGTGCCACGTGGTCGCGCAGGTACGAGGCGACGGCCAACTCCCGGCCGTTGAGGGTGGCGTCCCCGACCCCGGTCACCCCCTCGTCGGTGACGATCTTGAGAGTGACGAAGTTGCGGCCCGGACAGGTCAGGATGACCCGGGCATCGACAATCCTCACTTAATCTCCTTCGTGCCCGCGGGCGTCGTCGGCGGACGCGCATCGAGGGGCGGGAGGCAGGTGAAAGTCCGGCACGTTTCGAGAACCTCCCGATAATAGCCCGCGAGCCGCCGCCGACGGGCGGACCCGCCCGTGCGAAGGGTTGCGCAGGTGAACCCGGAATCCGTTGCAGCGAAAGGTTTCCGGAAGTCTTGACAATCGAGGAGTCTCGATCGAAGCTGACTTCGTCACGCGAGCCGCGGTCAGGGTCGGGCGAAGGGCAGTCCTCGACTTCAGTCCCCTTCCACGCGCCTATCTCCCGAGGGATCGCGATCGATGACACTCAAGACAAGGCTGCTCGGTGCCGCCATGGCGGCCCTGACGCTGGCCGCCGCCGCGCTGACCGTCGCCACCCCGGCGTCGGCGGCGACGCTGACCCAGGTGACCGGTTTCGGCACCAACCCCACAAACCTTCAGATGCACCTGTACGTCCCGGACCGGGTGGCCACCCGACCGGCGATCCTGCTGGCCCTGCACTACTGCACCGGGTCGGGTCCGGCATTCCACTCCGGCACCCAGTACGCGTCCCTCGCGGACCGGTACGGATTCATCGTGATCTACCCGTCGGTGACCCGCAGCAGCAAGTGCTGGGACGTCGCCTCACCGCAGGCCCTGCGCCGTGGCGGAGGCAGCGACCCCGTCGGGCTCATGTCGATGGTCGACCACGTACGGCAGCGCTACGCCGCCGACCCGACGCGGATCTTCGCCACCGGCACCTCGTCCGGAGCGATGATGACGAACGTCATGCTCGGTGACTACCCGGACGTGTTCGCGGCGGGCGCCTCCTTCGCCGGGGTGCCGTTCGGCTGCTTCGCCACCGGGGGCAGCTCCGAGTGGAACAGCGAGTGCGCGAACGGGCAGCTCATCAGGACCCCGCAGCAGTGGGGGGACCTGGTCCGTGGGGCGTACCCGGGCTACACCGGCCAGCGGCCACGCATGCAGATCTGGCACGGCACCAACGACGAGACGCTGCGCTACCCGAACTTCGGCGAGCAGGTCAAGCAGTGGACGAACGTGCACGGGCTGAGTCAGACCCCGACGTACACCGACTCGCCGCAGTCCGGCCACACCCGCACCCGGTACGGCAGCAGCGGCCCGATGGCACCGGTCGAGGCGATCAGCATGCAGGGTGTCACGCACAACCTGCCGGTCGACGCCGCGCAGGTCATCCGCTTCTTCGGGCTGGACGGCAGCACGCCGCCCACCACCCCACCCCCGACGACTCCGCCGCCCACCACCCCACCCCCGACGACTCCGCCGCCCACCACCCCACCCCCGACCACGCCGCCGCCGAGCGTGGGCGCCTGCCGGGTCGGCTACGCGGTCAACGCCTGGAACAACGGGCTCACCGCGAGCGTGAGCATCACCAACACCGGCACGGCCGCCGTGAACGGCTGGGCGCTGGCCTTCACCCTGCCCAGCGGGCAGGTCATCACCGGCGGCTGGAACGCGCAGTACTCGCCGACGAGCGGAGCGGTGACCGCCCGCAACGTCTCCTACAACGCCACCATCGCCCCGAACGCCTCGGTCGAGATCGGCTTCCAGGCCACCCACCAGGGCGGCACCGGCACACCCTCGTCGTTCGCCCTCAACGGGGCCACCTGCTCGGTCTCCTGACCGAGCACCACCACCGAGAACGGAGTCCTACGAGATGAGAAACGTCAAATGGAGGGCGGCGTCGAGAGTCGCCCTCGCGCTGACCGGCGCGGGCGCCCTCGCCGCCGGCATGGCACTGGTCCTGGTGACGCCCGCCTCCGCCGGCACCACCCTGGGCGCGTCCGCCGCGGAGAAGGGTCGCTACTTCGGGACGGCGGTTGCCGCGTACAAGCTCTCGGAGAACGCGTACACCACGATTTTGAACCGTGAGTTCAACATGGTGACGCCCGAGAACGAGATGAAGATCGACGCCACCGAGCCGCAGCAGGGTCGGTTCAGTTACAGCTCTTCCGAGCAGATCGTCAACCACGCCCGCAGTCGCGGGATGCAGGTACGTGGTCACACCCTGGCCTGGCACGGCCAGCAGCCGGGGTGGATGCAGGGCATGGAGGGCACCGCGCTGCGCAACGCGATGCTCAACCACATCACGCAGGTGGCGACCCACTTCCGGGGGCAGATCTATTCCTGGGACGTGGTGAACGAGGCGTTCGCCGACGGCAACTCCGGTGGTCGTCGGGACTCGAACCTGCAGCGCACCGGCAACGACTGGATCGAGGCGGCGTTCCGCGCCGCGCGAGCGGCGGACCCGGGCGCGAAGCTCTGCTACAACGACTACAACACCGACAACTGGACCTGGGCCAAGACGCAGGGCGTCTACAACATGGTGCGGGACTTCAAGGCCCGTGGCGTGCCGATCGACTGCGTGGGTTTCCAGTCGCACTTCAACAACGACTCGCCGTACGCCAGCAACTACCGCACCACGCTGTCGAGCTTCGCGGCGCTCGGTGTGGACGTGCAGATCACCGAGCTGGACATCCAGGGCGCGTCGGCGAACACGTACCGAAGTGTGGTAGAGGACTGCCTGGCAGTAGCCCGCTGCAACGGGATCACGGTGTGGGGCATCCGCGACAGTGACTCGTGGCGGGCCTCGCAGACGCCGCTGCTGTTCAACAGCAACGGCTCCAAGAAGCCGGCGTACGACGCGGTCCTCGCCGCGCTGAACAACGGCACCGCGCCGCCCACGACAGCCCCGCCCACGAGCGTCCCGCCGACCACGGCACCTCCCACCACGGCCCCGCCGACCACCGCGCCGCCCACCACGGCCCCGCCGACCACTCCTCCGCCGGGGCAGGGTGGCTGCACCGCGACGGTGACGGTGAACCAGTGGACCGGCGGCTTCGTGGCGAGCGTCCGGGTGACGGCCGGCTCGTCGGCTCTCAACGGCTGGACCGTGACGATCACGTTGCCGTCCGGCGCGACGGTCACCAACGCCTGGAGCGCCAACCCCAGCGGTAACACCGGCACGACCAACTGGACGAACGTGTCCTACAACGGCCAGGTCGGCGCCGGGCAGTCCACCGAGTTCGGCTTCCAGGGCACCGGCACCGCCGGCAGCCTCAGCCCCACCTGCGCCGCCAGCTAAAGGCCACCCACCCCACCCACCCCACCCACCCACCCACCCCACCCACCCACCCACCCACCCCACCCACCCACCCACCCACCCCACCCACCCACCCTCGCCCCCACCCTCGTGATCAAGAGGTTTGCGTCACGAGACCCGCGTCAGATGACGCAAACCTCTTGATCACCGGGGCCGAGGCGGGGTGGGGCGGGTGGGCGCGCAGGGTTGGGGGGTCTCACCGCGGGCCTACCGATACCTCTCTCCTCCAGCCTTCGACGTGCGGGCACGGTGCGGGCAGCACCGACATCGCGACCATGACGTGCGCGTGGCGTTGTCGCGCCCAACCCGCACGGCCGCCTTGATCAGGTGTGATGTCCTGGCTGGTCCCGGACATAAGCCCGATAGGGGGTGCTGTGGACGTGGTGGAGGAGCGGTTCACCGAGTTGTACAGGCGTCATCACGACGACGTGTGGCGGTACGTGGCGCGTCGGGTCATCGGGTCCGACGTCAGTGACGTGGTCGCCGAGGTGTTCCTGGTGGCATGGCGTCGCCTGGCCGACGTGCCGCCCGCCTCGGTGCTGCCGTGGCTCTACGGCGTGGCCCGGCTGGTACTGGCCAACGAGGCGAGGGGGCGACAGCGGTGGCGGGAGTTGACGCTGCGGGTCGCGGCCGAGCCGGGCCGGTCGGTGGAGGACGACCATGCCGACGAGGTGATCAGCCAGCGGGACGTCGTGACCGCCTTCGCTCAGGTGTCCGATGCGGACCAGGAGATCCTGCGGTTGGTGGCCTGGGAGCGGCTGACCCCGACCGAGGCGGCGGTGGTGCTCGGGTGCACGAGAGCGACGTTCGCGATGCGGTTGATGCGTGCCCGCCGTCGACTGCGGGCGCGCTTGGATGTGACCGCTGACGGCACGAGCCAACCATCGGCCGAGACGCCGTCGATGACCGTGGGTGGGTGACATGAAGACCCTCGATGACGTACGCCGGTTGTTGGGCGACCTCGACCCGGCGCGCGACCTTGTTCCCGTCGACGAGCAGCGTCAGGCCGCGGACCTCGCCCGAATCCTCGCCACGGATCGTGCGCCGTCCGCCGGTCGTCGTGTCCTCCCGCGACGCCGCTACGTGCTGGCGGCCGGCGCGGCGGCGCTGGCGTTGGCAGCCGGGGTCGTCACGCTTGAGACGGTGCGGGAGCCGCAGCCGGTGTGGGCCCTCACCCCGGCGATGCTGACCTACGGCCCGGCGTTGACCACGGAACGGGCCGATGTCCGGCTGCGCCGCCTGGCCGAGGTGGCGGCCGCGCAGCCGGCGCCACCGAGGCCGGCGGGCACGGTGGAGCACCTGGAGTCGGCGAACTGGTTTCTCAACTCCTCGATCTCCGGCGGCCGGACGACGTCCGCGGTCGTACCGCAGCAGTGGCGGTCGTGGCGAACCGACGAGGACGCTGGCCGGATGGTGAAGAAGGAACTGCCGCCGGTCTTCCGCTCCGATGCCGACCGGAAGGAGTGGCAGCGGCGTGGCGGCCGGGTCGACTCGTCACGGGAGACGACCGACTACGCCGCTGGTGAGTTCACCCCGGGTTGGCCGGGCCCGGCGCCGACGGACGTCGCGACGCTGCGGGAGTGGTTGGACGCGGGCAGCCCACCCGAGGAGCCGGTGCAGTATCTGGAGGACGTCGCCGAGTTGGCCGGGGTGCGGCTGCTGAACCCGGCACAACGGGCCACGGCGCTGCGGCTGCTGGCCGACCTCCCGGGCATCACCGTGACCGGGACCGTCACCGACCGGGCCGGCCGCGCCGGTGAGGCGTACTCGATCAGCTCCAAGGCCCATGGGCTGCCCGTCCAGTACACGGTCATCATCGACCCCGACTCGGGTGTGCTGCTCGGCTACGAGGAGGTGCTGACCACGACGGCGGGCAGGTTGAACGTGACGATCCCCGCGGTGATCACCTACCGAACGTATCTGGTCGCGGAGTTTGCCCCGTGGCCAGGCTGAACGGGGTCAGCCGTCGATGCGGGTGATGTTGCGGATCTTGTTGGACGCGTCCAGGGCGGCCACCTTGTACGCCTCGGCCAGCGTCGGATAGTTGAACACCGCGTCGATGAGGTAGTCGATCGTGCCACCGCAGCCCATCACCGCCTGCCCGATGTGGACGATCTCGGTGGCGGCGGTGCCGAACACGTGCACCCCGAGCAGCCGGCCGTCCTCGGGGGAGACCAGCAGCTTGAGCATGCCGTACGAGTCACCGACGATCTGACCTCGGGCCAGCTCCCGGTAACGCGCGATGCCGACCTCGAACGGAGTCGAGGTGTCGGTGAGCTGCGCCTCGGTCTGCCCGACGAAGCTGATCTCCGGGATGGTGTAGATGCCGATCGGTTGCAGGCCGTGCATCTCCCGGATCGGTTCGCCGCAGGCGTGCTGTGCCGCCAGCCGGCCCTGCTCCATCGAGGTGGACGCGAGCGCGGGAAAGCCGATCACGTCGCCCACGGCGTAGATGTTGTCCACCGCCGTGCGGTAGTTGGCGTCCACCTTGATCCGGCCGCGTCGGTCCGCCTCCAACCCGGCCGCCCCCAGGGCCAGGTCGTCGGTCTGACCCTGCCGACCGGCCGAGTACATGACCGTGTCCGCGACGATCTTCTTGCCGCTCTTGAGGATGCACAGCGCGGCGGTCTGGTGCTTCTCCACGGCGGCGACCTCCTCGCCGAAGCGGAACGCCACGGACAGGTCGCGCAGATGGTATTTGAGCGACTCGATCACCTCGTCGTCGCAGAAGTCGAGCATCCTCTCGCGGCGCTCCACCACCGTCACCTTGGTGCCGAGCGCGGCGAACATCGACGCGTACTCCATGCCGATCACGCCGGCGCCGACCACGACCATGCTGCGCGGGACGGCCTGGAGGTTGATGACGCCGTCGGAGTCCACGATCGTCCGGTCGTCGAAGTCGACGCTGTCCGGGCGGGCCGGCCGGGTGCCCGCCGCGATGATGATTTTGTCGAAGGTCACCTTCGACTCGCGGCCGGAGTCGCTGTCGACCCAGATCGAGTGCGCGTCCGCGAAGCGCCCGGTGCCGGTGATCAGCGCGACCCGGTTGCGGGCCAGTTGATTGAGAATGACGTCGGTCTGCCGGGTGATCACGTGTTGGGTCCGGGCCGCCAGGTCGCTGACCGTGATCTCTTCCTTGACCCGGTAGTTGCTGCCGTAGAGGTCTCGCTGGCTCAGCCCGGTCAGATAGAGGACGGCCTCGCGCAGCGTCTTGGAGGGGACCGTGCCGGTGTTGATGCACACCCCACCGATCATGTCGCGGCGGTCGACGATGCCGACCCGCCTGCCGAGCTTGGCGGCAGCGATCGCGGCCTTCTGACCGCTGGGTCCGGAGCCCAGCACCAACAGGTCGTAGTCATACACAACCGCTAGCGTCGCAAGATGTCGCGACTGGCGCCAGACCCCGGAGCCGAGCGTTATTCGTCTGCCACCACGCAGAGGCCGCCGTTGAGCGTGATCTCCTGCGGCAGTTGCGTGCCGGAGGCGACGAGCGCCAGCGACACCGTGCCGCCCGGCGGGAGCACCGCGTTTCGACCGGTGTTGCCCACCCGCAGATAGCTGTTGTTGGGACGGTCGACGACCTTCGCGCCCCAGATGCCGTGGACCTGCTGGCTGGCCCAGAACCGCCACGTCATCGTCCACCCGTTGATCGCCGTGGTGCCGGTGTTCTTCACGGCGAGGTGCGCCACGAAGCCGTCCGGCCACTGCCGCACGTCGGACCGGACCGAGCAGCTCGGCGGCGGTGGCAGGGTGGTGACGGTGACCGGTGCGGACAGTGGGGACAGGTTTCCGACCTCGTCGCGGGCCCGCACGACGAAGGTGTACGTGGTGTTCGGCGTCAACCCGCTGATCTGGGTGCTGTTCACGGGCGGGTACTGCGACACCTCACGGACCAGGGTGAGAGCGCCGCCAGCGCCGACCCGGAACACCTCGTACCGGTCGAGCACGACGTTGTCCACCGAGTGCGCCCAGCGCAGCGAGACCTGCGTGGCGGCGACGGTGTAGGCCACCGGTTGACCCGGCGCACCCGGCGGCTGCTCGTCGCCCGGTGGCAGGGTCACCCGCAGGGTCGGGTTGGACACCGAGCTGTTGCCGGCCGCGTCCAGCGCCCACACCGAGAAGGTGTACGTGCGCGAGGGCCGCAGGTCGGTGACCCGGATGCTGTTGGTGTCGGTCGAGTACTGGGCGCCGGTGTCCTCGAATCGCGCGCCGACCGGGTAGCGGACCACGCCCACGTTGTCGGTCGAGGCCGCCCAGGTCAGCTCGACC
The DNA here is from genome assembly GCF_042872705.1 of Micromonospora sp. NPDC005203. Taxonomy (NCBI): domain Bacteria; kingdom Bacillati; phylum Actinomycetota; class Actinomycetes; order Micromonosporales; family Micromonosporaceae; genus Micromonospora; species Micromonospora sp. NPDC005203. The sequence goes on along the minus strand of NZ_JBIAKV010000019.1, from coordinate 74,622 downwards.
GAGGTGGTGTCGATGGCGACGACAGTGATCGCGCCGGGGGCGGTGGGGCGTTCGGTGTCGTCGGCGGCGGCGTACGCCGGGGTGGTGCCGGCGGCGACCAGAGTTGCCGCCAGTGCGCACGCGACAAACGCGGCGGCCCTGGACCGGGTTGCTCGCAACGGATGGTGACGCACCATGGATCCCTCGCTTCCGGATGACCGCAGCGGACCATGCATTGACTGCCTTGAATGATAAGGCAGCGGTGGTCAGGGCGGTGTCCCGTCAGCCGACGAGGCGGCGCTCCCAGGCCCACGCGGCGATCTCCACCCGGTTGCGAGCCTTGAGCTTCATCTGCACACTCGCCAGGTGGGTCTTGACCGTGCCGACGGCGATGAAGAGCCCGGCGGCGATCTCGGCGTTGGTCAGGCCCCGGGCGACGAGCTTCACGACGTCGAGTTCCCGTGGTGACAACCCGGTGTCGACGCGCGCCGGGGCGGGCGGGCTGAGGTGCTCCAGCAGCCGTACCGTGATGGAGGGGCTGATCAGCGCGTCACCGGACACGGCCGCGCGGACCGCCTCCACCAGCAACGTCGGGCCGGAGTCCTTGAGCAGGAAACCGCAGGCGCCGTTGGCGAGCGCGGTGTGCACGTACTCGTCGAGGTCGAAGGTCGTCACCACGACCACCCGGATCGGGTCGGCGGCGCCCGGCCCGGCGATCAGCCGCAGTGCTTCCAGCCCGTCGAGGCGGGGCATCCGGATGTCCAGCAGCACCACGTCCGGGCGCAGCCGCCGGGCCAACTCCACGGCGATGACCCCGTCGGCGGCCTCGCCGACCACCTCCATGTCCGGCTGGGCTCCGATGATCATGCCGAAGCCGGTCCGGACCATCGCCTGGTCGTCGGCGATCAACACCCGGATCATCGCCCCACCGCCACCCGCAGCGGGAACGCCGCGTCGAGCACCCAGCCACCGGCGACGCCCGGTCCGGCGGTGATCGTGCCGCCGAGGGCGCGTGCCCGCTCGGTCAGGCCGATCAGGCCGAAGCCGTGGCCCCGGGCGGGCGCAGTCCGCCCGGCCGCACCGTCGTCGGCGACCCGGACGAGCAACCAGTCCGGGGTACGACGCACGGCGACGTCCACCGATCGGGCGTCCGGGGCATGCTGGCGGGCGTTGGTCAGCCCTTCCATCACCACCCGGTACGCCGAGGTGGAGACCTCCACCGGCAGTCCGTCCAGGTCACCGTCGACGTACAGGCGTGCCGGGGCGCTCGCCGTGCCGTTGAACCCTTCCAGCAGCGGCGGCAACTCGGTCACGCCCGCCAGGGGGGCCAACGGCGCGTCCGGCGGGGTGTCCGGGTTGCGCAGAACGCCGACCATCCGGCGCATCGAGGCCATCGTCTCCGTGCCGGCCCGCTCGATCTGCTCCAACGCCACGATCACCCGAAGAGGGTCCTGCTCGGCGACGAACCGGGCACCCTGCGCCTGCACCACGATGCCTGTCACGTGGTGGGCGATGAAGTCGTGCAGGTCCCGGGCGAACTCCGCGCGCTGCTCGGCGCGCACCAGCGCGATCGCCCGGTCCCGACCGGCCGCCATGATCCGCAGATAGAGCCCCACCCCGGCGGCGCCGGCCGCGGCGAGCACCTGGAGCAGCCCGAAGATCACCAGCAGGTTCTCGGTGCCGGAGCGCAGCGGCGCCGCGGCGACGGCCAGCCCGACGGCCACCGCCGCCCACGGGGCGAGCCGCGGCGCGCCCCAGCGGGTGACCACGAAGACCACACCGATCAGTCCGGCCGACTCGGCGAGCCCCCAGCTGCCCCCGAAGAGGTAACTGTTGCCGGCGAGGAACAGGACGGCCGCCGTCACGGCCAGTGAGGCGCAGGCGAGCGCCAACGCGGCCAGCGGCACCACCCGCGAACCCAGCCGGTGCACCGGCAGCCAGAGCGGCACCGTCGCCACCGCCAGCCCCATGCGCACCAGCAGGAGCAGGAGTGCGGCCAGGCTCTCGGGCGCGCCGAGCCGGAGGTCGAAGAGGGTGAGCAGCCCCAGGGCCAGCAGGCCGGCGGCCTGGGCCAGGCGTACCCACCAGTGTCGAAGATCCGGCGTGCTCATGGTGACCCAGCGTAGCCAGCGGACGGCGCGGGCAGATCGGCCGAAAGACAGACCCGGCACTGGCGATACCCGGCCACGGGCCGATGTGCCCACCCGCCGGTGGCGGCGACGCTGTCCGGGCCACATCGCAGCCACCGGCTGTCCAGCCAACTCGCAGCCACCGGCTGTCCAGCCAACTCGCAGCCACCGGCTGTCCAGCCACATCGCAGCCACTGGAGGAACAATGACAACCCACGCCCCGCCGGAGACCAGCCACGCCGCGGTCGCCGCGGTCGACCTGGTGAAGGTGTACGGCAGCGGCGACACCGCCGTCCGTGCCCTGGACGGGGTTTCGGTCGGCTTCGGCCGGGCCGAGTTCACCGCCATCATGGGCTCGTCCGGGTCCGGCAAGTCGACGCTGATGCACTGCCTCGCCGGCCTCGACACGGCTACCTCCGGCCGCGTCCTGCTCGGCGGCACGGTACTGACCGGCCAGTCGGACCGGACGCTGACCCGGGTACGCCGGGAGCGGATCGGATTCGTGTTCCAGTCTTTCAACCTGCTGCCGCAGCTCACCGCCGCGCAGAACATCACCCTGCCGCTGGACCTCGCCGGCCGCCAGCCCGACGCCGAACTACTCGCGCACCTGGTGCGGGTGCTGGGCCTCGGCGACCGGCTCGACCACCGGCCCAGCGAACTCTCCGGCGGCCAGCAGCAGCGGGTCGCGTTGGCCCGCGCCCTGGTGGCGCGGCCCGAGGTGGTCTTCGCCGACGAGCCGACCGGCAACCTCGACTCCCGCTCCGGCGCGGAGGTGCTCACCATCCTGCGCGACTCGGTACGCGACCTCGGCCAGACCGTCGTCATGGTCACCCACGACCCGATCGCCGCCGCCTACGCCGACCGGGTGGTGCTGCTCGCCGACGGCCGGGTCGCCGGCGAGATCGACCGGCCGGACCAGGTGTCGGTCACCGACGCGCTGCGTGAGCTGGCGGCCCGCGCGTGAGGGCGACAGTGCTGCGTACCCAGACGAGCGCCGCGGCCCGGCGGCCCGGCCGGCTGATTCTGACCGGCCTGGCGATCCTGGTCGCCTCCTTCGTCGTCTTCGGCACCGTGCTGGTGCAGCAGATCACCGAGCGGACCGTGCGGGACAACCTCAGCGGCACCCCGGCCGGCACCGACCTGGTGATCGGCAGCGTCGACGTGCCGCCACCCACGGCGGACGTGCGGCAGATCCGGGCCGTGCCCGGGGTGGCCGAGGCGGTGGCCCGGGTGGCGACCGGGGTCTCCATCGGCGCGGGGTACCTCAACCTCCAGGCCGATCCGGGACGTGGCCCGCTGAGCACGGTCCGGGTGATCGAGGGGAGCTACCCGGACCAGCCCGGCGAGATCGCGATCACCCCGCGTACCGCCGAGCGGCTCGGGCTCTCGGTCGGCACCACCACCAGCGGTACCGGCGGCGAACTCACCACACCAGCTCCCCTGATCGTGACCGGCGTCGTGGAGGTCGGCGCCGACGCCGGTTACGACGCGTACGCCCCGGACAGCGCCGTGATCGCCTGGGCGCGCCTGACGGGGGTGGAGCGCGTCGACGTGCGGGTCGCTCCGGACGCCTCGACGGAGGACGTCCGGCGACGGGTGAGCGCGGCGGTCGCCGGCCAGCCGATCCGCTCCGGCGCGCAGGTGCGCGACGCCGAGGCCAACGCGGCGGCCGAGCAGGTCGGGAAGCTCTTCATCCTGGTCGGCGTGTTCGTCTCCATCGCGGTCGCCGCGGCGGCGCTGGTGGTCACCTCGACCTTCCGCATCGTCTTCGCCCAGCGGATGCGGCAGCTCGCGCTGCTGCGGGCCGTCGGCGCGAGTCGGGGCACCCTGGTCGGCGCGTTGACCGCCGAGGGCGCCCTGACCGGGCTGGTCGCCGGCGTCGTCGGGGTCGCCAGCGCCCTCACCCTCGGGTACGCGTTGCCGGCGATCCTGCGCGCCACCGGCCACGAGGTCTCCTCGCCGGGCCTGCCCCTGGCGGCGGCGATCACGGTGGTGGTCGGCGCCGTGGTGATCACCGTGCTGGCCGTGCTGGCACCGGCGCTCTCGGCCGCCCAGGTCTCGCCGCTGGAGGCGCTGCGGACGGCGAGCGTCACCGCGGGCCGGCGCGGCATCGGTGTGCTGCGTCTGGTCTTCGGCCTGCTCCTGGCCGCCGGCGCGGTCCTGGCGGCCCTCGCCACGATCAGCCGGTTGCCGAAGCCGGACCAGTCGGAATACGACCCGTCGAGGCCACTGCTCCTGCTTGTCGCGTCCGGCGCGCTGGCGTTCTTCGCGCTGGTGGCCCTCGGACCGCTGCTGGTGCGCCCGGTGCTGGCCGTGGTCGGTTGGCCGCTGCGCCAGCTCGGGCCGCTCGGGCGGATGTCGGTCGGCGGGATCGGCGGGGCGCCGCGCCGCGCGGCCGCGGTCTCCGTCGTGGTGGCGCTGGGCGTGACCCTGATCTCCGGGGTGGTCATCGGCGGTGCGTCGTTGCAGATCCTCGCCGACCGCGAGATGGCGCTCTCGGCGCCGACCGACTTCGAGGTCACCGGCAACGGTCAGCCGCTGCCGCCGGACCTGGTGACCCGGGCCGAGGCGGCGCGCGGCGCACTGGCCCGGGTGGTGCCGTACCGGATGGTCGGCGACGCCACGCTGCTGCGCGGCGCCGACAAGCTCGGCGACGTCGAGGCCGCCTACCCGACAAGCGACCTGGACCTGGCGGCGTTGCCGAGCACCGGTGACCTGGACGTGGCCCAGGGCACCCTGGCCGATCGTGGCCCTGGCCGGATCGTGCTCAACAGCTGGGTCGCCCGGGACGCGGGTCTGCGGGCCGGCGACACCGTCACGCTCGCTGTCGCCGCCGGTCGGGTCGAGGTGCGGGTGGCCGCGGTCCTGCCCGGTAACGGCCCGCTGCACGCGGGCATCCTCGCCGATCCGGCCGACCTGGACCGGATCGGCGTGCCGGCCGCGTACACCGGTCTGCTGGCCGACGCGGCCGGCGCCGGCGAGGACGGTCGCACCGCCGGCGTGCGGGCGCTGCGGCAGGCGATCGCTGGCAGCGAAGGGGTGGGCCTCGCGGTGCTCGCCGACGAACGGGACCGCCACGGCGAGTTGGTGCGCACCCTGGTCTGGATCGCGGTGGGCCTGGTCGGCCTGACCGTGCTGATCGCGGTCGTCGGCGTGGGCTCCACGACCGCGCTGTCGGTGGTGGAGCGGATCCGCGAATCCGGTCTGCTCCGGGCGATCGGCCTGTCCCGGACGGGCCTGCGCACGATGCTGACCGTCGAGTCCGGCCTGTACGGGGTGATCGGCGCGACCATCGGCCTGGTGCTCGGCGTCCCGTACGCCTGGTTGGCGGTCCAGGCCCTCGGGATCGAGGCACCGCTGACCGCGCCCCTGCTGCCGCTGGCCGGGCTGTTCGTGGTGCTCGTCGGGTTGACCGCGCTGGCCGGGGTGCTGCCGGCCCGTCGGGCGTCGCGGGTCAGCCCGGTGGTGGCGCTGGGGGCCGACAACTGAGCACCCCGTGGGCCGGCACCGCAACGTGGCGCCGGCTCACGGCAGGCCCTCGGGCGGGTGTCAAATCCCCTGGCCGGCCTGCGGCGGGCCCAGACGACGACCGGCCGCGTTGGAGACCGGCCCGGATACAACACCGGTATCCAGACCAGTCTCCGCCTTGCCGGACCGCCGCCTGGACTCCGCCTCGGCTCGGCCGAGGACTTCGACACCCGCCCTAACTGGGGTTGTTGGCGTGGGTCAGCGTCTCCCAGGCGACGAAGAGGTTGTTGGTGCCGGCCGGTCGTTGTTGCAGCGTGAGCGTCTGCGTGTTGGTCATGACGTTACCCAGCCGGGTGCTCATCGCGTTGAAGCCGACCTCGGTGATCGGCCCCAGGCCCCGGGTGAGGCTGCCGCCGCAGAGCCAGGAGGGCGGTGCCTCGCCGAGCTGGTAGCGGGAGTGGAGGCCGAGCGCCTGGCGCAACCGTTCACCGACCTGCGGGTACAGGTCCCGTCCCTGAATCCGGGAGGTCTCCGCGACGTGCGAGATGGCGGAGATCCCGTAGCCGGTGTGGACGAAGTCGCGGCAGGTCTCCTGCGCGAGGCCGGCGACGAAGGTGGACTGGCCCTGCCAGTAGCCGATGATCTCCGAGCTGGTGTCCAGACCGCTGCCGGGCGTGGTGTACGGCAGCGCGCCGTCGCTGGGCAGGTAGACGAAGGCCCGGGTGCGGTTGAGGAAGCGGGTGACGGCGGCGTCGTAGGCGCTGCGGTCGTCCAGGAAGACCGAGATGCCGACCGCCGCCTCCATCATGGTCAGTTCCCAGTTGCCGTTGCTGTTCGAGCCGTTGCGCACCACCGGCAGGTAGACGTTGCGCAGCATGGTGGCGAAGCGGTTGGCGTTGGGCCAGCTCGTGTACGTGTATTTGATGATCTCGGCGGCCCGGGGCCAGACCGAGGCCGCCCAGCCGGTTTGCAGCGGGGCATTGCTGCCGGTGTGCGCGGTGATCGTGGCCGACCACGCGTCCATGATCTGGATCGACTTCTGCGCGTACCGGGCGTCGCCGGTGACGTACCAGGCGAGCGCGTCGGTGTACGCGGCGATTGCGTCCTCCCGCTCCTCGGTGCAGCCGTTGTTGGGGTTGGAGTAGGAGCCGCACTCGACCACCGAGCGGGGTGCCGGGGTGCGCGACAGCGAGGCGTACCGGCTGCCCATCATCTGGCTGTAGGCCGACGCCCACGGCTGCGCGGCGGCCTGCACCCGACCGCGGACGAAGTCGAGCTGACCCCGGCTGACCAGCACGCCGGGGTGCGTGAAACCACCGGACGGGGGTGGTGTGGTGCCACCGCCGGTGGGCAGCGTCCAGGTCTGGTTGGCGGTGCCGGTGCAACTCCAGATCTGGAGCGGGGTGCCGTCGGCGGTGCTCTGGCCGGTCGCGTCGAGGCACTTGCCGGAGGTGGGGTTGACCACCTGCCCGGCGGTGGACGACCACTGCTGCGCCCCGGTGCCGTTGCAGTCGTAGATCTGCACCCGGGCGCCGTTGGCGGTGCTGGCGGCGGCGATGTCGAGGCACCTGCCCAGCGCCCGGATCGTGCCGTCGTCGCCGACCGTCCACTGTTGCGCCGTCGAGCCGTTGCAGGTGTAGAGCTGGACCGCTGTGTTGTTGGCCGGGTTCGCGGCGGCCACGTCGACGCACTTGCCGCCGTATCCGGTGATGGCGCCCGTCGCGGCCGCCATCGCGGGTGCGCCGCCGACCGTCAGGCCGGTCGGTACGGCGAGCAGGGCCGCGGCGAGCGCGGAGGTCAGTCTGATGCGGGGGCGGCGGGGCAGGGGCCCGGCCAATCGTCGCGCCATGTGGGGTCCTTCCGGGGCGGCGAAACAACTGTAAAGTGTGTTTATCATTACAGTCGTACGCACGGATATCAATGTCTTCGTCGCCCCACACGCCCTAAGGGTGCATGGACGCACCCTTGAGCACCTTGTCCACCACGGTGCGCGGAGCGTGCAGCGCCACGCCGACCAGGTCGAGCTTGTCCCGGCCGACGGCCTGCACTGCGGCCCGGTTGTCCCGGTCGTTGCCGGTGGCGAACAACTCCGACGTGAAGACCGCCATCCGCAACCCACGGGCCAGGGCGCGCGCGTGCGCGCCGACAAGGGTGGCCCGGTCACCGGCGAAGACCAGCACCGGCTGGCCGAACATCGGCAGGTAGGTGGTCCCGTCCGCGTCGCGGTACTCCTCGCCGAGCAGCTCCGGCACGGCGTTCGCGATGCCACTGACCAGAAAGGCCGTGACGTTGAGCCGCTGCCAGCTCGCCAGGTCGTTGCGGAGCAGTACGGCGATCTTCGTGGGATAGCGGATCGGTGTGGTCATGGCGTCGAGCCTGCCCGCCGCGACACCGACCGGTCTTGTACGTTCTTAGCGTGGCCACCCGCCCGCCGGGCTCGCACGTCAGCGCGTGGCGACCTGCGGTAGCCGGGGTCGCCGAGGTCTTCCACGCCCATTTCGTGGACCACGCCTACCCCCGGCACATCCACGACGTGTGGACGCTGCTGATCGTCGACGACGGCGCGGTCCGCTTCGACCTCGACCGACACCGACACGGCGCGCTGCGCACCTCGGTCACCCTGCTGCCGCCGTACGTGCCGCACGACGGCCGCTCCGCCACCGCGAACGGGTTCCGCAAGCGGGTCCTGTACCTCGACACCTCGGCGCTCGGGGCCGAGCTGGTCGGCCGGGCGGTCGACGAGCCGGACCTGGCCGACCCACGGCTGCGCGACCGGATCGACCACCTGCACCGGGTGCTCGCCGCACCCGGTGACGAGTTCGAGGCCGAGAGTCGGCTCGCGCTCATCCTGGACCGGTTGCGCGGGCAGCTCCACAAGCGCACCCCGGTCAGCCTCGCGCCGCCCGCTGGTGGCCTCGCGGCCCGACTGCGGGAGCTGCTGGACTCCCGGACCGTCGAGGGCGTCACGCTGGGGGAGGCCGCCGAGCAGCTGCACGCCCACCCGACCCACCTGGTCCGCACGTTCACCCATGCGCACGGGGTGCCACCCCACTCGTACCTGACCGGTCGCCGGGTCGAGCTGGCGCGCCGCCTGCTCCTCGCCGGGGAGCGGCCCGCCGCGGTCGCCGTCGCGGCCGGCTTCTTCGACCAGGCGCACCTCAACCGCCACTTTCGGCGGCACCTGGGCGTCAGCCCGGCGCGCTACCCGAGCGCCCGGCGACGAACCCAACGCTCCGGCGAGGGCTGACCGCGATCAGGCGAGCTGTCCGCCGATGACGGTGAGCAGCCGCAGTCTCTCGTCGCTCACCGACCCGGGCACCGCGGTGAAGACCAGCAACGTCTGGGACTCGTCGGGGTCCACCAGGGTCTGACAGTGCAACTCCAACGCCCCGACCTCCGGGTGCAGGAAGCGCTTCGGCGGGCAGTGGCCGGCCGGCACCGGGTGCTCCCGCCAGAGCTGGGCGAACTCCGGGCTCCGGGCCAGGAGATCATCGACGAGGGTCGCGGCCCGTGACCCCCGGCCATCGCGGGTGTACGAGGCGTGCAGGCTCGCCACGAGCAGGCGGCTCTGCGTGTGGTGGTCCTCCGCCGGGTGCGGCCGCCGCGCCGCCGGGTCGGTGAACCAGCGGTGGTGCGCGCTGCGGGCCAGCCCGGTGTGCCGGGTCTCGTCGCCGAGCAGGGCGATGGCCGGCGCGGTCTGCGCCAGGGTCTCGCCGAGGTGGTTCACCACCTGGGCCGGTGTGTCGTGCATCCGGTCGAGGATCCGCATCATTCCCGGGTTGACGTGGTCAGCCCGTACCGTCCGGTGGGGGACGGCGTGGCCGGCGAGTTGGAACAGGTGATCCCGTTCGGCCCGGGAGAGCCGCAGGCCCCGGGCCAGGGCGGAGAGCATCTGCTCCGACGGGTGTGGCCCCCGCTGCTGCTCCAACCGGCCGTAGTAGTCGGTGGACATTCCGCTCAACGTGGCAACTTCTTCGCGCCGTAGCCCACGGGTACGCCGACGTTGGCCCCGGGGCAACCCGACGTCCTCGGGCTGGAGTGCCTCCCGCCGGGTGCGCAGGAAGCTGGCGAGCTGGGCGCGGTCCACGGTGTCTCATCCTTCACCCGGTCGGATTGGTGGGTGCCGGCGGTGGCCGGCACAACGGGTGCAACAGGCGCGCAGGGGTGCAATGTTCCGCGAGTGGACGGCCTGGACCGCCGGCGCCGGGCGGGCCTGTCGAGGGCGCCATCGCAGCGAGCTCGACGGCCGAGGCACCGCCGCCACGCAGGGTGCTCCCTCGACCATTGTCGGGCTCCGCGACCGGTCAGGCGTACGGCCAGGTTCCGGCACGCCCCGCGCCCGCTCAGCTACTGCGGTCGGTGGACCGTACGGGACAGCGCGCAGCTGTACCAGCTCATCGCGCTCGGCCGAGCGTCGGCGGTCCTGCCCGAGTCCTGCCGGGCCGACCTGCGCCGCGATCTCGTCGCCGTGCCGGTGCTGGACGCGCCAACCGTGACGACGGTGATCGCGTGGCCGCCGCACAGTCGGTCCCCGGCCCTCGCCGGGCTGATCCGGACCGCGATCCGCCTCTAGCGCGCGGTGCTACTCGCTGCTCTAGCCCGCGGTGGTATTCGCTGATCGACACCCCGACGTCCGGCCGGAACGGGACGGCCGATCGTTTCGCCGCCAGGTGGTCACGAAACCCGGCGGCGAACCGTCACAACTGACGGTTAGTCTGCCAGCGCGCGTCGACGCCCCCGGTACCTCGCGTCACGCGCCGGCGCAGGCACGGCACGTCGCCACCACCATTCGGCGCTCAATCGACTTCAGGAGAGTTAGTGACACAGCAATCCGTCGCGACATCGGACAAACTCGACGGCGCGGTGCTCAAGGTGGCAGGCGTTGTCGTCCTCGGCGCGATCATGTCGATCCTCGACGTGACAGTGGTCAGTGTGGCGCTGCCCAGATTCCAGGACGAGTTCGACGCGTCGTACGCCCGCGTCGCGTGGACGATGACCGCCTACACCCTCGCGCTCGCCACCGTGATCCCGCTCAGCGGCTGGGCGGCCGACCGGTTCGGCACCAAGCGCCTCTACATGGTGGCGCTGGCCCTGTTCACCATCGGGTCGGGGCTCTGCGCCACCGCCGACACGATCGGCGAGCTGATCGGCTACCGCGTGCTCCAGGGCCTCGGCGGCGGCATGCTGATGCCGCTGGGCATGACCATCATGACCCGCGCGGCGGGGCCGCACCGGATCGGCCGACTGATGGCCGTCCTGGGCATCCCGATGCTGCTCGGGCCGATCGGCGGCCCGATCCTCGGCGGCTGGCTGATCGACACCGCGAGCTGGCACTGGATCTTCCTGATCAACCTGCCGATCGGTGTCGTCGGCCTGATCTACGCGCAGATGGCGCTGCCGAAGGACGCCCCCGAGCCGTCCGAGTCGTTCGACTTCGTCGGCATGCTCATGCTCTCGCCGGGCCTGGCGCTCTTCCTCTACGGCGTGTCGTCGCTGCCGGAGGCGGGCACCTTCGCCGCGACCAAGGTCTGGGCGCCGATGCTCGTCGGCGGCGCGCTGGTGGTGGCGTTCGTGCTCTACTCGTTCAAGCCCCGGCACCCGTTGCTCGACCTGCGGCTGTTCCGCAACCGCAGCCTGACCATCGCTTCGCTGACGCTGTTCGTGTTCATCATCGCGTTCATGGGCGCCGGCCTGCTGTTCCCGAGCTACTTCCTCCAGGTGCGTGGCGAGACGACGCTGACCGCCGGTCTGCTGATGGCCCCGCAGGGCATCGGCGCGTTGCTCACCATGCCGATCGCCGGCATCCTGGCCGACCGGGTGCCGATCGGGCGGACCGTCCCGTTCGCGCTGGCGCTGATCGTCATCGGGTTCTTCGGCTTCACCCAGGTCGATCCGCAGACCTCGTACCTGTTGCTCGAGGGCTCGCTGTTCGTGATGGGCCTGGGCATGGGCGGCACGATGATGCCGATCATGACGTCGGCGTTGCGGACGTTGTCGGCCGACGACGTGGCGCGCGGCTCGACGCTTGTCAACATCCTCCAGCAGATCGGCGGCTCGGTCGGTGCCGCCGTCATGTCGGTGATCCTCACCAACGAGCTGAACGGATCCCGGCCGATCCCCGGCCTGGTGGACGAGAGCGGCAAGCCGATCACCGAGGCCGGGCTGGCCATCGCCTCCCAGCAGCGGCCGGAGCTGCTCCAGCAGATGCCGGTGGACCCGTCGATCATCGAGCGCGGGCTCGACTTCGCCGCCAAGTCGTTCGCCACCACGTTCTGGGTCGCGTTCGCGCTTGTCGTGCTCACGTTCGTCCCGGCGGCCCTGCTGCCGCGCCGACGTCAGCCGGCGCAACTCGACGACCCGCAGGGCGAGCAGGTCCGGACGCCCGTCGTCATCCACTGATGCGACGCGCCCGCCGCGCTCAGCGCCTCCTCCGGAGGTGAGCGCGGCGGGCGCGGCAGCGAATCAGCGCAACGGGCCGTCGCCGGGTCCGTCCGGGTCCTCGACCACGTGGATCGCGGCCTCTTCGGCGCTTGCCCCACCCGCGTCGATGCCGGCGTCCCACGCCACCGACTCGGCCTCGTCATCCTCCCGGACACCCTCGTCGTAGGCGACGAGGCGGCCCGCGCGGGCCTCGCTCTCGTACCCCCGGCGGGTCAGCTCGTCCTCGTCGTCGTCGCCCTCGGCGTAGGGGTCGACATCCGGCACCTCCTGGGCGAGGTGCTGCGCCACGGACTCGCCCGCCCGCTCCTCGGCCGGCGTGGTGCCGAACCGGTTGGCGGCGGTCCAGTGGTCCTCGGCCACGATGCCGGTGTCGAGGGGGTCGCCGACCCGGTCGTCGTCGAGGGTGTCGGAGGCGTCCAGGACTCCGTCGTCCTCGGCCACGTTCCACTCGTCGACGGAATCCATCCGTTCGGTCTGGCTCACGGCGGTCTCCTCTTCGTCACGGTGCACCAAAGTGCCCAGCCTATGACCGTGCAACGCCGGCGAGCGCCGAGGCGTGCCCGCTGTGACGAACCGCCCTCGGCCGCACCGGTTCAGCGCCTGAGCAGCTCGACCACGGCCGCGGTGAACTCCGCCGGCTGCTCGATGTGGGCGAAGTGCCCGCTCTGCTCCAGCAGCACCAGCCGCGAGTCCTTGAGGCCCGCGTGCAGTTCCTCGGCGCGGCGTGGGGGGCAGATGAAGTCGTACGCGCCGACGATCACCACGGCGGGCACGGCGATCTCCGCCAGGTCCTCCCGCACGTCGAAGGGCGTCGGGTCCTGCGCGCTCGCCGGCGCCAACGAGATCCGGACAGCGGCCTGGAACGGGGCGAACTCGTCCTGTCGGCCCCAGAAGTCCGCGAAGTAGACCGGAAGGGCGGCGCGCAGGGCCGCCGCCAACGACTCGTCGTCGGTGGCAGCGCCGATCTGTCCGAAGGCCGCCGGGACCGCCGCCGCCTCCGGCCGGTCCGGGTGCCGCTGCGGGTACGCGGCCAGCCCGGCCATCGCCTCGGCCCAGAACTCCGCGCCGGTCACGGGCGAGGTGTCGTACAGGGCGAGACCGGCGATCCGGTCCGGGTGGGCGAGCGCGTACCGCTGGACGACGAAACCGCCGTGCGAGTGCCCGAGGAGGTACACCCGGGGTGCGCCGAGGTGCTGGACGACGGCGTCGAGGAACCGGACATACGTGTCGAGACGGTAGTCGGCGGGGTCGTCGAGGCGCCCCGAGGCGCCGGTGCCGACCGGCTCGACGTACACCATCGTGAAGTGCTCTTCCAGGCCCGGCGTCCGCAGGTACGCCCACTCGATGCCGGGGCCGCCGGAGTGCGCCACGCACACCGGGCCGGTGCCGGCGACGTGGTAGACCTGCCGGACGCCGTCGACGAGGAAGGTGTGCGCGCCCGGTGCGAGGGCGCTGACGTCGTGGCTGGTGGAACCCATGAACTATCTCCCGATTCGAGACCCGCGCGGGCGTGCGCCGGCACGGCGACTGGTGCATGACACGGACCAGATGCCTGGGTCGACGGGAAAGTTCGCTCGGTCGGAGACGTTTTTTCAGCGCAGCGCGGGCACGGGGTGAAAGAGGGTGAGGCGGCGTACCCGCCCCTCGCGCAGCACCTGCAACCACAGCGCCGCGGGCGGACAGTGCTCCGGGTCGTCCGGTGGGCTGATCAGGTCGGTCTCCCAGATCAACACGTCGCCGCTGGCCACGACATTGCGCAGCCGCTGGCGTACCCCGGCGGTCAGGTCGCGGTTCATGCCGTTGACCGCCAGGTCACGGCCACCGCGCGGGCCACCCGGGACGAGCATCTCGGCGTTCGGCCACCAGTTCTCGCGCACGACCCGGTCGAAGTCGCCGCCCATCGCCGTGGCGATCATGTCGCGACCCTCCCGCCACCGGGACTCGCTCGCCGCGGCGACGTCGGTGTGCGCGGCGTCCGCCGCCGTGCGCAGGCCGCCGGTGAGCGCACGGCGGGCGTGGCTGAGCCGGCTGCGGACGGTGCCGACCGGGATCCCGCACACGGCCGCGATCTGCTCGTACGAGGACGCGTCGCTGAAGTAGCGCAGGAGCGTGACCAGCCGGTCCGGCTCGGACAGCCGCCCGATGGCGTGCCACACCCAGTCGCGCATCGCGCCCCGTTCCAGTGCCTCCTCCGGGGTGGGTGTGCCGGCCGGGCCGGCGAACCACTCCGGCTCGGCGACTGGGACGGCTCTGGGGCCGCGAAGCGCCGTCCGACTGTTGTTGCGGACGATGGCGCGCAACCACGGGCCGACGGCGGCCGGGTTGCGGACGTCGCCGATACGCCGCAGCGCCACCAGCATCGCGTCCTGCACCGCGTCCTCGGCGTCCGGCCCGTAGCCGAGGACGCTGAGCGCCACGGCCCGCATCTCGGCCTCGTGCCGGGCCAGCAGCGCACCGAGCGCCGCCGCGTCGCCGGCCTGCGCGAGCACCACCAGCTCCGTGTCACCCTGCGTCACGCCTACATCCTCCCGTGCGTCCCATTCGCGGCGGTCTGGGCGGCCTGCTCGGTGCCTGTCGCCCCCACCAGCCTACGACGGGTGACGGCGTCAATCTCTGGGCCGGAACCCGGACGGTCGTCCGCACGGCGACGGCGGCTGCCGGAAAGTGACGTACGTCGGTCGTAGCGTGGGAGGCATGACCAGACGCACTCTCGAAGCCCTGCCCTCGTGTGCGGCCGACGTCCGCGTGGGCTTGCGGTGACCGAGCTGAGCTGGGCGCAGGTGTCCGCCCGGCGACTGGCGCGGCACGGGCTCTCGGCACCGGCGGCGTCCGCGCCGGACGCCGACCCGGACGTGGACCGCGTCGCCGACGTGGTGTCCACGATGTGCGGTGCGCACGCCCAGGTCGCCTCGGCCGCCGAACTGTCCGTCGGGCTCCGCGTCCCGGGCGCGACTCGTGCCCTGGTGCGCCAGGCGGTGTGGGGCGACCGCACCCTGGTCAAGACCCGTGGTCCGCGCGGGACGGTGCACCTGCTCGCCGCCGCGGACCTGCCGATGTGGACCGGCGCGCTGAGCGCGATGCCCGCCCCGCCGTGGGAGCAGAGCCGTGGGCTGTTGACTGCCGAGCAGACCGAGCAGGTCCTCGCGGCCATCGCCGACGCGTTGACCGAGGCCGAGCTGACAGGTGCCGAGCTGACCGAGGAGGTCGTTGCCCGGACCGGCTCGTGGGCGGGCGAACGGGTCATGGAGGCATTCCAGGACAAGTGGCCCCGGTGGATGGCCGCGATGTCAGCCGCCACCCGGGGCGGAGTGATCTGTCACGGCCCGACCCGGGGACGCGCCACGACCTACACCAGCCCGGCCCGCTGGCTGCCCGGGTTCACGCCGATGCCCGGCCCGGCGGCGCTGGCCGACCTCGTCCGGCGCTATCTGCACGCGTACGGGCCGGCCACTCCGGCCCAGTTCGCCAAGTGGCTGTCGGCGACCGAGCGGTGGGCGAGCGGGGTGTTCCGGTCGCTGGATCTGGCCGAGGTCGCCGTTGCCGGCACGCGGGCGTGGGTGGTCGCCGGCGACACCGACTTCCCGGACGATCCGCCGTCCGGGTTGCGGTTGCTGCCCTACTTCGACGCGTACGCGGTCGGCTGCCACCCCCGTGAGCGGCTCTTTCCCGGGGCCGCCGCCGAGCGGGCGTTGGCCGGAGGACAGGCCGGCAACTTTCCGGTGCTGCTCGTGGACGGGACGGTCGCCGGGGTGTGGCACCAGCGCCGCTGCGGGCGCACGATCCGCATCACCGTGGAGCCGTTGCGGGCGCTTGGCGCCGCTCGCCGCCGGGCACTGGACGAGGAGGTCGAGCGGATCGGCCACATTCTGGAAGGCAATCCGTCGTTGACAATCGGAACTGTGGACGTCGGCCCACATGCCTGAGTCAGGATGAGAGCGTGCATCCCGAACCGGTCGACCATGCGCCCCGGCAGGCGTTCCCCTGGGCGGTCCTGCGACAGCGCTGGGAGGACCTCACCTTCCTGCACTGGGCCGTCGCCCCGGAGATCATCGCGCCGCTGCTGCCGGCCGGCACCCGCCCGGACACGATGGACGGCGTGAGCTTCGTCGGCCTGATCGGCTTCCGAATGGTCGGGCTGGGCTTCGGCCGCGGTCCGGCTGTGCCGTATTTCGGCACCTTCGCCGAGACCAACGTCCGGCTCTACTCGGTCGACGACACCGGCCGGCGAGCCGTGGTGTTCCGCTCGCTCGACGCGTCCCGCCTGGTGCCGGTGCTGGTGGCGCGGGCGACTTTGCGGCTGCCGTACCTCTGGTCGTCGATGCGGTTGGACCGCGACGGTGACCGCCGCAGCTACCGGTGCCGGCGACGTTGGCCCGGGCCGGCGGGTACGACGAGTGCGATGGTGGTGCGGGTGGGGGAGCGGATCGTCGACCCGACCCCCCTTGAACATTTCGTCACCGCGCGCTGGGGCCTACACACGCGGGCTCACGGGGGCACCCTGCACCTGCCGAACTGGCATCCGCGCTGGCCGCTGCACCGGGCGGAGCTGCTGCACCTGGACGACGAGTTGGTCGCCGCCGCCGGGCTGCCGGCACCGGTCGGGCCGCCGGTCAGCGTGCTCTACTCGCCCGGCGTCCGGGTCAGGTTCGGCCCGCCGGTGGCACTGCGGCGGCCCGGCTGAGCGGTGCCGGGCCGGCGCAGCCTCAGTAGCGGCCGCCCTCGGGTGCGGGCAACGCGTCCAGGTCGGCCAGGTCCTCGGCGCTGAGCCGCACGTCGCCGGCGGCGCAGTTGTCGACCAGGTACGTCGGGGTCTTGGTGCCCGGGATCGGGATCACCCGGTCACCCTGGGCGACCACCCAGGCGAGGGCGACCTGCGCGGGGCTGACTTGGGCCCGGTCGGCGATCCCCCGGACCCGGGCGACGATGGCGAGGTTGGCGCGCAGCGCGTCCTGTTGGAAACGGGGCAGGCCGCGGCGGAAGTCGTCGGCGGGCAGATCGTCGAACGAGCTGAACCGGCCGGCCAGGAAACCGCGACCGAGCGGGGAGAACGGCAGGAAGGCGATGCCCTGCTCGACGCAGTACGGCAGCACCTCGGCCAGCGGGTCGCGGGTCCACAGCGACAGCTCGGACTGCACCGACGCCACCGGGTGCACCGCCTGGGCCCGCACGATCTGGGCCACCGTCACCTCGGACAGCCCGATCTGCCGTGCCTTGCCCGCCGCGACGATCTCCGCCATCGCACCCCAGGACTCCTCGATGGGCACCTCCGGGTCGACGCGGTGCAACTGGTAGAGGTCGACGTGGTCGGTGCCGAGCCGGCGCAGGCTGTCGTCGATCGCCACGCGGAGGTGCGCCGGGCGGCCGTTGTTGCCGATCTTCGCGAGGTTGGCAGTACCGCCGGTGGGGGAGGTGACCACCAGCCCGGCCTTCGTCGCGAGGACGGCCCGCTCGCGGTGACCGCCGGAAAGCGCCCGCCCGACCAACTTCTCGTTGGTGTACGGCCCGTACACGTCGGACGTGTCGATGAGCGTGGCGCCCAGGTCGAGTGCCTGGTGGATGACCGCGACCGAGGTGTCGTCGTCGCGCGGGCCGGTGACGTCGTAGGCGTGGGTCATGCCCATGCAGCCGAGGCCGATGACGCCGACCTCGGGACCTGCGCTGCCCAGCGTGGTGGTTCGCATGCGCCCCACGCTACGACCCGGTGCGGGCAGCCCGCACACGCTGTGGCGGGCCAGTATGGTCGGTCCATTGACCATTGCCTCTGACCTGCGATTGGAG
Source organism: Micromonospora sp. NPDC005203 (assembly GCF_042872705.1). Taxonomy (NCBI): domain Bacteria; kingdom Bacillati; phylum Actinomycetota; class Actinomycetes; order Micromonosporales; family Micromonosporaceae; genus Micromonospora; species Micromonospora sp. NPDC005203. The sequence goes on along the minus strand of NZ_JBIAKV010000019.1, from coordinate 56,827 downwards.
CTGCCACGTGGGGAGCAAGCTGGTGGTGGGGACGTTCCTGTCCCTGGACGGCGTGATGCAGGGCCCCGGTGGACCCGGCGAGGACGACTCGTTCGGGTTCCCGCACGGCGGGTGGCTGCCGCCGCACGTAGACGAGGGTTTCGGCGAGATCATGGGTGGGGTGTTCGACCGCGCGGACGGGTTGCTGCTGGGCCGCAGGTCCTATGACACCCTCTCCGGGCACTGGCCCAACGTCCCCGACGAGGACGGTGGAGCAAAGATCAACAGCATGCCGAAGTACGTGGCGACGCGCAGCCCGATGACCGCCGACTGGCGCAACACCGAGGTCCTGATGGGTGAGGCCGCCGAGACCGTCGCCGCGCTCAAGCAGCGCACCGAGGGTGAGCTGCTCGTGCAGGGCAGCAGCGACCTGCTGCGTACGCTCCGGGCCGTCGGGCTGGTCGACGAGTACCGCCTGCTGATCTTCCCGGTCGTCCTGGGCCAGGGAAAGCGGCTCTTCGCCGAGGGGACCGTCCCGGCGGGGCTGCGACTGACCGGGTCGCGCACCACCAGGGCCGGCGTCGTCTACGCCGCGTACGAGGTGGCGGGCGAGCCGTCGTACGGCAGCGTTCTGTAGCGAAGCGCGGGTAGGGCGGGCGGTTCGGCGGACACCGTAAGCAGACGGTAAGGCGGCCGGCGCAGGGTGAACCACATCGGCCGCCGCGGGCGGCCGTTCACCCACCGCAGCTTCCCGAAGGGACACTCCCGTGTTGATGTCGACAGGTCGCCTCCTTCCCGTACTCACCGCTTTGCTCCTGCTGGCGTCGGCCGCCCCGGCGAACGCCGCGAGCACCAGCCGCGACAACCCGGTCACCTGGTCGGCGGCCTGGTCGGTCGCCCACCACCACCCCGTACCGGGCAACGACTGGTTCGGCGCGAACTGGTCCGTGTCCGGCTTCGCCGACGATTCGGTTCGGCAGGTGGTCCGGGTCAGCGCGGCCGGATCCCTGATCCGGATCCGCGTGTCCAACCGCTACGGCGGCCAAACGCTGCGGCTGACCGGCGCCACCGTGGGCCGGCCGGACGCCGGGGCGGCGGTGCGGCCCGGCACCCTGCTCCCGGTCACCTTCGACCGGCGGCGCTCGACCGCCGTGGCCGTCGGTGCCGAGGCCACCTCCGACCCGGTGCTCCTGCCGGTACGGGCGTTGGAGGCGCTGACCGTGACGCTCTACTTCGCCGGCGCCACCGGCCCGGCGACCTACCACCAGGACGGGCTCACCAGCACGTACCGCGCGGCGGGCGATCACCGCTTCGACCACCGTGGCGCCGCGTTCTCCGGCGAGACCAGCCAGTCGTGGTACCACCTGGCGGGGGTCGACGTCGCCGGGTCGCCGCGTGTCCGGGGGACGGTGGTGACGTTCGGTGACTCGCTGACCGACGGCTACGGATCCACCCCGGGCGCCGACAACCGCTACCCGGACCAGTTGGCCGAGCACCTTGTCGCCGCCGCCCGCCCGCTGGCCGTGGTCAACTCCGGCATCGGCGGCAACAAGCTGCTCGCCGACTCGTCGTGCTTCGGCGAGCGGGGCGTCGACCGGTTCCGCCGCGACGCCCTCGGACAGCCGGGTGTGCGCTCGGTGGTCGTCCTGATCGGCATCAACGACATCGGTGGCGGCGGCTACCCCGACTTCGGCTGTGGCGCCTCACCCGTGGTGACCGCCGCGCAGCTCATCGACGGTCACCGGGCGCTGATCCGGACCGCCCACGCCCAGCGGATCACCATCATCGGCGCCACGATGCCGCCCATCAGGAACGCGACCGGCTACGACACCCCGGCCAACGAGGCGGTCCGCGACGAGGTGAACCGGTGGATCCGCACCAGCGGCGCGTACGACACCGTCGTCGACCTCGACCGGGTCCTCGCCGATCCGGCCGACCGGGACGCCCTACGGCCCGCGTACGACCACGGCGATCACCTGCACCTCAACGACGCCGGGGCAACCGTCGCCGCTGCCGCCGTCGCCGCCCGGATCCGCTGAGCACCAGCTCGCTCGACCTGACGTCGGGTCCGCTGCTCTGCGCGCCACCGCCGGCTCTGGCGGAGCCGGGACCCGGGGCGGTATGCTCCGCCGCGATGATCACTTCCTCTCGTTCCAGATTGGGGGTCCGATCCGCGAACGGTGAGTGCTGATGCACTCCCGGGCCGCGGATGCGGACTCTCGACTGTCCTTCTGGCGGCGCGTGCGCGAGTTCGCCGTGCCGCCGTCCATGATCGAGCGCGCGGGTGCTCGCCGCCTGGTCGGTGACTGGGGCGGGGCCTGCGCCGCCGCGCGTGTCGATGCCGACATCAGCCTGCGAGCGGTCGCCCACTGCCACGGTCGAGACCTGGCGACACGGCTTCGGACCGACCTCCGCCACCTGGCACCTGACCTGCTGCGCTGGCACCTACCGAGGGTCGCCCCCGATGGTCTGCTGCGTCCGGGCCTGACCATCTCGCTGATCCGGTACGACCCGGAGCAGCCCACCGGTGGCACGGTGCACCTGGTGGCCCGTACTCCGCCGGCCTGGGCGGATGCCGGCCAACGGATCAGCCTCGCCCTGTGGGAGGGGTCGGGCCGACATCCGCACCCCGACAAGCGGTTCCGCCTCGACCTGCACCGCCACCTCTTCGACGCGCGCCGGACCACGGAGTTGCGCATCCGATCGGGCGCGGGCCGGGCCTCGGTCCCACCGCATGGCGTCCCCGACGAACTGGTCACGGCTGTCGACGCGCACCGGTACGCGACCGACCGGTGGCCAGCCGAGGCGGCGCTTCTGCTCGCGACCGAGGGAAGGACCAGTGGTGCTGTCGCGGTGCGGCTCGGCACCGGACGCCGGCTGGTCCTGCCCGTCCACGCGGAAGCTGGTGCGGCAGGCGCGGATGGCGATCGGTCCGCCGTGGCACGGGTCGGCCCGCGGGCGGACGGAACCGGGCTGCCGGTGCTGCCCGACGCGGCGACCTGGGTGCTGCCCGACCTGGCGCTGCTGCGCACCGGGCTGATCGAGCCGGCCGAACTGCACCCGCTGGTCGCGGCGGCGCTGGCGCCCGAACGTCAGGTGTCCACGGGCCCGGTGGCGTCGGATCGGGTCTCGGCACCGCGCCTGGTGCCGTGCCGAGGCGACCTGCATCGCATCGGCCTGGTCGACGGGGTGCTCGCCGCGCTGGACCACGACCCGGCCGAGATCCGCCGGGAGCAGTTGCTGGCCGCGCTCACCGGTACCCCGCTGCCCTGCCTGCGAGCCGTCGACGAGGCGCACCGAGAGCCGGAGTGCCTTCCCGACGTGCGGGCGCGGCTCGACCACGGCGACACCGTCGGCGCGCTGGCCACCGTCGAGGCCCTGCTCGGCCCCGAGGCGCTGCTGCGCGACGGCGCCCTGCGCGACGAACTCGAGTCCGCCGCGCAGCGGCGGGTCACCCACGGCCTGTTCCGGGCCGGCCTGATCGGGGCCGGGCGCGGCCCCACCGCCGACGGACCCCGCCGCTCGGGCGTGCGCCGGCGGCGCACGCGCCACGCGACATCCGGCTGACCGAGCACCCCCTTCTTCCGGTACGACCCCCACCGCACCCAACGCCAACCCCAAGGTGATGACCATGCCTGCGTCCAGTCCGCAACTCGATGTCGCCGACGACCTGATCGCTCTGCTCGGCGCGACCACCACCGAACCCCGTACCGACATCCAACTGTCGGCCCTGATGCTGACCGTGGCGGCCGATCTGCCCGTCCTGCTCTGGGGGGCGCCCGGCATCGGCAAGACGGCGGCCCTGACCCACCTGGCCGCGACCCTGGACCTGCCCCTCACGACCGTCGTCGCCAGCGTCCACGAGCCGTCTGACTTCTCGGGTCTGCCCATCGTCGGCGACGACCCGGCGACCCAGGGCGTCCCGATGGCCCCGCCGGACTGGGCGGTCCGCCTGGTCCGGGCGGGTCGGGGCCTGCTGTTCCTCGACGAGTTGTCCACCGCGCCCCCCGCCGTCCAGGCCGCCCTGCTGCGCCTCGTCCTGGAACGCCGCGTCGGTGCCCTGCGGCTGCCACCCGGCGTACGGATCGTCGCCGCCGCCAACCCACGGTCGTCGGCCGCCGAGGGATGGGAGCTGAGTCCACCGTTGGCCAACCGCTTCGTTCATCTCCAGTGGACCCACGACCATGAGATCGTCGTACGCGGACTCGGTGGCACCTGGCCGCGTGCGGCGCTGCCCCGGCTCGACCCGGACCTGCTGCCGGAGGCCGTCACCTTCGCCCGCCGGGCGGTCTGCGGTCTGCTGTCCGTCCGTCCGGATCTCGTGCACCGGCTGCCCACCACCGACGCCGCGCGTGGTGGGCCGTGGCCGTCACCGCGGAGCTGGGAGATGGCGCTGCGCCTGACCGCCTTCGCGACGGCGGCGGGCGTCTCCCGTGAGGTGCTGTCGCTCCTGGTCCGGGGCACGGTCGGCGACGGCCCCGGGCTCGAGCTGCTGGCCAGTATGGATCGGATGGACCTGCCCGACCCGGAGGACCTGCTGGCTGACCCGGCCGCCGCGGTGCTGCCCGAACGGGGCGATCTGCGGCAGGCCGTGTTGGACGCCGTGGTGGCCGCGGTCCGCAACCGGCCGGAGCGGTCCCGGTGGGACGCGGCGTGGGTGCTGTTGGCGCGGGCCGTGGACACGGGCGCGCCGGACCTGGTGGTGGTCCCCGCGACCACTCTCGCCAGCCTGCGCCGCGAGAACTGGGACGTGCCCGCCACGATCGAACGCCTGGCCGGGGCGGTGTCGCTGTCCCGGCGAGCCGACCAGGTGGCGACCCGGATCGCGGCCGCCGCCGGGGCCGGACGATGAACGCGGGCGTCCCGGCGACGCTCGACGTCGACAAGCTGTACGCCGCCCGCCTGTACGCCGCCCGGGTGCGTCCCTACCTGGCGACCGCGTTGTTCGCCCTGCACACGGTGGCGTCACGGCAGGTGCCGACGATGGCGGTGGACCGGCACTGGCGCTGTTACGTCTCGCCGACGTTCGTGGACCGCACCCCGTTGGAGCAACTCGCCGGGGTGTGGGTGCACGAGGTGTCGCATCTGCTGCGCGACCACCACGGCCGCGGTGACCGGGTCGCCCGGGACCGGGGGCTGCACGGCCCGGGGGAGCGGCTGCGGATGAACATCGCCGCGGACTGCGAGATCAACGACGACGTGTTCGGTGACGGGCTGACCATGCCCGAGGGCGCCGTCGAGCCGGCGTCGCTGGGGCTCCGCCCGGGGGAGCTGATGGAGGACTACCTGCGCCAGTTCGGGCTGGGTCCGCGTACGCAGGGTCTGGTCTGGTTGGACTGTGGCAGTGGCGCGGACGGGCTGGAACGGGAGTGGGACCTGGGACCGGACGGCGCACAGGGCCTCAGCGAGCAGGAGCGCGACGCGGTCCGGTTCCGGGTGGCGGAGGGCATCACCGGCCACCCGGGATCCGTGCCCCAGGGCTGGCGACGGTGGGCGGAGCAGGCGTTTCACCCCCCGCAGCCGTGGCGTGACCTGCTGGGGGCGGCGGTCCGCTCGGCGGCGGTGGCGGCCGGGACCGGTACGGATCACAGCTATGGCCGGCCGTCCCGGCGGTCCCAGGGCGTGCCGGGCGTGATCCTGCCCAGCCTGCGCCGCCGACCTCCGACGGTCTGCGTCATCGTCGACACGTCCGGGTCGGTCAGCGACGCCGAGCTGGGTAGCGCGCTGCTCGAGGTGGCGGCGATATCCCGGGCCCTGGGCGGTCGACGCGATCTGGTCAGCGTGTTGCCGTGCGACGCGGCGGCCCGAGTCGTGCACGCGCTGTGTCGTGCGGAGGAGATCCCGCTGATCGGCGGTGGCGGCACGGATCTGCGGACCGGCTTCGCCCGTGCGCAGCGGGTCCGGCCGGACGTCATCGTGGCGCTCACCGACGGGCAGACGCCCTGGCCGCGTGCCCGCCCGGTGGCGCGCACGGTGGTGGGGCTCTTCCCCCGGGGCCGGGCATCGTGGACCGAGGACGCGGACCGGGTGCCGCCCAGGCCACCGGAGTGGGCGCGGGTGGTGACCATCGGGCCGCACTGAGTCCGACGAGCGGCCGCTTTTGCAGCCGGCACCCCGGCCAGCGGGAGAATCGGCGGGCCGACCTTGAATTCCATAGCGGATGATCGATATTGTCTGCGCAGGCGCCGCCCCGCCCCAGGCCATCACCGTCGATCGACCGAAGCGGGTTCAGCATGCGCGCTCTGAGACTTGTCACGACTCTGGCCGTCGCCGGCCTGCTCGCCGGTGCGGTGGCGATGCTCGCCACACCGGCCAGCGCGGCGACCGCCGTGTTCTCCGTGACCAACACCTGGGGCAGTGGCTACCAGGGGCAGGTCACCGTCACCAACAACACCTCCACCCAGATCAGCAGTTGGCGCGTGGAGTTCGACCTAGCGGCCGGCACGAGCGTCAGCCAGTCGTGGAACGCGCAGCAGACGACCTCCGGCAGCCACTACACCTTCACCAACGTGTCCTGGAACGGCACGCTCGCCGCCGGGGCCTCGACGTCGTTCGGCTTTCTCGTCACTGGCTCCGGCACTCCGCTCAACTGCACGGTCAACGGCGCGTCCTGCACCGGCGGGACGCCCCCGACGACCGCGCCACCGACCACGTTGCCCCCGACGAGCGCTCCGCCCACGACTCCGCCACCGACCACCCCGCCGCCGAGCACCGGCACGCCCGTCGAGCGGCACGGGCAGCTCCGGGTCTGCGGCACGACGATGTGCGACAGGTCCGGCGCTCGGGTGCAGTTGCGCGGCATCAGCAGCATGTGGCTCAACTGGGAGACCGCCCCGTACGCCGAGAACCTCTCCGCGTTGAGGTGGATGCGGGACAACTGGAACCTCCAGGTGATCCGCGCGGCCATGGGCGTGGAGCCGGCCGGCGCGTACCTGAGTGACCCGACCAGGGCGCGGGCGCAGGTGGAAACCATCATCAACAACGCGGTCACCGCCGGGGTGTACGTGATCGTCGACTGGCACGCGCACGAGGCGCAGAACAACCAGTCCCAGGCGGTGGCGTTCTTCGGCGACCTGGCCCGCCGCTACGGCCACCTGCCCAACGTCATCTGGGAGCCGTACAACGAGCCGTTGCAGGTGAGCTGGACCAGCGTCATCAAGCCGTACCACCAGGCGGTGGTCTCCGCGATCCGCGCCGCCGACCCGGACAACATCGTCGTGCTCGGCACGCCGACCTGGTCGCAGGACGTGGACGTGGCGGCCGCCAACCCCGTGAGCGGCACCAATCTGATGTACACCCTGCACTTCTACTCGTGCACGCACGGCGCGTCACTGCGGGCCAAGGGTGACGCGGCGATCCGCGCCGGCCTCGCGCTCTTCGTCACCGAGTGGGGCGCCAGCAACGCCGACGGCGGCCTCGACGGTCGGTCCTGCCTACCGGAGGCGCAGTCCTGGATCGACTGGATGAGGGCGAACGGCATCTCCTGGACGGCGTGGAAGCTCGACGTCGGCACCGACACGACAAACCTGCTCAGCCCCGGCGCGCCGGTGACCGGCGGGTGGAGCAACTACCTGCACGGCCACGCGCCGTTCGTCGTGGCGAACATGAGGTAATCCAGCCGCGCAGGCTTGATCAACTCCAGATCGCCAATGTCGGGGTGTCCGCTGCGGCGCGACACCCCGACACTGCCGATCCCGTGTCGAGCACCCAAGCGCGCGGCCATCGGTGAGTGGCCCCGAGGCAGAACGGTCCGCCACCTTAACGCACCGGAAACACGCCCGGTACCAAACCTGGGAACGCTCGTCGGACAGCCACGACCACCGATACGCGAACCGGGGTGACCATGGCCGACAACACCACGAACGCGCCAACGTTCGACGGGCCGACCAGCCGGTCCGGCAACGGCCGGGCACTGCCCACGCCGCGCGCCAGAACGGCCGCGACCCTCGACGACGGCGACCCGGCGGATCTCGCCACGCTCGGTGTGGAGGAGGAGTTCCACGTCGTCGACCTGCACACCCGGGAGCTGGTGCCCCGGGCGGGAGAGTTGCTCGACCGGCTGCCGGCCGACTCGTTCACCGCGGAGCTGCACCGCAGCGTGGTGGAGACCAACACCGCGGTCTGCCGCACCCTGGACGAGATCCGCGCCGAGCTGACCCGACTGCGCCAACTGGCCGTGCAGGTCGCCGACCGGGCCGGGCTGGGCATCGTGGCGGCCGGCACGGTGCCGTTGCGGGCCGACGGCGATCTGAGCGTCACCCCGACCTCCCGCTACCGGCGGATGCTCGACGAGTACCAACTGCTCGCGCGGGAGCAGTTGATCTGCGGCGCGCAGGTGCACGTCGGGGTGACCGACCGGGACCTGGCCGTCGCGGTCACCCGCCGGGTCCAGCCGTGGCTGCCGGTGCTGCTCGCCCTGTCGACCAGTTCGCCGTACTGGATGGGTCAGGACAGCGGCTACGCCAGCATGCGGTCGCTGGTCTGGCAGCGCTGGCCCACGGCGGGTGACCCCGGCGAGGTGACCAGCGCGGCGGATCACGAGGCGCTGGTCGCCGAGCTGATCTCCTCCGAGACGATCACCGACCCCGCCATGATCTACTTCGATGTCCGGCCGTCGGCGCACGTCCCCACCGTGGAGCTGCGCATCACCGACGCCAACGCCGACGTGGAGACCATCGTCCTGCTCACCGGCCTGTTCCGGGCGTTGGTCCGGCGCGAGGTCGCCGCCCTGCGCGCCGGGGTCGAGCGCACCGCCGTGCGTTCCCCGGTGCTGCGCGCCGCGGTGTGGCGGGCGGCCCGCTCCGGCCTGGAGGGTGACCTGCTCGACCTGCCCCGCTCGGCCCGGCCGGTGCCGGCCGCCGAGGCGGTCCGCCGGCTGGTGACCGACCTGCGCCCGCAACTGGAGGCGACCGCTGACTGGGAGCAGATCCGAGAGCTGACCCGGTACGCCCTGGAGCGCGGCAGCTCCGCCGCGCGGCAGCGACGGGCGTACGAGCGTCGCGGCCGGCTGGCCGACGTGGTGGACCTGCTCCTCGCCGAGACCAGGGGCCGGGTCCGCGAGACGCTGCCGGGTACGCACACACCACCGGTGCTTCCCACGTACGCCGATGCCGGTGACGAGGTCTTCGGAGCGGCCGGGCCGGAGCCGGCGTACGCCCCGATCCTGGCGGCCCTGCGCCACCTCGGTGCCGGCGCCCTCCGCCAGCGTGAGCACGACCGGGACGAGGAACAGCGCGCGCGGGGCGTGACGTTCAGCGTTGCCGGTGAGGCGAGCACCAGGCTCTTCCCGGTCGACCTGGTGCCCCGCGTGGTGCCGGCCGCCGACTGGCGGACCCTGCGCACCGGCCTGGTGCAGCGTGCCCACGCCCTGGACGCGTTCCTCCGGGACGTCTACGGCGACCGGGCCGTGGTGGCCGACGGCGTGGTGCCGGCGTGGGTGGTGGAGTCCTCACCCGGGCTGCGCCCGACCGGCGCGCTGATGGGCCGGCGGGGCACCCGCGCCCAGGTGTCCGGGACCGATCTCGTCCGGGACCCGGACGGCGGCTGGTACGTCCTGGAGGACAACCTGCGGGTGCCCTCCGGGCTCGGCTACGCGGTGCAGAACCGGCGGCTCACCCAGGCGGTGCTGCCTGAGCTGCCGGTGCCCGACGACCTGCTGCCCGCCGACGAGACGCCCGCGATGCTGTACCGGGCGCTGATCGCCGCCGCGCCCGCCGCGGCCGACGATCCCGCCGTGGTGGTGCTCAGCAGCGGCCCGGGTGACCCCGCGTGGTTCGAGCACCGGTTGCTCGCCGACGAGATGGCGGTGCCGCTGACCGAGACCAGCGACCTGCTGGTGCAGGAGGGTCGGGTCTGGTTGGTCCGGGCCGGCACCCGCAGCCGGGTCGACGTGATCTACCTGCGGATGGACGAGGAGGCGCTGCTGCACGCGCCCGGCGCCGACGGGGTGCCGCTGGGCTGGCCGTTGCTCGCCGCGGTGCACGCCGGGCGGCTCACGCTCGCCAACGCCCTGGGCAACGGCGTCGGCGACGACAAGGCGCTGTACGCGTACGTGCCCCGACTGATCGAGTACTACCTGGGCGAGAAGCCCCTGCTGGGAGACGTGCCGACGTACCTGTGTGGGCTGCCCGAGCAGCGGGCCGAGGTGCTGGACCGGCTCGATGAGTTGGTGCTCAAGCCGGTCGACGGGTACGGCGGCGACCGTGTGGTGATCGGCCCGCGGGCCGAGGAGGAGGAGTTGGACGCCGTCCGGGAACAGATCCTCGCGGCCCCGCACCGGTGGATCGCCCAGGAGATGGTCTCGCTCACCACCCACCCGGTCTTTGACGGCACGGCTCTCGCTCCCCGCCACGTCGACCTGCGGGCCTTCGTGTTCCTCGGCGAGCAGGCCGAGGTCGCGCCGGTGGCGCTGACCAGGGTCGCACCCGCCGGCAGCATGATCGTCAACTCGTCGCGAGGCGGTGGGTCGAAGGACACCTGGTTGCTCGGTGGAGACGAGCAGAATTCGGTGTAACGCACGGTTGACCAACCCGTCATCGGTTCGCAACCCGGTCCGCCAAACCTGGACCGGTCAGCGGCCCGAGCGGATCCGAGCCGATGAGAGGTGAGTGCCATGTGCGGTATCGGAGGCGAGCTACGCCTCGACGGGGCGCCACCGGACGTGGCCGCCGTCGAGCGGATGCTTCCCGTTCTGAGCGCCCGAGGCCCGGACGGCGCGGGTCGGTGGCAGCACGGTCCGGCGGCTCTGGTGCACCGCCGGTTGCGCATCATCGACCTCTCCGACGCCGGCGCCCAGCCGATGGTCGACCCCGAACTGGGCCTGGCCCTGGTCTTCAACGGTTGCATTTACAACTACCGGGAGCTGCGCGACGAGCTGATCAGCCTCGGCTACTCCTTCCGGTCGACCTCCGACACCGAGGTGATCCTCAAGGCGTACCACAGGTGGGGGACGGCCTGCGTCGAACGGTTCTACGGCATGTTCGCGTTCGCCCTGGTCGAGCTGGCCACGCACACCCTGGTGCTGGCCCGCGACCGGCTCGGCATCAAGCCGCTCTACCTGTCCGAGGGGCCGGGACGGGTCCGCTTCGCCTCGACCCTGCCGGCGTTGCTCGCCGCCGGCGACGTGGACACCGACCTCGACCCGGTGGCGCTGCACCACTACATGACCTTTCACTCGGTGGTGCCCCCGCCGCGCACGATCCTCGCCGGGGTCCGCAAGCTCCCACCGGCCACCGTGCGGGTGATCACCGCGGACGGTCGGAGCACCGACACGCTCTACTGGAAGCCGGAGTTCAACCGTGCGGCGGCCGACCCGATGTCCGCCGACGAGTGGCAGGAGCGACTCATGGCGGCGTTGCGCACCGCCGTACGCCGACGGATGGTCGCCGACGTGCCGGTCGGGGTGCTGCTCTCCGGCGGGCTCGACTCCAGCCTGATCGTCGCGTTGCTGGCCGAGCAGGGCCAGACCGGACTGGCCACCTTCAGCATCGGGTTCGAGGCGGCGGCGGGGGAGAGCGGCGACGAGTTCCACTACTCCGACCTGGTGGCCCGCCACTTCGACACCGACCACCAGCAGATCCGCATCGGTGCCAGCCGGTTCGTCCCCGCCGTGCACGCCGCCATCGCGGCGATGAGCGAGCCGATGGTCAGCCACGACTGCGTCGCGTTCCACCTGCTCTCCGAGGAGGTCTCGCAGCGCATCACGGTGGTGCAGTCCGGGCAGGGCGCCGACGAGATCCTGGCCGGCTACGACTGGTACCCGCCGATGGCGAACGTGGCCCGCGCGGACGCCGTCGAGGCGTACGCCCGGGTGTTCTTCGACCGTCGGCACGACGCGCTCGGCGGGCACCTGGCACCCGAGTGGATGCTCGACCACGACGCGAGCCTGGAGTTCGTCGCCGCCCACTTCGGCGCGCCCGGCGCGGACACCGCGCTGGACGCGGCGCTGCGCCAGGACAGCCTGGTGATGCTCGTCGACGATCCGGTCAAACGGGTCGACAACATGACGATGGCCTGGGGATTGGAGGCGCGCGTGCCGTTCCTCGACCACGAGGTGGTCGAGCTGGCCGCCGCCTGCCCACCCGCGCTGAAGCTGGCCCAGGGTGGCAAGGGCGTGCTCAAGGCGGCGAGCCGGGGCATCGTCCCGGACGAGGTGATCGACCGACCGAAGGGCTACTTCCCGGTCCCCGCCATCCGGCACCTCTCCGGGCCGCTGCTCGACGACGTCCGGGACGCGCTGACCGCCCAGCCGGCGCGCGAGCGGGGGCTGTTCCGCAAGGACTACCTGGAGGAGTTGCTGGACGCGCCGAACACCCGGCGGACCACGCTGGGCTCCAACGCGCTCTGGCAGCTCGGGCTGCTGGAGCTCTGGTTGCAGCGGATCGGGGTTTAGATGATCGTTCGGACCGAGGTGCCGCGTACCGTCCTTCGGAACCGACCCGCCAGCCCTCGGCCGGCGGTGCCGGTGCCCGTGGGCGAGGAGTACCGCCCCGCGCCGTCGCCCGACGGCCGTCGGGTGGCGTTCCTCTCCGACCAGGGCGGCAGCCCACGAGTCTGGGTCCGCGACGTCGACACCGCCGAGGCCGTCGCGCTGCCCACCGGTGACGAGCCGGTGCTGGCGCTGAGCTGGTCCCCGGACGGGCGGTGGCTGGCCTGCGTCGTCGCCCCCGGTGGTGCGCCCCGCACCGAGCTGTGGGTGCTGCGCCCGGACGGTTCGCGACGCCGGCAGGTCGCCGGGTTCGGCAGGCGCAGCGCCGCGCTGGCCGGCTGGCTGCCCGACGGCGCGGTCCTGATGGTCACCGAGACCGACGAGCGGGGCCGGGCCGTCCTGGTCGACGCGGGCACCGGGCGCCGGCGGGTGCTCGCCGAGGGTGATCTGCTCACGCTCCTGGACGTGACCCCGGACGCCGGCACCGCGCTGCTGCGCCGTGGCCCCCGCAACGCCCGGTGGTTGGAGCTGCTCGACGTGGCGACGGGCGAACAGCTGCGGTTGTTCCCGGACACCGGCCAGGGCAGCACCGACCAGGGCTGGTTCGGCCCGGACGGCACGAGCGTGCTGGCCCGTACCGACGCGTTCTCGGAGCTGGCCGCGCTGGTACGGGTCGACCTGACCCGACCGGAGCGGACGCCGACCCGGCTCGCCGGGCGACCGGACGCCGAGTTGGAGCACGCCGCGCACAGCACGGACGGGCACCGTGTCGCGCTGCTGTGGAACACCTACGGCGGGCGCAGCGAGCTGAGCCTGCTCGACCTCACCGACGGCGTGCAGCGGGCCGCCGGCGCCCCCGGGGAGGTGCTCGACGACGCCGTGTTCGCCGCCGGCGGCGACCTGCTCTGCCTGACCGCGCAGGGGCCGGTGCAGCCCCGGGAGGTCTGGCTCGTCGACCCGTCGTCCGGCGCGCTGCGTCCGTTGCGGCCGAGCGCCCCGCCCACCGGCACGAGCGGCGGCGGGGTCGCGCCACAACTTGTCGACCTGCGCGCCCAGGACGGGTTGCCGCTCTCCGGCTGGCTCTACCGCCCGGCCGGCCCGGGTCCCTGGCCGACCGCGATCAGCCTGCACGGCGGCCCGGAGGCGCAGGAGCGCCCCGGCTACAACCCACTGTTCCAGGCCCTCGTGGCGCAGGGCGTCGCGGTGTTCGCGCCAAACGTCCGCGGGTCGTCCGGGTTCGGCCGCTCCTTCGTCGCCGCCGACAACCTCGCCGGCCGCTACGGTGCGATCGCCGACGTCGCGGCCTGCGCCGAGTTCCTCGTCGACGCCGGCGTCGCCCGGCCCGGCCAGCTCGGCTGTCTGGGCCGTTCCTACGGCGGTTACCTGGTCCTCGCGGTGCTGGTGAACTTCCCCGGGCTGTTCGCCGCCGGGGTCGCCGAGTGCGGCATCTCCGACTTCCACACCTTCTACGCCGGCACCGAACCGTGGATCGCCGCCGCCGCCGTCAGCAAGTACGGCGACCCGCAGCGAGACGCGGAGCTGCTGCGGGACCTGTCGCCGCTGACCCACATCGACCGGCTGGACGTGCCGGTGCTGCTCATCCACGGCGCGAACGACACGAACGTGCCGGCCGGCGAGTCGGCGCAGGTGGCGCGGGCCCTCGCCGCCCGGGACGTGCCGCACGGGCACCTGGTGCTCACCGGCGAGGGGCACGACTTTCTGGCGCGGACCAACCAGGAGGCGGCCCGGACGGCCACCACCGCCTGGCTGACCCGGCACCTCGCCGCGACCACGGCCACCGTGGGCTGAGGCGTTATCCTGCGCCGGTGGAGGTCACGACGCAGGGCGAGTGGTTGGCCGCGGACCTGGGTCGCTGGTTGGCCGAGCTGACCTTCGTCGACCTGGACGCGGACGCGGTCACCGCCCGGGTGATCGACTCGGTGGTGCGGTGGGCCGAGGCGCAGGGCTGGCGGGTCTACCGGCGGGCGCCGAGCGTGTTGCCGTTGCCGCCGCCGATGGGGCAGCGGCACTCGGTCCTCGACGTGGCGTGTGCCCGCCCGGACGGCCCGCCGGTCGTGGTGGAGGTCGACCACACCGACCGCGCCCGTACGGTGCAGAAGCTGCACGCCGAGGCGGACGCCGGTCGCATCCCGATCTGGGTGCGGTGGGGGGTCGGACGGTTCACCGCGCCGCCACCGCCGGTGCGGATGGTGACCGTCGAGGTGACCCGTCGGGCCGGTCCCGCCGGGCGCGGACGGCTGCACAGCCGCGGCGGGGACCGCCCCGCGCCGGCGCACTCGACCGGCGGTGGCACGGTGGCCGCGCAGGCGCTGCCCATCCCACTGACCGACCCGGACGCGGACGCCGGTAAGGGCGTCGGAAGCGAATCGTAAGCGCGGATCGGCAGAGTTCTGGGTGTCACCGGAGAGCACGACACAAACCCAGGAGAATTCCGATGCGCAAGCTCATCAACTCGACCTACATCACCCTCGACGGCGTCATCGACAACCCGATGTGGACCATGCCGTACTTCGACGAGGAGGCCGCCAGCCTCGCCGGGGCGCAGACCACCGAGGCCGACGCGATGCTGATGGGCCGGGCCACCTACGACGGCTTCTCCGCCGCGTGGCCGAACATGGACGAGAGCGACCCGACCACGGGCGCCGCGTTCTTCAACAACGTCAAGAAGTACGTCGCCTCGACCACCCTGACCGACCCCACCTGGAACAACACGGAGGTGCTCCAGGGCGACCTGGTCGAGGCGGTCACCGCCCTCAAGGCCCAGGAGGGCAAGAACATCATCCAGTACGGCTTCGGGTCGGTCACCGCCAAACTGATCAGGGCGGGTCTGGTGGACGAGGTCCGGTTCTGGATCCACCCGGTGTTGGAGGGCGGCGACAACCTGACGGTGGCGCTCTCCGATTTCAAGGCATCGTTCGACCTGGTCGACACGCGGGTGCACAAGAGTGGCGTGATCGTCGCCTCGTACGCGCCGAAGACGCCGGCCTGACGGGCGCGTTCGCCCGCTGTCGCCCGCCGAACCGCCCGCCGCGGCCGGGGGCGCGGGTCAGAGCTGAGCCCGGGCCTCGCTCGGGCTCAGCTTCGCGCCCTCGGCGAGCAGCGCGTCGAACCGTTGCGGCCCCAGTTCGGCCCGCAGCCGAGCGGTCGTCCGGTCGGTGTCGTCGCGTTCGGCCGGCGCGGCGGGGGACTGCGCGGCGAGCCGGGCGGCGGCCGCGGCGCCCAGCAGCCGGGCGGCGACCTCGGGGGAGTCTGCCGCCGCCGCCATCCCCTCCAGGGGGCCGACCGCGTCGCGCATCGTCGCCATCGCCTCGGCGGCCTCGAACGCCTCGATGTGCAGGGCCAGCGCCGCGTCCGGGTCGCCGCCCTGCTCGACGGCGTAGCCCAGCTCGACCAGGACCATGGGCAGGTAGAGCGCCGGCTGTGTCTCGCTGCGGCCCAGGTCGACGAGTCGGGTGAGGTGGGTGACGGCCAGGTCGAGCTTGCCGTCGCGGCGGGCGGCCATCCCGAGGCTCATCTCCGCGAAGATCACCGCACCGGGCGAGCCCTGGTCCACCGCCAGCTCGTACGCGCGTTCGGCCAGCTCCCGACCCTGGGCGTAGTCGCGGGTCTGCACGGCGAGCCAGGCCAACCAGGACAGCTCCGCACAGACCTGCGGCCAGAGCGCCAACTCCTCCGCCCAGCGCAGCCCCTCCCGGTGCAGCGCGGCGGCGCGCTCGTGCTCGCCGCGCATGTCGGCGAGCCCACCCACCCACTCGGTCGCCCGGAGTCGACCCCACCGGTCGCCGAGGTCGGCGAACAGTGCCGCGCTGCGG
Source organism: Micromonospora sp. NPDC005203 (assembly GCF_042872705.1). Lineage (NCBI taxonomy): Bacteria > Bacillati > Actinomycetota > Actinomycetes > Micromonosporales > Micromonosporaceae > Micromonospora > Micromonospora sp. NPDC005203. The sequence continues at coordinate 40,588 of NZ_JBIAKV010000019.1, read as the reverse complement.
GTCGCGGTGCGTTCCAGGGTGGCCTGGTCACCGCCCGCGTGCGCGAGGTGGGCCAGGGAGGTGAGCACCGCCGCCTCGGTCCACCTGTCGACGGGAGCGGTGGGCAGCAGCTCCGACGCCAGGGCCAGGTCGCCGTGCTCGATCACCGCGTTGGCCGCGAACCAGGCGGCGTGTCCACCCGGGTCGACCGCCACCGCGGCGCGTACGTCGTCGGGTGCGATCACCTCGCCCTGCGACAGGGCGAAGCCGACCCGCCAGGGGGCTGCGCGCGTCTCCTGTCCCGGGTCACCGGGCGCGGTCAGGGCCTGCCGTGCCTCGGTGAGCCGGCCGCGCAGATACCAGTACCAGCTCAGGGCGATGGCCAACCGCAGCCCGCCACCGTGAACGAGTGCCGGGCGCAGGTTCGCCGTCTCCGCGTCCAGCAGGGCCAGCCACCGCTTCTGGTCGGCGCCGCGCAGCTCAGGGTCGGCGCGTTCGGCCAGCTCGGTGAAGTAGGCGGCGTGCCGCGCGCGTACCTCCTCGGCGTCGGTCAGCCGGTCCAGACCGAACGCGGCTACCGACTCGAGCAGCCGGTAGCGCGGCTCCGCGCCGGAGTCGTCGAGCACCACCAGCGACCGGTCCACCAGCCGCGCGAGGGTGTCCAGGTCGGTGCGGCAGACGTGCTCGGCGGCCTGCGGGGTGCAGCCGTCGCGGAACACCGCCAACCGGGCCAGCACCTCCCGGTCGGGCGCGTCGAGGAGGTCCCAGCTCCAGCCGATCACGGCGGTCAGGGTCCGCTGCCGGGTCGGCACGTCCCGTTGGGCGGTGCTGAGCAACCGGAAACGATCATCGAGCCGGTCCACCACACCCCGCACACCGAGGGTGCGGACCCGGGTCGCGGCCAACTCCAGGGCCAGCGGCAGCCCGTCGAGGCGGCGACAGAGCTGCGCCACCGCCGGCGCGGTCTGCTCGTCGAGCCGGAAGCCGCGCTGCTGCGCGGCGGCGCGGGCGGCGAACAACCGGGCCGCCGCCGAGCGCCGGACCGCGTCGAGGTCACCGTCGACCGGCACGGGCAGCGGGGGTACGTCCCAGAGCAGCTCGCCGGTCAACCCGAGTGGCTCCCTGCTGGTGGCCAGCACGCTCACCCCGGGCACGTCGCGCAGCAGTCGGGCGACCAGCTCGGCGGCCGGCTCGACCACGTGTTCGCAGTTGTCCAGGACGAGAAGTAGGTGCCGGTGTTGCAGGGCCGTGACCAGGCGGTCGCTGGCCGACAGGCTCGTGCCGGCGGCCTCGTGGGCGCCCAGCACCGCGAGCACCTGCTCGGCGACGCGCGGGTCGCCGGCCGACAGCGGGGCCAGCTCCACCAGCTGGACGCCGTCCGGGAACGACTGGGTCCGGGCCGTCTCGGTGGCCAGGCGCGTCTTGCCGACCCCGCCCGGCCCGACGAGTGTGACCAGCCGTTGCCGGGGCAGCAGCGTCCGCAGCTCGGCCAGCGCCTCGGCCCTGCCGACCAGTTCGTCGAGCTGGGCCGGCAGGCTGTTGCGGATGAGCGCGGTCTTCGGCGGTGCGCTCAGGCCGGCGTCCTGTTCGAGGATCCTGCGGTGCAGGGCGACCAGCTCCGGCCCCGGGTCGAGGCCCAACTCCTCGGCGAGCCGCTCGCGCAGGTCGGCATAGCTGTCCAACGCCTCGGACTGACGCCCAGCCGCGTACAGCGCGCGTAGTTGCACGGCGCGTAGGCCCTCGCGCAGCGGATGCCGGGCGACCAACTCGGCGAGGTCGGCCGCGACCAGGTCGTGCTCACCCCGGGCCAGGCGGGCCTCGGCCAGCCGTTCGTGCACGGCGAGGCGCTGCTCGGCGAGGCGGCCCGCCTCGGCGCGGACGAACTCGGCGTCGGCCACATCGGCGTACGCCTCGCCGCGCCACAGCCCGAGCGCCTCGGCCAACCGGTCGGCGTCGCTGCTGCGGGCCAACTCGGCGAACCGGTCGGCGTCGACGGTGGCGGTGCGCAGCAGGTAGCCGGGCGGTCGGGACTCGACCACCTCGCGGGCGCCCGGCTCGGCGTCGTTGAGCGCCTTGCGCAACTGGGACACCCGCACCTGGAGAGCGCCGAGCGGGTTGGCGGGGGCGTCCGCACCCCACAGGTCGTCGACGAGGCGGTCCGCCGACACGACCTGATTGCGGTTGGCCAGCAGGTCGGCCAACAACGCGCGCACCTTCGCGCCGGGCACCACCACCGGCTCGCCGTCGTCCGTGGCCACGGCGAGCGGCCCAAGCACCCCGAACTGCACGGCGGTCATCTTAGCGTCGGTAAGGCGACCGGAAGCCAACCGTAAGCGCGTCGGCGCACCGTGTGGCCATGGACATCTATTCCGAAGCACACGGCCACGGGGCGGGCCGCCCCCTGGTGCTGATCCACGGAGCGCTCTCCGGCATCGGCACCTCGTTCGGCGCGATCCTGCCGCTCCTGGCGAAGACCCGACCGGTCATCGCCGTCGAGCTGCAGGCCCACGGCCGCACTCCCGACGTGGACCGCCCGCTGACCGTGGAGCACTTCGCCGCCGACGTGGTGGAGTTGCTCGACCGGCTGGGCGTCGCGCGGGCGGACGTGTTCGGCTGGAGCATGGGCGCGGCGGTCGCGCTGCGCCTCGGCACCGATCACCCCGACCGGGTCGGGCGGCTGGTGCTCGCCTCGGTGAGCTTCGACGACGACGGCCTGCACCCCGGGCTCCTGGACGGGATCCAGGACCTGCAACCCGAGCACCTGCACGGATCGGAGTTCCACGAGGAGTACCTGCGGACCGCGCCGGACCCGGTGGGATGGGCCAACCTGGTCACCAAGATGAAGGTGCTGGACGCGAACCTGCCGCAGTGGACGCCCGAGCAGATCCGTGCGCTGGCCGCACCGACCATGATCGTGCTGGCCGACTCGGACATCGTCCAGCCGGAGCACGCGGTGCTGATGTTCCGACTGCTCGGCGGCGCGGTGCCCGGCGACCTGACCGGTCTGCCGGCGTGCCGGCTGGCCATCCTGCCCGGCACCACGCACACCTCGATCCCGCAGCGCGCCGACTGGCTGGCCCCGATGATCGACGAGTTCCTGACCGAAGCCGGGTCGATCGGTTAGACCCCTCGATCCGTCGCCCTCCCCGGCTTGTCCGCCGCCGACCGTGAGGAGCGGCTTGCCGATGGCTCGCCAGCGACTGCTGTCGGAGAGTTGCCCAGTCGGATCGGTGTCAACTGGCAATGGTGCCGTGGCGTCCTCGCCCACCTCGCGATCTTGCGCTTCCTGCGACCACACAAGCCGCAAGAGCCGCGGGATCCACCGATCGCGGGCAGCGGCGCGGGGGCGGGGCGGGGCTGCTGTCTGCTCCGACGTGGACTTCTCGATCAAGCGGTTACCGTGCACCGATGAATGTGCCCCGGGTTGATTCATGTCTGTTGGAGTTCGCGATCGGCTTGTCCGAACGAGCGGGCAGCCTGGCTGCCGAGCGGTTCTTCGCGGCGGACTTCGCGACCGCGATCAAAGCGGATGGGACCGAGGTCACCGAAGCTGACTTAGCCGTCGAGGCGTTGATCTGCGGTGAGCTGGCAGACCGGTTTCCCGCTGACGGAATATACGGCGAGGAGACCGGTGCCACGGCTGGCACGTCGGGCCGGCGGTGGGTCATCGACCCGATCGACGGCACCAGGTACTTCGCGCACCGCATCCCCATCTTCGGTACGAACCTTGCCCTTGAGGATCAGCATGGCACCGCTCTTGCCGTGATCAATCAGCCGGTGGCTCGGCAGCTCATCTACGCAGGCCGTGGCCGAGGTTGCCGTGTCCGTACTGACGGCACAGATATGGCACCGGTGCTGCGGGACAACCCCGAGTTGGCCACAGCCCGGGTGGAACTCGTCAATCCGGCTGGCTGGCCCGCTGATCTCCTGCTCACGCTGCATCGCCACACCCGGATCACCGGCCATCTGGGTGGCATCGGTGGCCTGTTGACCGGATTGGTGGACGCCGTGGTGATCGCCGGCTCCGAAATGGGTTACGAAGACCTCGCGCCCCTACCAGTGATTCTCGAGGAGGCTGGCGGTAGAGCGACCGACCTTCGCGGCGGCCCACTTCTCGCCGGGAACGGAACGGCGCTGCTCAGCACCGGCCGCCACCACCAGGCACTGTTGGACATGCTTGCGCCAGTGCTGGCGTACTGAGTGTCGATGTGCGGTCCGGATCACGGACCGCCGGCGTGGACCCGGGGATCTTGTTCGGATCGGCGGCGGATGGTCGCGAGGATGCGTCGGACGCCGATCACGTGACCGCCGGAGGTCAGCAGGATCTGCCGGTAGAGGCCGCCGGTCAGGCCGGCGAAGACGGCGCGCGTCTCGGCTCGTAGCCGGGATCGGCCCGGCTCGATTGGTGTGAGGCGGAAGATCAGCGCGTAGGTCGAGAACCGGTGGCTGCCGCGCAGTGCCAGTTCCTCACCGGGGACCGCGCTGGTCACCCGGAACCCGGGGAACGTCGAGCCGGCGGCGAGTGGTCGTGGCCCGGACGAGACGGGATCGGCGGCGCTCACCAGCCGGGCGTACCCGGTCATCCCCGGCGCTGCGAAGGACCTCTCGACGACGTCGGTCAGGTGCGGCCAGATCCGGTCGGTGTCCGCCGCGATGAGAGTGGAATGTTCGTCCAGGTGGGGCAACGAGTCGATAGCCATCAGCGACTCCTCGCGTCGGCCTCCATTCTCACCCGTCGTTCCCGAAGTTCGCCGCCCGCGGTCATAGCGTCTGGTCGATCGAACGGGTAGAAACATGTCTACCCGTCAGAGAGCGCTCTCACCGCCCCCAGCTGTGCCGGTGGTACGCCTCCGGCCAGCGGAGAGGACGAACCACATGACAAACCCGTCCCGACGTACCCTCCTGCTTGCCCTGCTGGTGACCACCGCGGTCGTGACGACGAGCACGGCCGCCACCGCCGGTCGCCCCACGCACGGCGCACCCGACTTCGGCCCGAACGTGACGATCTTCGACCCGAGCATGCCGGTCGGCGAGATCCAGCAGACCCTGAACGCCGCGCACGGCCGGCAGGTCGACAACGAGATGGGCACCGAGCGGCACGCGTACCTGTTCAAGCCGGGCACGTACGGCACTGCCGAGCAGCCGTTGCAGGCCAGGGTCGGCTACTACACCGAGGTCTCCGGCCTGGGCGCCTCGCCCACCGACGTCACCGTCAACGGCAAACTCGAGGTCTACAACCGCTGTCTGGCCGACGGCGGCACCGGCAACTGCCTCGCCCTGGTCAACTTCTGGCGCACCCTGTCCAACCTGTCGCTCACCATCAACGCCGCCGGCCAGGACGACTGCCGCTCGACCGCGAACTTCTGGGCGGTGTCGCAGGCGGTGTCGATGCGCCGGCTGAATATCGACGGCGGCGGTCTGTCGCTGATGGACTATTGCACCGCCGAGCCGCGGTACGCCAGTGGCGAGTTCATCGCCGACTCGCGGCTGCCGGCCACCACGAACGGCTCACAGCAGCAGTGGCTGACCCGCAACAGCGAGGTCGGCGGCTGGTCCAACGCGGTGTGGAACCAGGTCTTCGCGGGCGTCGAGGGCGCGCCGGACGACGCCACGTTCCCCGACCCGCCCTACACCACCCTGGAGACCACCCCGCTCAGTCGGGAGAAGCCGTACCTCTTCGTCGACGCAAAGGGTCGCTACCAGGTGCGGGTGCCCGCCGCGCAGCGCGACAGTCGGGGAGTCTCCTGGGCCGACGGTATGACGCCGGGGCGGACCCTCGGCATCGGCGACTTCTTCATCGCCAAGCCGACCGACTCGGTGCGCGTCATCAACAGCCACCTCGCACGCGGCAAGCACCTGCTGCTCACGCCCGGCTTGTACGACATCGCCCGTAGCATCGAGGTCCGGCGACCCGGCACCGTGGTGCTCGGGATCGGCCATGCGACGCTCACCGCGGTGAACGGCGCCATCCCGCTCGACGTCGCCGGCGTCCCCGGAGTGATCGTCGCGGGCGTCACGATCGACGCGGGCCCGGTCGAGTCGCCGGTCCTGCTGCGGGTGGGTCGCCAGCACGGTCACCACGCCAGCAGCCCGACCGACCCCACCACCCTGTCCGATGTGTACTTCCGGGTCGGCGGCCCGCACATCGGGCGGGCGAACACCGCGCTGGAGATCAACAGCGACAACGTGCTGATCGACCACACCTGGGTCTGGCGCGGGGACCACGGCGTGGAGGGCTTCACCGAGGGCGTCAACGGGGACACCGACCGGTGGCGCACCAACACCGGTCGCTACGGCGCCGTCATCAACGGCGACCACGTGACCGCGACCGGCCTCTTCGTCGAGCACTTCCAGCGGTACAACACGGTCTGGAACGGCGAACACGGCACCACGATCCTCTACCAGAACGAGCTGCCGTACGACCCGCCGACGCAGGCCGACTGGATGAACGGCGCGGTCGAGGGCTGGGCCGGGTACAAGGTCGCTGACCGGGTGCGGCACCACACCCTGTACGGCGGCGGGGTGTACGTCTTCAACCAGAACAACCCGTCGATCCACACCGAGAACGGGTTCGAGGTCCCGAACCGTCCGGGTGTGCGGCTGCACCACATCATGACCGTCAACCTCAGTGCCGGAACGATCGACCAGGTGGTCAACGGCGTCGGGGCGGCGGCCGACATGACAAAGGTCGGCGCGCCGGTCTACCTCGCGCAGTATCCGACTCCGTAGGGAACTCGGGCGCACCGACGGGGCCGGAGCCGGCACGGCTCCGGCCCCGATGGGCTGATCCGCTACGGCCTGGCTCGCCGGTCCGAGCGGTCGACTAGCTCGACTCGTAGTCCGGCAGCGGCAGGGCTCTGGGCTGTAGGCGGCGCTCCACCGCGGCCATGGCTGCGAGCAGCGGCAGTTGGGCCATCGTGTTTCGAGCCCAGATGCCCGGGCGGCTCTTCGGCGCGATCATACCGATGAAGAGGCTCGACTGACTTCGCTCGACCATCTTTCGATGGCCCTGCTCGTAGCGCCGAAACGCGATCCGATGATCCCCGCCAGCTGACGACAACTCGCCCGCAAGTCGGTAGGCGCCGATGAGCGACAGCGTCGCCCCGGCACCCGCCGCCGGTGATGCACAGTGCGCGGCGTCTCCGACAAGCGCCACCCGCCCGGACGACCACGACCCCATCCGCACCTGGCTCAGCGCGTCGAAGTAGAAGTCAGGATCGGCGAGTGCGCCCGCGAGGAGTTCCGGTACGACCCATGGCAGGCCCTCGAACGCCTCGCTCAGCAGCCGCTTCTGCTGCTCGACATCCCGGTAGTCGTACGTCAGCGGCCTGCTGCGGAAGAGGAAGTTCACCTTCGCCCCGGCGTGGGTGCCTGAGCGGTAGATCCCGGCCACCCTGCCCGGCTGGTTGTAGAGCGTCACCCACCGCTGCTCACCCAGGCCCGGGTCCGCGTTGGCGGACGCGAAGTAGTGGCCCAGGTGGGTAAGGAACTCCGACTCCGGGCCGAAGGCCAGATGTCGCACCGTCGAGTGCGTGCCGTCGGCACCGAGGACCAGGTCGAACCGGCGGGTCGGACCGTGCGCGAAGGTGACGGTCACGCCGTCGTCGTCCTGCTCCATGGTGCGGATCGAATCACCGAAGACGTACTCGACGTCGTCCTTGGTCGTCTCGTACAGGATGGCCGCCAAATCGCCGCGCATGATCTCGACCTCGGTGCCGGCAACTCCGCCCCGGATCGCCTGCATGTCGATGCGGGCCACGCTTCGGTTGGCCGCATTCACAAAGGACATGCCGAGGACGTCCGCCGCCACCGCACGGGTCTGCGGCAGGATGCCCATCCGCTCGGCGATGTCGACGGCCTGCCCACGTAGGTCGACGCCGTTGCCGCCCTCGCGCAGGTGAGGCGCCCGCTCGACCACCGTGGGCGCAAAGCCGTGCCGAGCCAGCCAGAACGCCACGGTCGGCCCCGCGATGCTGGCGCCGGAGATCAGGATCCGCTGGTTCATCGACTCCTCCTTCGTGGCACAGCGAGGAGCACGCCAGTGGCAGGCGCGCCGCTTGCGTGGTCCGGTGGGGTTTCGTAGGCTAACTGAAATACGTGTTCCACATGACGATATGGAATGAGCGTTTCAGATGTCAACCCCGACCGCGAGCGGTGTCACCCGGCGCAGAGCGGACGCCGTCCGTAATCGCCAACGCGTGCTGGACGCGACGAAGACGCTCCTCGCCGAGGGGAGTGCCACTCCCACGGTCGACGCGATCTCGCGGAAAGCGGGGGTGGGGGCGGCCACTGTCGTTCGCACCTTCGGCAGCAAGGAGGCGCTCATCGACGCCGCCGTGGCCGAGTTGCTCGAACCACTCGTGCAGCGAGGCCGTGACGCGCTGCTCGAGCCGGATGCCGAACAAGCTCTTCGCGGCTTCCTCGTCGAGGTGATCGCGTTTCAGTCCAGGTACTGGATCATGGGCGAACGGCTCGGGGAGATGGACTTGCCGGCGACGACCGCGCAACGGGCCGCCCTGAACGCCGCCGGGCTCGACCTGATCACCAGGGGCCGCGACGACGGTGCGATTCGCACCGACATCGACGCCTCCGTCGTCACCGTGCTGATCGGCGAGGTGACCTACGCGGTCGCGAGGTCGCAGTCGGGATCGCCAGCCCTCGCTGAGAGCTACGTGTCGGTCATCATGGACGGGCTTCGCCCGCAGCGGGTCAGGCCCTGAGTCATCCTCTGGGCGGACAATCACGCCGAGAGTCTTAAATTCCTACTGGGACAGTAGGAAAATTGGCGGATGCCGGCTGGTCCGATCCTCACCTCGCGTCGGGCCGTTGACCTGATGCGGGTCGCCTCCGAGCTCTGTCCGGGCCGCTGACCGCCGACGAGCGCCGGCGCCACCCGCACCCCTCATCCGGCCCCGGCCGCACCTCACCCGCCATCCCGTGGCCCAACCGGCCCCGGCGGTCTGCGCGTGGTCGCCCAGCGCACCCGCTTCCTGTCCCGCCCCCACCGAACCCGCCACGGCCGGAACCGTTCACCCCCCTGTAGGTAGGTCATGACCACCGATCCGTCACCGCCCAAATCGGAGACCGACGGCGAGTCCCGGCTCGCGTTCAACGAGGACTGGCCTACACGGCCAGCCTGGTCATCATCTTCGCGCTGCCGTCGATCTTCATTCTGCCCTGGCTGGCCGACGTGTTCGGGCTGTCCGACGCGGTGGCCGGCGCCTGGATCGGCGGCAACATCGACACCACCGCCGCGGTCACCGCCGCCGGGGCGATCGCCGGTGAGGAGGCCCTCCAGATCGCCAGCATCGTCAAGGTCACCCAGAACGCGCTGATGGGTGTGGTCGCGGTCGCGCTCACCGCGTACTTCACCCTGCGGGTGGAGCGGCGGCCCGGCGCGGAACGGCCGGGCCTGCGCGAGTTGTGGACCCGGTTTCCGAAGTTCGTCCTGGGCTTCATCGCCGCCTCGGTCATCGCCACCTGGTACCTCGATTGGGGTCGGTGCGGACGGCAAGGCCACCATCGCCATCGCCAACGACCTGCGCGTCTGGTTCCTGATCCTGGCCTTCGTCAGCATCGGCCTGGAGGTCCGGGTCGCGTCGTTGCGGGAGGCCGGTTGGGCGGCCGGTGGCGGTGTTCGCCAGTGCCACCGTCTTCAACCTGGCGTTGGCGCTCGGCCTGGCGTCGCTGTTGTTCCGCACCTTCTCGGCCTGAGTTGAGGCGTTCGGTACGGGGGTGCGACGGCGGGGCCGGGCCAGGACGGCGCCGGCCCCGCCGGTCTCAACCTGGCGGTGTCGTTGGGGCGGGCTGCGCGTGGCGTGCCCGTCCCGATCGGGCATGCGAGGTCGGCTTCTTCGCCGGGACCGACAGGGTTTCCCGCTTGGCCCGTTCCGGCAGGTCGAGGAAGGGCAGCGCCTCCGCGTAGGACTGGGGGACGCGACGACGCGCGGTCGTCGCGGGCTGTTCGATCTTCGTCGATCGGCTGTGCCGCGCGCCGGCCCTGCGCGGTCCGGTGCCGGCCGGGTCCGGTCGCGATGCGGTGTCCGTGCCGATCGCCGGACCGGGGATCGGCAGGGTGCCGAGGTTGGCGGCGCGGCGGGTGGTCCGGTGCCGGGCACGTCCGCTGCCGGTCTTGAAGTCGAGGGCCGGGCGCTCCACCAGGTGCCAGGACACCATGGCGAAGAGCAGGGCGCCGAGCAGGCTCAGCACGATGTAGCCGACCATCCCGAAGCGGGCGCCGCCGAACAGGGCGATGAGCTGCTGCACCGGGAAGCCGTAGATGTAGATGCCGTACGTGTAGTCGTGCCGCCGGCTGATCGTGGACAGCCGCTTCGGCAGCGCGACCGCCGCGAACAGGACCAGGTAGGCGAACGCCGGCAGGCCGACCGCGAAGAACCCGCCCAGCCACAGTGAGCCGACAAGCACAACGCCCGCCAACACGGCCAGTTCCCGGTTCACGGGGATTCGGTGTGCGTACAGCCGGGCGGCGGCGCCGAGCAGGAACAGGAAGCCGAGCATCAGGGTCCAGTCGGCGGCGAAGGCGCCGATCAGCGGGAAGGGTCCGATCGCACCGTGCTGCGGTGGCCGGGAGCTCCAGGTCGGTGCGGCGAAGAAGTCCGCCAGGATCAGCGCGTACGAGCCGGCGGTCAGGACCAGGACCGCACGGGGTGCCCTGCGCAGCACCGAGGTCACCACGAGGATGCCGACGATCCCGTAGAAGGCCAGGTCGTAGCGCAACGTCCACAGTGAACCGTCGAACGCGCTCGGCCCGCCGACGAGCTGCCCGTACGGGGTGTCGGCCAGCAGCCCGGAGATGGGGAACTGTTCCATCGAGGCGACGAAGTTCGTCAGGACGTAGTCGAAGGGTCCCTCCGGGTGCCCCCAGAATCCGTCGAGGTTGCCGTTCTCGTACAGCGCCGCCAGGGGAGCGAAGACGAACGCGGTGACCAGCAGGCAGGCCCAGAGCCCGGGAAAGACCCGCAGCAGGCGGGCGCGGATGTACTGGCGCAGTGTGGAACGCAGCGCGCTGTCGGTGATGAGGTATCCGGAGATCAGGAAGAATCCGTACAGGCACAGGGTGCCGAGGTCACTCTGCCGGCCGAACGTCGCGGCCCCGACGTTCGACTGACCGAAGCCCAGCGGGCCGGCGTGCGCGACGATCACGCCGCACGCCATCGCCAGGCGGAGCACGCCGAAAGCGTTGTGCTGGGCCGAGTATCTGCCCTGCAGGGTCGGGGAACGCTGCCCGTTGAACCACGCCTGCACCTGACGACTCCTCTGATCACTGATAAGTGGGGGCCGACAGACCGGAACACCGCCTGCCGATACGCCAATTATCAGGAGCTAAAGGAGCTTTGTCCCCGAAACAGTTGATTGTCCTTGTTGTCCGCATTCAGCGCACGGTGGAGGTGAGCCGGCGACGTTGCGTCACCCGCCGGGCCGGCAGATTCAACAACCTTGCCATGGCGGCGACCGAGCGTTCACTGGCCCGCCCGTCGCCGAACGGCGAGCCGACCGTGGCGACGCGCCCGATGGCGAGGTGCCGGAGCCCGGCCGACACGAGCCGCTCGGGATCGGTGCCGACGAGTTCGCCGCGACCCGCTGTCAGGGCCTCCGGCCGTTCCGTGGTGTCCCTGGTGACCAGCAACGGGACCCCCAGGGTGGCGGCCTCCTCCTGAAGACCACCCGAGTCGGTGACGACCAGGTCGGCGACCCGCAGCAGCCCGACCATCTGTGGATAGGGCAGCGCTGGGGTGACCCGGGCGTTGGCGATACCCGCGAGACCCGTGGTGACCGCCGCGCTGACCTGCGGGTTGGGATGTGCCACCAGGACGATCTGGACGTCGGGGCACTGTCGCGCCAACCGGCGCAGACCATCGAGTGTGGCAGCCACGCCGTGACCCCAGTTCTCCCGGCGGTGCACGGTGGCCACCACCAGTTTCCGGGTCGGGTCGACCCAGGCCGGTGGTTGGGCCGTGCCTCGCTCGACGAGGTCGTGCAGGGCGTCCACGACGGTGTTGCCGGTCACCACGATCGCGGCGGCGGCGATCCCCTCACCGATGAGGTTCGCCCTGGCCGCCGGAGTCGGCGCCAGGTGCAGTGCCGCGATCCGGGCCAGCATGGCCCGGTTGGCCTCCTCCGGGAACGGCCGGTCCAGGTCGTTGGTCCGTAGCCCGGCCTCCAGGTGGACGACGGGAACGCGTCGCCAGAAGGCGACGGTTCCGCCGGCCAGGGCGGTCGTGGTGTCCCCCTGCACCACGACCGCCGCTGGACGGTGGTGTGCGACCAGCTCGTCAACCCCCGTGATCAGTGCCGCCGCCAGCTCCGCAAGCGAGCCGGTGCGCCGTTGCGGGCGCAGGCTCACCTCCGGGTGGAGGCCGAACGGGGTGAGGGCCTCAGCGACGCGCCCCGGCTGTTGACCGGTGTCCGCCACCCGCACCGTGAACCTCGGATCATCGAGGAGACGGCGGATCAGAGGCGCGGTCTTGACCCCTTCTGGCCTGGTGCCGGCCAGGATCAGGACCTCTCGCGATGTCGATCTGCTCGCACACATGTCGGGGTCAGCTCCTGGCGGCCGCGCGGCGTCGCTGGTAGAGCGAGAACCCGCCGGCAGTGCCGGCCACGAGTGCGCCGAGACCGAGCGCGATCGGTGCCCCGGCGAGCGGGATCACCGGGATGGGGGGTGCGACCGCGTTGGCACCGCAGTTCGAGGTGCCGATGGTCACCCCGGCCAACGCCCCACCGAGCGCCGTCAGGTTCAGCGCCGTGACGCTGAGCTGGCCGACACCCGAGCTGGACTGCGCGTTGAGGGTCAGGTTGAGCAGTCCCGGAACGTTCAGCCCGGTGTTCGGCGCCGGGTTGACCGGCAGGCTGAGCAGCGTCGTCTCGATGCCGAGCAGCGTCGAGGTGATCCGGGCGTTGACCAGGCTCGTCGAGCCCGTCGCCGACGGGCTGCTGGTGGCCGTGCACTGCGAGGTGATGGCGTCCGCCACCAGGGCGATCGAGGCGAGGCCGCTGGTCCCGAGGACCAGGGACACCCCGGCGCCCGGCGTGACGAGGCACGACCCGCCGGGACCAATGGTCACCGTGCCGCCCACGCCCAGCACGCCCGCGCAGGCCGCCGAGGAGCCGTCGTTGAAGGCCCGGACGTTCTGGACCAACACGCCTGCGGTGATGACGGTCTGCCCACCGAGCACACCCAGCGGGGGATTCTGGTTTCCGGAGATCGACTCGGTGGTGCCGTCGTTCGTGGCCGACGCGGTGCCGGAGCTGGCGAGGCCACCACCGAGCAGGCTGATCTGGAGCGCGGAGGCGGAGGACTGGGAGGTGTCGGCCATCGCCGGAGAGGCCGCAAGGACGGCCAGGGCGAGGCCGCCGGCCAGCACCGCGGCGGTACGGGCGAGACCGGATCTAACTCGTGGCATAGAGGTCTACTTTCTGACGTGGGCGATTGTGGGGCGGTCTGTGGTGGGGGTGGCGGTGAGGTGCGTGAGATGGGTCAGGTGGCGGGGCGGCCGGATCGAGCGGGGCAGGTCGGCACGGCCCGATCGGCGCGGCGGTTGCACCCGGCTCGGCTGGGCCGGCACGGACACCCGACCGATGGCCCGGACCGGAGTCGGCGGTGTCGGCGGATCGGCGGCGCGGGCGGTCTTCTGCCAGTCGGTGCGGGCGGTCACCATGCGGGCGAAGGCCAGCCAGACCGCGAGCGACTGGGCGTAGCTGTACAGCCAGTGGCAGACGCCGAGCAGCAACGCCTTGGTCACCGACAACTGCGGCTCACACCGGGACCGGTAGACGATGCCCCACAGGGCGAACGGCCCGATGCCGAAGACGAGCACCAGCGGGGGTACGCCCCAGCCGCCGGTGCTCCACCAGCCCGGCAACCCACCGCTTGTGTTGTCGATGTAGTAGCTCATCACCACCAGGCAGGCGAGATAGACGGGCGTACCGAGCAGTTGGGTCCACGGTGCGGCCAGGAAGTGGGCGATCTCCAGGGTCGCCGAGTTACGGATTCGCGGTGAGCGCAGCACCTTGCCCAGGTAGCGGCCGCACTGCATCGATCCCTGCGCCCAGCGGGTGCGTTGCCGCACCAGCGGTCCGATCCGGGTCAGTGCCTCCTGGGCCACCCAGCTCTCCGAGCAGTACTCGGTGTGCCCGCCGGCCAGCAGAATGTGCAGGCCCAGTTCGAAGTCCTCCAGCAGGGCGCCGTGCCACGGTGTGCCGTGCTCGTCGGCGATCTCGTTGAGCAGCGACAGTCGGGTGAACTGCCCGTTGCCGCCCATCGCGACGCTGCCGGTGCGTCGGCGCAGTGACTGCATCGCGGCGATCGGTGCCCGGAACTCCATGTCCTGGAGCCGGATCAGGAGCCGTCCCCAGCCGCTGACCTCTGTCGTCGGTGCGTAGCGGCGTGGTGCGCACTGGAGCATCCGCACCTCCACCTGCACGGCGCCGACCTCCTGCGCGCCGAAGTACTGCCGGCCGGAGAGGGCGACGGGACCCTGCGGGTCGAGGCGGCTGTCCGCGTCGAGGACGCCGACGATCACCCGGGTGCGGTCGGCGTTGGCGGGCAGCCACTGCTCGATGCCGCGCCAGGCGGCGTTGAGCGCGGCGCCCTTGCCCTGCCGTGCGTCCGGCAGTTGACGCCTGATGACGTGCACCCGAGGTTGGTCGGCGAAGGCGGCCAGTTCGGTGAGGGTGCCGTCCTCGGAGGCGTCGTCGACGCACCAGACGGTCGTGAGCGGAAAGTCGGTGAGCAGGCGCCGGATCGTGGCGCCGACGACGGACGCCTCGTTGCGGCACGGCACGATGATGTGCCAGTCGAAGCCGTCCGGGCTTCCACCCCGACTACGTTGGCTCTTCAGGTGGAACACCAGGATGCTCAGCACGTACGCGCAGAAGCTGACGCACAGCAGGAACGCCGCGGTGTTGAGCAGGGCGAGGGACTGCGCCTCAGTGGACACCGGCGACCGCCCCACGCATGCGCTTGGTGCGGCTGACCAGGACCACGAAGAGGATCGCGACAGCGATCAGGCCAGCGGTCGTGATGACCGAGCCGATCAGCACGTGACTGCGTTCGTAGCCGAGCCGGAAGCCCCAGGTCTGCATCGAGACCACCACGGCGGCGAGTCGGAGCTGGTTCACCGTGACCAGCAGCACGATCGCCACCGCCAGGGCGTTCAGCCCTCGGGACATCGAGATGCGCCGGAACCCGACGAGCGTCGAGGCCAGCACGATCGGCGGGATCAGCAACATGGCGACCGAGCAGCCGCTGGAGACCATGAAGCCGACCCAGCGCTCGTCGAGCGGGAAGATGACGGCTGCGCCGATGGACCTGGTGTCGGCCAACCCGACCGCGTCGACGAGCCTGGCGTTCAGCCACGCCTCGCCGCTGGCGATGTCGTGCCAGCGCCACAGGGTGGCGGCAGCGACGGCGACGCCGAACAGCATGCCCGCGCTGGCGCGCAGCCACGCCCCCCGGGGGGAACCTGTCATCGCTCGCGGCCCAACATGGCGACGAACCACAGCGCCAGACCCAGCACGACCAGCCCGACGCCGACCAGCAGCCACGACTGAATGGCGACCCCGGTGGCGGCGAGACCGCCGCCGATGTGTGGCCCCTTGGTGGGTACTCCGTACATGCCCAAACCTCCTCGCTGACTCGGAGGCCAGAATGGCATCGGGCGAATAGGGCAAAGAGGATAAAACGGCATGGAGACCCTAAAGAGTGATTAAATACTCCTTACGTGGAGGTGTGCCTCGGTCACCCCCGACATCCCTTGCCGCGCAACAGGTCCCGGCGTCCCGACAGGTTGGTCAGAGGTGGTCAAGATGGTGACCGGTAACCCCCGCCGGACGGTCCCGCCGGCGACATCGCGGTGGCGGGCCATGGCGGGTTGGAAGAAGGCCATGGTCGCCCTGGTCGCTCTGTTCGGCGTGCTCTGTGCGGGCCTCGTCACGGTCGGCTTCGGCCTGAAGCACAGGTACGAGAGCCGGGTGCAGCGCGAGGACATCCTCGGCCCGGGTGCCGGCCCCCACGACGAGCGCCGGTGGGAGGCGGGACCACTCAACCTCCTGCTGCTCGGCTCGGACTCCCGCGACGGCGAGCCGGACCAGGCTCTCTACCCGGGCCAGCGCTCGGACACGATCATGCTGGTGCACGTCAACGCCGCCCGCGACGCGGCAACTGTCGTCTCCATCCCCCGGGACAGTTACGTCGACGTGCCCGCCGCGGGGCAGACCTGGGCCGGCGGACCCAACAAGATCAACGCCGCGTTCGCGTTCGGCGGGGCCGCGCTGGCAGCCGAGACGGTCGCCAAGCTCAGCGGCCTGCCACTGGACGGAGTGCTGGTGGCCAACTTCGCCGCCGTCCGCAAACTCGTGGACGCCGTCGAGGGCATCACCGTCTGCCTGCCGTACCCCGTCAAGTCCTCGGACACGGGCGTCGCCTGGCCTGCCGGCTGTCACGACCTCGACGGCAAGGCGGCCGACGACCTGGTGCGGCAGCGGCACGGCGTGCCCGGCGGCGACTTCGGGCGCATCTACGACCAGCAGCTGGTGGTACGTGCCCTCGCCGATCGGGTCACCACGACGAGTCTGCTCACCAACCCGACCCGACTCGACCGAGTGCTCACCACGGCGGCGGAGTCGCTGATCGTCGACCGCGACCTCGACCTTGCCGGCCTCGCCCGCGCGCTGCGCCGGGTGAAGCCCGAGACGGTCCAGTTCGTCACCGTCCCCTTCAGTGACCCGAACCTCCAGACCCCGGCTGGGTCGGCGGTGCGGCTGGACGAGGTCCGGGCCCCGGCGCTCTTCACGGCACTGCGCGAGGACCGCGTGGCGCAGTGGCTCGCGGCCAACCCGCAGACGCCGCCGGCCAACTGATTCGGCGCTGCCGCCGCCACCGGGCACGGCAAGGGCGGGTGGGAGGTCCTCTCAACCTCCCACCCGCCCTGGTCCGGCAGAGCTAGCGCGACCGTCGCCAGTAGCGGCACGTCCAGTCGACCTGGTGCAGCTCGTCCACGATGCCGTGCTCGGCGCGGAAGTCGTCCACGGCCTGCTTGCAGCCGCGTACCGCGTGGTAGTCGTCGATGATGACGTACCCCCCGATCGACAGCTTCGGGTAGAGCGAGCGCAACGCCACCATCGTGGAGTCGTAGAGATCCCCGTCGAGACGCATCACCGAGATCCGCTCGACCGGGGCGTTGGGCAGGGTGTCGGAGAACCAGCCCTTGAGAAACCGCACCTGGTCGTCGAGCAGCCCGTACCTGTCGAAGTTCGCCTTCACCTGCTCCAACGACACGGCCAGGAAGGGCACCTCCCAGAGCGCGTCCTCGACGTCCTCGATGCGTTTCGGGTCGGGCTTCGGCAGGCCCCGGAAGGAGTCGGCGACCCACACCGTGCGGTCCCGGTCACCGTAGGCGCGCAGCATTCCGCGCATGAAGATGACCGCGCCGCCCCGCCACACGCCGGTCTCGATCAGGTCGCCGGGTACGCCCCGGTCCAGCACGTCCGCGATGCACCGCTCCAGGTTGTCCAACCGGCGCAGCCCGATCATGGTCTCGGCTTCCGGCGGCCAGTCCCGGCCGGTGGCCCGTGCCTCCGCGTCGAACGGGAACTGGAGGACCAGCTCCAGCCCCTTGCGTTGCAGCAGGTGCCGGCCGCGCTCGTAGAGCTTGCCGTGCAGGGACCCCCGGCGCGGCTGGTAGGGCATCCACGTCTCGCGGAAGACATACCTGGTAAGCGCCTTCTTGAGCAGGTCGCAGTAGAGCGCGCGCGGGTCGTCCAGCACCGGCGCGGACGTCTGGGTCGGCACCAACATCTCACTCATGGGCAATCTCCTTGTTCGGTGTCTCGGGTAGGCGGCTGGCGGCGGGCAGCCGCCGTTCGTCGTCGCGTTCGTCGTCAGCCCCGCCGCTCGGCGTCGCCGACGGCCACCGCGCGGCGCAGGACCACAGAGGCGGGGGAGAGCCGTTCCGGGCTCGGTCGGCCGGCGGCCAGCAGCTCCTGCCCGAAGGCCGGCCAGCTGTCCGAGAGGTGGGGCGTCGGCGCGTCCGGGGACGGCTGCGCCGCTGCTGCGGCCGTCGGCGGCCGCCGGGTCGTCTCGGGCTGGGCCAGCGGTCGTCCGCGGATGCCCACCACAGTGGGGCTGCCCCAGACCGGCGGAGCCTCGGCGGGATCAGGCTGAACGTTCGCCGCCGGCACCGGCTCGGGTCGATCCGGGACGTCCGTCACCACCGGGTTCGGCTGGGTGACCGCATCCTCGATCCGGGTCGGCGCGACAGGCGCTCCGGCGGCACCAGAAGAGGCGCCAACCGGTGTCGCGCGCTCGGCCGTTGTCGCGCGCTCGGCCGTTGTCGCGCGCTCGGCCGGCGTCGTGTGTGTGACCGGCGCGTGCCGGACCGTGGTGCCCTCGACAGTGGTGCCCTCGACCGTGCGGCCGTGACCGTTCGTGCCTACCGACTCGCCCGAGTCCCGGGCCTGCCGGCGGTGCCTCCCGGGCGTGCTGCCGGAGGAGTCCTCGACGAGGGCGCTGACCAACTCCCGGATGACGGCGCCCTGGGCGCTGGCCCGCGCCGCCGGCAGCGCCAGGGTGTGCTGGACCGTGTCCGGCACCAGGTCCGGTTGCTCGCCGCCCTGCCGGTGGTCGGTCCGCGACACCGCGCCGATCACCACGACACCGGCCAGCGGAAGCCCGAGCCGTTGGACCAGCCGGGCCGCCCGTGTGCTGTCGTCAAGGTTCGTCCGGCCGGCCCGTACGACGAGCAGCACACCGTCCGCGTGCTGTGCGAACGCGGAGATCTCCCGCCCCGCCAGGATCGGCGGCGCGTGCACGAGCACGCAGTCCTCGTCCTCGCCCAGCGCGTTGAGCAGCCCGCCCAGGTCGTGCAGAGCCTGCGTGTCGGAGCCCTCACGCGGCTCGGCCGGCAGCACGGTCAGCGTAGGGAAGTCGACCAGACGCACCGGCGGGCACTTCTGGGTGAGCACCTGCTGCCAGGTGTGCGGCGCCTCCGGGAAGTGACCCGAGAGCACCGGGTCGCGTACCGCCCCGTCGACAAGCGTGGCCCGACAGTGCTCGTCGGCCATCCCGAGACCGAGCAGCGCGGTCACCAGCGCCTTGCCGTCGTCGTCGTGGGCGCTGGTCACCAGCAGCCTCCGGCGTGGCAGCGGGGCGGTGAGCACACTGAGCGTCGAGATCGTGGCGCGTACGGCGTCGGCGACGTCGGTGCGGGCGTACAGCGCGGCGGCGTGGTGGCGGGCGAAGCGGCGCGGCATCTTCGGCAGCGCCCCGAGGACCGGCAGTCCCAGGCGCGCCTCGATCTGCCCGACGTCGCGCAGTCGGCTGTCGAACCGGTCGCGGAGCAGCGTCGCGCCCCACCCGGCCAGCAGGCCGGCCAGGGCCCCGAGCACGCCGTTCAACAGCGGCTTCGGGAAGGCGGGCGTGAGCGGCGGGCTGGCGTTGTCGAGCACCCGGGCGTTGATGCTGGTCGAGCCGCCCATGTCCAACCGGCTCAGCTGTTGGCTGACGGCTCGGGAGGCCGCGTTCGCGATCGCGGCGGCCTGCGTGCCGGACCCGGCGCTCGCGTGCACCGTGATGATCTGGAGACCGAGTTCGTACTCGCCGCTGACGTGCCCGAGTACCGCGTGCTCGGGCAGTTGCAGCGCGCGCGCCGCCTCGATCGCGACCTCCCGGGACCCGACCAGCCGGGCGATGGTGGGGGTGAGGTTCTGCGCGAGGGCCAGGTCCGCCGGCCGGTCCTCCGCGGTCTGCTCGGCGCTGACCAGAACGGACGCCTCGGCCTCGTAGCGGGCCGGAAGGAGCTGGGTGACGCCCTGGGCGGCGGCCAGCCCCGCGCACAGGCCGATCAGGGGGACGCCCGCGCGGCGCCAGGAGAAACCGAGCAGACCTTTGACATCTATCGACGCGCTCATCAGGCGATCGCCTCTCTGGTTGGGTGCCCGGCCTCGGCGGGCGGGACGCGAAGGGAGCCGGTCGGGGACCGCAACCCTCGCCAGGTCGAGCAGAGGGTTTCGGCGATCCGGTCCCAGCCGAACTCGGCGTCGGCGCGACGCAGTCCACGGTTCGCCAACTGACCGGCGAGTGCGGGCTCGTCGCGCAGTCGCGCGAGGCGAGCGGCCAGCGCGGACACGTCGCCGGCCGAGAAGACGAGACCGGCGTCGCCCACCACGTGGGGGATCTCGCCGACGTCGCTGCCCACGACCGGTACGCCACAGGCCATGGCCTCGACCAGCACCCGGCCGAACTGCTCGCGCAACGGGATGCCGATCCACGGCAGCGTGTTGCGCTGCACCACCTCGACCGAGGGCATCGCCAGCACGTCCATCTGGTTCAGCAGCGCGGGCAGTTCGGCGTGCCCGGCCCAACCGTGCCGGTGAACCCGGCCGGGACGCTGCTCGGCGGCCCGCTCGATCTCGCCACGGAGGCTGCCGTCGCCCACCAGCGACACGTCGCAGTCGATCAGCTCAGCGGCGCGCAGCAGGTCGGTCACGCCCTTGTGCGGCTCGAACCGCCCGACGAACCCGACGGTGAACGGGCGGGTGGCCATGCCACTGGACAGTGGGCGGAAGACCCGGGTGTCCACGCCGAGCGGCACGATCGTGGCCGGACCCCGGTAACCCTTGACCCGCAGCACGTTCAGGGCCGCGGGGGTGATCGGGAAGGCGTGGTTGACCGACAGGTACGACTGCCGCTCGATCCGGGGAAACGGCACCGGAAAGCGCGTGACCACGTTCTGCGCCGCGTACAGGGTGGTGGGCACCCCGGCCCAGCAGCGCTGGCGCAGCCGCAGGGCCTGCCAGGTGGTGAGGTACGCCGCCTCACCGATGACGTGCAGGATGTCGGGTCGGGCGGTGGTCACGTCGTGCTGGCCGGGCAGCCGGAACAGCACCGAGGCCATGTGCCCGGTCAGCGACTCACCGAGCAGGTGCGGCACCACGTGGTAGCGCAGCCGCTGGTGTGTGCGGGCCAGCCGGGCCAGCTCGCGTCGTGTCGTCGGGGACACGTCCGCGGCGAGCACGGTGAGGGTGACGTCCGGCTGTTCGCAGAGAACGTCGAACAGGTCCGTCCAGTGTTCGGTGCGCTTGCCGACGACCGTGGTCAGGACGTGCATCACGCTCCTCCTCTCGTCTCAGGTCGGGTGACCGCGATCCGTCCGACGCGGGTCCAGGCCCGCAGCCGCGTCAGTCCGGCCCGGGGTTGTATCGGCAGCCGCACCCCGGCCAGACCGATACCGATCAGCGCGCGCAGGAGCACGGCGCCGCGTACGGCGCGCAGGGTGCCGGCGCGGTGGCGGGCGAAGAACCGCAGCATGCTGCGGTACAGGTGGGGCCAGATCCAGGCCGGGTCGGAGCTGCTCGCGCCGCCGCTGTGTACGGCGGTCACCGCGGGCACGTACCGCACCTCGGCACCACGTCGGGCGGCCTGAAGGCACAGCTCCTCGTCCTCGTAATACAGGAAGTAGCCCTCGTCGAGCCCGCCGATCGCCACGAACAGGTCGGTCCGTACCGCCAGGCAGGCGCCGGACAGCCAGTCCACCGCCACCGGCCGCGCCCCGCGCACACAGGCGTCGTACGCGGCACGGCGCTGCCGCCCGCTGAGCAGCCGCCGCAGCGCGACGGGCACCAGCGCCCCACCGAACCGGCTGGCCAGCACCGTGACGAGGGATTCGAAACGGTGGGCGCTGATCGCGATCCGGCCGTGCGCGTCGATGATTCGTGGTCCCGCGACGCCCACCGACGGTTGGCTGCGGAGGACCCGGACCAGCTCCGCCACGGTGCCGGGGGCGACCACGCAGTCCGGGTTGACCAGGAGT
Source organism: Micromonospora sp. NPDC005203 (assembly GCF_042872705.1). Classification (NCBI taxonomy): domain Bacteria; kingdom Bacillati; phylum Actinomycetota; class Actinomycetes; order Micromonosporales; family Micromonosporaceae; genus Micromonospora; species Micromonospora sp. NPDC005203. The sequence goes on along the minus strand of NZ_JBIAKV010000019.1, from coordinate 18,779 downwards.
AGGACGTCGGTGGTGACTCCGGCCGCGGCCCGGTTCACGGCGCTGGCGAAGCCGGTGTTGGTCGGGCTGGCGAGGACCGTCACGTCCGGGAAGCGGTGCCGGACGAGCGCGACGGTGTCGTCGGTCGAGGCGTTGTCCACCAACCGCACCGGCAGGTGCGCCTGGCGCAGCGCGCTCAGGGCCGCGACGATCTGGCGCTGCGAGTTGTGGGTGACCACGATGGCTGTGGCGGCCGCGTGTGTCATGCCGGTGCTCCCGTCCGGCGCAGCGGTCGGCGGGGGAGCGGGGCCCCGCTGGGTCGACGGAGCCGCCCAGCAACCTGCGGTGCCGTGAGGAGGGTCAACGCCGGCAGCAGGCCCAGCTCCCAGTGCCCGTCGGTCGGCGCCGCGAAGACGGCGGCGGCCAGGAAGCCGCAGGAGAGTGCCGCGAACGGCAGCGTGATCCCGTCCCGACCGCGCAGACCGACGCGGACGCTGCGCAGGATCGGCCAGAGGACCAGCAGGAGGCCGACCAACCCGAGGTTGGCCAACACGGTGACGTAGAAGGCGTGGTAGACCGGCCCGACGTCGGTGAAGGTGAAGCCGGACAGGTAGATGCCGGGCGTGGTCTGCCCGAGACCGGCGCCGACCAACGGCTGGTCGGCGAAGACGCCCAGGCCCACCGACGACTCCACGCCCCGATAACCGGCCGACTGTTGCAGCCCCTTGGTGATCTCGCCGGCCCGCTCCCGTACCCCCGGTTGCAGGGCGAGAAGCGCCGCCACCGCGACCGCCGCGGCGGCGGTGGCGGCCAGACCGGTCCGGACGGTACGACCACCGCGCACCAGCATGATCAGGAAGGTCAGCGCGGCGGCGAGCCAGATTCCCCGGTACGACGCGAGCAGCACGTCGACGGCGAAGAACCCGCCGAGCAGCAGGACGCCGTTGCGCCGCCACCCGCGTAGCCGCCCGGCGATCCAGATCAGCGGGGGGATCGCCATCAGGGTGATGAGCCCACCGTGCCGCCCCGGTGTCGCCACCGAGATGGCGGTGAAGACGGCGGCCAGCACCACGTACAGGACGCCGGCGGCCAGGATCCGGCGGGGCGTGGTGAGGGTGTGGACGGCGACGAAGAAGTACACCGGGATGGTGGCCACCTGGTACGCGGCGACCAGCACCTCCGACGGGACGTTGCCGACGGCCAGACCGTAGGCCGCGGCCACGGCTGTCAACCCGATCAGGCTCAGCATGCCCACGTCGGCGGGGGTGCGCCGGGTCGGCTTCTCCGTCCGCAGCCAGTGCCGCGCGGCCAGCGCGACGCCGCCGGCGGCCAGCAGCAGCACCTTCACCGCGATGTAGCCGCGTACGTCACCGCCGCTGAGCACGGCGCCGATCACGGCGCCGCCGATGATGCCGACCGGCAGCACGGCCCAAGGCCAGAGCAGGAACACGCCGCAACTGAGCACCCCGACGGAGGCGGCCAGGCCAACCGGGCCGGGCAGCAGGGTGACCACTGTCACCAGGGCGCCCAGGCCGGCGCCGCCGAGCAGCACTGTGGGCGCGACGATCGGCACTCTCATCGGGGCAGCCCCGCCAGCAGTGAGCGCAGCTGTACGCCCCGGGCCGACCAACTGTTGCGGGCAGCGATCGCCCGGCGTCGGGCCGCCTGCTCCGGTGCGTCGGCCTCGTCGAGCGCGACGGCGAGGGCCGCGGCGAAGCTGTGCGGGTCACCGGCGAGGGCGATGGTGTCGTGCAGCGTCCGCAGCGCCGGCAGCGGTGTCGCGACGACCGGTTTGCCGAGGGCGAGGTACTCGTAGCACTTCTTCGGGTGCACGTAGTCCACCAGACCGCCCACCCGGTAGGGGATGATGGTGGCGTCACAGGCGCGCAGGATGCCCGGCACGTCCGCGTAACCGACGGCGTCCACGAGTTGCACATTCGACAGTTGGGTCAGTGGCGCGCGGCCGGCCCGGGTGGACGGGCCGATCAGCACGAAGGTCCACTCGGGGTGCGCGCGGGCCACCGCGGCGACCAGATTCGCGTCGAAGGCACGGGTGTCAACAGCCCCGCTGTAACCGATGAGTGGTCGGCGCAGCCCGGTCAACCAGGGCGCAACCGGGCCGTCCGGCGAGAAGTGCTCCGGGTCGCACCCGTTGGGCAGCACCACAGGTGCTGGGTCGGAGCTGGGCATCCGTTCCGGCAGCGCACTGGACGAGGTGAGCACCAGGTCGGCCGCGCCCACGGCGGAGCGCAGCGCGCGGCGTAGGTGCGGACGATTCCAGCGTCGGGTGAAGGTCCAGTCCAGGTCGGTGGCGTCGTACACCACCGCGGCGGCGTCCAGCCGGCCGGCGACCGGCGCGGCCAGGTCCTCGTCCAGCCACAGCAGTCGGATCGAGTCGGCCCGCCGCCGGAACCACCTGCGGAGCAGGAGCGCGGCGAACCAGCGGTTGGCCCGGTTGACAGGTGGCAGGTGCCGGCCGAACGGCAGCAGCGCCGGCCCGGCGCACTGCCAGAGGCCGTCGGCCTCCTGTCGGACGCGGACGCGCCACCGGGGTCGGTGCCCGGCCGGATCGACGAAGAGCACCCGGTGGTCGTCGGTCAGCTCGCGGGCCAGCGCGTGCTGCCGGTGGGCGCCGTTCGCCCACGGCGTGCCGCTGAGGACGACCACCCAGCCCTGGTCGTTGGTGGACGCGACGACCGTCGGCGCCGCCGGTTGCAGTGTCGCGTGCTCAGCCACGGCCGGACCGTTCCAGCGGCCGGGGCGCTTCGACGGGCAGCACCTCGTCCTCACCGAGACGGCCGAGCACCGGGCGGGCGCGCTCGTCGTCGAGCCGCAGCAGCCGGGCACCGGCCTGGCGGTCCAGCCAGCGGCGCAGCGCGCTCGCCGCGACCCGCCGGTTGATCCAGTTGACAGCTGGCAACGAGTTCCCCAGCGGCAACACGGTCGGTGCCACCGCGTGCCAGGCGGCCGAGCCGATCGGGGTCACCTCACACCGCCAGCGGGGACGCTGCGCCGGCGGATCGACGAAGAGCAACCGCTGCCCGGCCGACAACTGCCTCAGCACCGCCGAATGCCCGTCGACGGACCAGCGGTCCCGGCTGAACACCACGACCCAGTCGCGGGTGTCGCCGTCGGGCAGCGGGCCGACGTCGCCGCGCAGCGCGGCGAGCAGATCGGCCAGACCCAGCTGTACGGGTCGGCCGAAGAGCCGCTTGACCACGTGGTCGGCGAGCAGGGCGGCCCGGAACGCCACCATCCGGCGCCGAGGCTGGGTCATCCGCAGATACCCGACCAGGCTGCCCAGGAGGTGTCGGTACCGGATGGTCGGCCCGAGCAGCCGGCAGGACGCCCCGCGGCTGTGCGTCACCACCGCGTCGGGGATCATCCACAGCTCGTGCCCGGCCTGGTCGAGCTGCCGCGCGAGGACCGCGTCGTTCCAGTAGACGGGGAAGGTTTCGTCGAAGATGGTCTGCTGTCCGAGCACCGCCCGACGCAGCAGCATGCAACTGCCCGAGGCGAGTTGCCGGGGCTTGCTGAAATCCTCGCCGCGCATCTGGAACCGGTGCAGCGCCTGACGGAAGCCGGGCAGCCGGCGCAGCGCGGTGACAAGCGCGATGGTGGCGGCGAAACTGGGCTGTTGGACGTAGTGCTGCTGGAAGGTGCCGTCCGGGTTGAGGTAGAGCGGGCTGACCCCCGCCACGTCCGGCCGTTCCCGTAGATAGTCGATCATCCGGGACAGCGCGCCCGGGTGAAACCGGACGTCGCTGTTGAGCAGCAGGATGAGCTGCCCGTTCGCCCGGCGGTACGCCTGGTTCACCGCGGCGGCGAACCCGGTGTTGTGCTGCTTGCGGATCAGGCGGACCCGGGGTTGGTCGGCGAGCATCTCGGCCGAACCGTCGGACGAGCCGTTGTCGACGGCCACCACCTCGTAGTCGAGGTCCTCCTCGGCGGTCGCGGCCAGTGATTCCAGGCACTGCCGGGTCTGCTCGCAGGTGTTCCAGCTGACCAGCAGCACCGACAGGTGCGGCGTACCCATCACGCCACCGCCCGGTCGTCGCGCCGGGCGAAGATCCGCAGCAGGTCGCCGAGCTGTGGGTGTGTCACCCCGGGCGAGCGGCTGGCGGCGACGTCGGCGATGAGCAGGTCCCGCGCGTTGCGCAGCCGCGCCAGCGGACGCCAGTAGAACCGCGAGAAGACGGTGTCGTGGGAGATCACCCGGAACCCGGACTCCACGAGCATCCGGCTCAGCGTGTCCGGGGTGAAGTGCCAGCGGTGGTACGCGGGGGCGATCGCGGGCCACGCGGTGCCGAGGCGCTGTGCGGCGGCGGAGGCGATGTTGGGCACCTCGAGGGCGAGCCAGCCGTCGGGGCTGAGGGCGGTGTGGGCGGCGCGCAGGAAGTCGCGGGGGTCCTCGACGTGTTCGAGGACGTGGAAGGCGCAGACGACGTCGGCGCTGAGGGTGGGTGCGACGTCCTCGAAGTAGCCCTGGCGGACCGGCAGGCGTAGGTGGTCGCGGGCGAACTGGGAGGCCGCGTGACTGACCTCGATGCCGCTGGCGGTGATGCCGGCGCGTTGGGCGGCTTCGAGGAAGTAGCCGCCGGCGCAGCCGGCTTCGAGCAGGACGCCGGGGCGGACGGTGGACAGTAGCCAGCGCAGCCGCCGGTTCGCCTCGAACCGGCGTTGATCGGCGGAGGCGAAGTAGTCCTGGTACCCGTCCGTGGTGTAGTACGCCTCGTCGTACAGCTCCTCCGGCGCGGGCGCGCTGCCGGCGGTCCAGACGAACCCGCAGTCGGGGCAGCTCCACAGCAGCTCGCCGAGGGTCGGCGAGTGCCCGCCGGCGCGGCCGCAGAGCTGGCAGCGGACCAGTTCGATCCCATCCAGTTTCATCAGGTACTCCGTCTGGTTCGTGGCGTCCGGGCGATCACCCGGAGCAGGTCGCCGAGGCGTGGGTGGGTCAGCCGCGGTGAGCGGAGCCCGATCAGGTCGGCGGGCAGGAGGTGCCGTGCGTGCCGCAGCCGATACCGCAGGGGCATGTAGTAGCGGAAGACCGTGGTGTCCTGCCGGACCACCTCGAAGCCGGCGTCGGTCACCAGTCGGACCAGCGCGTCCGGGGTGAAGTGCCAGCGGTGGTAGCGCGGTTGCAGACCCGGCCAGGCGGTGCCGAGGCGGTCAGCGGCGGCGGAGGCGATGTTTGGCACTTCGAGGGCGAGCCAGCCGCCGGGCGTGAGCGCGGTGTGGGCGGCGTGCAGGAAGGCGCGAGGGTCTTCGACGTGTTCGAGGACGTGGAATGCGCAGACCACGTCGGCGGCGCGGCTGGGCGCGAGGTCCTCGAAGTGCCCCTGGCGGACGGGCAGGTGCAGGTGGTCGCGGGCGAAGCGGGCGGCGGTGTGGCTGACCTCGATGCCGCTGACGGTGATGCCGGCCCGTCGCGCGGCTTCGAGGAAGTAGCCGCCCGCGGGACCGGCTTCGAGCAGGACGCTCGGGCGGACGGTGGACAGCAGCCAGCGCAGCCGGCGGTTGGCCTCGAACCGGCGCGGCTCGGCCCGGAAGTAGTCGTCGTAGCCGCCGCCGGCGAAGTAGTCCTCGTCGTAGCGCCCGTCCGCCTCGGCCTGCTCCCGCGCGGTCCAGCGGAACCCGCAGGCCTCGCAGCGGCGCAGCAGTCCGCCCAGGTGGGGCCGGTGGGCCGGCACGGGTCCGCACACCAGGCACCGGGCGGTGCGGTGGTCCACGCTCATCGCGGGCCGCCCGTCGTCGGCGACAGCACGGTCGCGGGGGCGCGCAGCAGTCGGTGCAGCCGCATCCGGTCGCTCGCGCCCACCTGTCCGCTGATGGCCAGCAGCGTGGCGGCGACGAGCAGGGTCAGACCCGCCCGGGTGGACACGGCGAGGGCGGCGTCGAGTCGTCTCGGCCCGTCCGGCAGGAACTGGCTGGCCGCCGCGATGACCACCCCGGCGGCGACCGCCGCGGCGACCGGTGGCCAGACCGCTCGCACCAGCGGGGTCAGCGGCCGGGCCGTGGCCGTGTGGAAGTAGGCCAGGAAGTACCCGGTGCTGAGCACCACCGCCAGCGCGGTCGACAGCGGTACGCCCAGCGGCCCGCACAGCAGCAGCATCGGTACGGTGAGGGCGAGGTTGAGGACGACGGAGAGCAGCACGTAGCGCGTCTCCAACCCGGGCCGGCCCTCGGCACGGGCGACGATCGTCGCCGCTCCCGTGATCAGGTTGAGGGCGTACGCGGGCGCGAGGATCATGATGTTCGCCGCGGCCCAGGGGACCTGGTGCCCCAACCAGAGCCGGACCAGGGGGTCCGCGCTCACCATCAGGGCCGCGGTGGCCGGGGCGAGAAACAGCGCGAGGTACCGGGTGGTGGTCAGGTAGAACCGGTCCAACCAACCGGCGCCCCGGGTGACGGTGCGCGCGACCGCCGCGGGAAACAGCACGATGAGGGCGAAACCGGGGGGCAGCCGGAGCAGGTTGAGCAGGCGGCCGCCCAGGTCGAAGCCGCCGGCAACGGCGGGACCGAAGACGCCGCCGAGGACGAGGCGGTCGAGTTCCACGTTGACCATGCCGGCGCCGCTGGAAACCTGCACCCGCATGCCGTAGCCGCCGATCCGACGTACGTCACCGAGGTCCAGCCGTCCCCATCGGGGGGACAGGTCCGGGCACTGGCGGTTGGTGGCCGCGGCGAGCAACAGGGTGCGCAGCGCACCGGTCGCGGCGGCCGAGGCGGCCAACGCCACCAGGCCACCGCCGAGGCGTACGACAAGGATCGCCAGTGCGGCCGCGAGGATCGCGGTGCCGGCGCTGATCGCGGCGAGTGACCCGTACCGCTGGCTGCCTTCGAGCACGGACCGCCACGGCAGCTCCACGGCACCGGCCACCAGGCCGACGACCAGCCAGAGCGTCGCCTGCCATGCCTCGTCGGCGAGGCTGCCGAGGCGCAGCAGCCCGGCGAGCCACGGCCAGCAGGCGCCGATCGCCCCCAGGGTGAGCAGGCCCAGCAGGACGGCCCAGCCGAGCCCCAGCCCGAGCAGCCGTCGCACCAGGTCCCGGTCCGCCGCGCTCTCGGCCCTGGCCACCTCGCGCACGAGGGCGGAGTTGAGCCCGAGGTCGATCAGGGCGGCCATCGCCAGCAGACCGGCCAGCACCACCCAGATCCCGAACTCCTGCGGCCCGAGGTGCTGGTAGATGACCGGCACCGAGACCAGCCCGGACAGCGCCATGATCACCCGTGCGGCCAGCATGCTCGCCGTGTTGCGGGTGACCCGGGTCTCGACCGCGGTGGCGGCGCTAGCCACGGGGGAACCCGCGGAACAACTCGACGACGGTCAGCAGGAGCAGGGCAAGGTCGACCCGTGTCGAGCGGCAGTTGAGGTAGAGCAGGTCGCAGCGGAGCTTGTCCTCGACGGTGGCCGCGTACCCGCCGGTGAGCTGCGCGATCCCGGTCAGCCCCGGTCGGATCAGGTGCCGTAGGTCGTAGTGGGGGAGCCGGTCGAAGTCGGCGATGAACTCCGGGCGTTCCGGGCGGGGGCCGACCAGGCTCATGTCGCCGCACACGACGTTCCAGAGCTGGGGAAGCTCGTCCAGCCGGGACCGTCGTAGCCAGTGTCCGACCCGGGTGATCCGGGCGTCGTCCGGCTGGGCGAGGACCGGGCCGGTGGCCTGTTCGGCACCGACCCGCATGGTCCGGAACTTGACCACCCGGAACAGGCGGCCACCGGCTCCGACGCGCTGCTGGAGATAGAAGGGTGGGCCGGTGAACGACACGACGGCGGTGATCGCCGCGATCAGCGGGAGCACCACGACGGCACTGAGCAGGATCACGCTGAGGTCGATGAACCGCTTGAGCCATTCGCGACGGGGACGGCGGGTGCCGGAGCCCAACCGGATCCAGGGCAGCCCGCCGAAGCGCGCCATGGCGGGCGCCCGCAGCAGGCCGTAGACCGGTCGGGCCAGCACCATGATCTCGACTCCCACGCTCATGCAGCTGGTCATGATGCGCTCGTCGATGCTGTCCAGTGAGTGCTTGAGCAACAGGAGCCGGGGGCGGACGTGGACCAGCAGCCGTACGAGGTCTTCGGCGCGGGCCGGTACCGGGAGCCGGGCTGCCACGTCGAACTCGTCGTCGAGACGGTCGGGCATCGTGGCCGCGTCGTTCGGTTCGAGCACCACCACACGGGTTCGTTGCCCGTTCTGGTCCGACCGGGTGGCCCGTTCACCGCGGTCGAGGAGTTCCTCGAGTCGGGTCGGGATGTCCAGGTGGGGCGCGGTGACGTCGTACGCGATCGCGTCTTCGGTGTCCAGGACGGGAGCTGGGTCCGCGGTCATGGGACCGGGGTTCTTCCTCAACACGCCGACCTCCTTCTGCGTCCGGTGCTTCCGGGGCATGCGGGCGAGCACCCCGGGAGAAAATTACTACCGACAAAGCCCCAAACAGTGGCAGATGGGTAAAAACAGGACTTCCTTCCCGTAAGTACCTATAGGCACTCTGATGGTTGGGTGAAAAGTCCTGTTTGTAGCCAACTGGTGGGTTACTGTCGGGCCGGTCAACTTGGTTTCCGGAGCGGGCCGACAGCCCTGTCGTTCCAAGGAGTTCCACATGGACCTGCCAGCAACAGCCGTGGGCGTCGAACCGTCGACCGACCTGACGCCCCGGCGTGTCCTCGTCACGGGCGGTGCCGGCTTCATCGGCAGTCACGTGGTGGCCCGGCTGATGCTGATGGGCAGCCAGGTCCGGGTGCTCGACAACTTCTCCACCGGCCGGCTGGAGAATCTGGCGGACGCCGCCTACGGCGGACTGACCGAGGCGGACGTCAGCACTGGTGACATCCGTACGCCGGAAGGTGTCGAGGTCATCCACCAGTGGCAGCCGGACGTCGTGGTGCACCTCGCCGCGCAACCGAGCGTTCCCGCCGGCCGCCGCTCACCGCTGTACGACGCCGACGTGAACGTCTTCGGCACCGTCAACGTGCTGGACGCCTGTGCCCGTAGCGGCGTACGGCTGGTGGTCAACGCGGCCAGCAGCGCCATCTTCGGCAGTGTTCCCGCCCACGATCTGCCGGTCCGCGAGGATCACCCGATCGCGCCCATCAGCCCGTACGGCATCAGCAAGGCCGCCGCCGTCCACTATCTCGACTGGTACGGACGCCAGCACGGCCTGTCGTACACGTCGATGGTCTTCGGCAACGTCTACGGGCCGCGGCAGGAGGGCGGCGACTGCGGGGTGGTGTCCCTGATGGCCGATGCCCTGCTCGGCGGTCGCCAGGTGGTGATCTACGACGACGGCACACAGTCGCGGGACTTCATCCACGTCGGTGACGTCGCCGAGGCGGTGGCCCTCGCCTGTCTGCACAACGGGGTGGGGCTGGTCAACATCTCCTCCGGGCGGCAGACGAGCATCAACGAGGTGTACGACACCGTCCGGGGGGCTTCCGGCGTCGGCAACGCGGCCCGCTACGAGCCGCTGCCCTGGCCGGGCGAGGTCCGCCACATGGCGCTGGACACCAGGAAGGCGCGCGAACTGCTCGGTTGGTACCCGAAGATCAACTTCGCCGAGGGTGTGCGGATGACCGTGCGGGACGCCCGCCGTCGCCAGGGCGCTCGGCCCCTCAGTCCGGTGCGCGAGCTGGAACGGGCGATGACCTCCCAGTAACGGACCCGACCGAACGCCACGCACAGCGGCACGCCAGGCGCGTCGAATTCCCGTCGACGGGCAAGTATTTTCATAGATCCGTCCCACTCTTGCGGTTTGGCATTCACTGCTGCCACGATGACCGTCAATGCCTTCCGTCCCGAAGGAGTGGTCGACATGGCGGTCTCCCGCCGCAGGTTCGTCACGTCGGTGCTGGGCGGGTCCGCCCTCGCCGCCGCCTCCACCACCGAGCTGCTCAGCACCCTGGCCAGCCCCGCCTCCGCCGCCAGTCCCCCCGGGGACGTGGTCGGCAAGGTGACGGTCGGCTACCAGGGCTGGTTCAGTGCCCCCGGCGACTCCGCGCCGATCGGCGGCTGGTGGCACTGGAGCCGCGACCGGTTCCAGCCGCCCTCGCCCGCGAACACCACGATCGTGTCCTGGCCGGACATGCGCGAGTACACGCGCAGCTATCCCACCGCCTACCCCAACCTCGGCAACGGATCGCCGGCCACCCTCTTCTCCTCCTACGACCAGCAGACGGTGGACACCCACTTCCGGTGGATGCAGGAGTATGGCTGCGACACCGCCGCCCTGCAACGCTTCAACCCGACGGGCGACGAGGGGCCGACCCGCGACGCGATGACGCTGAAGGTCCGCTCGGCGGCCGAGCGCCACAACCGCAAGTTCTACATCATGTACGACGTCACCGACTGGCTGACCATGCAGTCGGACATCAAGACCGACTGGACGACGAAGATGTCCACGCACACCGCGTCCAGCGCGTACGCACGGCAGAACGGCAAGCCGGTCGTCTGCATCTGGGGCTTCGGCTTCAGCGAGTCGAGTCGCCCGTTCACCCCCGGACCCTGCCTGGAGGTCATCAACTGGTTCAAGGCGCAGGGCTGTTACGTCATCGGTGGTGTGCCCACCTGGTGGCGGCTGGGCCGAGAGGACTCCCGCGCCGGCTTCCTCGACGTCTACCACGCGTTCAACGCGATCTCGCCCTGGATGGTCTACCGGACCGACACCCTGGAAGGGCTCGACTCGTACTACAACAACGTCAACATCGGTGACCTGGCCGACTGCGCGGCGCGGGGCATCGACTACCTGCCCTGCGTGATGCCCGGTGACCTCGCCGGTGGGCACCGCCGCCACGGCGACTTCTACTGGCGGCACATCTACAACATGGTCCGGCTCGGTTCCCAGGGCCTCTACGTGTCCATGTTCGACGAGTACAACGAGGGCAACCAGATCGCCAAGACCTCCGAGACCCAGGCCACCACCCCGGCCGGCGCGAACATCCGCGCCCTGGACGAGGACGGCGTGGCCTGCTCCTCCGACTACTACCTGCGGATCACCGCCGACGGCGGCCGGATGCTCAAGGGCCAACTCGCGCTTACCGCGGTCCGCCCCACCCCACCGACGACCGGCACCCCACCCCAGACCGGCGGGAACCTCGCCGCCGGCCGGTCCACCTCGGCGAGCAGCCAGGGCGGCGGCTTCCCGTCCGGCAACGCGGTGGACGCCAACGCCGGCAGCTACTGGGAGAGCGGCGGCGGCTCCTTCCCGCACTGGTGGCTGGTCGACCTCGGCGCCAGCCACCAGGTCAACAAACTCGTGGTACGGCTGCCCGCCGGCTGGGGCGCGCGGACCCAGACCATCGCCGTGCAGGGCAGCGTCGACGGCAGCTCCTTCGCCACCATCGCCGGGGCCTCCGCGTTCGCCTTCGACCCGGCGACCGGCAACAGCGTCACGCGCACGCTGACGACCACCACGACCCGCTACGTCCGCCTCAGCATCAGCGGCAACACCGGTTGGCCGGCCGCCCAGCTCGCCCAGGTCGAGGTGTACGCCGCCAGCGGCAGCACCGACAACCCGCCGAGCACGCCGAGCGGCCTCGCGGTGACCGGCAAGACGTCGAGCAGCGTCTCCCTGGCCTGGACCGCCTCCACCGACGACACCGGGGTGACCGGTTACCAGGTACGTCAGGGTGGCAGTGTTGTCGCCACCGTCGCCGGCACCACGGCGACGGTGAGTGGGCTGAGCGCGTCCACCGCGTACACCTTCACGGTCACCGCGCGCGACGCGGCCGGCAACACCTCGGCGGCCTCGAACGCGGTCACGGTCACCACGGACGCCCCGACCAACGCGGACCTCGCCCGGGGGCGGTCCACCTCGGAGAGCGGTCACGTCCAGAGCTACGGGTCGGGGAACGTGGTCGACGGTGACGCGAACAGCTACTGGGAGAGTGCGAACAACGCGTTCCCGCAGTGGGTGCAGGTCGACCTGGGTTCCGCGCGCACGGTCGGGCGGGTGGTGCTGAAGCTGCCGCCGTCGTCGGCCTGGGGCAGCCGGACGCAGACCATCGCGGTGCAGGGGAGTACGGACGGGGGCAGTTTTGGGACGCTGTCGGGTTCGGCGGGGCGCACGTTCGACCCGGCGTCCGGCAACCAGGTGACGATCACCTTCAGTGCCGCGCAGACGCGCTATGTGCGGATCACCGTCACCGGCAACACCGGCTGGCCGGCCGGGCAGTTGTCGGCCCTGGAGGTGTACGCGAGCTGACCGGCTGTGAGGGCGGCCGCCGGACGCCGACCGGCGGCCGTCCGCCTCGTCGAATGGGCACCATCATCCCGGCTATCGCTTCCACGACCTCGGCACCCGAGCCGGAGGACGACATGGTCGGCACCGCGATCGGCTACCCGGACGATGCAACTCATGCGTTCATGGCGCGCAACTTCGACCTGATGTGGTCCGCTTCGGCCGCGGCTCGCTCCGCTTCGGTATCACGGCCCAGCTGACGCAACCGCAGCGACAGGTTGTTCAGCGAGGTGGCGAGGTTGGGGAGGTAGGCGGCGGGGTTGGCTTCGGCCAGTCGGCGGCGGATCGTGACGGCTTCCTCGATCGCTGTCAGTCCCTCGTTCCGCCGGCCCAGCTCACCCATCCGCACCGACAGGTTGTTCAGTGACATGGCGAGGTCAGGGAGGTAGGCGGCGGGGTTGGCTTCGGCCAAGCGGCGGCGGATCGTGACGGCTTCTTCGATCGCTGTCAGTCCCTCGTCCTGCCGGCCCAGCTCACCCATCCGCACCGACAGGTTGTTCAGTGACATGGCGAGGTCAGGGAGGTAGGCGGCGGGGTTGGCTTCGGCCAGTCGGCGGTAGGCGGTCGTAGCTTCCTCGATCGCTGCCAGTGCCTCGTCCCGTCGGCCCAGCTCACCCAACCACAGCGACAGGTTGTTCAGGGACCCGGCGAGGTTGGGGAGGTAGGCGGCGGGGTTGGCTTCGGCCAAGCGGCGGCGGATCGTGACGGCTTCCTCGATCGCTGTCAGTCCCTCGGTCCGCCGGCCCAGCTCACCCAATCGCACCGACAGGTTGTTCAGGGATCCGGCGAGGTTGGGGAGGTAGGCGGCGGGGTTGGCTTCGGCCAGTCGGCGGCGGATCGTGACGGCTTCCTCGATCGCTGTCAGTGCCTCGTTCCGCCGGCCCAGCTCACCCAACCACAGCGACAGGTTGTTCAGGGACCCGGCGAGGTTGGGCAGGTAGGCGGCGGGGTTTGCCTCGGCCAAGCGGCGGCGGATCGTGACGGCTTCCTCGATCGCTGTCAGTCCCTCGTTCCGCCGGCCCAGCTCACCCAATCGCACCGACAGGTTGTTCAGAGACATGGCGAGGTCAGGGAGATAGGCGGCGGGGTTTGCCTCGGCCAAGCGGCGGCGGATCGTGACGGCTTCCTCGATCGCTGTCAGTCCCTCGTCCCGCCGGCCCACCTCACCCAATCGCACCGACAGGTTGTTCAGCGAGGTGGCGAGTTCAGGGAGATAGGCGGCGGGGTTTGCCTCGGCCATCCGGCGGCGGATCGTGACGGCTTCCTCGATCGCTGTCAGTCCCTCGTCCCGCCGGCCCAGCTCACCCAATCGCAGCGACAGGTTGTTCAGTGACATGGCGAGGCTGGGGAGGTAGGCGGCGGGGTTTGCCTCGGCCATCCGGCGGCGGATCGTGACGGCTTCCTCGATCGCTGTCAGTCCCTCGTCCCGCCGGCCCACCTCACCCAACCGCACCGACAGGTTGTTCAACTCGCGCGCATATCGGTCCTGGGACACGTCATCATGGGCAGCGTCAGTCCGTCTCGCCGCTACCAGCCTCTGCCCCACCGCCACCGCCACCCGCGTCCGCGTCGTCGCAAATCCCAACCGATGCAACAGCGCGTCCAGTTCCTCCACCTGCGCCAGGCTCAACCCACCGTCACGGCCATCCACCGCGGCCATGATCTCTGACTCGAACCCCACCGGATCCACCACCATCAACGCCGGCACATACACCGGCGGGAACCGGACCGCCAACCCCGCCAACCCATCCCGGACAAGCCCCAACCCGTCCCGCCACACCCGACCCGGATCCGGCGTCGACAAACACCGCCGCAGCACCGCCGTCGCGTGCGCCGCTACCTCAGGATCATCACCACCGCACACCGCCGCCAGATCATCAATCCACTGCTGCCGACTCGACGAACGAGCAGCCAACTCCAACAGATGGACATCCGTCAACCGATCTGGCTTTGGCGCTTGCCACACCCGTTCCCACGACTCATCCGGAAACAACCCGCCCAACACCCGCACCAATCCATGCCCGTCCAGGTCGCCCACACCCGACACCCCAGAAAGCCGGCCCGCCACCTGCACCGCCTCGTCCACGGTGCCCGGCGCCGTCAACGCCACCATGGCCACCGCCCACGCCTGCCCCACCTCACCCAGATCCAGACCTACCGCGTTCAGCGCCGCCGACACCTGACGCTGCTCATGCCGCAACACCCCCAGCAACGCATCCAGGTCACCCGGATCCCCTGCCCCCGGCCCGTTCGCGGCATCCAACACCGCCAGCAACGCCCCCGCATACAAATCCAACGTCGTGCCGAACCCACCCCCCGGCAACGACGCCTGCCGGACACCCGACGGCACCTCGAAGCCACGCTGCCGGGCATGCGTGGCGAACCGCTCCACCGCCCGCGCCCACACGTCCTGTTCCCGGCCCTGATCCCAATCCCGCGACAACGTCGCCAACCGCATCGGCCGGGGATGCACCCAGTCATGCAGCCGGTGATCCACCGACAGTGCCCGGAACCAATCCGCATCCGTGCGCGCCAGCAACAACACACGTACCCACCTGGCTGCATCCGCCTCTGCAATGGTGTCCAACAGTTCCGCCACCACCGGACCGACGTTCTCCGCGTAGTCGACAACCAGGAGCGTCCGCACCCGCACTCGGACCGCCGCCTGCACCCCGGCGGTCAGCTCCACCACCCGCTCCAAATCGCGCCGAGCGCGCTGCCCCGCCACCCCACCCTGCGTCAGATCAGACAGCCGCACCGCCCGCCAACTGGGCGACGGCACCGACACCACACCCGCCGACCAGCCCTGCTCCCGCAGCCGCCGGCACACCTGACCCGCAAGGTGCGTCTTGCCCTGCCCACCCGACCCACACACCAACCGCACCACCGGCCCCCCGGCCGACACACACCAGTCCACCAACGCGTCCGCCTCGCCACGCGGCTCGGCCTGAATCACGCCCGCATCCGGACGCAACCACGAACCCACCAACGACAGGTCGGGCCCCACCGCCGGCCCAAACAACAACCTCTCCAACTCGACGACCGTCCTCGCGACGGGGACCTCCGCCACCTGCCGATCACCAGCCAGCAGCACTACCGAATGGTCACCGGTGACCACCACGCTGTTGACCGCCGAGCCGACCGACCGGCCACCGGCAACGTCCACCTCACCCGCACCTGAACCGGTGTCGGACCTCACCGGCGATCGTCTTTTGGGGAACCCACCCCATCCCCAGGCTCGGCATCGCCCAGAGCGCGCGGCTGGCCAACCACATTGCGGTCTCCGGTCACCACCGTGCCATCACCCGCCGACCCGACTGACCGGTCACCGAACACCAGCACCGAAGACGGCTCCTTCGGCCGATCGGTCCCACCGCGCCCTGGGCCAGAAAGGCCCACCTGCACCGCCGCCAAAAGCGCGACGAGTGAGACGAGACTGGCGCCCCAGACCCACTGCCACCGCTCCGTGAACTCATTCGTCACCACAGCTACAGCGGCCGCCAACACGACCGACAACACAGTGAACACGACTCGACGCATTCGACTCCTCCCCCTGAGACACGCCGCTCACCTATACCACCGACCGTCGATGGCTCATTCCCGAAGACCAACACCCGACAGTCTCAAGCCACATTGATGCCGGCAACCGGGAAGATCAGCAAGTGCAGAGCCGGGAAGGGAACGGCCACCGGCGCTTCGATACCACCGAGAGCCACCAAGGAACCGACCTGTACACCGGATCGTGCCCAGGCAGTCTGCGGCCGAGGTCCTACTTCGTGTTCCGCTCTATCGACCCCGCCCTGCCCCGGTGATCATGAGGTTGGCGAGCCGGGTGCAGATCAAATCGCCCGTCAACCCCATGATCAGCGCGGGCCGGGCAGTGCGGGGCAGCGGGCGGTGGGGGAGTGGGCTGTGGGTGGGACGTTGCTGGTGCAGGCCGCCCTGGCCGCTGCCGGGTGTGGTGAGCACCGCCGCGCTGGCGAGCTGATCGACCGGGCGGCGGGCATCGCCGCAAACCTGCGGGGGTACGACGATCCGCACCGCACCAGCTTTGGATCGGTCGCCGTCGAGTTGGCCCGGGTGCTGGTGGCGGCGCAACGAGGTGACGCCGCCGAGGCAGTGCGTCGGCATTTGACCCTGGTGCGGCGGGAGGGGTGGCGGCGTTTGCCGGCCGAGTATCGGGGCGCGTACCTGCTCGACGTCGCGCGGACGTACCTCCGGGTGGGTGACCTGCGCGGGGCCGCCCGCGCCCTCGTCGACGCGGACCACGTCGCGCCGGCCGAGGTCCGGTGCCGGCCGTTGGCGCGTACCGTGATCGCCGAGATTGCCCGCGTGCGGCCGGCACCGGCCGGTGTCGCGCGACTGGCGACGGTGGTTGGCCTTACCCGCTGACCGGCCGCACCGGAAAGCGGGGCGGTATGGCTACCACGGCCAGTGCTGGGCCAGGTTGATCGGGTCGTCGCCCGGCGACACCACGAACGCGCAGGAGCCGCTGTCGTCGAACAACAGCAACGGCCCGGCCTGCGATGCCAGCGCCACCGACGCGGCCAAGACGGCGAGGCCCGACGGCTTGCGGAATCCGATGTCGGTCACAGCCTGGCTCAATGCCACAGGCTCGTCGCGGGTGGCACCATCGACGCCCAGGGTGACCTCTCCCAGGTCCAGGCCACCCACCGACGCGCACCTGGCGGGGTTCGGGCAGCCGGGGAGGTCGGCGGTCATATTATGCCCCGTGACCTGGAACCACGGCGTGCCGTGACAGCCAGCCTCCCGAAACGACGACAGGACCTGTTCCACTGTCGGCAGCTGACGGACTGGTGGTGGTTCCTCGGGCAGACCAAAGGAAGACTCAGCGCCGGCCGCCCACTCGAGTCCACCATTCTCGGCCGCCTCGTGCAGGGGCGTCACCACCAAGAACCAACCCACAGCACGCATCGTGCCATTCCGACGTCCGGACCAGGACGTGAGGCGAACCTGTTTGAGGCGTCTGCACCCCCGTAACCAGGTGGACGGGCTGGTTGGGCAACGGGCAGCATTGCGTGGTGCACATCGCGACGGACGGGGAGGCCGTCGACGTCATCACGGCTGCCGACCACTGGCAGTCCTCCTGGTATCCGCCATCGAACCTCCCCGCTGGCACTCCACGCGGATCGACCGGGGTCTGCGTGGTCGATGGTCAGGTGATCCTGGTCAGTGATGACGGCACGCACTGGCAGTTCCCGGGCGGACGCCCGGAGGCCGGCGAGGACTGGTTCGACACTCTGGCCCGTGAGGGGAGCGAAGAGGCGTGCGCGACGGTGCTCGACTCTCGATTGCTGGGCTTCAGTCGCGGGGTGTGCAGGAGAGCACCAGAGCAGGGTCTCGTGCTGGTGCGGGCACTGTGGCGCGCGGATGTCCGCCTGGACGCGTGGGCGCCCGAGCACGAGATGGTGGAGCGTCGTCTCGTCCCTTCCGGGAACGTGTGGGACCTGGTGACCGTTCCGGCCGGTTGGGAGCCGATATACCGCCGAATCCTGATCGAGGCAGGTATCCCAGTTTGCCAATTGCCGAAAGGCGGACAGGTGAACGCCTGAGTTCGCTGGCGACAGCATCTCCGCTGGTCCTGGTAGGCTCGGCGGGGAACCAATGTTTAGGAGCTTCGGCTCCGAAGGGATCGAGCCTTCGATCCTCTAGCGAGTCTCAGACTCGCCTCGCAGGATTTCCGCCAGGCGCACATTCGTGCCACGCCCTCCTGCGATACCTCTTCGTAGCGGGCCCGCCTGGCCCTACGAGTCGAGGGGCTTCCCATGACCGCCACCGTCAGTTACGCCGACGAGGCCGCGATCCGCGATCACTACCAGCACCTGCTCGACAGTTGGGGCGATTCGTTCGCCTACGCCGAGTGCTTCACCCCCGACGCGGACTACATCATCGCGAACGGGATGATCGAGCACGGCTGGCAGGAGATCATCGACGGCCACGACATCATCTTCTCGGCCTGGGCGCGCAACAGCCGTCTGATCGGTCGGATCGAGAGCATCCGCTTCATCACCAACGACGTGGCGTTGCTGATCGCGCACGGGCACATCGAGTACCTGGACAACCGTTCCAGCGACAGCAACAAGCGCACCGTCTACTCCCTGGTCGCCCAGCGGTTCGAGGGCCGCTGGCTGTTCGCCGCGTACCAGAACACACCGCTGGCCGGTCACTGAAATGTCCGCAATGGTCCAGGCGCGCCGAAGTCGCGGGCCTCTCTGGCCGGGACGGCAGTGGCTCGGTACGGGTTGGTCGGCCCCACCCGGCCCTGAGTAGCCGGGTCAGCCGCCCAACTGTTGGGAGAGCGCTGATGATCGACTCGGGTTTGCTGAACTCGCGGTGTCCGAGCCGCTCGGACACCGCGAGGTCCTGAAAACCGAGTCGATCTTGGGTCCGCGGGTCCGCGGGTCCGCGGGTCCGCGGGTCCGCGGGTCCGCGGGTCCGCGGGTCCGCGGGCTCCCGGGTCCGCGGGGGGGCGGGGGCGCCCCCCCCCCCCGGGGGGGGCGCCGGGGGGCGGGTTGACCCGCGGGCGGGGGCGGGCCGCCGGGCGGGCG
>NZ_JBIAKV010000018.1:0-104467 GCF_042872705.1 Micromonospora sp. NPDC005203 | reverse complement strand
CCGGTTACATTCCGAACCCGGAAGCTAAGCCCTCCAGCGCCGATGGTACTGCACTCGTGAGGGTGTGGGAGAGTAGGACGCCGCCGGACAATCTTTCAGAAAGGGCCACCCCATCACGGGGTGGCCCTTTCTGCATTCACCGAATGGGTGGTTCATCGACCCGGGCTCCCTCATGGAGGTCTCGACGACCCGGCAGGCCAGGGGAGTGGGGTCCAGGGGCACCTGCAGGCAAGGTCACGCTCGAACCAGGATGTAGTGGTCTCCCTACGCGCTGACCCCACTACAACCAGGATGTTGCGCGATCTTGCGGCCTACGGACGGTCTTGCGGCTTGCGGACGGTCTTGCGGCCTGCGGACGGCCTGCGGACGGCCTGCGGCCGGGCGGCGGGCGGCGGGTGGTTCGGGGTTCTGGGCGGGGGCGCCGGCCGGGGTGGGGTCAGTTGCGGGACTGCATGCCGGCGCGGAGGTTGCGCAGCAGGCCGCCGGCGTCGCTGACCGACCGGCCCGGGAACATCGCCATGACCACGCTGCCGTGGTCGGCCCACCCGCACACCGCGAAGTCGCCACCCTCGCCGCTGGTGCTGCCGCACTTCAGCACGCCGCCCAGGTCGCCGGCGGGCATCTCGCGGAGGCCGGTCACCGCACCTGTCTCGTCGGACATGAGGCGGAACAGGCTCTCCAGATCACGCTCGGGCTGCCAGAGCAGGGTGGTGCCGCCGAAGATGAGCACGGAGCGCTTCTCGTCGGCCGGGTCGCGGTAGACCGTGCCGAAGCTGCGGTCCAACTCGATGTCGGCCGCCAGGCCGCTGCGTAGGTAGTCGGCCGTGCTCTTGGCTCGTTCGCTGTCGTCCCGACTCAGGCCGGCGATCTGCGGAGGCGAGGTGAGCTCGGTGTCCTTCTGCTGCGCCACCCGCCAGCCGGCGGCACCCAGCACCCCGGCGCCCGCAAGGCCGACCACCAGCGCGACCGTCCAAGCGATCTTGCGCCCTCTCGACCAGCCGCTCGACCGTTCGTCGGGGTCGCCCCCGGAGTCGCGGGTGCTCAGCTGGATCGGCTCTTCGGTCAGCTCGACCGGCTCGCGACCGCCGTCGAGCGACCGCTCGGTGAGATGTGCGTCGGACATAGCCGACACCGTACGCGAACCACAGGTGGCGCACGTCAGGTCCGCGGAAGCCCTCCGTAGACTTGTCAGGTGACCGAGAGACTGGATGCCCGACGCCCCGACGCCCCGACCCTTGCCGGCCAGTACCAGCCCGGCGAGGTAGAGCAGCGACGGTACGAGCAGTGGGTAGCCGCCGGGCACTTCCGGGCCTCCGCCGACAGCGACAAGCCCCCGTTCGCCATCGTCATCCCACCGCCGAACGTGACCGGCTCACTGCACATGGGCCACGCGTTCGAGCACACGCTGATGGATGCGTTGACGCGGCGCAAGCGGATGCAGGGCTTCGAGGCGCTGTGGCTGCCGGGCATGGACCACGCCGGCATCGCCACCCAGAACCTGGTGGAGCGGCAGCTCGCCGCCGAGGGCCTGTCCCGGCACGACCTTGGCCGGGAGAAGTTCGTCGAGCGGGTCTGGCAGTGGAAGGCCGAGTCCGGCGGGGCGATCCTGGGGCAGATGCGGCGCCTCGGCGACTCCGTCGACTGGGACCGTGAGCGTTTCACCATGGACGAGGGG
Organism: Micromonospora sp. NPDC005203; assembly: GCF_042872705.1. Classification (NCBI taxonomy): domain Bacteria; kingdom Bacillati; phylum Actinomycetota; class Actinomycetes; order Micromonosporales; family Micromonosporaceae; genus Micromonospora; species Micromonospora sp. NPDC005203. The sequence continues at coordinate 102,792 of NZ_JBIAKV010000018.1, read as the reverse complement.
CTGACCCGCGCTGTCCAGACGATCTTCAAGAAGCTCTTCGACGAGGGTCTCATCTACCGGGCCAACCGGATCATCAACTGGTGCCCGCGCTGTCTGACCGCGCTCTCCGACATCGAGGTCGAGCACACCGACGACGACGGTGAGCTGATCTCGATCCGCTACAGCGACGAGGTCGTGGTGGCCACCACCCGGGCTGAGACGATGCTGGGCGACACCGCGGTGGCGGTCCACCCGGACGACGAGCGTTACCAGCACCTGATCGGCACCGAGGTCGAGCTGCCGCTGACCGGCCGGCGCATCCCGATCGTCGCCGACGCGCACGTCGACCCGTCCTTCGGCACCGGCATGGTCAAGGTGACCCCGGCGCACGACCCGAATGACTTCGAGATCGGCCAGCGGCACGACCTGCCCGCGATCACCGTGATGGACGAGCGTGGCGTGATCACCGTGCCCGGCCCGTTCGAGGGGCTGGACCGGTTCGAGGCGCGGCCCGCGATCGTGGCGGCGTTGCGCGAGCAGGGTCGGGTCGTCGCGGAGAAGCGGCCGTACGTGCACGCGGTCGGGCACTGCTCGCGGTGCAAGACGACAGTCGAGCCGCGGCTGTCGTTGCAGTGGTTCGTCAACACCGGACCGCTGGCCCAGGCCGCCGGCGACGCGGTGCGCGACGGTCGCGTCCGCATCGAGCCCGCCGAGCTGTCCAAGCGCTACTTCGCCTGGGTCGACAACATGCATGACTGGTGCATCTCCCGCCAGCTGTGGTGGGGGCACCGGATCCCGGTCTGGTACGGCCCGCAGGGCGAGATCGTCTGCGTCGGCCCGGACGAGCAGCCGCCGACCGGCGACGGCTGGCGGCAGGACGAGGACGTGCTGGACACCTGGTTCTCCAGCGCGCTCTGGCCGTTCTCCACGCTCGGCTGGCCGGAGCAGACCCCTGACCTGGCCACGTTCTATCCGACAAGCGTCCTGGTCACCGGCTACGACATCCTGTTCTTCTGGGTCGCCCGGATGATGATGTTCGGCCTGTACGCGATGGACGGCAAGCAGCCGTTCGACGTGGTGGCCCTGCACGGCATGGTCCGCGACGAGCACGGCAAGAAGATGTCGAAGTCGTTCGGCAACGTCGTCGACCCGCTGGACTGGATCGATCGGTTCGGTGCCGACGCCACCCGGTTTACCCTGGCCCGGGGTGCCAACCCCGGGCAGGACGTGCCGGTCAGCGAGGAGTGGTGCCAGGGCTCGCGCAACTTCTGCAACAAGCTGTGGAACGCCACCCGCTTCGCCCTGCTGAACGGTGCGCACACCACGGGTGACCTGCCGCCCGCTGAGCGGCTCTCCACCGTCGACAGGTGGATCCTGTCCCGGCTGGCGCACGTCACGGCCGAGGTCGATGAGCAGTTCGAGGCGTACGAGTTCGCCAAGGTGTGCGACCTGCTCTACCACTTCGCCTGGGACGACGTCTGCGACTGGTACGTCGAGCTGAGCAAGCCGGTCCTCGCCGAGGGTGGCGAGCGGGCCGAGACCAGCCGGCGGGTGCTCGGGCACGTGCTGGACCAGCTGCTGCGGCTGCTGCACCCGGTCATCCCGTTCGTCACCGAGGAGCTGTGGCTCGCGCTGACCGGCGGCGAGACGGTGCAGACCGCCGCCTGGCCGGTGGCCGACCGGTCGCTGGTCGACGACGCTGCCGAGGCTGAGCTGGTCAGTGTGCAGCGGGTGGTCACCGAGATCCGGCGGTTCCGTTCCGACCAGGGGCTGCGCCCGACCCAGCGGGTGGCCGCCCGGTTGGATGGGCTGGCCGGGGCTGGTATCGACGCCCACGAGCCGCTGATCCGTTCGCTGGTCCGGCTGGACCCGGCCGGCGACGACTTCCAGGCCAGCGCCACGCTGGCCATGCCCGGCGCGGTCGGTGTCGCGTTGGACACCCGGGGGTCGATCGACGTGGCCGCCGAGCGGGCCCGGTTGACGAAGGACCGCGCGGCGGCCGAGAAGGAGGTCGCGCAGGCCCGGTCGAAGCTCGACAACCCTGCCTTCATCGGCAAGGCCCCCGAGCCGGTGGTCGCCAAGATCCGCGACCGGCTCGCCACCGCCGAGGCCGACCTGGTCCGGATCGACGCTGCTCTGGAGACGCTTTCCTCGTGACCGACCGTACCGAATTCGCCGCCGTCGAGGCCGAGCTCAACGCCCGTGGTTTCACCCGCATGGTCTTCGAGCTGGGCCGGATCGAGTCGCTGCTGGACCTGCTCGGCAGCCCTCAGCGGGCGTACCCGGCGATCCATCTGACCGGCACCAACGGCAAGACCTCCACCGCCCGGATGATCGACTCGCTGTTGCGGGCGCACGGGCTGCACACCGGGCGGTACACCAGCCCGCACCTGGAGACCGTCCGGGAGCGGATCAGCCTGGACGGTGAGCCGGTGAGCGAGGAACGGTTCGCGGCCGTGTACCGGGAGATCAAACCGCTGGCCGAGCTGGTGGACGCGCGGTCGGACGAGCCGCTGACGTACTTCGACATGACGACCGCGTTGGCGTTCGCCACGTTCGCCGACGCGCCTGTCGACATCGCGGTGGTCGAGGTGGGCCTCGGCGGCGCGGAGGACGCGACGAACGTCATTCAGGCCGGGGTCTGTGTGATCACCCCGATCGGGCTGGACCACACCGAGTGGTTGGGTGACACCCTTCAGGACATCGCGCTGGCCAAGGCCGGCATCATCCACCCGGGCGCCACGGTGATCGCCGCGGCACAGGAGGAGGAGGCCGCCGGTCCCCTCCTCGATCGCAGCGCCGAGGTCGGGGCCACCATCGCCCGGGAGGGCGCCGAGTTCGGCGTACTGGGTCGGGCGGTCGCGGTCGGCGGTCAGGTGCTCAGCCTGCAGGGCCTGGGCGGCGTCTACGACGACGTGTTCATCCCGCTGCACGGCGCCCACCAGGCGCAGAACGCCGCGGTGGCTCTCGCCGCGGTGGAAGCGTTCCTGGGCGCCGGGGCTCGACGCCAGTTGGACATCGAGACGGTCCGGGAGGGCTTCGCCTCGACCAGTTCCCCGGGTCGGTTGGAGCGGGTCCGTAACGCGCCGACGATCCTGCTCGACGGCGCGCACAACCCGCACGGCATGAAGGCCACCGTCACCGCGCTCCAGGAGGAGTTCGCGTTCAGCAAGCTGGTGGCGGTCGTCGGCGTACTCGCCGACAAGGACGCGGAGGCCATGCTGGAGTTGCTGGAGCCGGTGGTCGACCAGGTGGTGGTCACCCGCAACAGCTCGCCACGGGCGATGCCGACCGAGGAACTCACCGCACTGGCCGCCGAGATCTTCGGCGAGGAACGGGTGGACTCGGCCGAGGAGATGCCGGACGCCATCGAACTGGCGGTGGCGCTGGCCGAGGAGGACGTCCCCGGCGAGCTCAGCGGGGTCGGGGTGTTGGTCACCGGCTCGGTGGTGACGGTCGCCGATGCTCGTCGGCTGCTGAAGCGATGACCGAGCCGCAGCGGGACCCCTCCGCCAGCGATGACGCGGCCGACCAGGGCGCGGCCGACCAGGGCGCGGCCGGCTCGCCGGCCGATCAGTCCGTGCCGCAGGAGCGCGTCGCTGGGCAGCCGCGACGCTCCGGGTTGCGCAACCCGGAGCGGGCGGTACGCGGCCTCGGGGCCGGCACGCTCAGCCTGGAGGCGCTGGTGCTACTGCTCGCCATCCAGCCGATCCGTGTGGTCGGCGGTGATCTCAGTGGCGCCGCCATCGGTGCCGTGGTGGCACTTGCGGTGGCCGCCATCGTGGTCGCCGGGATGATGCGCCGCCCCTGGGCATGGCACGCCGGCACGGTGCTCCAGGGCCTGCTGATGCTGGGCGGTCTGCTGCACTGGTCGCTGCTCGCCCTGGGCATCATCTTCGCCCTGGTCTGGGCGTACGCGCTGCACGTCCGCCGGGTCATCCTCGGCTGACGCCGGACCGGTCGGCGGCCCGGCGACGCGGGCCGGGGTCAGGCCTCGGCGCGTTCGCGCCACTGGGTGAGCGCGATGCCGTGGCCGTCCGGGTCGCGGAACGCCGCCGCCCACACCTCCAGCTTCGAGCCCCGGTTGACCACCCGGGGCGCGTACGTGAATCGGACGCCCGATCCGCGTAGCCGTTCGTACGCCGCCTCGATGTCGTTGACCTCGAGGTTGACGTGCACCAGGCGGCGGCTGATGGGCGCCGCGCCGGTCACCTCGCGCAGGACGAGCCGGGTCGTGCCGGAGGCGAGTACGGCGTTGCCGGCGCCCCGGTCGACCTCGGTGAAGCCGAGCACGTCGCGGTAGAAGTCGAGCGACCGGGACAGGTCGGTCACCAGCAGGGTGAGACCGACCCCGCTGATCGGCGCGCCCGGATCGGCGGTCGCGCCCGATTCGAACCCGAAGATCGCCTGGTCCAACTCCTCGTCGGTGACCGTCTCGCGTCCCGCCCCGACGGGGGAGGGGTCGTCGAGCGGGAGGTCGAGGGGGTCCAGTGGGTCGGTCGCGCCCGGCCCGGACCGCTGGGCGGGCGGCGGGTCGACGCGCTGGGCCGGCGGGTCGAAGGCGTCCCCGGGGGGCGGGGTTGCCCGGTCGTCCTCCGGCCGGTCGTACCGCTCGTCGAAGCGCTCCTCAGCGGGCGGGCGTGGTGCCGGGGTGGCCCGCCGGGGCAGCCCACCACTGGCCTGCTGCTCGACGAGGACGCCTTCCAACACCACCGGGCCGCCCGGGCTCTGGTGCATCACCACGGGCTCGCGCTCCTCGGGCACGACGCCCGGGTCGTCGCGCAGCGCATCATCGCGCTGGGGGTCGGTACGCAGGTGATCGGCGCCTACCGGGTCGGGGTCGAGCGGGTCACGGTACGGGTCGCGGAAATCTTCCCGGAAATCGTCGTCCGGCCCTCGGCCGGCCCATGGCGGGGCATCCTGCTGGATCAGTAGCTCGTCCATCGCGTCGGCGTCGGCGAACTCCGGCGGGAGGTCGGCGACCGCGGCGGCGGTCTCGGCGTGGGTCGGCACCTCGTCCCAGAGGACCTTCACGTGCCGCTGGTCGTCCAACGCGACCCGGATCGGCAGGGTCTGGCCCAGCGACGGCCACTTGGAGACCGGCACCCTCGGCTCGATGATCTTCTTGGACCGGGGTGGTAGACCGGGCGCGTCGAGCACCAGTTGCAGTTCGCAGCGGCCGAACGCGTACTGGGTGGGTGGTTCGGAGGCGCTGTGCACGTGCCCGGCACCGACCACCCAGGTGCGCCCGCCACCGCGTACGGTCGCCAGCGCGATCGCCAGCACCAGCAGGGCGACCCCGAGAGCCACGATGGCCCAACTGGGCATGCCCAGCCCGAAGACGACGACGAAGGTGGCCACGGTGCCCAGCACCACGCCGACCAGCTTGCGTACCGGCGCGATGGGTCGGTTCCCGCCATTCGCCACAGTGGACCTCCCGGGGTCAGGGCCAGGCTAGGCCGGATCGGCCACCGGGCGAAAGGCCGGCCGCCGCGCCGGCGCCGGGACCGGGTCGCTACGCTGACCGTACCGATCCCAGGCGTTCAGCGTGCACAGGAGGAACCCAGCGTGTCCAGCAACAGCCCGGATGAGCGCAGCCTCGTTCTGATCAAGCCCGACGCGGTCCGCCGCGGCCTGGTCGGCGAGGTCCTCTCCCGCTTCGAGCGCAAGGGGCTGGCAATCGACGCGATGGTGCACCGGACGATGGACGCGACGCTCGCCGACGAGCACTACGCCGAGCACGTCGACAAGGCGTTCTACCCGCCGCTTAAGGACTTCATGACCAGCGGTCCACTTGTCGCGCTCGTGCTCTCCGGCGACCAGGTCATCGACGTGGTCCGCGGGCTGGTCGGCGCCACCGACGGCCGCAGGGCCGCCGCCGGCACCATCCGAGGCGACCTCTCGCTGTCCAACCGGGAAAACCTGGTGCACGCCTCCGACTCGACGGACAGCGCCAAGCGCGAGATCGCGCTCTGGTTCCCCGAGTTGGGCTGACGCTCCCGAGTCGGTCCGGACCGGCTCTGTGGTCCGGGCCGGCTCTGTGGTCCGGGCCGGCTCTGTGGTCCGGGCCGGCTCTGTGGTCCGGGCCTGCTCTGTGGTCCGGGCCGGCTCTGTGGTCCGGGCCTGCTCTGTGGTCCGGGCCTGCTCTGTGGTCCGGGCCGGCCGGCGGCACCGGAGGGTTCAGTCGACCGGCGGCACTTTCGTCGGGTTGCCGACCATGTAGATCCCGGTGATCCGTCCGTCGGCCGCGGCGATGGTGAGCGTGTACCGACTGCCGTCCGCGCGCGTGATCAAGACGGCGGGTTCCCCGTTCAGTTCGATCGGATGCACGGTCATGGGACGGCCCGGGCCGTAGATCCCGGCGTAGAACCGGGCGATCCGGTCCGCGCCGGTGACCGGATTGCGGGCTGCCCGGACCCGACCACCGCCGTCGTTCCAGGCCGTGGCGTCCGCCGCGACCAGGCCGGTGAGCGTCGCCAGGTCACCGTCGCGGGCGGCGGCGAGGAACGCGTCCAGCAACCGTTCCCGTTCGGCCCGGCTCGCGGTGAAGCGCCGCTGCTCCTGATGGACCCGGGTGGTCGCCCGGTGGTGGAGTTGACGGCAGTCCTCCGGGGTCCGCTCCAGGATCTCGGCGATCTCGGCGTACGGCAGGTCGAAGGCGGTGTGCAGGACGTACACCGCCCGCTCCGGCGGGGTGAGCCGCTCCAGGACGTGCAACAACGCGGTGGAGAGCGAGTCGCGCAGCTCCGCGCGGTCCAACGGTCCGAACGGCGAGGGCGCGGTCGGCACCGGCTCGGGCAGCCACGTGCCGACGTACGTCTCGCGGGCCGCCTGCCGGGCCCGCAACCGGTCCAGGGCCAGCCGGGTGACCACCCGGGACAGGTACCGGCGGGGTTCCTCGACCGCCGACCGGTCCACGCCGAGCCAGCGCAGGTACGCCTCCTGGAGCACGTCCTCCGCGTCGTGTCGGCTGCCGAGCAGCCGGTACGCGAGCCCGAGCAACATCGGCCGGTGCGCCTGGAGCGCACCGGCCGCGTCTGCTGCCTCAGTGGTCACGCGTGGGCCGGGGGCTCCAACCGCATGGTCACTCCGATCCGATTCCACACGTTGATTGTGGCAATCGCGACGACGAGGTCGGCCAGTTCCTTCTCCGACCAGACTTTCGCGGCGGCGTCCCACACCTCGTCCGGCACGCCGTGCTCACCGAGCCGGGTGACCGCGTCGGTGAGATCCAGCGCGGCACGCTCCCGCTCGTCGAAGAACGGCGACTCCCGCCAGGTGGCCACCGCGAACAGCCGCCGGCTCGACTCACCCTTGGCGAGCGCGTCCTGGCTGTGCATATCGACGCAGTACGCGCATCCGTTGATCATCGATGCTCGCAGTTTCACCAGCTCAAGAACGGTCTGGTCGACGTTCGACTGGACGTACTTCTCCAGACCCATGACCGCCTGGTACGCCTTCGGCGCCACCGCGCCGGGATTCATCCGCTGCATGACTACCTCCCCTGATCGGTTGGACACCGACACGACGGATGGGAGAGGGCGCACCGTGACAGCCAAACCTGTGACCCCGGTCATGCCACCCACACAACCCCACCCACCCCACCCCCACCCACCCCAACCCCACCCACCCCAACCCCACCCACCCCAACCTCACCCACCCCAACCCCACCCACCCCACCCACCCCAACCCTCAGCCCGTTGATCATGGGGATGTCGTCACGACACGTCGGGGCGGCCAGCAGTAGCCTCATGATCAACGGGGTCGGGTCGGGGCAGGGTCCGGGCGGGGTCGGGCGGAGCGGGACGGGGGTGGGGTGGATTGGTCGGCGGTGCGGCGGTTGGCGGGTCTTGTATCGTTGGCTTCGTATGGCGATGACCCGGCTATCACCGGTGAGCCTCCGGAAGAACGGCCGGGTCACCGGCCCAGTAGAACCGGACGGATGCGGCCCGTCACAGCCGGTCAATGAGCGGGCGGTCGATCGTGACCGCCAAGCGGGGTGGTACCGCGGATCACCCGGGAGCGCCGTCGAGGCGTACCCCTGGGACGGTTCGTCCTCGCAGACCCACGTTGAGTGAGCTGCATGAGGAGAGCGACCCCGATGGCCTATCCGTTGCACGACCCGACCGCCGCCGGTGTCCCGGCGAGCCCGGACCTGCCCGCGGTCGAGCGCCGGGTGCTGGAGCACTGGACGGCCGACAAGACCTTCGAGGCCAGCATCGAGGCCCGCCCCGCCGGCACGGACGGCAAGAACGAGTACGTCTTCTACGACGGCCCGCCGTTCGCCAACGGTCTGCCGCACTACGGCCACCTGTTCACCGGGTACGTCAAGGACGTGGTGCCGCGCTACCAGACCATGCGCGGACGGCACGTGGAGCGGCGCTTCGGCTGGGACTGCCACGGCCTGCCCGCCGAGGTGGTCGCCGAGAAGCAGCTCGGCATCACCAGCAAGGCGGAGATCATTGACCTGGGCGTGGCCCGGTTCAACGAGGCCTGCCGCACCTCCGTGCTGGAGTTCACCCAGGACTGGGAGCGGTACATCAACCGGCAGGCCCGCTGGGTCGACTTCACGAACGACTACAAGACCCTCGACCTGGACTACATGGAAAGCGTCATGTGGGCCTTCAAGACCCTGCACGACAAGGGTCTGATCTACGAGGGCTTCCGGGTGCTGGCGTACTGCTGGCGCTGCGAGACGCCGCTGTCGAACACCGAGACCCGGATGGACGACGTCTACCGGGACCGGCACGACCCGACGTTGACGGTGTGGTTCGGGCTGACCGCTGACGAGTCCGCGCCGGAGCTGGTGCGCGGGCCGGTCAAGCTGGGCGTCTGGACCACCACGCCGTGGACCCTGCCGTCGAACCTGGCGCTCGCCGTCGGCCCGGACATCGAGTACGCGGTGCTGGAACGCGACGGGGAGCGGTACGTGGTCGGCGCGGCGCGGCTGGCCGCGTACGCCAAGGAACTGGACGGCTTCGAGCAGGTCGGCACGGTGTACGGCCGGGACCTGGCCGGACGCCGCTACACGCCGCTGTTCGACTTCCTCGTCGAGCAGGCCGGCGACAACGCGTACCAGGTGCTCGGCGCGGAGTTCGTCACCACCGAGGACGGCACCGGGATCGTGCACCTCGCACCCGCCTTCGGTGAGGACGACCAGAACGTCTGCAACGCCGCCGGCATCCCCACCATCGTCACCGTGGATGACCACACCCGGTTCACCGCGCTGGTCCCGCCGTACCAGGGTGAGCAGGTCTTCGACGTCAACAAGCCGGTGATCCGGGAGCTGAAGGACCGGGGGGTGGTGCTCCGGCAGGACACCTACACCCACTCGTACCCGCACTGCTGGCGTTGCGACACCCCGCTGGTCTACAAGGCGGTGTCCTCCTGGTTCGTGGCGGTGACGCAGTTCCGGGACCGGATGGTCGAGCTGAACCAGGAGATCAACTGGACGCCCGGGCACATCAAGGACGGCTCGTTCGGCAAGTGGCTGGCGAACGCCCGGGACTGGTCGATCAGCCGGAACCGGTTCTGGGGATCGCCGATCCCGGCGTGGAAGTCCGACGACCCGAACTACCCGCGCCTGGACGTTTACGGCTCGCTGGCCGACATCGAGCGCGACTTCGGCGTACGCCTGACCGACCTGCACCGACCGGCGGTGGACGACCTGGTCCGCCCCAACCCGGACGACCCTACGGGTGCGTCGATGATGCGTCGGGTGCCGGAGGTGCTGGACTGCTGGTTCGAGTCCGGGTCGATGCCGTTCGCCCAGGTGCACTACCCGTTCGAGAACGCGGACTGGTTCGAGCACCACTACCCGGGTGACTTCATCGTCGAGTACATCGGGCAGACCCGCGGCTGGTTCTACACCATGCACGTGCTGGCCACCGCGCTGTTCGACCGGCCGGCGTTCCGCAACTGCCTGAGCCACGGCATCCTGCTCGGCTCGGACGGGCGCAAGATGTCCAAGAGCCTGCGCAACTACCCCGACGTCTACCACGTCTTCGACGCGTACGGCTCGGACGCGATGCGGTGGATGCTGATGTCCTCGCCGGTGCTGCGCGGCGGCGACATGGCGGTCACCGAGGCGGGCATCCGCGACGCCGTCCGGCAGGTGCTGCTGCCGCTGTGGAACGTCTGGTACTTCTTCACGCTCTACGCCAACGCCGACGGGCACCAGGCGCGTCGGCGCACCGACTCGACACACCTACTCGACAGGTACGTGCTGGCGAAGACGAACGAGCTGGTCGCCACGGTCGGCGCACAGATGGACGCGTACGACATCTCCGGCGCCTGCGCCACCGTCCGGTCCTACCTGGACGCGCTGACCAACTGGTACGTGCGTCGCTCCCGGGACCGGTTCTGGTCCGGCGACGTCAACGCCTTCGACACGCTCTGGACGGTGCTGGAGACGCTCTGCCGGGTGGTCGCGCCGCTCGCGCCGTTGACCGCGGAGGAGATCTGGCGTGGCCTGACCGGGGAGCGGTCGGTGCACCTGACCGACTGGCCGGAGGCGACCGAGTTCCCGGCCGACCACGACCTGGTCGCCGCGATGGACGCCACCCGGGCGGTCGCCTCGGCGGCGCTGTCGCTGCGCAAGGCCAAGGGTCTGCGGGTGCGGCTGCCGCTGTCCAAGTTGACCGTGGCCTCGCCGGCGGCGGAGCAGTTGCGTCCGTTCGCCGACCTGGTCACCGACGAGGTCAACGTGAAGGCCGTCGAGTTCAGCGCGGAGCTGTCCGCGTACTGCGAGCAGGTGTTGACGGTGGTGCCCCGGGCGCTCGGTCCGCGGGTCGGCAAGCAGGTGCAGCAGGTGATCAAGGCGGTCAAGGCGGGCGACTGGGAGCTGGTCGACGGCGCCCCGGTGGCCGCCGGCGTCACCCTCGCCGAGGGCGAGTACGAGCTGCGACTGGTCGCCGCCGATGCGGAGAACTCCGCGCCGCTGCCCGGCGGTGAGGGTGTGGTGGTGCTGGACACCGAGGTCACCCCGGAGTTGGCGGCCGAGGGGCTGGCCCGCGACGTGGTGCGGGTGGTGCAGCAGGCTCGCCGGGACGCCGACCTCGATGTGTCGGACCGGATCGTGGTGTCGGTGTCGGCCTCCGAGCAGGTGCGCGCGGCGGTGGCCGGGTACCTCGACTTCGTGTCCGGGGAGGTGCTGGCCGACTCGGTGGACTTCGCCGAGGGCATCGACGGCTTCGCCGGTGAGGTCGGCGAGGGCGACCGGGTGACGGTCTCCGTCCGCCGGGTCTAGCGACGATCGTCAGGTAGCGGGCGTCGCGCCACCTCCGTCCGAGAGGTGTGCGGGCGTCCGCTACCGTGACACCGCCTGTTCGCACCTGATCTGCCGGAGGACCAGTGCCCCTGCTCTACACCATCGGCAAGCTCGCCGTGGGGCCCACGCTGCGGTTGGCGTTCCGCCCGACCGTCGAGGGGCTGGAAAACGTGCCGAAGAGCGGCGGGGCGATCTTCGCCGGCAACCACCTGTCCGTGGCCGACGAGCTGTTCCTCGGCACGGTCGTGCCCCGGCACCTGGCGTTCTGGGCGAAGTCGGAGTATTTCAAGGGCGCCGGTGTGAAGGGCGCGATCTCCAAGTTCGTCCTCACCGGCCTGGGTGCCATTCCGGTGGAGCGGGGCGGCGGTCGAGCCGCGCTGTCCGCGTTCGACGCGGCGATCCCGGTGCTCAAGAACGGTGACCTGGTGGTGGTCTACCCGGAGGGCACCCGCTCGCCGGACGGCCGGCTCTACCGGGGGCGGACCGGCACGGTTCGGCTGGCGACCTCGACCGGCGTGCCGATCATCCCGGTCGGCATGATCGGCACGGACAAGGCGCAGCCGATCGGTGCCCGGGTGCCCCGGCCCGGCGCCGCCGAGATCATCATTCGGTTCGGCAAGCCGATCGACCTGACCGGGCGGCCGACCGACCGCACCTCGTTGCGGCAGATGACCGACGAGATGATGAGCGAGATCCAGAAGCTCACCGGCCAGGAGTACGTCCCCCGCTACGCCCCGCCGCGCGCCCACCCGGACGCGACCCGCACGGCCTGATCCCCACCCTGGCCTACCCCCACCACCCTTGTTGATCAAGAAGTTTGCGTCATTCGTGGGGCTGGATCTGACGCAAACTTCTTGATCAACGGTGGGTGGGTGGGTGGGGGTGGGTGGGGGTGGGTCAGGCCTTGGGTTGGATGGTCTGGGTTCGCAGGGTGTTCAACAGGGCGGCACTGTCGGCGACGGACAGCCGGGTGAACACTCCGGTGGCGATGCTGCCGTGATCGACAGAGGTGCAGACCACCACGTCACCGCCGTCGGACCGGCCGACCGCGCATCGCTCGTGCCGGCCCCGCACACCGGTGTCCACAATCTCGGGTGCGTCCAGCGCGTACCGCTCGGTGAGCCGGCTGATCTCGGCCTCCGCGTCCGACTCCGGACTCCACCGGAAACCCGTTCCGCCGAAGACCGTCACCTGCTTGCCACCCGAGGTGGAGTAGACACCGGCGAAGGTGGCCTCGGCCAGCAGGTGCTCGCCGCGTACCTCGTTCTCCAACCGTCGGGCGGCCTCCGTGCTGCGGCCGTCCTGCCGCAGCTTCAGATCGTCGACCTGGGCGGGCAGCGCGGCCTGCACCGGGTACTGGGCTGAGATCGGAAACCCGTAGTAGGCGGGGCAGCCGCAACAGCAGGCCAGGGTGAGCAGCAGCAACCAGGGCCAGCGGCGACGACGGCGAACCGGCACCGGGACGTACCCCTTGGGAGCCTGCCAGCCCGGCGGCGCCGCGGGTGGCGCGGCCGGGCGCCGGCCCCGGCGCTGCTTGGGCACCGCGGGTGGCGGCGTCGGCGGCGGCGTCGGCCGGGTCGGCATCCTGGCTCCGGTCGCCTGTGGTGGCCTCGGGGCGGCCGCCGGAGACACCGGGTGCGACCCGACCGGGGGAGCGGGCGGACCGGACCACTGGCGGGTCGCCGGCGGCGTCGGGTGCGGCATCGTCGGCGGCAGCGGCGGCAGCGGCGGCAGTTCGGCGGAGGGCAGGTCCCAGCCACCGGTGTCCACGCCGGCCCACGGGTCGACGGGCGTCTGGTGCTCCGGCGGCCCTACGGGCAGGGGCGGCGGGGTCGGCTCGGCCGACTCGCCCCAGACCGGTCGGCGCGGCAGCGGGGGCGGCACCGGAGCCGACCCGCTCCACCTGGGCGGGGGAACCTCCGCGGTGGTGGCGGGCTCGGATCGCGCCGGAGGGTCCGGTTGGTCCGACGGTTCCGGTTGGTCCGACGGTTTCGGTTGGTCCGACGATTTCGGTTGGTCCGACGGTTCCGTTTGGTCCGACGGTTCCGGTTGGTCCGATGGTTCCGGTTGGTCTGACGGTTTCGGCTGGTCCGACGGTACGGGTGGGGAGGCCGGCTGATCGGCGGCCGCCGGAACCCGGTCCGGCTCCGCGCCCGGGGTGCTCCCGTCGGCCGGCCGTGCTCCCGGCTGGGGCTCGGGCATGGCGGCAATCTCCTCTCGCGCCGGTCCGAGGTTAGTACCGCGTCGCCACCGCCGGGTGGGCGCGTACCCTTGGGCATCATGAGTGCCCCGTCCACGACGCCGCGCGCGGCCGCGACCAACTCTCGCGACGACTCCAGCTCGGCGGCTCCGACGCCGAGCCGTGACCTGGAGCCGTCCGTCTGGTCCCAGCTTGAGCCGCTGCTGCCCCAGGTTTCCAAGCCCATCCAGTACGTCGGGGGCGAGTTGGGTGCGGTGACCAAGGACTGGGCCGCGGCGACCGTGCGCTGGGCGTTGATGTATCCCGACGCGTACGAGGTGGGCCTGCCCAACCAGGGCGTGCAGATCCTCTACGAGGTGCTCAACGAGCTGCCCGACACCCTCGCCGAACGGACGTACGCGGTCTGGCCGGACCTGGAGACGCTGATGCGCACGCACGGCGTGCCGCAGTTCACCGTCGACGCGCACCGGTCGGTGCGTAACTTCGACGTGTTCGGCATCTCCTTCTCCACCGAGCTGGGCTACACGAACATGCTCACCGCGATCGACCTGGCCGGCATCCCGATGCTGGCCGCCGACCGCACCGACGCCGACCCGGTGATCGTGGCCGGTGGGCACGCGGCGTTCAACCCGGAGCCCATCGCCGACTTCATCGACGCCGCGGTGCTCGGCGACGGCGAGGAGGCGGTGCTGGAGATCACCGCGATCGTGCGGGAGTGGAAGGCCGAGGGTTCCCCCGGGGGCCGCGACGAGCTGCTGCTGCGGCTGGCGCGCACCGAGAGCGTCTACGTGCCGCGCTTCTACGACGTCGACTACCTCCCGGACGGGCGGATCCAGCGGGTCGTGCCGAACCGCGCGGACGTGCCGTTCCGGGTGCACAAGCGCACGACGATGGACCTGGACGCCTGGCCGTACCCGAAGAAGCCCCTCGTGCCGCTGGCCGAGACGGTGCACGAGCGGTACGCGGTGGAGATCTTCCGGGGTTGCACCCGGGGATGCCGGTTCTGCCAGGCCGGCATGATCACCCGGCCGGTGCGGGAGCGGTCCATCACCACGGTCGGGCAGATGGTCCGCGAGGGCCTGGAGTTCTCCGGCTTCAACGAGGTGGGCCTGCTGTCGCTCTCCTCGGCCGACCACTCCGAGATCGGTGACATGTGCTCGGGCCTCGCCGAGCAGTACGCGGGCACGAACGTCTCGCTGTCGCTGCCGTCGACCCGGGTGGACGCCTTCAACATCGACCTCGCGCAGGAGTTGTCCCGCAACGGGCGGCGGACCGGCCTGACCTTCGCCCCGGAGGGCGGGTCGGAGCGGATCCGCAAGGTCATCAACAAGATGGTGACGAAGGAAGACCTGATCCGCACCGTCGTCACCGCGTACACCAACGGCTGGCGGCAGGTGAAGCTCTACTTCATGTGTGGCCTCCCCACCGAGACCGACGAGGACGTCCTCGAGATCGCGGAGATGGCCCACGAGGTGATCCGGGCCGGTCGGGCCGCCACCGGTTCCAAGGACATCCGCTGCACGGTCTCCATCGGTGGGTTCGTGCCCAAGCCGCACACCCCGTTCCAGTGGGCCTCGATGGAGCGTCCGGAGGTCATCGACCACCGGCTCAAGATCCTCAAGCAGGCCATCAACTCGGACCGCTCGCTGGGCCGCGCCATCGGCTACCGGTACCACGACGGTGAGCCGTCGCTGATCGAGGGACTGCTGTCCCGGGGTGACCGCCGGGTCGGCTCGGTGATCCGCAAGGTCTGGGAGAACGGCGGCCGGTTCGACGGGTGGAGCGAGCACTTCTCCTACCAGCGCTGGGTGGACGCGGCGGCCGAGACGCTGCCCGCGTTCGGAATCGACCTCGACTGGTACACCACCCGGCAGCGCGAGGAGTTGGAGGTCCTGCCCTGGGACCACCTCGACTCGGGCCTGGACAAGGACTGGCTCTGGCAGGACTGGCAGGACTCGGTGAGCGAGTTCGAACAGGACGACTGCCGGTGGACGCCCTGCTTCGACTGCGGCGTCTGCCCATCGATGGACACCGAGATCCAGATCGGCCCGACCGGCAAGAAGCTGCTGCCACTCACGCCGCTGGGCGGCAACGGAATGAAGGTCCCGGCCGCCGACCACCCGGCCTGACCGCCCGCCGCCGGGGCAGCACCCGGCGGCGGTGACCGCTAGCCTCCACAGTCGACACCACACCCGCCGGGCCTCGTGCTCGGCGGGTGACTGGCGCTGACGGGGGATAGCGCGATGTCCGGTTTCTCCATGAACGCTGGCACGTTCCGGGCATCCTGCGGTGAGGACAAAGGATGAGGATGAACGTCGGAGCGATCCGGCCGGCCGCCGCCTGCCTGCTGGCGGGGTTCCTGGTGGTCGGTGCGGCCCAGCCGGCGGCCGCCGCGCCTCGGCGGGCCGAGCAGTGGTATCTGGACGAGCTCCGGATCGACCAGGCGCACAAGATCTCGACTGGGCGGGGCGTGATCGTGGCCGTGCTGGACAGCGGTGTCGAGGCCAGCCACCCGGACCTGCGGGGTCAGGTCCTTGCCGGTGGTCGCAGCTACGGCGTCTCCGGAGACGGTCGGGCCGACGAGGACGGCCACGGCACGCACATGGCCGGCATCATCGCGGCGAAGAGCGGTGGTCGCGACGGCGTGGACGGCATCGCCCCCGGCGCGAAGATCCTGCCGATCAAGATGCGCAAGGGCAGCGGGACCTACCCGGACGCGGCGATCACACTCGCCATCCGGATGGCCGTCGACGGTGGCGCCAAGGTGATCAACTTGTCCGTCGGTGGGCCGGGCGTCGTCGGCCCGGAGCAGGAGAGCGCGATCAGGTACGCGCTGGACCACGACGTCATCGTGGTCGCCTCCGCTGGCAACACGGCCAAGGGCGATGTCGCCGTCGCGCAACCGGCCAACACCCCCGGTGTGATCGCGGTGACCGGGACGACCAAGGGCGGCAGGTTCTGGTCCGGCTCTGTCCAGGGGCCGGAGGCGGTGGTCGCCGCTCCGGGCGATGGCATCTACAACGTCAGCACCGAGGGGGGCTACGGCTGGGGCGACGGGACCTCCGATTCCACGGCGATCGTCTCCGGTCTGGCCGCGCTGATCCGGGCGAAATATCCGAATCTCAACGCTCCGAACGTGATCAACCGGATCATCCGGACCGCACGGGACTCCGGCCCGGCCGGGCGAGATCCGCAGTTCGGCTTCGGGCTGATCGACCCGCTGAAGGCGCTGACCGCGAACGTACCGCCGGTCACCACCAACCCGCTGCTCGGCCCGGAGGCGACCGCCAGCCCGGGCCCGATCATCACCGAGGCCGCAAAGGAGTTCGATCTCTCCCAACACGGCGATCGCGGTGGTCCCACCGACCAGCAGGTCATGGTCGTGGTCATCGGTATCGCCGTGGCGCTGGTGCTGCTGCTGGCGCTTGTGGTGTTCCTCATCTGGAACCGTCGGCGCTACCGGCGGGAGGCGGTCCGGGCCGCCGCCGACATCCCGGACGAGGTGCTGGACCAGATGATCTCCGGCGGCTACCCGCCCCCGCCTCCCGGCTACGGCCCGCCCCCCGGCTACGCCCAGCCGCCGGGCTACGGCCCGCCTCCCGGCTACGGCCCGCCTCCCGGCTACGCCCAGCCGCCGGGCTACGGCCCGCCTCCCGGCTACGCCCAGCCGCCGGGCTACGGCCCGCCTCCCGGGTATGCCGCGTCGCCCGGCTACCCTCCGCCTCCCGGTTACAGCCGGCCTCCCGGGCATGCCCAGCCTCCCGGTTACGCCCAGCCTCCCGGTTACGGCCAACCCCCGGGGTATGCCCCTTCGCCCGGCTACCCTCCGCCTCCCGGTCACGGCCCGCCTGCCGGGTATGCCCCGCCTCCCGGCCACCTTCCGCCTCCCGGCCACCTTCCGCCTCCCGGGTACGGCCCGCCGAGCGGGGCTCCGCCCAGTGGGCCGCAACAGCGGTAACCGGTTCTGATCGCGATGGCCGGCTGGTGGCTTCCGGGGCGCCAGCCGGCCCGCAGGCTTCGCGGACGGGGCGGTCGCGACCCACATGACCGGTTCATGCCGGCCTGTCCGGGCGATCCGGCCGCCCCGGCTGCGTACCGTCGGTGGCGCTGGGCCAGGATGGTCGGACACGCAGGTACACCCGAGGAGCCCACGATCGCCAAGAAGCCTCAACCCGAGGGCGGCCAGGCACCGGTCGTCCAGCGCGTCCGCATCCGGTACGCCAAGCGCGGGCCACTGCGGTTCACCTCGCACCGGGACTTCGCCCGGGCGTTCGAGCGTGCGCTGCGCCGGGCCGCCGTGCCGGTCGCCTTCTCCCAGGGTTTCCACCCGCACCCGAAGATCTCCTATGCCAGCGCCGCGCCCACCGGGGTGGCGAGCGAGGCGGAGTACCTGGAGATCGCCCTTCAGGCCGAGGTCGACCCGGAGGCGCTGCGCGCCGCGTTGGACGCAGCGCTCTCGCCGGGGTTGGACGTCCTGGACGCCGTGATCGCCGAGGGGGGCAACCTCCCGGACCGGATCGAGGCGTCGCACTGGCACATCGAGTTGCCCGAGGTCGAGACCGAGGTGCTCCGCGCCGCGGTGGACGCCTTCCTCGCTGCGGACGAGGTGCTGGTGGAGCGGATGACCAAGCAGGGTCGACGCACTTTCGACGCCCGCGCCGCGGTGATATCCATCGATGTCCTCGCACCAACGCCGACGCCTTCCGGGGCGCCGGCCGTACCGTGTGCGATACTCGAACTGGTCGTACGGCAGGTCACCCCGTCCGTACGGCCCGATGACGTCCTTTCCGGCCTCCGCGTGGTGGCCGACCTGGAGCCGCCGGTCTCACCGAGGGTGACCCGGCTGGCTCAGGGCACGTTGACCGCGCAGGGTGCGATCGTGGATCCGTTGGATGCGGATCGCGACGGGGCAACCATCGTTGGGCACTGACCGACGGTTGGTGTTCTGGCAGGCAGACTTCGGCGGTCGCGCACCACGCGCGCCCGGCGGAAACACTTTTGCGGCGACCCTGCGTGGCAGCGCTCACCCGCGCCCGGGGTAGCCAGAACTGGAGAACGTCCATGCTCGAGAACGAGCCCGAGGGCGGCGAACGGACCGGTTCACAGCCGGCCGGGGCGACCGCCGACCAGAGCACCACGGCCGACGGCGCTGCCGTCGCGACCCCCACCACGGCCGTCGGTTCGGCTTCGGTGGAGCCGGACGGCGCGCAGAGCGCCGAGCCCGCCGCGCCGGTACGACGCGCCCGGGCGACCCGGCGTCGCGCCGCCCCGCTGAGCCAGCCGGAGCAGACCGACGCTCCGGCCGAGGCGTCCACCAGCGAGGCGGCCAGTACCGAGTCGCCGCAGGCGGAGGTCTTCGCCCCGATCTCCGGCGACCAGGACGTCGCGCCCAAGACCCCCCGGCGCCGCCGTAAGGCCACCCCGGTCGAGACGACCGCCGAGGAGCCGCTCGTCGCGTCCTCCGCGGAGGTGGCCCCGGCCGACGTGGTTCCGCCGGTCAAGGTGACCCGTACCCGGCGCAAGAAGGCCACCCCGGCTGCCGTCGAGGAGCCGCCCGCGGTCGAGGAGCCGGTCGTCGAGGAGCCGCCCGTCGAGGAGCCGGTCGCCGCCGAGGAACCGGTGGCCTCCGACCTTCGCGAGGCCGAGGCCGAGCTGAACGACATCCCCACGGCGGCCCCCGCCGAGTCGCCCTGGACCAGCGCCGGCGAGGTGTCACCGGGTGTCGCCGTCTCCGGTGTGACAGCGGAGCCGCTTGAGCCGGCCGAGGTCGAGCCGGAGCAGCCGCGTACCCGTCGTCGGCGGGCCGCGCTCTCCGCGCCCACCGTGCTGTTCATGGCTCCCCAGCCGGACGCCGTGCCGGTGACCCGGCCGGTCGAGCCCGCTCCCGTCGTCGAGGAGCCGGCGGTGGAGGAGGCCGCGGAGCCGTCCCGCCGCCGTCGGCGTGGTCGCCGCGAGGTCGAGCCGGTGGAGCCGGTCGAGGCGATCGAGGCCGAGGAGGAGCCGACCGACGAGGCCGACGAGGCCGCCGAGGCGGATGAGGACGACGAGGACAGCGCCGCCGCGCGCCGCCGCCGCCGGCGTGGTCGCCGGGGCCGGGGCCGGGGCAAGGGCGGGGCCGACGACGCCGAGGACGACGAGTCCGAGGAGGCGGCGCAGGCCGACGAGGAAGAGACCGCCGAGGTCGGGGCCGAGGGCGACGAGGACGAGGACAGCGAGGGCGGGGACGGCCTGACCCGGCGTCGCCGGCGTCGTCGTCGCCGGGGCGCGGGCGACACGGAGGGTGCCGCCGACGACGGCGTACCGACCGTGGTGAAGATCCGCGAGCCGCGCCGGACCGTCGACGAGGTGCAGGGCGTGTCCGGTTCGACCCGGCTGGAGGCCAAGCGCCAGCGCCGCCGGGACGGCCGGGAGCAGCGGCGTACGCGGCCGCCGATTCTCAGCGAGTCGGAGTTCCTGGCACGCCGGGAGGCGGTCGACCGGGTGATGGCGGTCCGCCAGCGCGGTGACCGGACCCAGATCGCCGTGCTGGAGGACGGGGTGCTCGTGGAGCACTACGTCACCCGCAACTCCTCCGGCACGATGGCCGGCAACGTGTACCTGGGCAAGGTGCAGAACGTGCTGCCGAGCATGGAGGCGGCGTTCGTCGACGTCGGCCGGGGTCGCAACGCGGTGCTGTACGCCGGCGAGGTCAACTGGGACACCTCCGGTCTGGAAGGGCGGGCCCGCTCGATCGAGCAGGCGCTGCGCTCCGGCGACTCGGTGCTGGTCCAGGTCACCAAGGACCCGATCGGGCACAAGGGCGCGCGGCTGACCAGCCACATCGCGCTCTCCGGCCGGCACCTGGTGTACGTGCCCAACGGCAACGCGTCCGGGATCAGCCGCAAGCTGCCGGACAACGAGCGCAAGCGGCTGCGCGACGTGCTCAAGAAGCTGGTCCCGGACGGCGCGGGCGTGATCGTCCGCACTGCCGCCGAGGGCGCCAGCGAGGACGAGTTGGCCCGCGACGTCAAGCGGCTCCAGGCCCAGTGGGAGGACATCCAGGCCAAGGCCGCCGAGGGTGGCGCTCCGGCGCTGCTCTACGGGGAGCCGGACCTGGTTATCCGGGTGGTGCGGGACCTGTTCAACGAGGACTTCCGCGAGTTGGTCATTGAGGGCGAGCAGTCGTACGACATCGTCGATTCGTACCTGTCGCACGTCTCTCCGGACCTGGTGGACCGGGTGCGTCGGCACGTCGGCACGAGCGACGTCTTCGCCGAGTACCGGATCGACGAGCAGATCATCAAGGGCCTGGACCGCAAGGTCTTCCTGCCCTCCGGCGGTTCGCTGGTGATCGACCGCACCGAGGCGATGACGGTGGTGGACGTCAACACCGGTAAGTACACCGGTTCCGGGGGCAACCTGGAGGAGACCGTCACCCGCAACAACCTGGAGGCGGCGGAGGAGATCGTCCGCCAGCTCCGGCTGCGGGACATCGGCGGCATCGTGGTGATCGACTTCATCGACATGGTGCTGGAGTCGAACCGTGAGCTGGTGCTGCGCCGACTCACCGAGTGCCTGGGTCGGGACCGCACCAAGCACCAGGTCACCGAGATCACCTCACTCGGTCTGGTGCAGATGACCCGTAAGCGGATCGGCGCGGGCCTGCTGGAGGCGTTCAGCGAGACCTGTGAGTGCTGCAAGGGTCGGGGCGTCATCATGCACACCGAGCCGGTGCCGGAGAAGGCGCGCGTTGCCGGTGCGGGGGAGAAGGTCAAGGCGGTCGCCTCCTCGGTGGCTGCCGCCCCGGCCGTGGAGCAGGGCACCGCGTCGTCCCGTCGCCGGGCGCGCAAGAACGCACCTGCCGAGCGGGCCGTGGTCGAGGTCGTCGACACCGAGACCAGCGCCGAGCCGGACGTCGACTACCAGGACACCATGGGCTACGACCTGTCCCGCTACGAGTCGGAGACGGCCGCCGCGCCGGCGATCTCCGACGCTCAGCAGGGGGAGTCGGCTCGGTTGGCCGCGGCGGACGACCCGGACGCGCTCGCCGACGGTGAGGGCGACGAGGACAGCACCGAGGGTGGTGCCGGCCGCCGCCGTTCACGCCGGGGTGGCGCACGCCGGCGGACGCGCCCCTGACCGCCTGACCGGCCAAGTGTTTGGCGAGGTCCCTTCTCCGGCAAAGTGACGGGGGAGGGACCTCGCCGTTGTGCCACTCCGGCCCAGGATCGACAGTCCCTGGTCAGGAGAAGAGGATGCGTCGTCTGCTCGCCCTCATCGCGCTTGTCACTGTGCTCTTCGACGTGTCCGGCTGTGCCGCCGACCGGCCGGGGGGCGTGGGGTCCGGTTCGGCCGGCGTGACCACCGGTGGCACGGCCTCCGGGCCGAGCGGCATTCCGGCCAGTGGTGCCGCGGCGGGCGGCGCCACGCAGGTCTGTGTCGCCGCCCAGCAGGCCAGCACCACCGCCGTCCAGACGTATGTGGCTGAGCTGGGCCAGATGGTCGCGGCGGTGGGCGCCGGGGACAGCGGCACGGCCGAGGCTGCCCGCGTACGGGCCGAGGGGGCGTTGGCCGGCTGGCGGAGTGAGCTGCGGAAACAGGCCGGGCGGGCCACAGATCCGCAGCTCAAGACCCTGCTCACCGATCTCGGCAGCGAGGTCGCGGCGCTCGGCGCCGACGTCGAGTCCATCGACGAGACCGAACTCGACAGGCTCCAGCAGCGCCTCGACGAGCTCTGCGCGCGCTGACCGGGGCAGGCCGGTTTGGGGTCCGGGCCGGCAATGGCGTACTCTTGCCTGCGGCCCACCTTTGGTGTGCCGAGTTCCCGTGTGCCCGCGCCGCCGTGCACTGCTACCCGGCGAGCCGCCGCGGGGACGACCGCCAGCAGCCTCAACGACAGGGAGTCCGCCTCCGATGTACGCGATCGTCAAGACCGGCGGCAAGCAGTACAAGGTCGCCGAGGGCGACGTGATCGAGGTCGAGAAGCTCACCGGTGCCCCCGGTGACGCGGTGAAGCTCACCGCGGTGCTCCTCGTCGACGGTGACGACCTGGTGACCGACGCGGCGAAGCTTGCCGAGGTCGCGGTGTCCGGCGAAATCGCCGCGCACACCAAGGGCCCGAAGATCCGGATTCACAAGTTCAAGAACAAGACCGGCTACCACAAGCGCCAGGGTCACCGCCAGCCGTTGACCCAGGTCAAGGTGACCGGCATCTCCAGCGGGAAGTAGGTCGTCCTCCAATGGCTCACAAAAAGGGTGCGTCCAGCTCGCGTAACGGTCGCGATTCCGCGGCCCAGCGACTCGGCGTGAAGCGCTTCGGTGGTCAGGTTGTCAGCGCCGGTGAGATCCTCATCCGGCAGCGTGGCA
This sequence comes from Micromonospora sp. NPDC005203, assembly GCF_042872705.1. Taxonomy (NCBI): domain Bacteria; kingdom Bacillati; phylum Actinomycetota; class Actinomycetes; order Micromonosporales; family Micromonosporaceae; genus Micromonospora; species Micromonospora sp. NPDC005203. The sequence continues at coordinate 79,999 of NZ_JBIAKV010000018.1, read as the reverse complement.
CCAAGTTCCACCCCGGTGACCTGGTCGGCCGTGGCGGCGACGACACGCTGTTCGCGCTGTCGGCCGGTGCGGTCCTGTTCGGCACCAAGCGCGGTCGTAAGACCGTCAGCATCGTTCCGCAGCAGTAGTTCTCTTCGCTCAAGCGGGCCGCGGACCTCCGGGTCCCGGCCCGCTTAGCCTTTTTCACGAAGTGCGGGGTCGGACCTCGCTGGAAGGATTGACGCCGTGGCAACGTTCGTTGACCGGGTCGTTCTGCACCTGCAGGCCGGCGATGGCGGGCACGGCTGTGCCTCGATCCACCGCGAGAAGTTCAAGCCCTTCGGTGGGCCGGACGGCGGTAACGGCGGACACGGCGGCAGCGTGTCCCTGGTCGTCGACCCGCAGGTCACCACCCTGCTCGACTTTCACTTCCACCCGCACGTCAAGGCCGACAACGGCAAGGGCGGCGCCGGGTCGAACCGGGACGGCGCCAACGGCCGCACCCTGCTGCTGAAGGTGCCAAACGGCACGGTGGTGCAGGCCACCGACGGCACCGTGCTGGCCGACATGGTCGGCGCCGGCACCACCTTCGAGGTGGCTCGGGGCGGCCGCGGCGGGCGGGGCAACGCGTCGCTCGCCAACGCCAAGCGCAAGGCGCCGGGCTTCGCCGAGCTGGGGGAGCCCGGTGACCAGTTGGACGTCGTGCTGGAGCTCAAGAGCGTCGCTGACGTGGGCCTGGTGGGCTTCCCGTCGGCCGGCAAGTCGTCGCTGATCTCGGTGATCTCCGCCGCGAAGCCGAAGATCGCCGACTACCCGTTCACCACCCTCGTGCCCAACCTCGGCGTGGTCCGGATGGACAACCACACCTTCACCGTCGCCGACGTGCCCGGTCTGATCCCCGGCGCGGCCAGCGGCAAGGGGCTGGGCCTGGAGTTCCTGCGGCACATCGAGCGCTGCGCCGTGCTGGTGCACGTCATCGACTCGGCGACCCTGGAGCCCGGTCGTGACCCGGTCGCCGACATCGACGCCATCGAGGCCGAGCTGAGCCAGTACGGTGGGCTGAGCGACCGCCCACGGATGGTCGCCGTGAACAAGGTCGACGTGCCGGACGGTCGGGACCTCGCCGAGATCGTGCGCCCCGACCTGGAGGCGCGCGGCTACCGGGTGTTCGAGGTCTCCGCGGCCACCCGGGAGGGGCTCAAGGAGCTCACCTACGCGATGGCCGATCTGGTCGAGGCGCAGCGTAAGGCCGCGCCGCCCGCCGAGCCGACCCGGATCGTGATCCGGCCGATCGCGGTGGACGACGACGGCTTCACCATCACCGCCGAAGCGGACGGCTCGTTCACCGTTCGCGGTGTCCGGCCGGAGCGCTGGGTCAAGCAGACCAACTTCGACAACGACGAGGCGGTCGGCTACCTCGCTGACCGGCTCGCCCGGCTCGGGGTGGAGGACAAGCTGGCCAAGGCCGGCGCGGCGCCGGGTGATCTGGTCCGGATCGGCGAGCGCGAGTTCGACTGGAAGCCGACGCTCTACGCCGGCGTGGACTTCGTACCCGGCAACCGGGGCACCGACGTCCGGCTGGAGGAGAAGTCGAACCGGCTCTCCGCGGCCGACCGGCTCGCCGCCCGCAAGGCCCGCCGGGTGCGATCGGACGAGGTGGGTGCGGACTCGTCCGACGATCTCGACGACGACGAGTACGACGACGAGTAGTCCGTTGCGCTCTGTGATCGGGTTGATTTCCGGAAACCTTCGCGAAATCCACCCGTCCTAGCGTGGGGTGATGCTGATCGAGTCTCGGCCCGTCATCGATCCGGAGATCGCCGCCCTGCTCATCGCGCAGCAGCGTGAGCTGCGTACAGCCGATGGTGGGTTGGATGGGCAGGTCTTCGTCCCCCACGACGACGTCCGCTACCTGGCGGCGGTGGTGCACGGTCGGGCGGTCGCCTGTGGCGGGCTCCAGTCGATCGATGCCGGCACCGGTGAGATCAAACGAATGTACGTCCGGCCCGCCTACCGGGGTCGGGGCATCGCCCGTCAACTGCTTGCCGCGCTGGAGGAGTGTGCGTTCCGGCAGGGGCAGTCGGTGGTCTGCCTGGAGACCGGCACCTACCTGCCGGCCGCGATCGCGCTCTACACCTCGTCCGGCTATGACCAGATCCCGGTCTACGGCGAGTACGTGGGCAACCCGTACAGCATCTGTTTCGCGAAGCGGCTGCCGGTCGCGGCCTGACGCCTACGCGCCCGGGCTGGCGCGCGACGAGCTCACCGCGCAAAGCTCCTGCTCAGTGCCGATCGGCCGGGTTGTCCAGGCGTCCGCCGGTGCCTGCCTGGTTCGACAGCAGCAGCCCGAGCGCGAGCATCCCGAAGCCGAGTGCGAGGTGCAGCCAGTTGTCGGCGTCGTTCACCGGCAGGATGTTCGCCCCGCTCTCCGGGTCGACGGCCTCGATGGCCAGGCCGTACAGCCAGAGCGCGAGATAGCTCGCACCGCCGGCGGCCAGGAACACCCGGGCGCCGGCGACGCTGCGCGCCAGCACCAGGCCCACCAGCCCGTAGAGCAGGTGCACCGCGTTGTGCAGGATCGACACCTGGAACAGCCCGAGCAGTCGCGCGTCCGAGTGGTGTCCGGCGAATCTCAGCTCGCCGTAGTCGGTGGTGACGCCGGGAACGAAGCCGAGAACGCCGATCAGCAGGAAGACCCCGGCCACGACCAGCGCGGCCACCTGGACCCGGGGTCGGGGAGCCGGCCGTCGGCCACCTCGCACGTCTCGTGCCATCGCTGCCCCCTTTCGTGGCTCTGCCGGCCCTCGCGAACCGCACTGTCCGCAGCGGCGACATGACGCAGCCCGACGATCCTCCATTTTGAAGACCAACCGGTGGGTCGCGCAGAGAAATGCACGAAGAGGTATGGAAGCCGAAACGCAGGGTAGGTGAATGGTCAGCGGCGGCGGCAACACGCCGTATCCCCCAGCACAACCGCGACGACTTTCTGAGCGGAAGGGAAATCATGTCTTACGATCTTTCACCCACGTCTTCCACGTACGGGCAGGAGTCGACGAACGGCGGTGGCGTTCGCGACCAGGTGCGCCAGGTCGGCTCCGAAGCCGCGCAGGCTGGCGGCGCGGTCGCGCAGACCGCGAAGGAACAGGGCACCGAGGTCGGCCGCGAGGCGGCCCGGCAGGCTCGCAACCTGTACGGCGAGACTCGCACCCAACTCGCCAGCCAGGCCGGTGAGCAGCAGCGTCGGGCCGCCGGTGGACTGCGCTCGCTTGCCGACGAGATGCGTTCGATGGCCGAGCAGGGTGGTCAGGCCGGCCCGGTGACCGAGCTGGCCCGCCAGGCCGCCGACCGGGTGCACGGCGTCGCCGGCTGGCTGGAGCAGCGCGAGCCCGGCGACCTGCTCACCGAGGTACGCGACTACGCCCGGCGCAATCCCGGCACCTTCCTGGTCGGCGCGGCCGTTCTCGGTGTGTTGGCCGGTCGGCTGACCCGAAGCGTCTCCGCCGCCGGCCACGACTCCGGCAACGGATCCTCGACCTACCGGGGTGCGGGGGCGTACGACCCGGAGCAGACCGCCGTCATCCCGACGCCGCCGCCGGCGCCCCGCGCGGTGCCGGACGCCGTCCCGCCGGGCGGCTACCTCGACCCGACCCCCGGCACGCGCACCGAGCCGACCTCCGGCGGCTATGCGGACCCGACGCCCGGCGGCTATGCGGACCCTACGCCCGGCGGCTATGCGGACCCTACGCCCGGCGGCTATGCGGACCCTACGCCCGGCGGCTATGCGGACCCGACGCCCGGCGGCTATGCCGACCCGAGCCGGGACGGCTCCCCGGATTACTCCGGCACCGGCCAGCCGCTGCCGCCGGTACAGCAGACCGACCCGCTGCCGGGCGTTCCGTCCAGCGGCACCCCCCGTCCGTGAGCCAACGAGTCATCCAGAGGGAGGCGACGGCATGACCACGCCGACGCAGGGGTCCGGCCTGGGCTCCGGATACCAACCCGACGCGGGTGCCCCGCACACCGCTGCGGAGGTGAAGGGCAGCTCGCTGGGTGACCTGATGCGTCAGGTCACCACCGACCTGTCGACGCTGATGCGTCAGGAGGTCGAGCTGGCCAAGGCCGAGATCCGCCAGGAGGGCAAGAAGGCCGGCAAGGCCGCCGGGCTCTTCGGCGGGGCCGGCTTCGGCGGCTACATGGTGGCGCTCTTCGTGTCCATCGCCGTGTGGCAGCTCCTGGACAACGTCATGGACTCCGGCCTGGCCGCACTGATCGTGGCCGTCGTCTGGGCCGCGATCGGTGCCGTCCTCTACTCCATGGCGAAGAAGAACGCCCAACACGTCCGCGGGCTCAAGCAGACGAACGACAGCGTGCAGCGGATCCCCGACGCGCTCAAGCCGCACCCGGAGGGAGTCACCCAATGAGCACCGATCCCGATCAGATCCGCCGGGAGATCGAAGCCACCCGTAACAGCCTCAGCTCCGATGTGGACGCGCTGGCGTACAAGGTCAGCCCCAGCCGCATCGTCGACGACCGCAAGCAGCAGGCCCGATCCGCTCTGCAGAATGTGAGGGACAAGGTCATGGGAACCGCGTCTGACCTCGGCCACGGCACCGGCCAGGCGGCTCACTCGGTGGGCGACCGCGCCTCGTCGGCGGCGTCCAGCGTCAGCGACGCCGCGCACTCGGCGGCGACCACTGTCAGCGACGCCGCGCACAGCGCGCCGCGGGTGATCCGGCAGAAGTCCCAGGGCAACCCTCTCGCCGCCGGTTTGATCGCGTTCGGCGTCGGCTGGCTGGCCTCCTCGCTGATCCCGGCCTCCCGCCGCGAGCAGCAGGCCGCGACCCAGCTGAAGGAGCGGGTCGGGGAGCACACCGGTGCGGTGAAGGACAAGCTGGGGGAGGTGGCCAGCGAGCTCAAGGAGGAGCTGCGCGAGCCCGCCCAGCAGGCCGCCCAGTCGGTGAGGTCCACCGCCCAGGACGCCGTGCACGCGGTCAAGGACGACAGCAGGTCGGCCGCGCACGACGTCAAGGACCAGGCCCAGCAGGCCCGGCACCAGGTCAGCCCCTGACCCCAGCCCGATCCCGACAGCTCGCGGCCACCTCGGTGACCGCGAGCTGTCGCGTCCCACCCCACCCACCCCACCCCACCCCACCCCACCCCACCCCACCCCACCCCACCCCACCCCACCCCACCCGCCCCGCCGATCTTGCAGTTTCGGTCGGGTGTTTGTCGTATTAAGGTCCGTATTGTCGCGACCGAAAGTGCAAGATCGCGCGGGTCAACGGGCGGTGCGGGGCGGGATTGGCGGCTCGGCGGATCTGGGCGTCGCCGTAGCGGACGCCGCCGAGCAGGACCCGCTGGGCTACCGCCAGCCAACCGCACACCCCGCGCTCCACCAGCCAGAGCGGGGCCGCCAGGGCCGTGGTCGGCGGAAACACCCGGTCCCCGCCGGCGCGCCGGCGGCCCGCCTCGGCCAGCGCGACCGCCCCGGCCGCCGCGCCGAGCAGCAGCCGGGGCCGGCGCGCCGCGACGGCCGCCGCCAGCCCCGGCAGGACCGCGAGCGCGGTCAGCAGGCGAGCCGGCTGGGCCAGATCGTCGTACGCCTGACGGATCCGCTGACCACGGAAGTGCGCGGCATCCGGCGGCAGTCGGCGGACGTACAACCAGGCCGGCTTGGCCTCGACACCGCCGTGCCCGCGCACGGTGCGGATCAGCTCCAGGTTCTCGAAGAGCACGTCCGGGTCGTACCCACCCATGGCGAGGAAGGTGCTGCGCCGCACCGCGAGGGTGCCCGGGTAGTCATCCCCGAGCGCTCGGTTGAGCAGTGTCCGGCCGGTGTCCCACCAGGCGTGCCAGGGCAGCGGGTCGAAGTAGTTCTGCGGTCGTACCAGGTCGACCCGGTCCAGCAGCCGGTGCACGGCGGTCAGAGCGGCCTCGTCGTAGCGGACGTCGTCGTCGGCGATCACCACGTGCTCGTGGCCCGCCGCGCGCACGCCGGTGCGTACGCCGAGCACCTTGCCGTTGAGCCCGGGGGCGCTGGCGTCGGGCGGAAGGTGCCGGACCAGCCCTCGCCAGGCGTCGGCGTGCCGCGCGAACAGGTCCGGTGCGGAGCCGTCGACCACGATCACGTTGACCCGGTCGGCCAGCCACCGCAGGTAGCGGGTCAACTCGGTCAGGCCGGTGTCGGCGTGCCAGCGCAGCGGCAGCACGTACGTCATCGGCAGTCGGACCGACGACGTGCTGGCGCGGTCGTGTTCGAACCCCCTCCGGCGCGCGCCGCGCCGGGCGTCACCAGGTGGGCTGGACAACGACATCGGCGTGCCTCCTTGCGCGGGACAACTGTGAACCGGCGGCTGAGCAGCACCTGCCCGCATTCCCGCCGGTCAAACAGAAGTGTTGTTCCGACTGCCGCCGCCGGGCAGTGCTGCCGCACGAGCCGTCCATCCCCGGAGGTCCGGGTGGAGGAGGCGAGCGGGCCAGCAACGGCACGAGATGGCGGTGCTCGGTGTCACCGCGGAGGTCAGTCGGTGCGGCGGATGTTGTTCAGGGTCAGGCCGAGGGGCGGCAGCGCCGGCATCCGGTGCAGGTCCAGGGCCAGGCCCTGGACGGGTACGTCGTAGCGCATGGCGCCGGTCAGGTTGGCGACCGCCCGTTTCATCAGGTCGATGGTGATCCACTCGCCCGCGCACCGGTGCCCGGCCCAGTGGTCACCGCCGCCCTGTGGGATCAGCTCGAACGGGTCCACGCGTCGTCCGGCGAACCGTTCCGGGCGGAACAACTCCGGTTGCGGCCAGAGGGCGGGGTGGTGGTTGGTGCCGTACAGGTCGAGCAACACCCGCCGGCCCCGGGGAAAGTGGTGGCCCCGCCAGTCGAAGGAGTGCTTGACCCGGGCCGCCGCGATCGGGAAGAACGGGTAGTAGCGGCGTACCTCCTGGACGAAGTTCCCGGTGGCCTGGTCGTCGTCGCGGACCCGGTCCCGCCAGCTCGGATGGTCGTGCAGGGCGAGCGCCGCGAACGCGATGTACTGGTCCACGGCGACCACCGGCCGCAGCACGTTGAGCAACTCCACCGCCGCGATCCGCCGGGGGAGGAGTTGGCCCCGCCGGTCCCGGTGCTCGGCGATGACGGCCAGGGCGCTCCCGGACGGCGCTGGGAAGAGACCGACCCGGGTGCGTTCGATGAGGCCGGCGAGCCAGCGTTCGGCGCGGTGCCGGGCGAGTCGTCCCCGCCAGTGCCGGCGGCCGACCACCGCCGGCCCTTCGATCATCGCGTGCAGGTCGACGGCGCGTCGCTCGACCTGCGACGTGGGCAGCGGCACCCCGGCCCAGGCGCAGACCACCCTGGTCAGCAGGCGGCCCAGCTCGTCGTAGAGCGGCAGCCGCCCGGCGGCCTCCCAGGCGGGAATCCGGGCCCGCCACTCGTCGTCGAAGAGTTGGCCGAGGTGCCGGATGGCGGTCGGCGTCATGATCGACATGAACATGGCCTTGCGGTCGGCGTGCTCCGGGCCGTCCAGCCCCTGCACGCCCCGCCGCCCGGTGAGGGTCCGCTGCACCCGCAGGGGCATGGCGGTCGCCCGTTGGAAGCGTTCGTTGTCGTAGAACACCATCGCCGCCGGCCGGCCGCGCAGGCAGATGGTCGGGGCGAGCAGGATCCGGGTCTGGAAGACGTCGCTGCCGTACCGCTCGCAGCGTTCGCCGATGAACCGGTAGCCGGCGCGGAGCAGGGCGAGGGTGCTGTCCGGGCTGCGGTCAGCCGGCATGGTCGCCATCGGGTCTCCTCACGGGCGGGTGCGGCCGGCCACCGCCGGGCCGGATGCGGGTACCCCCGTCGCCGCCGCTGAATCCCCGCGCCGACGGCACGCCGGCTGGCCCCTCCCAGGAGCGTTGGAATTTGGTTTGCTGCTGGTGGGGCAACCACGGGGAGGGCGGATGCGCGACAACACATCGCCGCACTGGCGGCAGCGGCGGACGGTCCGGGCACTGGGCGGCGGCCGGGACGGGCGGCCTCTGATCGGGCCGCCTCGACGGCCCGATCGGCCGCACCGATTCTTCACCGTGCACCTGGGCTTCACCGCGCCCACCGTGGTCGAGGCCCGCGAGTTGGCGGTGGCGTACGCGGAGGCGTTGACCCTGCTCCGCCCGGAGGTGGCGCTCGGCGCGGCGGCCCTGTCGCCGGCCGACGCCTGGCAGCGGGCCGAGCGGCTGTTCTGCGGTGCGGTCGGCCCGGACGGCGAACGATGCGTCGACGTGGCCGGTCATCCGGGCTTCCACCACGCCCCGGGGCCCGGCGGTCTCGGCTGGGGCGACGGCGACGGCCCCGTCCGTGGCTGACCGCCAACCCGGCTCACCCGTCCCGGGTTGGCGGCCACCGCACACCTGTCGGCGCGATCAGTCCAGGTCGAACTCACCGTCCTGCGCGCCGGCCACGAACGCGTCCCACTCGGCCTGGGTGAAGACCAGCACCGGCCCCTCGGGCTCGGCCGAGTTGCGCATTCCGATCAGGTCGTCGACGAAGGCGACCTCGACGGCGCTGTCGGAGGTGTCCCCCTCGGCCCGCTGCCAGACCGCCCGCGAGAGGTCGAAGTCGCCCTTGGGGTGCTGCGCCATTGTTCTTTCCTCCAGTGCCGAGGGTCGTGTGGTGACCGTGAGTCGATCCCCATCGGGCAGGATAAGCGGATGCCGAGCCTGACCCGTGTAGAGGCGACCGCGCGTGGCGCGGCGATTACTGTCGAGTCCTATCAGGTGGACCTCGACCTGACCGTCGGCGCGGAGTTGTTCCGCTCGCATGTCGAGATCCGGTTCCGGGCCACTCCCGGCACCGCGACCTTCGCCGAACTCAAGCCCGCCAGACTGCTCGCGGTACGCCTCAACGACCGCGACCTCGACGCCGACCTGCTGACCGACAACCGGCTGCCGCTCACCGACCTCGGCGCGGACAACACGCTCGTCGTCGAGGCGGAGATGGCGTACTCCAACGCGGGTGAGGGGATGCACCGCTTCGTCGACCCGGCCGACGGCGAGACCTACCTCTACGCGGTGAGCTTTCTCGACAACGTGCAGCGCATCTTCGCCGCGTTCGACCAGCCCGACCTCAAGGCTCCCGTCATCCTGTCGGTGACCGCGCCGCCGGAGTGGACGGTCTCCAGCAACGCCGAGGTGGCTGCCACGCCGGCCCCGGGTAGGTGGGAGTTCGCCCCCAGCGCGCCGCTGGCCACGTACTTCTTCTCGCTGATCGCCGGTCCCTACCACGTGCGGCGGGCCGAGCACGACGGCGTGCCGCTGGGCATCTACTGTCGCCGGTCGCTGGCCGAGCACCTGGACGCCGACGCCGATGAGATCTTCACCGTCACCCGGCAGTGCCTGGACCGGTTCCACCAGCTCTTCACCGAGCGCTACCCGTTCGGCAAGTACGACCAGGCGTTCGTGCCGGAGTTCAACGCCGGCGCCATGGAAAACCCGGGCATCGTCACCTTCCGCGACGACTACGTGTTCCGCTCGGCGGTCACCGACACCCAGCGGGAGGCGCGGGCCACCACGATCGCGCACGAGATGGCGCACATGTGGTTCGGCGACCTGGTCACCATGCGCTGGTGGGACGACCTGTGGTTGAACGAGTCCTTCGCGGAATACCTGGGCACCCGGGTCACCGCCGAGGCGACCCGTTTCGACCAGGCCTGGACGACCTTCGCCATGCGCCGCAAGGCCTGGGGATACGCGGCCGACCAGCGGCCCTCCACCCACCCGGTCGCCCCGCCGGAGGTGGCCGACGCCGACGAGGGCCTGCTCAACTTCGACGGCATCTCGTACGCCAAGGGTGCCAGCGTGCTGCGGCAACTGGTCGCGTGGCTCGGCGACGAGGCGTTCCTCGCCGGCCTGAACGCGCACTTCGCCGAGCACCGCTTCGGCAACGCCACGCTCGCCGACCTGCTGGTCAGCCTCTCCACCGCCAGCGGCCGGGACCTGTCCGCTTGGGCCGACGTGTGGTTGCGACAACCGCAGGTCAACACCCTGCGCGCCGAGGTCACCGTCGACGCCGACGGCCGCTACACCGACGTGGCCGTGGTGCAGACCGCGCCGGAGTCCCACCCGGTGCTGCGCCCGCACCGGATGGGCGTGGGCCGCTACGCGGCGGACGGCACGGTGCACCGCGACGACCTCGTCATCGACCCCGCGGCCGACGGTGGCCGGACCGTGCTGGCGGCGTTGGCCGGCACACCGGCGGCCCGGCTGTTGCTGCTCAACGACGGTGACCTCACCTACGCCAAGGTCCGCCTCGACCCGGCGTCGGCGGAGGCGGTCGCGCTGCTGCTGCCCCGCCTGGCCGACCCGCTCACCCGCGCGCTCCTCTGGGGCGAGGCACTGGACGCGGCGACCGACGGGGAGCGGCCCGTCATCGGCCTGGTCGACCTGATGGCCGCCGCGCTGCCCACCGAGACCGAAGTGATCATCGCGGAGGACGTGCTCACGCTCAGCAGGTCGTTGGTGGACCGCTACCTCGACCCACTGGCCCGGTCCACGGCGCTGGCCCGGATCGCCGGGGCGTGCCAGCGGCTGCTCGACAGCGCGCCGGCGGGAGAGTCCTTGCAGTTGGCCGCCGCGCGGGGGTGGATCGCCGCGACCACCGACGCGGACCTGCTCGTCGGCTGGCTCGCCGGCCGGGACGTGCCGGCCGGGCTGCGGGTTGACGCGGAACTGCGCTGGGCGGTGCTGCACCGGTTGGTGGTGCTGGGTGCCGCCAGCGAGGCGGAAATCGCCGTCGAGGTAGCCGCCGACAACAGTTCCACGGGCGCGGAACGGGCCGCCCGCTGCCGGGCCGCCCTGCCCGACCCGGTCGCGAAGAAGACGGCCTGGGACATCATCGTGCGGGACGCCGAGCTGTCCAATCGACTGCTGGAGGCGACCGCCGAGGGGTTCTGGCAGCCCGAGCAGGTCGAGCTGACCGCCGCGTACGTCGAGCGGTACTTCACCGACATGCCGGCGTCCGCGCGGCGACGTACTCCGTGGACGGCCGACCGGGTCGCGAAGCTGGCGTTTCCCCGCTACGCCGTGGCGCAGCCGACCCGGGAGGCGGCCGCGGCGCTGCTGGCCCGCGATGACCTGACTCCCGGCCTGCGTCGGGTGGTCACCGACTCCGACGACGACCTGCGCCGCGCGCTGGTCGCCCGCACGGCGGTGGCGGCCGCGGCGGCGTAGGGGCGGGCGCGGGGTGGCGGGTGGCCGTGTCTCGCGCCTCGCGGCGCGTGATCCACTCGACTTCACGAATATCGCGGGGTCCGGGACGGTTCGACACCCCGATGTCCCGGACCCCGAGTCGATCAGCAAGGGCTACCGTGCAGCCGTAGCTCAGCGCAGCGCGAGCTCCGTCGTGACCGGGGTGTCCCACTCGATGACGTAACGCTGCTCGTGGGCGGTGGTCTTCTCCGGGTCCATCACCGTGCGTACCATCAGCGGCATCAGCAGCGGCATCAGCGTCCGGGCGACCGGCCCCGGCGCCTTGGCGTGGTTGATCCGGGCCGCGCGGGCGGCGACCTTCTCCACCCTGGCCCGGCGCAGCCGCACGTACGCGTCGAACGCCGCCGCCACGTCCGGCAGGTCCCGAAGGCAGCGGGCGAGCTGCACCGCGCTCTCGATGGCCAGCGAGGCACCCTGCCCGGAGCTGTTCGACGGTGCGTGCACCGCGTCGCCGACCAGCACCATCCGGCCCCGGTGCCAGTGCGGCACGGGCGGCATGATCTGCAACGAGCCGGCCACCTGGAGCCCGTCGGCGTCGCTCGTCGCCATCAGCTCCCGGCCCGGGTCGTCGTCGCCGTAGCTGGTACGCAGCGTTTCCCACCACTGTCGCGCCGGCACCGCACGGGCCTCGACGAGGCTCATCGGCCGCTGCTGCGGCAGGTTGGCGCCCCACCGGGTGCCGCCGCCGGGCTCCGGCCAGTACAGGTAGTAGCCCCGTTGCCCGAACGCGAACGTCATCGTGCCCGGCTCGACGTCCACCTCGTGCCGGGCGACCGCCTCGAAGCTGAGCAGCCCGGTGAACCGGGGGCCGGGCGCGGCCGGGTCGATGAGTCCGCGGACCGTGGACCGGATGCCGTCCGCGCCGACGAGGATGTCGGCGGTGGCGGTGCTGCCGTCCTCGAACCGGGCCGTCACGCCGCTGTCGCTCTGCTGGGCGTCGACGAGCCGTTTGCCGTACGCGAACGAGACGCCCTCGGCGACCGCCCGCTCGTGTAGCGCCCGGTGCAGCTCGGCCCGATGCACCACCCGCAGCGGCGGCACCCCGGCCAGCGTGGGCAGGTCGATGCGGCGACGGCCCACGGCCATCGCGCTGCGCTCGATCGGGGTGGCGGCCGCCGTCACCGCCTCGTCCGCGCCGACCAGGCGCAGGGCCGCCACGCCGTTGGGCGCGAGGGCGAGGGTGCCGCCGATGCCGCCGACCCCGCTGGCCGTGGCGGGGTACGCCTCGTAGACGGTGGCGGTGATGCCGGCTCGGCGCAGCGCGAGCGCCGTCACCGGTCCGGCGATGCCGCCGCCGATGACGATCGCGGTTCGTACCGTGGTCATGGTCTCTCCCTGGGTGTGCTCGGTTCGTGCGCGTGCGAACCGACCTGGGAGGGAGCCCGGCTATCCTCTGGTTGCCGCTTCGGGCCGGGTGCCTTCCCAGGTGTCGGTTCGAGGTAAGGGCTCCGGCGGGGTGTTGGCGCACCCCGCCGGAGCCGTTTGTCAGTCGGTGGTCTCCGCGGTCGGGGTGCTGGTCCTCTCAGCCAGCCCGGTCAGCTCGGCCGGCATCTCGCCGGTCTCGTGGAAGGCCCGCCAGGTGTCCAGCCCCGGATAGCTGCCCGACGTCAGCTCGGCGAGCAGGGCACGCAGCCAGGTCGCCTCCGCCGCCCGCAGGGCCAGGTCGTACTCCGACTCCACCAGGAACAGCCGCGGGATCTCCCGCAGGTGCGCGTCGAGCGTCTCGCGGTCCCGCCGAAGCGCGTCGTCGAGCAGGTCGAGCCGCTGACGGAGCAGGTCGGTGGCCTCGTCGGGATGCAGCGCGGCGAGGACGGACAACCCGGCCCGGAAGCGGGGATGCTCCGGCATCGGGGTGGAAACCAGCTCGCGGGCCCAGTCGACCAGCTCGGCCCGTCCCGCGTCGGTGATCCGGTAGACGGTGCGTTCCGGGCGTCGGCCCTCGCGAACACTCTCCATCGCGTCGATCAGGTGGTGTTTGTCCAGGTTGCGGATCACCGTGTAGAAGGATCCCCACTTGAACTCCATGTCCTGGTCCTTGCCCCAGGCGCGCAGTGCGGTAGCGATCTCGTACGGGTGCATCGGCCGCTGGACCAGGGCGGACAGCACGGCCAACGCCAGCAGATTGCTGACCTTTCGCCGCTTCGGCACGATGCCCTCCAGGCTCGCTCGCTTCCAATTACTCGTCTACAAGTATATGCACACGAGTAATCCCTCGCGAGCCCGCGCGTGCCCTGACCTTGGGCGTGCCCTGACCTTGGGCGTGCCCTGACCTTGGGCGTGCCGTGACCTTGCGCGTGCCGTGACCTTGGGCGTGCCGTGACCTTGGGCGTGCCGTGACCTTGCGCGTGCCGTGGCCGCGCGCCTCGATCACCGCGCCGCGGCCCCGCGCGTGGTGATCGACTCGGTTTTCTTAAGGTCGGGGTGTCAAGGCCGGTCTGACGCACCGATTTCCTGAAACGCGAGTTGACCACCGCCGTCGGGGGGGCCGATTCCGGCATGTCGCGGTATCCCGGCGGGCCGGGGCGGGCGCTCAGCCGGGCCGGGGTGGGCGCCCGGGTCGGCGAGGACCTCACCCGGGTCAGGGTGGGCGCTCGGCCGGGGTGGGCGCTCGGCCGGGGTGGGGCGCTCGGCCGGGGTGGGGCGCTCGGCCGGGGTGGGGCGCTCGGCCGGGGTGGGCGTTCAGCCGGGACGTGGCGAGGCCCTCACCCGGGCCGGGGCTGACTGGCCTGGCGGTCGGCCTACGATCATCGGGTGGAGGAAGATATCCGGCGGATCGGGATCATGGGTGGCACCTTCGACCCGATCCACCACGGTCACCTCGTCGCGGCCAGTGAGGTGGCGGACCGGTTCGGCCTGGACGAGGTGGTCTTCGTCCCCACCGGCCAGCCGTGGCAGAAGGCCGACGAGCCGGTCAGCCCGGCCGAGGACCGCTACCTGATGACGGTCATCGCCACCGCCTCCAACCCCCGCTTCCAGGTCAGTCGGGTCGACATCGACCGCGGCGGGCCGACCTACACCGTCGACACGCTGCGCGACCTCCAGGCCGAGTACGGCCCCAAGGTGCAGCTGTTCTTCATCACCGGCGCGGACGCCCTGCAACGGATCCTGTCCTGGAAGGATCTGGACGAGATCTTCGAGCTGGCCCATTTCGTCGGGGTGACGCGGCCCGGCTTTCCGCTGACCGACAAGCACCTTCCGGCGGACACCGTCAGCCTGATCCAGGTGCCCGCGATGTCCATCTCGTCGACCGACTGCCGCGCCCGGGTGGCCCGGGGTGAGCCGGTCTGGTATTTGGTGCCCGACGGTGTGGTGCAGTACATCGCCAAGCGGAGCCTCTATCAGCGCTGACCACGCCGGATTCCGGCGGTTTTGTGCATTTAACCGACCAGAACTGCACGGTCGGGGCGTCGCCGGGTATGAGACGCTTGGAGGATCGCACGCTTGATCGAAGGAGAACGGTGACAGTTTCCGAACGCGCCCACGAGCTGGCAATGGCGGCCGCGCAGGCCGCCGCTGACAAGAAGGCGCAGGACATCACGATCATCGACGTCGGCGACCAGCTCGCCATCACCGACGCGTTCGTGCTCGCCGCTGCCCCCAACGAGCGTCAGGTGCTGGCCATCGTGGACGCCATCGAGGCGAGCCTGCTCGAGCTGCCGGACAAGGCCAAGCCGGTCCGGCGCGAGGGTGAGCGTGGTGGCCGCTGGGTGCTGCTCGACTACGTCGACATCGTGGTGCACGTCCAGCACACGGAGGAGCGCGAGTTCTACGCGCTCGACCGCCTCTGGAAGGACTGCCCCACCATCCCGTTCGTCGATCGCGACCTGGTCGAGGCCGACGCCAGCGGGTCCGCCGCCGCCGAATGACCCGACTGATCGTCTGGCGGCACGGCAACACCGACTGGAACGCCGCCAACCGTGTCCAGGGACAGACCGACGTACCCCTCAATGAGCTGGGTCGCGACCAGGCCCGCGCCGCCGCGCCGCTGCTCGCGGCGCTGCGGCCCGACGCCATCGTGGCCAGCGACCTGAGCCGCGCCGTGGAGACCGCCGCCGCGCTCGCCGCGTTGACGGGGCTTCCGGTTCGCACCGACGCCCGGCTGCGCGAGCGGCACTTCGGTCAGTGGCAGGGTCTGCACCTCACCGAGGTCGCCGAGCGTTTCCCCGAGGAGTACGCCCGCTGGCGGGCCGGCGACCCCGATCCGGGCGCGGATCTGGAGCCCCTGCACGACCTCGGCGAGCGAGTCGGCACCGCGTTGCGGGAAGCAGCCGACGCGGCACCCGGCGGCACTGTGGTGATCGCCACCCACGGTGGCGGCTCCCGGCAGGGCATCGGGCACCTGCTCGGCTGGGACACCGGCGTGCTGCGCACCATCGGTTCCCTGGCCAACTGCCACTGGAGCGAGCTACGGCACGACGACCGCGCGCCGACCATCGGACGTCCGCAGGACGCCCGTGGCTGGCAGTTGCGGGCGCACAACGTCGGCCTGGTCACCGCGCCGGTCACCATCGACGCGATCTGAGCGCTCGCGCTTCGGCGTCGGGGCTCTCGATCGGCTAGCGTGCCGAGCATGCCCGTCGCGGTCGTCATCGACTCCACCGCCTATCTTCCGCCTGAGCTGTTGCAGGCGCACCGGCTGACCGTGGTCCCGCTGACGGTCGTGCTCAACGGCGCGGAGGGGCTGGAGGGGGTGGAAACCCAGCCGGCCGATGCCACCGTGGCGCTGAGCGCCCGGCGGGTCACGGCCACCACCTCCCGCCCGGCGCCCGACCAGTTCGCCCGGACGTACCGTCAACTGCTCGACGCCGGCGCGGACGGAATCGTCTCGGTGCACCTCTCCGCCGCGCTCTCCGGCACGGTTGAGGCCGCGCGCCTGGCTGCGGCCGACCTGGACGGCCGGGTCGAGGTCGTGGACAGCCGTTCCGCCGGCATGGGGCTGGGCTTCCCGGCCATCGCGGCCGCCACCGCCGCCGAGGGCGGCGTCGACCTCGCCGGGGTACGCGACGCGGCGCTCGCCGCGGTCGCCCGCACCGACGTCTACTTCTACGTCGACACGCTGGAGTTTCTCCGCCGGGGCGGCCGGATCAACGCGGCCGAGGCGCTGTTCGGCACCGCCCTGTCCGTCAAGCCGATCATGCACATGCCGGACGGGGCGATCGTGCTGCGCGAGAAGGTCCGCACCGCCAGCCGGGGAGTGGCCCGGCTCGTGGACCTGGCCGTCGAGGCGGCCGGGGACGACGACGTGGATCTCGGGGTGCACCACCTGGCCGCGCCGCAACGGGCCGAGGCGCTGCGGACCGCGCTTACCGAACGGCTCGGTGCGCGGCTGCACGACACGTACGTCTCCGAGGCGGGCGCGGTCGTCGGCGCGCATGCCGGCCCGGGGCTGGCCTGCGTGGTCGTCCACCGCCGACCGGGGCGCTGAGCGGTGCTCACCTCGTGTGTGGTGACCGGCGGTGGTCGCGGCGTCGGTCGGGCCGTGGTGGAACGTCTGGTGGCGACCGGTGCCACAGTCGTGGTGTTGGAGCGCGACGCCGACGCGGCCGACTGGTTGGCCGGGCACCCGGCCGCCGACCGGCTCGTCGCGGTGTTCGGCGACGCCGGCGACGAGCGGGTGGCCGAGCACGCCGCCGAGTTGGCCGAACGCGCGGCGCCGCTGACCGGCTGGGTGAACAACGCGGCGGTGTTCCGCGACGCCGCGCTGCACTCCGCGTCAGCCGACACGGTCCTGGACCTGATCGGGCTGAACCTGCGCCCGGCCGTGGTGGGCGCGGCGGTGGCCGTCCGCCGGTTCCTGGCCCGCGCCGCCGGCGGCGCGATCGTCAACGTCTCGTCGCACCAGGCCCGCCGGCCCGTGTCCGGCGCCCTGCCGTACGCGACGGCGAAGGCCGCCGTGGAGGGGCTGACCCGGGCACTGGCCGTCGAGTACGGGAAGCACGGCATCCGCGCCAACGCGGTCGCGCTCGGGTCGATCGCCACCGAACGGCACACCGAATTCCTGGCAGCGCAGGAACCCTCCCAGGCAGAGTGGATCGACGCCGAACTGACCCGGCTGCACCCGGTGGGCCGCATCGGGCGGGCCGACGAGGTGGCCGAAGCCGTCGCGTACCTGCTGTCACCTGCGGCGAGCTTCGTCAACGGGGTGGTCCTGCCGGTGGACGGGGGACGGGCCGTGCTCGGCCTCGACCCGGAGGCCCGCTGACCCCCTGCGGGAGCCTTGGTGCGGTGATCGCATTCGTTACCGGCTGCGGGATCGGTCACCCGGTTGAGCCTGGCTACCCTCGGCGATCGTGGAGGATCGTGGGCAGTACGTGAGGTATCAGGAGGACCGGGCCGTGCTGGCGGCGATCGGGGCTCGACTTGATCAGCAGATCAGTCGAATCAGCGTGCGGCTGCCGCGGTCGCTGGCTGAATCGGCGGTCGCTGCCTGGGATCGCGAGGAGCCAGGTGGGATCGGCGAGGAGAGCCGCGCAGAGTACGAGCTGCGGGACGACGCCGCCGAGTTGGCTCTCATCGGCCTCGCGATCAGATCACGAGGTGTGCGGGACGGTCAGGAAGTCGTCGTCGAGCTGGATGTCGTCCAGATCGCGGCGGCGCTACGGGCTGCCCTGTAGCCGGGTCGTAACGGGCGGAGGACTTGCGCCTCTGCGGGGCCCCCTTCGGGCGACGGAGCTGTTCATCGCGAAGCGGGCCTTGGATGCTCAGTGGACTCGGGCGCTCGACACACCGTGGCGGGCAGGCGGGTGCCTGGAGTGCCGCGGACGCAACGACTGCCCACAACGTGGGCCTACCCCCGGGAGGTTCTGGCTACTTCAGCCACCACGCCGAGATCGACGCGATGTGTGCGTCGCTCGTGCGGGATCCGGGGCGTCGGTGCCCTCGGGGGTTTTGTCGTTGGTGGCTGGGCGAGCGCTGTGAGCTTCCGGTCGGGTCTTCGGATCGACCGGGAAGAAGACGGTACGGATGACAGTCACGTTCAACCACACCATCATCGCCAGCAAGGACAAGAGCGTCTCGGCCGCGTTCTACCGGGAGCTGTTCGAGCTGCCCGAAGCGCCGTCGTGGGGGCCGTTCGTCAACGTCCTGCTGGACGAGGGTGTGCTGCTCCAGTTCGCCGAGCCGCCGGTGGACATCCAGATGCAGCACTACGCGTTCCTCGTCGATGACGAGATGTTCGTGCGGTGCCTGTCGTTCGTCGAGGGACGCGGCATCACGTACTGGGCCGACCCGCGGTTGAAGCGGGAGGGGGAGACCAACACCGAGCACGGTGGGCGGGGCTTCTACTTCTTCGATCCGGCGGGCCACGCGATCGAGATCATCACCCGGCCGTACCTGTAGTGACCGAGGTCGGCGGCGGCGCACCCGCTCGTCGAGGAGGGTGTCGGCCCTGGTGCCTAGTCCACCGGGCCGGCACCACCCGCCCTACGGTCCGTGCCTGTGACTGCCCTCCACACCGGGCCTCAGGACCGCCTCTTTCTGGTCCAGATGAGGTAGGCGGCGCAGGCGATCAGCATGAGTACGGCGATGGTGGTCCAGGCCCACCGGGCGAAGTGCTCGTCGGCTACGAACGCGTGGATGCCGGCCAGGACGGCGAGCGCCAGCGGGCCCAGGCCGAACCACTCGGAATGCTCGGAGAAGGTCAGGTCCTTCAGCGCCTGCCGCATGCGGCCAAGTCTAGGTGAGGACGGCCCGGAACACGGCTGGGGGAACTGGACGATGCCGCGTCCGCCGCTACGACACATCACCAGCCGCCTGCCGGAGACCCTGCCGCCTGTCCGATCACCACTCACATCGATTCACGCCTTAGCACGATTCGTCGGCCACCCCGCTGTAGCCGCGTAGTCCGTGCTGCCGAGCCAGCTCGTAGATGTCGTCGAGATGGCCGAGCATCCTTACCGGAAGGGTGCGTAGCACGTACCTCGCCGCGTCGTCGGGCGCGTCGACAAGGTCGTGTTCGGTCGGTTCGAGGACGTCCACCAGATCGGGCCAGCGCGACAACAGCTCACCTCGGAAGCAGGTGACGTCGGGGTGCGGTTGGAGGACGTCGGTCTCGCCGTCAGCCAAGCCGTCGTAGATCTCGCCGGGGTCGCCCACGCCGACCTTCCAGAACGCGAAATCACTGCTCACGATGATGCTCCCCGACTGCTGGGACGGTGACCGGTCACTTCGGCCAGCTGCGATCATGGTGCGGTGAGCAAGTGTTTTCAGGTCGGTGATCTGGTGCTGTGGAACCCGTCCAACACTGTGGCGCAGTTGTTCTTCCGCATGACCGAAGCGATGGTGCCGGTTGCCGGGTGCCCATCGGGTGTCGGACCGGATGTCGGCCGGGATGAGTACCAGATCGCCCCGGACACCTTCGCGGCGTTCGTCGACGTCCTGACCGCGCGGTACCTGTCGACAAACCACCCCATCCTCAAGTCCATGATCGAGGGGTATCTGTCCACGGCACTTGTGCTGGTCCGCCGTAGCGGCCTTGACGTCCCGGCACTCGACCAGCCAGTCACCCGGGCCAGCCGGGACATCTCGCTGCGGGACGCGTTCGACCCGGACGCCGACCGACAACGGCTCCTGAGCCTGGCGGCGAGCCATGCAATGGCAATGCCCGACTGAGACGGCGTACCCGGGGCACTGAGGGCTGTAGCAACCCGTCGGCCGTCAGCCTCCCTACCGAGCCGCGAGCGGTTTCGATGGCCCGTGCGGTGGCTGCGCAGCCCGGCGGGGGCCCACCTGCTGAGACCGTTAGCAGATCTGTGCTTGATCAGGGAGTTGTCCACAGTGGCGTTGGTTATCCACAGGACGGCGCCGCCACACCCCACCGCCTTCGCCGTCGCCATAGCGTCGCCCTGTGTCACACGACGAGGAGACCGAGGTACGCCAGCGCCTGCGCCGGCTGACGGACGCGCCGCTGGACGTGTCGTCATCCCTGGCCGGGGCAACGCTCGTGGGCGTACCTCCGGCTGGGGTGCTGCCACCCCGGGCCGGGGCACCGATGGCGGAGCCGGACGCGGCCGTACCCCTTGCCGCGGAAGGCCCGGTGGCCCCGCGGCTGTCCGGGCCCGGCGCGTTCGATCCAGGGCGACGCGGTGTGCGGGCGCTGGCTGTCGTCGCGGCGGTGGTGGTGCTGGCCGCCGCCGGATGGGCCTGGCGGTCCCGGCCGCACGCCGAGCCGGTCGCGCCGCTGGGCAGCGAGGCCGTAGCGGTCACTCCGGCGGGCGACCCCAGCGCGTCCGGCTCCGGTGAGCTGGTGGTGGCGGTCGCCGGCAAGGTCCGCAGGCCCGGGTTGGTGCGGTTGCCGGCCGGGTCCCGGCTCGCCGACGCGGTGCAGGCGGCCGGCGGCCCACTGCCCGGGGTCGACGTGGCGCTGCTCAATCCCGCCCGCAAGGTCACCGACGGCGAGCTGATCGTGGTCGGGCTGACGCCGCCGCCGGTGCCGGGCGGCCCGGCGGCGGGCGGTGCGACACCGGCCACCGGACCACTGAACCTCAACACCGCCACACTGGCGCAGCTCGACGCGCTGCCCGGCGTCGGGCCGGTGCTCGCCCAGCGCATCCTCGACCACCGGGACCGACACGGCGGGTTCAAGGCCGTCGGTGACCTGCGTCAGGTCGACGGGATCGGCGACGCACGGTACGAGCAGCTCAAGGACCTGGTGTCGGTGTGAACCGCCGCCCCGTCACCGGCAACCCGTCGCCGCCGGACGGCTCCGTGAGCGGTGCCGACAACCAGACCTCGCCACCGGATCTGCGGCTTGCCGGGCTGGCCGTGGCCGCCTGGCTCACCGCGCTCGCCGGCCTGCATCTCGGCACCCGCTCGCTTCTGCTGGTGGCCGGGGTCGCGGCCATCCTGACCACGTGCGCCGCCCTGCACCTGCTCGATCGCCTCGGCCGCCCGCGGGCCACCGCGCGCCGTTACGGCTGGATCGCCGTCGCGGTCGGCCTCGGTGTGGTCTGCGCGGGGGCGGCCACCGCAGCCCGGCTCGCCATCCGGGACGCTCCGCCGATCCGTGCCCTGGCCGAGCAGCGCGCGCTGGTCACCGCCGAGGTGGTGGTCCGGGACGATCCGCGCCCGATCCGTTCCGCCGGTCGGCCGGGGATGCTGCTGGTGCCGAGCGAGCTGATCCGGCTCACCGGCCCAGACGGTCGACGACTCCACGCGTCGGTGCGGCTGCTCGTGCTTGCCGCCGACCCGGCCTGGCGTGGGCTGCTTCCCGGGCAGCGCGTCACCACCGACGGCCGGCTCGGCGTCCCCCGCGGTGGTGACCTCACCGCGGCGGTGCTCAGCACCAACGACCCGCCCGAGCGGCACGGCGCGTCCTCTTGGCCGCAGCGCGCCGCCGGCACCCTGCGTGCCGGCCTGCAACGGGCCTGCGCGCCGCTGCCCGACGACCCGGGCGGGCTGCTGCCGGGGCTGATCGTGGGGGACACCAGCCGACTGCCTCCCTCCGTCGAAGAGGACTTCCAGGCCACCGGAATGACACACCTCAATGCCGTTTCGGGGAGCAATGTCGCCATCGTGGTGGGTGCGGTGTTGTTGCTGGCCCGGTGGGGGCGGGCCGGTCCGTGGCTGGCCGTCGGGCTCTGCGGGGTGGCGCTTGTGGGCTTCGTCATTCTGGTCCGCCCGTCACCGAGCGTCGTACGAGCCGCGACGATGGGGGCGATCGGGCTCGCCGCGCTGGCCGCAGGTCGTCCCCGCGCCGCGCTGCCCGCGTTGGCCGCCGCCGTCGCCGTGCTGGTGCTGGTGGACCCGGAGTTGGCCGGGGATCCCGGGTTCGCGCTCTCCGTGCTGGCCACCGGTGGCCTGCTGCTGCTCGCCGCACCCTGGCGGGACGGGCTGCGTCGGCGGGGCGTGCCGCCCGGCCTGGCGGAGGCGCTGGCCGTGCCGGCGGCCGCGCAGCTGGCCTGCGGGCCGGTCGTCGCCGGCATCTCGGGCACGGTCAGCCTGGTCGCGGTGCCGGCCAACCTCCTCGCGGTGCCGGCCATCGCGCCCGCGACCGTGCTGGGTGTGCTCGCGGCGATGGTGTCACCGATCTGGCCGCCGGGTGCCGAGTTCCTCGCGTGGCTGGCGAGTTGGCCGGCCTGGTGGCTGGTGGTCATCGCCCGCCAGGGCGCCCGGCTGCCGGGCGGCACCCTGCCCTGGCCCGGCGGCGTGCCGGGGGCGCTGCTGCTGACCGCGGTGACCGTCGCGCTGCTGGTCGCGATGCGCCGGCCCCTCGTGCGCCGGCTGGTGGCGGTCGTCGGCGTCGCCTCGGTGCTGGGCGTGCTTCCGGTGCGGTTGGTGTTCGCTGGCTGGCCGCCGCCGGGGTGGGTCGTGGTGGTCTGCGCGGTGGGCCAGGGCGATGCCGTGGTGTTGCCGGTCGCCCCCGGTCGGGCGGTGGTGGTCGACGCCGGGCCGGAGCCGGGTGCGGTGGACGGTTGCTTGCGTCGGCTCGGCGTACGCGAGGTGCCGCTGCTGGTGGTCAGCCACTTCCACGCCGACCACGTGGGTGGGGTGGCCGGGGTGTTCCGGGGGCGACGGGTGGACGCCGTATTGGTGCCGTCCTCGACTGATCCGGAGAGCGGCCGGGACCTGGTCCGGGCGGCGGCGACTGTCGGGCGGGCCGCGCTGCTCACCACCGTGGCCGGCGCGCGTCACCCGATCGGGGGCGTCGACCTGCTGGTGCTCGGCCCCCCGTACCCGCTGGCCGGCACCAGGTCCGACCCGAACAACAACTCGCTTGTGTTGCGCGCCACGGTGGGTGGAGTGCGGATCCTGCTGCCCGGTGACGCGGAGACCGAGGAGCAGCACGCGCTGCTGACGCGGACCACGCCCGGCCAGTTGCGGGCGGACGTGTGGAAGGTCGCCCATCACGGGTCGGCGTACCAGGATCCGGCGTTCCTCGACGCGGTAAGACCTGCCGTCGCCCTGGTGCCGGTGGGCAGCGGCAACACCTACGGCCACCCGAATCCGGGGCTGCTCGCCCGGCTGAACAGGGGCGGCACCCGGGTGCTGCGCACCGACACGGACGGTGATGTGGCTGCGGTCCGTACGGGCGAGGGTCTCGCGGTAGCCCGGCGAGGGGTGCCTGCCGGCAGGGGGCAGTGAACCGCGCTGACCGTCCACTCGCTGATCGACTCGGGATCGCTGACCTCGGGGTGTCAACGGCGGTCCGACACCACGGCCTCCTTGATGCCGGGTGGATCACGAACGAGTCTCCGATTAATCGGGCGACTTGTTAAAGAAAGGGGGAATTGACTTGGATGTCGTGATTTGCGCTGTGTGCGGGCTGCGCCGACCAAGCAGCGAATGAGCAGGCATGATCCCGACGCCGGCCGTGCGAATATGGGCGGCGTGACCGCCGCCGACCTCGCCCCCATTCTGCTCGTCCTCGGTGACGAGGAGTTGCTCGCCACGCGCGCGGTCACCGAAGCTGTCGCGAAGGTGCGCGGCGTCGACCCCGAGGTGGACGTGCGCGAATACCAGGCGAGCGCGCTCACCGTCGGCGAGATTGCCGAGATGCTCAGCCCTTCGCTGTTCGGCGGGCGGCGGCTGCTGGTCCTGCGCTCGGGCCAGGACGCCCGCAAGGACCTGGTCGCCGCGCTGCTGGCGTACGCCAAGAATCCCGACCCGGACGTCCAACTCCTGGTGCTGCACCTGGGCGGCGCCAAGGGCAAGGCGTTCGCCGACGGGCTGCGCGCGGCCGGCGCCACGGTGATCCCGGCGACCAAGCTCAAGGGACACCGCGACCGGGTGGCCTTCGTCCGGGACGAGATCCGCCGAGCCGGCGGGAAGTGCACCGACGACGCCGCCGAGGCGCTCATCGCCGCGGTCGGCAACGACCTGCGCGAGCTGGCCGCCGCCTGCTCCCAACTGATCGCCGACACGGACGGGCGGATCAGCGCCGACGCGGTCGCCCGTTACTACCGGGGCCGGGTCGAGGTGACCGGCTTCACGGTGGCGGACGCCACCATGGTCGGTGACGTGCCGGGGGCACTGGAGGCGCTGCGCTGGGCCCTGCATGTCGGAGTCGACCCGGTGCCCATCGCCGACGCCCTGGCCGACGGGGTACGCACGGTCGCCCGGGTGGCGTCGGCCGGGCGGGGTAACGCGTACCAGCTCGCCAGCAGCCTCGGCATGCCCGCCTGGAAGATCGAGCGGGCCCAGCGACAGGGGCGCGGCTGGACACCGGAGGGCCTGGTTCGGGCCATGCAGGTCGCCGCCGAGTGCAACGCGGCAGTCAAGGGGGGCTCCGACGACCGGGCGTACGCCCTGGAGCGGGCGGTCTTCTCGGTTGCGGCAGCCCGGCAGGGCGGCATCAGGTGACCGGGACGAACCGTCCGGCCTGGGCCACTGTCGCCGTCGACGAGGAGCGTTACCGGCCGCTCTACGCCCGACTCCTCGGCCTGCGGTTCGTCAACCCCGGTGGCGTGCTGTGCTTCCTCTTCTTCGAGGGCACCATCGCGCTGGCCGTGCTGCTCGCCCTCGCCGAGTTGGTCACCTGGTGGGCGGTACTTGTGCTGCCTGTCGTGGTGGCGGCGATGGTCAAGCTCAACGACGTGGTGGCCGCGATCGTGGTCCGTTCCGCCGCGCTCGTGCCCGAGCAGGAACGGGATCGTTTTCGCCGGCAGATGGAGCCGGTGGTCGGCCGAGCCCAGGTGGAGTGGATCTCGCACAGCGTCAGCGGCGTGGTGGTCACCGCCGATCCGGTGCCGCCCACCCGCCGCGCCGGCCCCGCACGCTGAACCCGACCCTGTCAGGTCGAACCGACGTCAGACTGAGCGGCCGGCGTCGGAGCGAGCGCCGGTCTGCAGACACACGGAAGCCCCGGGCAGATGCCCGGGGCTTTCCGAATCAGTCTGACGATGAAGTCGTCAGGCGGAGAGCGACACCACGCGCTTTGCGATCGCGGACTTGCGGTTCGCGGCCTGGTTGGAGTGGATCACGCCCTTGCTGACGGCCTTGTCCAGCTTACGAGAGGCGTCCAGCATGAGCGCGGTGGCCTTCTCGACGTCACCGGCCTCGGCAGCCTCGTTGAACTTCCGGACGGCGGTCTTCAGCGACGACTTGACCGACTTGTTGCGCAGCCGGGCCTTCTCGTTCTGCCGGTTGCGCTTGATCTGGGACTTGATGTTCGCCACGCGACAGCCTCGTCTTGATAGCTCGGGTTGGTCAGCTTATGCGCGTGATGACGAACATGCGTCATCGCTGCGCGAAGAACCAGGTTACCAGGTCGCCCGGGGACGAGCCAAAACGGCCCGGTCCTCGTGCGGACGGACCTGGCCCGTCGGGGATCAGCCTACGCCCCAGCCGTCGCGACGGCTCACCGCCAGCCCTGCCGGTGGGCCAGCCAGTCGAGGGACTGCTCACCGCTCCACCGCTGGTGGGCGGGTAGGTGCGGCGAGGCGGTCGGGGGTGCCGCCGCGGCGCCGGTGAGGTAGTAGCCGGCCAACGCGGCCAGTGTCGCGTCCAGCGCGTCCGGGGGCGCACCCACCGCCGCCGGGTGCGTGGCGAAGAGTCGGTCCGCGTCCAGACCGCTGGCGTACGCGGTGAGCAGCAGCCCGGCCAGGTCGAACCAGGCCGGCCCGGAGCAGACCCAGGTCCAGTCGCAGAACCAGGCTCGGCCGTCCGCGCCGATCAGCACGTTGTCGACCCGCAGGTCGCCGTGGATCAGGCCGGTCGCCCCGGCGGCGTACCAAGGGAGGCGGGACTCCAGCGCGACGAGTTCGGGCAGCCGGCCGAGTGCGGAGGCGGGCAGTGGTGGGGTCGGCTCGCGCCCGGTGGCGACCTCCTCCCACCAGAGGATGTCCGAGCGGGCCAGGTCGGCCAGGTGCGGAAGGCCGAGCGCGGTCAGCTCGGCCGGCGGGTCGGCCAGGGCGGCGGCGACCTCGGCGTACCCGGCGAGGGTCGCGTCCAATTCGGCGGGCACCCAGGGCAGGTGCGGGGTGTGCCCGTCGACGGCGTCGGTGCACAGCACGAACCAGCCCGCCGCCGACAGCGTCCACCGGGCGCGGGGCGCCGGCAGGTCGGCCGGCAGCCGGTCCAGGATCGCGGCCTCTCGGGCGTACCAGTCGACCAGATGCGGTTGCTCGGCGGCGGGTGCCGCCTTCACGAAGGCCCGGCCACCGTCGGCGGTGTCGAGCACCGCGGCGAAGCCGCGGGTGAAGCCCGCGCCCGCGACCCGGGCGGTGACGACCGGCGCGCCGAGGCGGTCGGCGACCGCGGCCCGCAGCGCCGCCGGCAGCGTCGGCCACGACGGGCGCAGCGCACTCGCGTGGTAGGGCACCGGCGGCAGCGAGGGAGGGGACACCACACCATGCTGCCCCGGGGTACGTGCGCGACGCGCGGCGACACTGCCAGACTGCCAACCCATGAGGACCGAGGACTTCTGGCAGCTGATCGACGAGGCGCGGGCTGGCGGTGGGGGAGAACCCGGGCCGGTCGCCGCGCGGGCCGTCGCGCTGCTCGCCGCGCGCGATCCGGAGGACATCGTCGGGTACGCCCGGCACCAGACGCGGGTGCTGGCCGCCTCGCACAAGGCTGACCTGTGGGGCGCGGCGTACCTGATCAACGGTGGTGCCTCGGCCGACGGCTTCGAGCACTTCCGGGGCTGGCTGATGACCCAGGGCCGGGCGGTCTTCGCCCGGGCGGTCACCGAACCGGACTCCCTGGCCGAACTGCCCCAGGTGCGGGCGGCCTCGCTCAGCGGCGAGGAGTTCTCCGCCGAGCGGATGCTGTCGGTGCCCTGGGACGCGTACCGCAAGGCCACCGCGACCGAGTTGCCGGCGGACCGCGACCCGGTGCGGACGCCGGACCTCAACGACTTCTGGGACTTCGACGACGAGGAGGAGGCGCGTCGCCGGTTGCCGCGACTCGCCGCGCTCTTCGTCGAGCCGCCGCTGGAGTGAGGGCCACGGGCCGATCCGTCGCCCGCGCAGCGGGCGGACCCCGGCGGCGTGGGAACATAGAGGGGGTCGGCGGCGCGCCGGCCTGTTCACGTCAGCCGACCAGAACGGACCGCTGTGCCACCGAAGCTCGATCCCGGCGCGAATGCTCCTGGTTCCACCGACCCCGGTCGCATCCGGAACTTCGGCATCATCGCCCACATCGACCACGGAAAGTCGACCCTGGCCGACCGGATGCTGCAGCTCACCGGTGTGGTCGACCCCCGGCAGATGCGCGCCCAGTACCTGGACCGGATGGACATCGAGCGCGAGCGCGGCATCACGATCAAGAGCCAGGCCGTCCGCATGCCGTGGACCATCCGCGAGGGTGAGCGGGCCGGCGAGCACGCGGTGCTCAACATGATCGACACCCCGGGGCACGTCGACTTCACCTACGAGGTGTCCCGGTCGCTGGCCGCCTGCGAGGGCGCCGTGCTGCTTGTCGACGCGGCGCAGGGCATCGAGGCGCAGACCCTGGCCAACCTCTACCTGGCGCTGGAAAACGACCTGCGCATCATCCCGGTGCTCAACAAGATCGACCTGCCGGCCGCCCAGCCGGAGAAGTACGCCGAGGAGCTGGCTCACCTGATCGGCGGCGACCCCGCCGACTGCATCCGGGTTTCCGGCAAGACCGGCGAGGGTGTGCCGTACCTGCTCGACGAGATCGTCCGGCAGTTCATCCCACCGGTCGGTGACGCCGAGGCGCCCGCCCGGGCGATGATCTTCGATTCGGTGTACGACGTCTACCGCGGCGTCGTCACGTACGTCCGGGTCATCGACGGCCGGATCAGCGCCCGGGACCGGATCAAGATGATGTCCACCGGCGCGGTGCACGAGCTGCTGGAGATCGGCGTCATCTCGCCCGAGATGGTCAAGGCCGAGGCGCTCGGCGTCGGCGAGGTCGGCTACCTGATCACCGGTGTGAAGGACGTCCGGCAGTCCCGCGTCGGCGACACGGTCACCATCAACAGCCGGCCGGCGGCCGAGGCACTGGGTGGCTACAAGGACCCGAAGCCGATGGTCTACTCCGGGCTCTACCCGATCGACGGGTCCGACTACCCCAACCTGCGTGAGGCACTGGACAAGCTCAAGCTCAACGACGCCGCCCTGGACTACGAGCCGGAGACCTCCGGCGCGCTCGGGTTCGGCTTCCGCTGCGGCTTCCTCGGCCTGCTCCACCTGGAGATCATCCGGGAGCGGCTGGAGCGCGAGTACAACCTCGACCTGATCTCCACCGCGCCCAACGTGGTGTACCGGGCGATCACCGACGACGGCGAGGAGATCGTCGTCACCAACCCGAGCGAGTACCCCACCGGCAAGATCGCCGAGGTGTACGAGCCGGTCGTGCGGGCCACCGTGCTGACGCCCAACGACTACGTGGGCGCGGTGATGGAGCTCTGCCAGGGCCGCCGCGGCACCCTGCTGGGCATGGACTACCTGTCCGCCGACCGGGTGGAGCTGCGCTACACACTGCCCCTCGCGGAGATCATCTACGACTTCTTCGACCAGTTGAAGAGCCGCACCAAGGGCTACGCCTCGCTCGACTACGAGCCCTCCGGCGAGCAGGCGTCCGACCTGGTGAAGGTGGACATCCTGCTGCACGGCGAGCCGGTGGACGCGTTCAGCGCCATCGTGCACAAGGACAAGGCGTACAACTACGGCGTCGGCATCGCCGCCAAGCTTCGTACACTGATCCCGCGCCAGCAGTTCGAGGTGCCGATCCAGGCGGCCATCGGCAGCCGGGTCATCGCTCGGGAGACCATCCGGGCGATCCGCAAGGACGTGCTCGCCAAGTGCTACGGCGGTGACATCAGCCGTAAGCGCAAACTGCTGGAAAAGCAGAAGGAAGGCAAGAAGCGGATGAAGATGGTCGGCCGCGTCGAGGTGCCGCAGGAGGCCTTCATCGCCGCCCTCTCCTCCGACTCCGGCGACGGCAAGGCCGCCGGAAAGAAGTAGGTCGCGCTTCGTACGTGCCCGGGTGCCCTGTGCGCCCGGGCGCGTTCGTGTTCGGTGGCGTCCTCCGCTGCGGTGTGAGGGCCTGTCTCGTCTCTCCGGCCACGTTGGGAGTGCCGTTCCGGTTGCCGCCTCGGGGGTCTGGTGGTCGCCCCTTGGAGCGCCGGGTGCGGTGCTGTGACCGCCGGGGCGGAAATTTTTCTGGCCGTCGTCGTAGGGCGCCCGGGTCGACGAAACGGGCTCCCACCTGTGTGGACGCGGCTCCACGCCAACCGACGCAGCTCCGGGACATAGACGACTGGCGCTGTCTCTTGAGGTGAGTCGGTTTGGGCTTTCGTTGGGTCGGGCAATTAGTGGTCACGACAGGAAGCACACCTTGTGTGTCGAACATTCTTTTGAAGGAGGGTGGCCGTGGAGCTCACCGTGTGGGGCATCATCACTGCGATCGTTGTTGGTCTCATCGTCGGCGCGCTGGGCCGCCTGGTTGTTCCGGGCCGGCAGAACATGCCGATCTGGTTGCACCTGCTGATTGGTGTTGGCGCGGCCCTGCTGGGCACCGTTCTGGCGCGGGCCATCGGCATCGCGACCGAGACGAGCGGCATCGACTGGGCCGAGCTGCTGGTGCAGGTCGTGGTGGCCGCGATCGCGGTCGCGTTGGTGGCCGGTGTGGGTGGCCGCCGCCGCGTAACCCGGTAACACCAGCACCACCCCACGTATTACGCAGCATCTCCGATGGGCGCCCGGCCAACAGGCTGGGCGCCCATCGGCGTCTGCCGTTGCGGTGGTCGGTCGTCGGTCCGTCGGTGTCGTGCTGTTGTGGTGGTCGGTCGTCGGTCCGTCGGTGTCGTGCTGTTGTGGTGGCCGGTCGTCGCGCCGTTTCTGTTGTGGCCGCCCAACCGTGGCGTCCGCCAAGCGTCGCCGGCGCCTCGCCGGGCGTCCCTGGCGTGTGGGATCGCGGAGATCCACTCGGTTTCCGTGATGTCGGGGTGTCCCGGTGGGTGTGATGCCGCGAGATCAAGCAAACCGAGTGGATCACGCGGCTTCGCGGCTCCAGGCGCAATTCGGCCGTCGGTTGCGGGGCCCGGACTGGCCGCTCTGTGTCCGGGGGGCGGGGGCCTAGCGGCCCTGCGAGGCCGGCGGCAGGCGGCCTGGCGGCCGGCGGCCCCGGCTGCGGGGGAGCCTGACGGCGCTGCGGGCCTGGCGGCTTGGTGGCCGGCGGCCTGGCGGCGCTGCGGCCCGGGCTGCGGGGGAGCCTGACGGCGCTGCGGGCTTGGCGGCTTGGTGGCCGGCGGCTTGGCGGCGCTGCGGGCCTGGCGGCCTGGCGGCCCCGGCTCGTGGGTGGGGTGGCGGGGTGCGCGGTGGAACGTGTGCCTGTCAACCAAGTCGAGATCGTCTGGTGGGCTAAGTCGGTTTGGATTTTCGTTGGGTCGGGCAATTAGTGGTCACGACAGGAAGCACACCTTGTGTGTCGAACATTCTTTTGAAGGAGGGTGGCCGTGGAGCTCACCGTGTGGGGCATCATCACTGCGATCGTTGTTGGTCTCATCGTCGGCGCGCTGGGCCGCCTGGTTGTTCCGGGCCGGCAGAACATGCCGATCTGGTTGCACCTGCTGATTGGTGTTGGCGCGGCCCTGCTGGGCACCGTTCTGGCGCGGGCCATCGGCATCGCGACCGAGACGAGCGGCATCGACTGGGCCGAGCTGCTGGTGCAGGTCGTGGTGGCCGCGATCGCGGTCGCGTTGGTGGCCGGTGTGGGTGGCCGCCGCCGCGTCACCCGATAACGACCTGGCAACACCTGGCGCCACTGCGCCACGCTAGGACAGCGCGACTGAAGGAGCGCCCGGCCCAGAGCCGGGCGCTTTTTCGTGCCATGTGCCCGACTTCAGCCCGATGTCAGAGCATCGGTCGTCGGGCCGCTGCGATACCGTCGCCTCGCTTCGATCAGTCCTGCCCACTGTCGTAAAGGAATTCTTCGTACTAGGGTGCGGCGGAGAAGGTTAGTTCCAGGCGGCGTGAGGGGAGAAGTGGCGTGAACAGGTGGAAGCGGTTGGCCCCGGTCACCGCCATGGTGGCCTCGGCCGCGATGGTGCTGACCGGCTGCGGGGGTTCCGGTGAGGACGCGGCCGACGACAGCAAGCTCACGGTCTGGATGATGGGCGAGGGCGGCGACGCGCAGAACGCCTTCCTCGATTCCGTCGAGACCGAGTTCCGCCAGAAGCACCCCGACACCGACGTGGTGGTGCAGTACATTCCCTGGCTCGAAGCGCCCAAGAAGTTCCAGGCCGCGCTCGCCGGTGGTGAGGGACCGGACATCACCGAGCTGGGCAACACCGAGACGCAGGGGTGGGCTGCCCAGGAGGCCCTCGCCGACGTCAGCCCTCGGATGGGCGGCTGGGCCGACGGCAAGGACCTGCTTCCCGACCTGGTGCGCAATGCCCAACTCGACGGCAAGCAGTACGGCGTGCCCTGGTACGCGGGTGTGCGCGCGATCTACTACCGCACCGACTGGTTCGCCGAGGCCGGCGTACAGCCCCCGAAGACCTGGGACGACCTGGTCACCGTGGCAAAGGCCGTGCAGGCGA
Source organism: Micromonospora sp. NPDC005203 (assembly GCF_042872705.1). Classification (NCBI taxonomy): domain Bacteria; kingdom Bacillati; phylum Actinomycetota; class Actinomycetes; order Micromonosporales; family Micromonosporaceae; genus Micromonospora; species Micromonospora sp. NPDC005203. The sequence continues at coordinate 48,337 of NZ_JBIAKV010000018.1, read as the reverse complement.
AGAAGAAGGGCACCTACGGCATCGCTCTGCCGGGCAACTCCGAGCTGCCCTTCTACTCCTTCCTCTGGGGTGCCGGCGGCGAGATCGCCAGCAACCAGGGCGGCACCTGGAAGTCCGGTTACACCACGCCGGAGGCGCAGCGGGCGGTCAAGTTCTGGACCGACCTGGTGACCGTGCACAAGGTGGCCCCGCCGGCGGCGGCAGGCTGGAACGAGATCGACGCGCGCACGCAGTTCGCCACCGGCAAGGCCGCGATGGCGTTCGCCGGCAGTTGGCAGCAGGGCGCCATCAAGAAGGACAACCCCGAGATCGAGAAGGTCTGGGGTACGTTCCCGATCCCCGGCCCGGACGGCAAGGCGGCGCCCGGGTTCGCCGGTGGTTCGGACGTGGCGATCTGGAAGGACAGCGAGCGGCAGGACCTGGCCTGGGACTACCTGACCGTGCTGCTGAACAAGAAGAACTCGCAGAGCTTCGCGAGCAGCCTCGGCTTCTTCCCGGTCTACAAGGATCTGGTCGCCAGTGACACGTACGCCAACGACAAGGTGATGGCGGCGTTCGCCACCACCATGCAGAACACCAAGCTCACGCCGCTCACCCCGAAGTGGGTCGAGGTCAGCCGTACCAAGACGGTGACCCAGGCGATGAACAGCTCGGTCATGAAGGGTCAGAAGACGGTCGAGAAGGCTACCGCCGACGCGGCCGGTGAGATGGAAAGCGTCCTCAACGCCAAGTGAGCGCACAGACAACAAGCCCGGAGACGGCTGCCGCGCGGGAGACCCCCGCGCGGCGGCGTCGCCGGGTGGACCGCCTGCCCTACCTGCTGCTCCTGCCCGCACTGGTGATCATCGGGGTGCTGCTGCTCTGGCCGCTCGGCCAGGTGGTGGTGATGTCCTTCTACCGCCTGAACAGCGTCCGGCAACTGCGCGGCGACCGGGAGTGGCCGTGGGTGGGGCTGGGCAACTACGCCGACATCCTGTCCGATCCGTTCTTCCTGACCGTGCTGCGCAACACGGTCCTGTTCGCCGCGGCGAACGTGCTGCTCACGATGGTCCTCGGCACGCTTGTCGGGCTGCTGCTCAACCGGCTCGGCCGCAAGATGGCGACCTTTGTGGCCAGTTGCGTGATGCTGGCCTGGGCCACGCCGGCACTGACCGGCACCATCGTCTGGAAATGGATCTTCGACGACACGAGCGGCCTCGTCACGTGGCTGTTCAACGCGTTGCCCGACGGGCTCTCCGACAGCCTGTTCGGTCGCAGTGACTGGACCGGCTACGGCTGGTTCAACTCGCCGCTGCTCTTCTTCGCCATCCTCACCCTGGTGGTGGTCTGGCACTCGTTCCCGTTCATCGCGGTGAGTGTGCTGGCCGGTCTGAAGAGCGTGCCGAGTGAGCTGCACGAGGCGGCCCGGGTGGACGGCGCCAGCCCGTGGCGGGTCTTCTGGAAGATCACCTTCCCGCTGCTGCGGCCGGTCTTCGGGATCCTGATCGTGCTCTCCACCATCTGGGACTTCAAGGTGTTCACCCAGCAGTTCGTCCTGGCCGGCGGCACCCAGGACCGGCCGACGTTCATGCTCGCCATCTACTCGTACGCCGAAGCCTTCTCCCCGCCGCCGAAGTACGGACTCGGCGCGGCCGTCGCGGTGATCCTCACGCTGATCCTGCTCGTGGTGACCGGCTTCTACGTACGGATGGTGCTCAGGCAGGAGGACGAGTCGTGAAGAAGGTAGCCCTCAACGCCACCGGGCTGCTGGTCGCGCTCTTCGCGGCGTTCCCGGTCTACTGGATGATCTCGACCTCGCTGAAGCCCAGCAACGAGATCTTCTCGGCCACCCCGCAGCCGGTGCCGACCCACCCGACGCTGGCGCACTACCGGGAGATCCTGACCGGCAACCTGATCCCCGGCGTGAGCTTCTTCGACTTCTTCCTCAACAGCGCGCTCGTCGCGGTCTCCACGGTGGTGCTCAGTGGCCTGGTCGCGTTGCTGGCCGCGACCGCGGTGGCGCGGTTCCGCTTCAAGCTGCGGACCAGCTTCCTGATCATGCTGCTGGTGGTGCAGATGATTCCGCTGGAGGCGTTGGTCATCCCGCTGTTCCTGATGATCCAACGGCTGGGGCTCTACAACACCCTCCCCAGCCTGATCCTCACGTACCTCGGTTTCTCGCTGCCGTTCGCGGTCTGGATGCTGCGCGGCTTCGTCGCCGCGGTGCCCAAGGAACTGGAGGAGGCGGCGGCCATCGACGGGGCGAGCCGGGCCCAGATGTTCCGGCGGATCCTCTTCCCGCTTGTCGCGCCCGGCCTGGTCGCCACCAGCATCTTCTCCTTCATCACGGCGTGGAACGAGCTGATCTTCGCGTTGACGTTCATCAACGACCAGGGGAGCTACACGCTGCCGGTGGCGATGACGTTCTTCTTCGGCCGCGACGACACCAACTGGGGTCCGGTGATGGCCGCGTCCACCCTGTTCACCCTGCCGGTCATCATCTTCTTCCTGCTGGTGCAGCGGCGGATGGTCTCCGGTCTGGTGGCCGGCGCCGTCAAGGGCTGACCGGCCCGCAGGTGACCGGCCCGCAGGTAGCCGGCCCGCAGGTGACCGGCCCGCAGGTAGCCGGCCCGCAGGTAGCCGGCCCGCAGGTAGCCGGCTACCTGCGGGCAGCCGGCCTGTTCATGGCGAACAGGAGAGCACTTCCTCTTCGGGGGTGCGGTGGTGCTCACCGGTATCGACGCATCGTTAGGCTGACGGTCATGACGGGCAGGGTGGCAGCGATGAACCTCGGCATCGTGACCGAGGCGCAGTGGGCCGGCGACGCGAGCGGTCGCAGCGGCATCGACAAGCGGCCGGTGGACGGCCCGGTGCTGGTCCGCGCCGACGGGGTGGTCGGTGACTTCATCGGCGAGCGAGCCCATCACGGTGGTCCTGACCAGGCGGTCTACGCCTATGCGGAGGAGGACGCCGCCTGGTGGGCGGCCGAGTTGGGCCGCGACATACGGCCCGGTGGTTTCGGGGAGAACCTGTCCACCTACGCGGTCGATGTGACCGGCGCGGTGATCGGCGAGCAGTGGCAGGTCGGTTCTGCCCTGCTCCAGGTCACCAAGCCGCGGACGCCCTGCACGACCTTCGCGGGGTTCTGGGGTGTACCGGATCTGATCAAGCGGTTCACCGCGCGGGCGATGCCCGGCGCCTACCTACGGGTGCTGCGCGAGGGCGAGGTCGGCCCGGGTGACCCGGTCGAGGTGGTGGAGCGGCCCGCGCACGGTGTGACGATCGGCGAGGTGTTCCGGGCCACCAGCCTGGAGCCGGACCTGCTGCCCCGGCTGCTCGAAGCGGAGGACCTGCCGGAACCGATCCGGGAGAGGGTCCGCCGCCGCCTCGCCTCCCGCGGCTGAACGCGGGGTCCCGACGACACGCGACAGTCCGCTCCGGGCTGGCTGGCCGCCGGCGAGAACCTGAGGACGGGGCCGACGGTTGCCCGTATTGTCCCTACCGGGGGCGTGCTGCGGGGGGCCGGGTGGAGCGCGATGTCGACGGCGACGGACAGCGATGCCACGGCGGCGTCACCCCCCGATCCGGGCCTGGAGCGTCCGGCCTTCCTGGAACTCTTCTTCGACCTCGTCTACGTCTTCGCGCTTGTCACCCTGGCGACCGTACTGGCCGACAACCTCAGCTGGACCGGCCTCGCCGAGACGGTGGTGCTGCTGCTCGCGTTCACGATGATCTGGGCGCTGACCGTCTGGGGGGCGGACAGCGTCGACCTGACCCGCCCGTCCGGTCAGGGGCAGTTCATCTGGGTGGCGTCGGCCAGTCTGCTGTTGGCCGCGCTCGCGGCCGACGCGTACGGCGATCGTGGATTGCCCTTCGCGACCACGTACGTGGTGATCCACCTCAGCTCCTCGGCCTACTACGTCGTGGTCGTCTCGATCAGGAGACCTCCGCGTCGCAGCATCCGGATCCAGATCTGGGAGGGCATCGCCGGCATCGGCTGGATCGGTGGGGCGCTCGTCGGCGGTTCGGGGCAGTTGGCGATCTGGGCGCTCACTGTCGTCGTCGAGTATTCCGCAGCCGTGTTCGGCTGGCCGGTGCCCCGGATCGGTCGGTCCCGAGCACGTGACTGGCGGCTGGTCGGCGCCCGGGTGGCCGAGCGGTACCGGCAGTTCGTCATCGTCGCGCTCGGTGTCTCGATCTTCGTCACCGGCACGACCTTCAGCGCGAGCGAGTACACGCTGGAGCGTGGCTGGGCGCTGCTCGTCGTGTTCGCCACCGTCGTGTTGATGTGGCGGATCTACATCTACCGTGCCGGTGAGCTGCTGACCGACGCGATCGCCCGATCGACGAACCCGGCGCTGCTCACCCAGTCCGCGGCGGCCACCCACCTGATCATGGTGGCCGGAATCGTCGGCGCGGCGGTCACCAGCCACCTTGTGGTGAGCCGCCCGCTGGGCGAGACCCCGCCCGCCTGGGCGGCGGTCATCCTCGGCAGCCCCGCGTTCTATCTGCTCGGCCGGGGCGTCCTCGACTTCACCGTCTTCGGACGGATCTCCCGGTCCCGGCTGGCCGGTGTGGTGCTGCTGGCGTGCCTGGCACCGACCACACCCCTGTTGCCGCCGATCACGGTCGCGCTGCTCGCCATGACGGTGCTGCTCCTGATCGCGGTGGCGAACCTGGTGAGTACCCGCCGGCACGCGCGGGCGCCGGCACCGCCGATGCTGGGGTGAACACGCCGCCCCACATCATGGCGCGGCGGCCCGGACCGGATGGTGTCGCGCGGCCAGCCCCTCCCCGAGCAGGGTGAGCAGCAACACCAGGTTCGCCAGCACCAGGGCGGCCAGGGGCGGGAGCAGAAGTGTGGCGGGCGCCAGCAGGGCGCACAGCACCACGATCGCCAGCACCCGGGACCAGAGGGTCCGGCCGGTCACCACGGCATCGAACAGCACGGTGCCGAGCAGGAACAGGGCCGGTCCGCCGAGGATGGCGGCCATCAACGCGACCGGGGCGGAACCGAACGGCCGATCAATGACCAGCGAGGTGCCGGTCGACACCAACACCACCCCGGCCACCACCACCAGGTGGCTGTACGAGGTGGAGGTGCCGGGGCGGACCCGCTCCACAGTCGCGACGCTGGGTGGGGCCAGGATCCGCTGGACCCGTTGGAAGTAGAGCTGGAACAGCAGGACCCCGCTGACGAACGCGACCGCGCAGGTGGCCACCCGGCCGGCCGTGAACCCGCTGTCGGCCAGCCCCATGCCGGTGCTCAGGATCAACTCGCCGAGCGCGACGATGAAGATCGCCCGGTGCCGCTCGGTGAGGTGCATCCCGGTGAAGATCTGGCTGGCGAGTTCGGTGCGCCCCAGCCTCGGTGTCGGCCAGCCGAACCGGGCCGAGCCGAGGTCGACCACCACCGCGAGCGACCAGAGCACCAGTCGAGCCGTCTCGTCCACGAACACGCCGGCCACCCACGGCGCCACGGTGATGCCGAACCAGAAGAACACCCGGATGCTCCGGGCCTGGATCGGGCGGTTCACCCGGGTGCCGGGGATCAGGACGGCGTCCCGGACCAGGTGGATGCCGAAGTACGCGGCGACGAACAGCCACCCGTACCGACCGAAGGCGTACGGCGTGGCGATGGCCATCAGCAGGGTGCCGAGCATGACCAGCAGGGCGGTCGCCTGGATGATCGGCAGCCGGGGGTTGAACAGGTCGGTGAGCCACGCGGTCAGCACCCAGACCCACCAGGCGGCCAGCAGCAGAACGGCCGTCTGTAGCGCACCCCGGACGGTGAGGTCGGCGGCCAGGCTGGCGGCGAGCCGGGAGAACATGAAGATGTAGACCAGGTCGAAGAAGAGTTCCAGGAAGGTCGGGTACGCCTGCTCGCCCCGGCGGCGGAGGATCCGGGGGAGCGGAGCGGACGTCACTGCGACTGCCTCCTGTGCCACCCCGCGCCCTCCGGCGGGGGCGCCCCGACCTGCGCACCCGCCACGCTACCGACAGTGTGGTCTCCGGTGGTCGGGAACGGGCTCGGTCCGAGCGGTCGGGTCCCCGCGGACACGGAACGGCCCTCTGCCGTGGCGCAGCGGTGGCAGAGGGCCGTTCTACGAGCAGCGGATCAGCGGAGCCAGGGGACGTTGCGGTCGAGCAGACCGCGCTCCTTGAGCTCCTTGCGCAGCGGGATCTCGTCGTCGACGTACCCGTCCCAGTTGATGCCCCAGTAGTTGGCGGTGTGGGTGCCCTCACCGATCAGCTGGCGCTGCACGGGGGTGCGGTTGCGGTACCACTCGCCGTTCACGTCGGGGTGCAGTTCGTCCAGCGGACGGATCCACCGGTAGGTGTAGCCGACGAAGAGCATCTTGCGGGTGATGGTCGACAGGTTCGTCGAGCGCGAGTGCCACTGCCGGCGGTCGAAGATGAAGGCGTCGCCCGGGTTGGCGGTGATCTCCACCGTGCCCTCCGGGTCGGGGTTCTGGACGGTGAGGTCCGCCGGCCGGGGCAGCGAGTTCTTCAGGTGGCTGCCCGGGATGACCTTGGTGGCGCCGCGGCCGGTCTCGGAGAGGTCCGACAGCACGTACGCGACCTTCAGCGAGAACATCGGCCGGGGCAGGTTCGGGTCCATCGTCTCCGGGTCGGAGTTCTGCCGGTACCCGTCCTGGTGCCAACCCCAGTACGGCTTCTCCGGCTCGGCGGCCGGCGGGGTGACGTCCAGGTGGTTGTGGTGGGTGTAGATGTTCCAGCCGGCCAGCCCCCACATGTACGGGAAGGCGACCGGGTGGGTGAGCAGCTCACCGAAGAGCTCGTCGCGCTCCAGGAATCCCAGCAGGTGCAGGGTGCCGTCCTTCTTGGTGGTGCCCTTGGCCTGCTCCTCCGCGTAGACGCGGTCGACAGCCGCCTCCAGCGCCGCCCGGTGGTCCTCCGTCAGGACGTTGCGCAGCAGGAGGAAGCCCTGCTCGTGGAACTCCTTGCGGTCAGTGTCGCTGATCGGTTCGTAACCGGTCCGGTCGCCGTAATCGAACACCGCGTCGTACCCCTCCCCATGAGGTGAAACCTTTTCTGGCACAGGCCGCCGATCGTAACGCGGTGGCCAAGGCCTCGGGGAGGGCGTGTTGCGTGCGGGGGACCCAGCCGGAACCCCCCGCAGCGGGAGGGCTGCACACAGTGAGATCTTCGTGATCGAGAGAGGCTTCTATTAGTTTTTGTCCGATTGTGCGGTGACTGCCGGTTAAGAGATCCGGGGCCGGTCAGCCCTCGTCGAACACCTCGGCCACCACCTGGCCGGCGGAGTTCTGCTGCCCGTCCACCCGACCCCAGGTGCCGCCCCGGGCGGTCCACTCCAGGTCGCCGAAGCGGACCCGCTTCACCCCGTGGTCCTGGGCGTGTGAGACCAGCCAGTGCGCGTACCGCCAGCCATCGCGCTGATCACCCGCAGTCACCGTCAGGCCGGTCGGGTCGTTCGGGTCCAGACCCTTCAACCCCCAGTCCAGCACGAGGTTGCGGGTGAGCTGGGTGGCCGCCGCAGCCCCGTGCATCACCGGGGTACGCCCCACCGTGCAGGCGACCGCGCCGGTGGCATCGCCCATCAGTGCCCGGCTGAGCACCTCGGAGTCGTCGGCCCACTTCTGGTAGGCCTCCGGGAAGGCCGAGCGCTGCACCCGCTGGGCGGCGTCGGTGACCCGCATCTTCTCCCAGCCGCGGACCTTCTTGAGCGCCGCGTAAAACCGGTTGGCCGCGTAGCGCGGGTCGCGGATCTGCGCCGGGGTGCCCCAGCCCTGGCTCGGTCGCTGCTGGAAGAGCCCGACCGAGTCGCGGTCGCCGTCGGCGAGGTTGCGCAGCCCGGACTCCTGGTACGCCGTGGCCAGCGCGACCACGACGGCCCGCTCGGGCATGCCGCGCTGGGCGCCGATCGCCGCGATGGTGGCCGCGTTGGCCATCTGGTCGGCGTCCAGGGCGACCCGGCCGTCGGCCTGCACGGTGCACTTGCGTGCCGACAGCGGCAGCTGTAGACCGCCCCCGACCTGCCGTACGACGAGCCAGATCGCGATCACGGCGACGAGGATGAGGACCACTCCACCCGCAACGGCTGCCCGAGTTCGCACCCACACCCCCAGATCGACAAGTCTGCCAAGCGTACGTCCCCGTCGCGCCGAACGGACCGTCCGAGCGGGTTCGAGGCCGGCTCGGCGGCTCCGTCCCGGTTCGGGGTCGGCTCCGCCGCCGCGAACCGATCGAGCACATTCCCGCTGCGGGCGCGGTCTCACCTGCCCGGATGGCTCTCCCGCCCACCCTGACTCAACGACAATCGAAGCGTGTGGTGCCGGTTGTCGCTGGCCAGGTGGCGGGGCGCCCGGCGTCTCGGCCGCCGGCCTGTCGCGCGCGTCACCGCCCCGACCGAGCAGGGAAGTGGTTGACCGGTCAAGGAGTTACTACGGTTGACATGTCAATCGCTGGCCCGTCCGGTGGTACGTGATGCGACCGAGCCGGGTCACGGAGCAAGGAGGAGTTCCATGGGAACGCTCGACGGCAAGGTTGTGCTCGTCACCGGCACCGGCGGCGGTCTGGGACGCGTCGCCGCACAGATCTTCGCGCGGGAGGGCGCGAAGGTCGTCGGAGCCGACATTCAGGTCGCCGGCAACGACGAGACGGTCGAACTCGTCCGTGCCGCCGGCGGTGAGATGACCGGCATCGCGCCGGTCGACCTCAGCGATCCGGAACAGGTGCGAGAGTTCGTCGAGGAGGCCGCCGCTGCCTACGGCGGGCTCGACGTGGTCTACAACAACGCGGCCGCGCTCCGCTTCGGCCCAATGCCGGACTTCTCCGTCGAGGACTGGCGGTACACCATCATCGGCGAACTGGACATTCCGTACTTCGTGTCGAAGTTCGCCTGGCCGCACCTGGTCCAGCGGGGCGGTGGCGTCATCATCAACGCCGCCTCCATGGCCGGCCTGATCGCCGGTCACGTCCCTCCGATGGTGGGTCACACCGCCGCCAACGCCGGCGTCATCGGCCTGACCCGACAGCTCGCGCTCGAAGGCGCGCCGCACGGGATCCGCGCGGTGGCGGTCAGCCCGGGGCCGATCATCAGCCCGGCGAGTGAGCGCGACCTGGGTGACAACCAGGCGGCGCGAGACGCGATCACCGGCAAGACGCTGCTCAAGCGGTTCGCTCAACCCGAGGAGGTCGCCGAGCTTGTGGTGTTCCTGGCCTCCGACCGGGCGTCGTACATCACCGGGGCGAACTACCCGGTCGACGGCGGCGCGACCGCCTGGTGACCCGACCGGGACGCCGGGACGCCGCATCCCATAGGGGGGCGTCCCGGTCGTCCAGGCCCTTTGCTCTGCTCCAACGGACGCAACATTCAGACGCCGTCAGCGGTGCGCCGGTTGAAGCAGAGCAAAGGGCGCGCGGACAACCATGCCTACCCGGCGTGCTCCCGGCGCCCCCGGTTCTACCCGGCATGATCACCGGAACCGCCGTCCAGAGCGGTCACCCATCGAGTCAAACGTTTGTCGCGGAAGGCCGTGACCCCCTCGCGTCCCTCGTCGGACAGGAAGTACTCGGTCGACAGGGCGGACAGCCGGGCCAGCTCGCCACGCAGCTCGGCGGTGCTCGGCCGGCGCAGTAGCTCCTTCGCGCCGGCCACCGCGCCGGGCGCGCCGCGCACCAGCGAGTCGCAGTACCGCCGCACCGCGTCGTCCAGCTTGTCTGCCGGCACGCTGGCCGTGACCAGGCCGATCTCGGCGGCCCGCCGGCCGTCGAAGGTGTCTCCGGTCAGATACAGCTCGGCGGCGGCCCGGGCGTGCAGCCGAGGCAGTACGGTCGCCGAGATCACCGCCGGGATCACCCCGATCCGCACCTCGGTGAACGCGAACGTCGCCTCGTCGGCGCAGACCGCCAGATCGGCGGCGGCGATCAGGCCCAGCCCACCGGCCCGGGCCGGCCCGCCCACCCGGGCCAGCACCGGCTTCGGGCACTCCCAGAGCGCCGCCAGCACGTCACCCAGCATCCCGGCGGGCACCGTGCCGCTGGCGTACGCGGCAGCGGTCTCCTTCAGATCCGCGCCCGAGCAGAACACCGGGCCGGTGTGGTCCAGCACGATCACCCGGACCGTCTCGTCGGCGACCGCGTCGCCCAGCCCGGCCAGCAACTGGGCCATCAGGGCGGTGGAGAGCGCGTTGCGGTTGCGTGGGCTGTCCAGGGTGAGGGTGGTCACCCCACGGGCCGTGGCGACCCGCACGAGGACGTCGGGAGAGGTCATGCCGGGCACACTAGTTGCCATGCCCGGCGTTCTTCCAGATGGTGAGACCGTCCCCGTCGACGGATCGCTGCCCGCCACCGCCACCACGGCGATCGGCGCGCGCGGCTTCGGCGTCTATGTGCACGTGCCGTTCTGCGCCAGCCGCTGCGGCTACTGCGACTTCAACACCTACACCGCGTCCGAGCTGGGTGGCGGTGCCAGCCGCGAGGGGTACGCCGACACCGTCCTGGCCGAGTTGGCGCTCGCCGCCCGGGTGCTCGGCGACAATCCGCCGCCCCGGGTCGACACCGTCTTCGTGGGCGGCGGCACGCCCACCCTGCTCCCCGCCGACGACCTGGCCCGCATCCTCGACGGCATCGACCGCACCTGGGGGCTGGCCGCCGACGCCGAGGTGAGCACCGAGGCCAACCCGGAGTCGGTGACCCCGGAGTCGTTGAAGCTGCTGCGATCCGCCGGCTACACCCGGGTCTCGCTGGGCATGCAGTCCGCCTCCCCGGGGGTGCTGGCGATCCTGGACCGCAGACACAGCGCCGGCCGCGCCACCGCCGCCGCCCTGGAGGCCCGCGACGCCGGGTTCGAGCACGTCAACCTGGATCTGATCTACGGGACCCCGGGGGAACGGCCCGAGGACTTCGCCGCCTCACTGGAGCAGGTCGTGGCCGCCGGGGTGGACCACGTCAGCGCGTACGCCCTGATTGTCGAGGACGGCACCCGGCTCGCGGCCCGGATGCGGCGCGGCGAGCTGGCGTACCCCAGTGACGACGTGGCCGCCGACCGCTACCTGGCCGCGGAGGCCGCGCTCGACGCGGCCGGGCTCTCCTGGTACGAGGTCTCCAACTGGGCGCGCACCGACGACGCCCGGTGTCGGCACAACCTGCTCTACTGGACCGGCGCGGACTGGTGGGGGCTGGGGCCGGGGGCGCACAGCCACGTCGGCGGGGTGCGCTGGTGGAACGTCAAACACCCCACGGCGTACGCCCAGCGGCTGGCCGCAGGCGCGTCTCCCGGCCTGGCCCGGGAGGTGCTCACGGCCGACGAGACGCACATGGAGGACGTGATGCTCCGGCTGCGGCTCGCCAGCGGCCTGCCGTTGGCGGTGCTCGACGCCACCGGGCGGGCCGGCGCCGAGCGGGCGCTGGCCGGCGGCCTGCTGGCCGCCGACGAGTACGCGGCCGGCCGGGCGGTGCTCACCCTGCGCGGGCGGCTGCTCGCCGACGCGGTCGTGCGCGACCTGCTGCCCTGAGCCAGCCCCGCCGCCCCGGAGCGGGGCAGCGGGGCACCGACCGGCCGGGGGAGCGGCCGGAGCGGGTCACTTGATGAAGCTGGCCGAGAGTGGGTAGCGGTAGAGCTGGCCCTCGTTGGCCTTGATGCCGGCGATGATGCCGAACACGGCGCCGAGAATGATGGCCGCCCCGACCCCGATGAAGCCGATCAGGATGCAGGACAGCACCCAGCCGATCAGGCCGACGACCGACCAGATGAGCTGGAAGTTGAGCGCCGCCGCGGCGTGCGCCCGCACCGTCGGGGACTGGTTGCCGCGGGCCAGCAGCGCCACCAGCGGGCCGATCCAGCCCAGCACCCCGCCGCTGAGGATCATCCCGGCGGCACCGCCGAAGTGCGCGACGAGCGCCCAGGTCTTGTCCTCGTTACTGGCAAAGCCGTTACCGGGGCCGCCGGTCGGATATCCGCCAGCGGGGTAGCCACCAGGCGGCGGGTAGCCACCGGCCGGCGGGTAGCCACCGGACGGGGGGTAGCCGCCCGACGGCGGTTGGTCACCGGTGGGCGGCGGATAGCCACCGGCCGGGGGATAGCCGCCCGGGCCAGGCGCCCCGGACAGTGGTGCGGTGGGTGGCTCGGCCGACGGGTACGAGCTGGGAGAGGTCGGCTCCGGCGGGTAGTTGCCGGGGTCACCCGCGCCGGGAGGGCGAGGAGGTTCAGTCATGGGTGTCACGGTAGGGGTCCGTGGCAACGCCGCACCAGTGGGCGGCCGTTGATCATCGCGCTGGCGGGTACGCCGACGTAGACTGGCACTCGTTACAGTCGAGTGCCAGGGCGGCCCGACCGGGGCCACGGCGCCGGCGGCCGACGTGCGACAGGAGGTGCGGAGGATGGGTCTCGACGACCGGAAACTCGCTGTGCTCCGCGCGATCGTCGAGGACTACGTCTCCACCCAGGAGCCCGTCGGCAGCAAGGCGCTGGTCGAGCGGCACCAGCTCGGGGTCTCCCCGGCCACGGTCCGCAACGACATGGCCGTGCTGGAGGAGGAGGGCTACATCCGGCAGCCGCACACAAGTGCCGGCCGGGTGCCCACCGACCGCGGCTATCGGCTCTTCGTCGACCGGTTGTCCCGGGTCAAGCCGCTCAGCCCGGCCGAACGTCGGGCGATCGAGCGCTTCCTGGTCGGCGCGGTCGACCTCGACGACGTGGTGCACCGCACAGTCCGGCTGCTCGCCCAGCTGACCCGGCAGGTGGCCGTCGTGCAGTATCCGAGCCTGGCCCGCTCCTCGGTTCGGCACCTGGAGCTGGTGCCGATCTCCACCACCCGGCTGACGCTCGTCATGATCGCCGACACCGGGCGCGTGGAGCAGCGGCTGGTGGAGCTGCCCGGGCCGGTGCCCGCCGACAACGTCACCGACCTGCGCCGGCTGGTAAACGAAAAGCTCACCGGCGCGCGGCTGTCCGACACGCCACCGCTGGTGCAGGCGCTCGTCGAGGAGGTGCCGTCCGAGCTGCGTCCGGCGATGACCACGCTCGCCACGGTGCTCCTGGAGACGCTTGTCGAGCGGCACGAGGAACGCATCGCGCTGGCCGGCACCGCCAACCTCACCCGGGGTGGCCTGCTCGACTTCCAGGGTTCGCTGCGGCCGATCCTGGAGGCGCTGGAGGAGGAGGTCGTGCTCCTCAAACTCATCGGTGAGACCGAGCCGAGCACGACCCGGGTGCTGATCGGTGACGAGAACGAGTTCGACAACCTGCGGGCCGCCTCGGTGGTCAGCACCGGGTACGGCCCGGGCGCCACGATCGTCGGCGGCCTCGGGGTGCTGGGTCCCACCCGGATGGACTACCCCGGCAACATCGCCACGGTGCGCGCCGTGGCACGCTACGTGGGCGAGTTGCTGGCCCAGAACTGATTGGTCAGGGCCGATGCGGCCGGCTGCGGCCGCCGACCGGCACAACGCGAGACGAACATGAGGACACGGAACGCAGTGGCCAGGGACTACTACGGCATTCTCGGTGTGAGCCGGGAAGCCTCCGATGACGAGATCAAGCGCGCCTACCGCAAGTTGGCGCGCCAGTTCCACCCGGACGTCAATCCGGACCCGGAGGCTCAGGAGAAGTTCAAGGACATCAACGCCGCGTACGAGGTCCTCTCGGACGACCGGAAGCGGCAGATCGTCGACCTGGGTGGCGACCCACTCGCCCCGGGCGGCGGTGGCGCCGGCGGCCCGGGTGGCCCCGGTGGTGCCGGTCCGTTCGTCGGTTTCCAGGACATCATGGACGCGTTCTTCGGTGGCGCGGCCGGTGGGGCGCGCGGTCCCCGTCCCCGGACCCGCCCGGGTGCCGACGCGATCCTGCGCCTCGAACTGGACCTGCACGAGACGGCGTTCGGCGTCGAGGCCCCGATCACCGTCGACACCGCTGTGCTCTGCACCACCTGCTCCGGCGCCGGCACGGCCGCCGGCACCCACCTGGCGACCTGTGAGGCGTGCGCCGGCCGGGGTGAGGTGCAGTCGGTGCAGCGCACCTTCCTCGGCCAGGTGGTCTCCGCCCGGCCGTGCACGGTGTGCCAGGGCTACGGCACCACCATCCCGCACCCCTGCCCCACCTGCGCCGGCGACGGCCGGGTGCGCACCCGCCGTTCGCTGACCGTCAAGATTCCGGCCGGTGTCGAGGACGGCATGCGGATCCGGCTGGCCCAGCAGGGCGAGGTCGGCCCGGGCGGCGGCACCGCCGGTGACCTCTACGTGGAGATCCACGAGCGTCCGCACGACGTCTACTCCCGCAAGGGCGACGACCTGCACTGCCGGGTCACCGTGCCGATGACCGCTGCGGCGCTCGGCACCCGCCTGACCATCAAGACCCTGGACAGCGAGGAGACGGTCGACGTCAAGGCCGGCACCCAACCGGCCAGCACGCTGCGACTGCGCGCCCGGGGCGTGCCACATCTGCGCGGCACCGGCCGAGGCGACCTCTACGTGCACCTCGACGTGCGGACCCCGACCAAGCTCGACCCCGACCAGGAAAAGATGCTGCGCGACTTCGCCAAGACCCGTGGTGAGGAGGTCGCCGAGTTATCCAAGCAGGGCGGCTTCTTCTCGCGCATGCGCGACGCGTTCAACGGGCACGCCTGAGGTGTCCGCGCCGCTGTTCCTGGTCGAGGCGCTGCCCACCGGTGACGCGGTGACCCTGGACGGCCCGGAGGGGCACCACGCCGCCACCGTGCAGCGGCTGCGGGTCGGCGAGGAACTGCTGCTCGCCGACGGTCGGGGCGGCACGGCCGCCGCCGTGGTCACCGCCGTCGGCCGGGGCAGCCTGGAGGTCGCCATCACCTCCCGGGGGTACGCGGACGCGCCGGTCCCCCGGATCGTCGTGGTGCAGGGCATCGCCAAGGGCGACCGGGGTGAGCTGGCGGTACAGGCGATGACCGAGGTCGGGGTGGACGAGATCGTGCCCTGGGCGGCGTCGCGCTCGGTGACCCAGTGGCGTGGCGACCGGGGCGTACGGGCGCGGGAGAAGTGGGTGGCCACCGCTCGGGAGGCCGCCAAGCAGGCCCGCCGGCCGTGGCTGCCCGTGGTGGCCGGCGCGCCGGACGAGTCCACCGCCACCGTCGCCCGCCGGATCGCCGGTGCTGCCGCCGGGTTCGTGCTGCACGAGGAGGCCGAGGAGCGGCTCGCCACCGCCGAGCTGCCGCCCGGCGGTGAGATCGTGCTGGTCGTCGGCCCCGAGGGCGGCATCGCCCCGGCCGAGCTGACCGCGTTCCGCGAGGCGGGCGGGCGAGTCGTGCGGCTCGGGCCGGCCGTCCTGCGGACCTCGACCGCCGGGGTGGCGGCGCTCAGCGTGCTCGCCACCCGCCTCGGCCGCTGGTGACCGTCGCCGCCGTCCGTCAGGGGCGGGGAAAGACCGGCACCACCTCTTCCTCCGGCCCCAGGTCCAGCCCCGCCGGGCCGATGATCTGCGGGTCCGGTGTGCCGACCACCTCGGGGTCCTTGCCGGCGTAGTCGAAGCGGTGCAGCACGTGGCGCATCGCCTCCAGCCGGGCGCGCTTCTTGTCGTTGCTCTTCACCACCGTCCACGGCGCGTCGGCCGTGTCGGTCCAGAAGAACATCGCCTCCTTGGCCTCGGTGTACTCGTCCCACCGGTCCAGTGAGGCGATGTCCATCGGGGACAGCTTCCACTGGCGCACCGGATCCACCTGGCGGATCGCGAACCGGGTGCGCTGCTCGTTCTGGGAGACGGAGAACCAGAACTTGACCAACCGGATGCCCGAGCGCACCAGCATCCGCTCCAACTCCGGGGCCTGCCGCAGGAACTCCAGGTACTCCTTGCGGGAGCAGAAGCCCATCACCCGCTCGACGCCGGCCCGGTTGTACCAGGAACGGTCGAACAGCACGATCTCACCGGCCGCCGGCAGGTGCGCCAGCCACCGCTGGAAGTACCACTGGGCGGCTTCCCGCTCGTCCGGCTTGGCGAGCGCCACCACCGACGCCCCACGCGGGTTGAGGTGCTCCATGAACCGTTTGATGGTGCCGCCCTTGCCGGCCGCGTCGCGACCCTCGAAGACGATCACCAGACGCTCGCCGGACTCCTTGATCCAGTTCTGGAGCTTGAGCAGCTCGATCTGGAGCAGTCGCTTGTCGCGGTCGTACTCGTCGCGGTCCATCCGCTCGTCGTACGGGTAGTCCTCCCGCCAGGTCTCGACGGGGGTGCCGTCGGGGCGCAGCAGCACCGGATCGTCATCGTGGCCATCGACCACCCGGTAGTCGGCGGAAAGGTCCAGCAGCGCGGAGTCACCCATGCCGGCAAGACTTACCCGTCATCGTGCCGCCCGCCACCTTCTGGGCCGGGTGATTTACCGCGGCCGCCCGGGTCAGCTGCGCAGGTAGGAGGCGCCGTTGAGGTCGACGATCGTGCCGGAGGCCCACTCGGCCTGCGGCGAGGCCAGCCAGTGCACGGCGGCGGCGATCTCCGCCGGCTCGGCCACCCGGTCGAACGGGCTCTGCGCCCGGATGGCGGCGCCGTGCTCGCCGCGCAGGTGCTCGGTGGTCATGTCGGTCGCCACGAAGCCCGGCGCGACCGTGGCGACCGTGATGCCGTACGGCGCGAGCGCCACCGCGAGGGACTGGCCCAGCGCGTTCAGCCCCGCCTTGCTCGCCCCGTACGCCGGCTGCTCCGGCTCGCCCCGGAACGCGCCCCGGGACGAGACGTTGACGATCCGACCGCCGCGCTCGCGCATGTGCTGGGCAGCGCTCCAGGTGACGTTGCCGGCACCGGTCAGGTTGGTCTCCACCACCCGCCGCCAGCGTTCCTGCCACTGTTCGTAGGAGGTGCCGAAGATCGGGTGCGGATCGTTCCGGTCGCCGTACGTCCCGGCGTTGTTGACGAGCACGTCCAGCCCGCCGAGCAGCTCGGCGGCCCGGTCGACCATGGCCCGTACCGCGTCCGGGTCGGTGAGGTCGGCGCGGACCACCACGTGTCCGGTGCCCGGCAGGTGCGCGCGCAGCTCCTCGGCCGCGTCGGCGGAGTCGCGGTGGTGGATCGCCACCCGGTCGCCGCCGGCCGCGAACGCCGTCGCCACCGCCCGGCCGATTCCGCGCGAGGCCCCGGTCACGAGTACCGCCCGATCCGTCATGGCGGCCATCCTGCCTGGCCGCCGCTTCGCTCTTTACACTGCCCCGATGGGATCCGACTGCCTGTTCTGCCGCATCGTCGCCGGGGAGATCCCGGCCACCGTGGTCCGGGAGACCGAGACCACCCTCGCCTTCCGGGACATCGACCCGAAGGCGCCGGTGCACGTCCTGGTCATTCCGAAGGAGCACTACGCCGACGTCGCCACGCTCGCCCAGGGCGACCCGGCGCTGGCCGCCGACGTGCTGGCGACGTCCGCCGCGGTGGCCGAGGACGAGGGCCTGCTCGGCGACGGGTTCCGGCTGATGTTCAACACCGGCGCGTACGGCGGGCAGGAGGTGTTCCACGTGCACGCGCACCTGCTCGGTGGTGCGCCGCTCGGCCCGATG
This sequence comes from Micromonospora sp. NPDC005203, assembly GCF_042872705.1. NCBI lineage: Bacteria > Bacillati > Actinomycetota > Actinomycetes > Micromonosporales > Micromonosporaceae > Micromonospora > Micromonospora sp. NPDC005203. Next base: position 30,865 of record NZ_JBIAKV010000018.1, on the reverse strand, counting down.
CTCGCCCGGAACCTGGCGTGAGCGGGCGCGGTTTCCCGACGCCGCGCAGCGGAGCGGTGGCGTGAGCGCAGGACCGGCACCGGACAGCCGGATGGACGAGCGCCTTTCTCGGCTGGTCCGCAGGGTGCAGGCCGACGCTCGGGTGCCGGCGGTGTCGGCGGCGCTGCACCGGGCCGACCGACCGCTCTGGAGCTGCACAGTCGGCGCGACCGGCACCGACAGCCCGTTGGGGCCGGGCACCCAGTTCCGGATCGGCTCGGTCACCAAGACGTTCACCGCGGTGCTGGTCCTCCAGTGCCGCGACGACGGGCTGCTGGACCTGGACGATCCGGTGGGCCGGCACCTGGACCTCCCCGCACACGGCGAGCTGACCGTGCGCCGGTTGCTGTCGCACACCGCCGGCCTGCAACGCGAGCCGTTCGGCGACGTGTGGGACAGTCTGCGCGCGCCGGACGCCGACCAGTTGGTCGCGGAGTTGGACCGGGCCGAGCGGGTACTGCCGACCGGCCGTCGGTTCCACTACTCCAACCTGGGCCTGGCCGTCCTCGGCCAACTCGTCGCCCGGCTCCGGGGCGAAAGCTGGGCGCGGGCGCTCACCGAGCGGATCCTGACGCCGCTGGGGCTGGCCGACACCACGGCGACCCCACGGCCGACGGCGGCGACCGGGTTTCTGGTCGACGCCTATTCCGACGAGGCGCACCCGGAACCGCCCACCGACTTCGGCGCGGTCGGCCCGGCCGCCCAGCTCTGGAGCACCGCGACGGACATGGCCCGCTGGGCGGCGTTCCTGGCCGACCCGGCGGCGCTCGATCCGGCCGGCGCGGTCCTCACCCCGGCCACCCTGGACGAGATGCGGTGGCCGGTGACCACCACCGACGAGACGCTCTGGGGCGCGGGCTTCGGGCTCGGGCTGATCCTCGTCCCGCAGGGGGAGCGGGTGGTGCACGTGGGGCACGACGGCGCGATGCCCGGGTTCCTCGCCGGGGTGTACGGCCGCCGCGGTGGCGACGGCACGGCCGGCGCGATGGGCGCCGCGGTGCTCGGCTCGTCCGGCACGGCGGGCGATCTGTTCGACCTACCGCACCGGCTGCTCGCGGCGGCGGTCGAGCACGACCCGGCCGAGATCGAGCCCTGGCGACCCGGCGCACCCGCGCCGACGGCCCTGCGGGGTGCGCTCGGCCGCTGGTGGGGCGAGGGTTCCGAGTACGTCTTCTCCTGGCACGACGGCACCCTGCGGGCGCGCGGGGTCGGTGATCCGGCCGGACGACCGCCGGCGATCTTCACCCCGCTGCCGGACCGGCCGGACGTGTTCCGCACGGTCTCCGGTCGGGAGGCCGGCGAGCTGCTGCGGCTGACCCGGGACGGGGCCGGGGCGGTGGTCAGGATGCACTGGGCGACGTACCGGTTCACCCGTCACCAGGAGACCTTCGACAGGTACGACTTCCGGGCCGGGAGTTGATCGCGGCCAGCGGAAATGGGCGCGATGCGCCCCACGTTGAACAGATACGATGGGTGTAACGTCCGCACGCCGTGCCAGCAGGGCCGGCGCCGAGATCGAGAGCAGGTGCGCAGGGCCCTTCGGCCCACCTTATGACCGGCACCCCACCTCCCGGCCCGCCCCGGGTGCAGACCAGGATCACCGTGCCCGACTCGAAGATCATGGTCGATCTGCTCGGCGCAGGCGACGAGATCCTCCGACTCGTCGAACGCTCGGTCAACAGTGACGTGCACGTTCGCGGCAACGAGATCACCATCACCGGTGACCCCGCGGACAACGCCCTTGCCGAGCGGGTCTTCAGTGAGCTGCTCGAACTCATCGAGAAAGGCGAGACCCTGACCACTGACGCCGTCCGGCGTACCGTCGGCATGCTCGAGCAGGGCAGTGCCGAGCGGCCCGCCGAGGTTCTGACGCTCAACATCCTCTCCCGTCGCGGGCGCACCATCCGTCCCAAGACGCTCGGTCAGAAGCGGTACGTCGACGCGATCGACACCCACACCATCGTCTTCGGCATCGGCCCGGCCGGCACCGGCAAGACCTACCTGGCGATGGCGAAGGCCGTCCAGGCGTTGCAGGCCAAGCAGGTCAACCGGATCATCCTGACCCGGCCGGCGGTGGAGGCGGGTGAGCGACTGGGCTTCCTGCCCGGCACGCTCAACGACAAGATCGACCCGTACCTGCGCCCGCTCTACGACGCGCTGCACGAGATGCTCGACCCGGAGACGATCCCGAAGCTGATGGCCCAGGGGACGATCGAGGTGGCCCCGCTGGCCTACATGCGGGGCAGGACGCTCTCCGACGCGTTCATCATCCTGGACGAGGCCCAGAACACGACGCCCGAGCAGATGAAGATGTTCCTCACCCGGCTCGGCTTCAACTCCAAGATCGTCGTGACGGGTGACATCACCCAGGTGGACCTTCCCGGTGGGACCAGCAGCGGCCTGCGGGTCGTCCGGGAGATCCTGGAAAACGTCGACGACGTGCACTTCTCCCAGCTGTCCAGCTCCGACGTGGTCCGCCACCGGCTGGTGGGGGAGATCGTCGACGCGTACGCCCGCTGGGACGCCGAGCGGGAGAACCAGCAGGCGCAGGGCGTCCACGCCGTGCCCGGGCGACCCGCCCAGGGCGGCCGTGCCGGCCGCCGCCGCTAAAGCAGAGGAAAGCAGTTGTCCATCGAGATCGCCAACGAGTCCGGTGTCGAGGTTGACACCGACGCCGTGCTCGCCGTCGCCCGGCACGCCCTCGACGAGATGGGGGTCAACCCCCTCGCCGAGCTGTCCGTGCTGCTTGTCGACATCGACTACATGACCGAGCTGAACCACCGCTGGATGGGTGGCGACGGTCCGACCGACGTGCTCGCCTTCCCCATGGACGAGGGCAGCGTCGACCACGGCCCGGGGGAGTCCGCGCCGGCCGGTGGCGAGCCCGCCCTGCTCGGTGACATCGTGCTCTGCCCGGAGGTCGCGGCCAAGCAGGCGGCGACCGCCGGGCACGCCCCCGCCGACGAGCTGCATCTGCTCACCGTGCACGGGGTCCTGCACCTGCTCGGCTACGACCACGCCGAGCCGGAGGAGGAGCGGGAGATGTTCGCCCTCCAGGCCCGCCTGCTGGCGAGCTGGCGGTCGACCCGCACCCAGTGATGTCCACTCCTCCGTTACTGGCGGCCGGTGCTACCGCCGGCCTTCCCGACTTCCAGCTGATCGTCTTCGCGGCCGGCCTGGTGGTGCTCGCCGGCCTGATCGCGATGACCGAGGCGGCGCTCGCCGCGGTCTCGCCGGCGCGGGCCGCCGAGCTGGCCCGCGACGGCGTGCGCGGCGCCCGCACCCTCCAGGTGGTCGCCGGCGACGTCGTCCGGCACCTCAACCTGCTCCTGCTGTTGCGGCTGCTCGCCGAGCTGACCGCCACCACCCTGGTGGCGCTCGTCGCGGTGGACAGCTTCGGCGCCGGCTGGCGGGCCGCGTTGGTGACCGCCGGCGCGATGACAGTGGTCAGCTTCGTGGTCGTCGGCGTCGCGCCGCGCACCATCGGCCGGCAGCACGCGTACGCCGTGGGTCGTGCGGTGGCGCCGCTGGTCCGCTGGCTGGGCCGGGCGCTCAACCCGCTCGCCTCGTTGCTGATCCTGATCGGCAACGCGGTCACACCGGGACGCGGCTTCCGGGAGGGGCCGTTCGCCAGCCAGGTCGAGTTGCGTGAGCTTGTCGACCTGGCCGAGCAGCGCGGCGTGGTCGAGCACGGCGAACGTCAGATGATCCACTCGGTCTTCGCGCTCGGTGACACCATCGCCCGCGAGGTGATGGTGCCGCGTACCGAGATGGTGTGGATCGAGGAGGGTAAAACGCTCGCGCAGGCGTTGGTGCTCTTCCTGCGTTCGGGTTTCTCCCGGATCCCGGTGATCGGCGAGAGCGTCGACGACGTGCTCGGTGTGCTCTACCTCAAGGACCTGATCCGGCGCTCCCGCGGCGGGGACCCGGCGGCCGAGCAGTTGCCGGTGGCCGAGCTGATGCGCCCGGCGACCTTCGTGCCGGAGTCCAAGCCGGTCGACGACCTGCTGTCGGAGATGCAGGCGGCCCGCAACCACCTGGTCATCGTGGTCGACGAGTACGGCGGCACCGGCGGTCTGGTCACCATCGAGGACATCCTGGAGGAGATCGTCGGTGAGATCACCGACGAGTACGATGTCGAACGCCCACCCGTCGAACGTCTGACGGACTCCTCGGTGCGGGTGACCGCCCGCCTGCCGGTGGAGACCCTGGGTGAGATGTTCGACACCGAACTGCCCGCGGACGAGGTGGAGACGGTCGGTGGCCTGCTGGCCCAGTCGCTGGGGCGAGTGCCGATCCCCGGCGCGGAGGTCGAGGTCGCCGGGCTCCGGCTGGTCGCCGAGGGCACCACCGGTCGGCGCAACCGGATCGACACCGTCCTGGTCAACCGGGTGGAGTCGGGCCATGAGCAGGACACCTCGGGGCGCGGCGAGCACGCCGGCTCCGGGGACGACACGGACAACTACCGAGACGACGAGAGGCAATCCGCCGATGCCTGACACACCCGCCGCGCCCGCCGCCCGGCCCGCCCCCACCGCGCCGGCACCCCTGAGCGCCGAGGACGCCAAACTGGTCGTCCTGGCCCGGGGCGCCCGTGGCCGGGTCGCCGCCGTGGAGGGCGCCGCGGTCCGGGATCAGGACGGCCGGACGTACGCGGCGGCAAGTGTCGCGCTGCCCTCGCTGACTCTCACCGCGTTGCAGTTGGCGGTCGCGTCGGCCGTGGCGGCCGGGGCGAGCCGGTTGGAGGCCGCGGTGGTGGTGACCGAGGCGTCGACCCTGGACGGCGCCGGGCACTCGGCCGTGCGTGACCTCGCGGCGGACGCGCCGATCCACGTGGCCGCCCCCGACGGCACGGTCCTCGGCACGGTGACCGAGTGAGCCCCGTGCGGGACCCGGAGACCCGCCCGTACCGGGCCGGGTTCGGCTGCTTCGTCGGCCGGCCCAACGCGGGCAAGTCGACGCTCACCAACGCCATCGTCGGCACCAAGATCGCGATCACCTCCAACAAGCCGCAGACCACCAGGCACGTCATCCGGGCCGTGCTGCACCGTCCGGAATCGCAACTGGTCCTGGTCGACACCCCGGGGCTGCACCGCCCCCGTACGCTGCTCGGCGAGCGCCTCAACGACCTGGTCCGGTCCACCTGGACGGAGGTCGACGTGATCGGTCTGTGCATCCCGGCCGACGAGCCGGTCGGGCGCGGAGACCGGTTCATCACCGGTGAGCTGGCCGAGCTGAAGGCGACGGTGCTGGCGGTGGTCACCAAGACCGACCTGGTCGACAAGCGCCGCCTGGCCGAGCAGTTGCTCGCGGTCAGCAAGATGGGGGAGTTCGCCGAGATCGTGCCGGTGAGCGCGGTCTCCGGGCACCAGGTGGACACCCTGGTTGACGTGATGACCAAATACCTGCCGCCGTCGCCGCAGCTCTACCCGGACGACATGCTGACCGACGATCCCGAGCAGGTGCTCGTCGCGGAGCTGATTCGCGAGGCCGCCCTGGAGGGGGTCCGCGACGAGCTGCCGCACTCCATCGCCGTGGTGGTGGAGGAGATGATCCCCGAGGGTCAGGTCATGAAGATCTACGCCGACCTGTACGTGGAACGCCCCAGCCAGAAGGCGATCGTGCTCGGGCACAAGGCGAGCCGGCTCAAGGAGGTCGGCACCAACGCCCGCCGGCAGATCGAGGAGTTGCTGGGCGGCCGGGTCTATCTCGACCTGCACGTTCGGGTCGCGAAGGACTGGCAGCGCGACCCGAAGCAGTTGCGCAAGTTGGGTTTCTGAGCGTCCTCGGCGGTGGGTCGGCCCGGTGGCGACCGGTACCGTCAGCGCTGGCTGATGGTGACGTTGCCGCTGCCGGCCGAGCCGTCGAGCACCAGGGACGCGGCCGGATCGTCGGCGACGGTGACCCGGGCGTCACCGGAGCCGGTGTTGGACCGGACCCGGTAGCTTCCCGCCGGCACCAGCAGCGTGACATCGCCGCTGGCGGCATGTGCGCGGGCGGCGGCGGGCTTGTCCAGTTCGACGTTGACGTTGCCGGACCCGGCCTCCGCGTCGACCGCGCCGCCCAGTCGGCGCGCGGTGATGTCCCCGGAGCCGGCGCGCAGTCGGACCGCCCCGCTCGCCTCGCTGACGTCGATGTCACCGGAGCCCGTCTCGACCCCGACCGCGCCGGACGCGCCGACGATCCGTACGTCGCCGGAGCCCAGCCGCAGATCCACCGTGCCGATTCGGCTCAGCTCGACGTCGCCGGAGCCGGACTCGCCCTGGAGAGCCACGCCCTCCGGCAGGGCCACCTCGTAGGAGATGCTGCACCGGTCGCCGCAGTCGGTGTCCAGCACCAACTCGCTGCCCTTGATCTCGTACCGGGCGTTGGGCTCGCCACCCTGATAGCGCACCACCCGTTTGATCCGCGCCTCGCCCTCCGTGCCGTTGCCCCGGACGATCACGTCGCCCGCACCGGGCAGCACCCGGATAATGGTGATCTTCGCCGCCTCGGTGTCGTCGTAGTCGAGCCGGCGCATGGCGAGGTTGTCGCACCCGGCGACAAGGATGAGAGCGGTTGCCAGGCCCAGAGCGACGGGCGCGGTGGCGCGACGGACGGCGCTGGTGGTGGGGTGCATTGCCATGACCAGCACGCTACGGGCGGCGACGAGCCTGGCGCATCGGGGTTCGGCCGCGCATCCACCCCGAACCAACCCTGATTTCACACCCCGAGGGAGAATGGCCCGATGGCCGGGTACCGCCGACAGCTCTACCGCGACGACGCGGTGGTGCTGCGTGTGCAGAAGCTCGGCGAGTCCGATCGGATCATCACCCTGCTCACCCGTCGGCACGGCCGGCTGCGCGCGGTGGCCCGGGGGATCCGCCGCACCACCAGCAAGTTCGGTGCCCGGCTGGAGCCGTTCGGCCACGTCGACCTCCAGCTCGCCGGTGACCCGAAGGGCAACCTCGGCAGCTCGCTGCACACCGTCAGCCAGGTCGAGGGCATCGACCTGTACGGCAAGCGGTTCCTCGGGGACTATCCCCGTTACACGGCGGCCAGCGCGATCGCCGAGACCGCCGAGCGGCTGACCCCGGTCGAGCGGGAGCCGTCGCTGCGGCTCTTCCAGCTCACCGTGGGCGCGCTGAAGGCGCTGTCCCGGGGCGAACATGCCACCACCCTGGTGCTCGACGCGTACCTGCTGCGGGGGATGGCCCTCGCCGGCTGGGCGCCGGCGCTGATCGCCTGCGCGGTTTGCGGCACCCCCGGGCGGCACCGGGCCTTCTCCGTGCCGGCCGGGGGCGCGGTCTGCCCGGATTGTCGGCCACCCGGCGCGGCCCACCCCGCGCCGGCCACCATCGATCTGATGTCCGCGCTGACCACCGGTGACTGGGTGTTGGCCGACGCCACCGACTCCGGCGTACGCCGGGAGTGCAGTGGGCTGGTCGCGGCTCACCTGCAATGGCACCTGGAGCGCGCGCTACGCTCGCTGCCGCTGGTCGACCGGGGTCCCTCGGCGACCGGCACGGCCTCGCCGCCGGACGGCGCCGGGGTCGTGGTGCTCCGGCCACGTGGCGATGTCGAGGCCGGGGCGGACGGCACGAACAGGGAGTGACCGAGTGATCCGATCGAAGAAGGCCGGCCGGCGCGAGCCGACGCCGCCGACACCGCACCCGTCCGGCGCCCGACCACCGGCGCTGCCCACCGAGGCGGTGCCGAAGCACGTGGCGGTGGTGATGGACGGCAACGGTCGCTGGGCCAAGGATCGGGGGCTGGCCCGCACCAAGGGCCACGAGGCCGGCGAGCACAGCCTCTTCGACACCATCGAGGGCGCGATCGAGATGGGCATCCCGTACCTGTCGGCGTACGCGTTCTCCACCGAGAACTGGCGGCGCTCGCCCGACGAGGTCCGGTTCCTGATGGGGTTCAACCGGGACGTGATCCGTCGTCGCCGTGACCAGTTGGTCGACCTCGGCGTCCGGGTGGTCTGGTCGGGTCGGGCCGGCCGGTTGTGGAAGAGCGTCATCTCCGAGTTGCAGACGGCCGAGGAGATGTCCCGGGACAACGCGACGTTGACCCTCCAGTTCTGCGTCAACTACGGCGGGCAGGCCGAGATCGGCGACGCCGCTGCCGCGATCGCCCGCGACGTGGCGGCCGGGCGACTGGATCCGGCCAAGGTCAACGAGAAGACCGTGGCGAAGTACCTCTACCACCCGGAGATCCCGGAGGTGGACCTGTTCCTGCGCCCCTCGGGGGAGGAGCGGATCTCCAACTTCATGCTCTGGCAGTCCGCGTACGCGGAGTTGGTCTTCCTGGACACGCTCTGGCCCGACTTCGACCGCCGCCACCTCTGGTATGCGTGCGAGTTGTACGCGCAGCGGGACCGCCGCTTCGGCGGGGCGCTGCCCAACCCGGTCGCCCCGGTGATCTGAGCCGACACGCTTACTCTCCGGTCGCTCCGGGTATCACAGTCGTCAGAAGCCACTGACGGAGGTGAACCCACATGATCCAGAAGCGCATTGCCCAGTGGGCGGTGATGGCGGTAGCGGTGCCCCTGGCCGCTGCCGGTGCCCGTCGGCTCAGCCACACCCTGGAGGCCCGCCGTGGTCCCTCCGGGATGACCCGGTTGCTCACCAAGGGCGCGGACCTCGCGCGTCCCCAGAAGGCCAAGCGGCGTCGCTTCTTCTGACCAACCCCCGCCCGTCCCCGGCGCCGCCCGCACCCTCCCGGTGCGGGCGGCGCCGTCCCATCCGGCCTCCGCGCGCGCCCCCGCCCACGCCCCCCCGCCCCCGCCCACACCCACACCCACACCCACACCCCCGCCCTCGCCCTCGCCGATCTTGCACTCTCTGTCGTTGGTTCATCCCGGTATGCCCGGTAATGCGGGGGCAGAAAGTGCAAGATCGCGGGGTGGGGTGGGGTGGGGTGGGGTGGGGTGGGGTCGGTCGTTTTCGGGGTGCCGCGGAATGGGGCCCGGGTAGGGTCCGAAGGTGGCGGGTCGACGGCGGTGGGGGTGGCTGTGCGGGATCTCCGATACAAGATGATCATGGCGTTGAACGCCGCGGATCTGGGTGAGCCGATGTGTGCGCAGGTGGCCGACATCTGTGCCGAGATCGCCGAGCAGCACTGCGCCGAGTTCGGTCACACACCGCAGTTGTTAACCGGTGAGATCGCCGAACTGGCCACCGGCGAGCCGGCCCTGACCTGGGCGCCCACGACCCCCGACACCGCGCGGCGTGCCTGGTGACCGCTCCCGCGCCGTCGGTAGAGGTGCGTCGCGCCGACGACCGCTTCGCCACCCGGATCTCCTGGCTGGACTCCAAGCACTCGTTCTCGTTCTCCCGGCACTACGACCCGGCCAACACTCACCATGGTCTGCTGCTCGTCAACAACGACGACGTGGTGCGCCCGGGGGCCGGCTTCGAGACCCACCCGCACCAGGACATGGAGATCATTACCTGGGTGCTGCGCGGCTCTTTGGTGCACCAGGACTCCACCGGTCACTCCGGGGTGATCTACCCGGGCCTGGCCCAGCGGATGAGCGCCGGCACCGGCATCCTGCACTCGGAGAAGAACGACGCCTGGCGACTCGACAACCAGACACCGCACACCGACCCGGTCCACTTCGTGCAGATGTGGGTGGTCCCCGACGAAGCGGGCGTCGACCCCGGCTACGAGCAACTGGAGATCGAGGACGAACTCCTGCGCGGTGGCTTGGTGCCGATCGCCTCCGGAATGGACCGCTACGACGGTGCGTCCGCGATCCGGATCCGTAACCGGTACGCGACCCTGCACGCGGCCCGTCTCACTCCCGGCGACGAGGTCACCATCCCGGACGCGCCCTACGTGCACCTGTACGTGCCGGACGGCACGGTGACGCTGGAGGGCAGCGGCCCGCTTGGCTCCGGCGACGCGGCCCGGCTCACCAGGACCGGCGGCCGGCGGGTCACCGCCGACGAACCGGCCGAGATCCTCGTCTGGGAGATGCACGCCACCATCAGTTGAGGGGTGCGCGCGCATCCGGCAACTCCCATGATCGTGCTCGAACACGGATGTAGTGGCCTCCGTGAACGACAGAGGCCACTACATCATGGATCGAGCACGATCTTGCCGTGGGCCGTGGGCCGTGGGCCGTGGGCCGTGGGCCGTGGGCCGACTACGCCGGGGACTCGGCGCGGTCGCCCGCCCACGTCGTGTGGAACGAGCCCTCGCGATCCACCCGCTGGTAGGTGTGCGCGCCGAAATTGTCCCGCAGACCCTGGATCAACGCGGCCGGCAGGCGCTCGGCGCGCAGCGCGTCGAAATACGCCAACGACGAGGAGAACGCCGGCGTCGGCACGCCGGCCCGGGTCGCGTCGGCCACCACCCGTCGCCAACTCGGCACGCCAGCGGCGACCGCCTCGGCGAAGTACGGCGCGACCAGCAGCGTCGGCAGCTCCGGCTTCTCGTCGTACGCCTCGCGGATCCGGTCCAGGAAGCGGGCCCGGATGATGCAGCCGCCCCGCCAGATCGTGGCCGTGCCGCCCAGGTCGATGTCCCAGTTGAACTCCTGGCTGCCGGCGCGGATGTGGTCGAAGCCCTGCGCGTACGCGACGATCTTGGAAGCGAGCAGCGCCCGGCGGACGTCCTCGACGAACGCGTCCCGGTCGGTGACCTGCCACTGCTCACCCGCGTCCGGGAACGCCCGCCGCGCCGCCTCCCGCTGGTCGACGTGCCCGGAGAGCGAACGGGCGAAGGTCGCCTCGGCGATCCCGGTGATCGGAATGCCCAGGTCCAGGGCGCTCTGCACGGTCCACCGGCCGGTGCCCTTCTGCTCGGCCCGGTCCTGCACGATGTCGACGAACGGGCGGCCCGTCGCCGCGTCGGTGTGCGCGAGCACATCGGCGGTGATCTCGATCAGGAACGACTCCAACTCGCCGCCGTTCCAGTCGCGGAAGATCTCCGCGATCTCCGCCGGCTTCGCGCCCAGACCAGCCCGAAGCAGGTCGTACGCCTCGGCGATGAGCTGCATGTCGGCGTACTCAATGCCGTTGTGCACCATCTTGACGAAGTGCCCGGCGCCGTCCGGCCCGACGTGGGTGCAGCACGACACGCCGTCCACCTGGGCAGCGATCTTCTCGAACATCGGCCCGAGCTTGGCGTACGACTCCGTGGAGCCGCCGGGCATGATGCTCGGCCCGAGCAGCGCGCCCTCCTCGCCACCGGAGACGCCGGTGCCACTGAAGTGCAGCCCCTGTGCGCGCAGCGCCTCCTCCCGGCGGCGGGTGTCGGCGAAGTGGGCGTTGCCGCAGTCGACGATGATGTCGCCCTCCTCCAGCAGCGGCACCAACTCGTCGATCACCGCGTCGGTGGGCGCACCCGCCTTGACCATCACGATCACCGCGCGGGGCCGCTCCAGCGATGCCACGAAGTCGGCCATCGTCTCGCCGGGCACGAACGTGCCCTCGTCACCGTGCTCGGCAACCAGGCTGCGGGTGCGTTCCGGCGACCGGTTGTGCACCGCCACCGTGAAGCCGTTGCGGGCCAGGTTGCGGGCCAGGTTGCGGCCCATCACCGCCAACCCGGTCACACCGATCTGCGCCGTCGCCTGCTCAGCCATTCGTGCCGCCACCTCTCGTCACCACTATCAGCGTTTGAAAACTTACCGTGATGTGAGCCGATATGGACCAGTGATCCACCTCCCGATTCTGCGAATAGCATGCACGTTGCGAATGGTGGCCTGGGCTCTCTGCAGTGGAGCCGGTAGGCGTGCCGGGAAACCTGTCGCCAACCCGGGCCGCGCGCGTCAGCCTTCGGCGAGGCGGGCTTCGATTCGGGCGATCTTCCCGTTGAGTGCGTCGGTGACCCCGGGTCGGACGTCGGCCTTGAGCACCACGCTCACCCGGGGCGCCTGCGCGGCGACGACGTCGACCGCCCGTTTCACCACCGCCATCACCTCGTCCCACTCGCCCTCGACGGTGGTGAACATGGCATCGGTCCGGTTGGGAAGGCCGGAGGCGCGGACCACCCGCACCGCCTCGGCGACCAGGTCGCCCACGGAGTCGTCACCGCCGAGCGGGGTGATCGAGAACGCGATAAGCATGTGCCGATCGTGTCAGTAAAATCGGATGCGCGTCCGGTCGGGCGGTGGCTAGATTGCCGACATGCGTAACTGACGCCCCACTTCCGAGCCGGCCCGCCGTCCCGCGTCGCGGTCCGTGCGCTCCCGGGCGTCCCGCATCTCCTCCCCGCCATTCGGCGGCGCTGGCACTGCCTGGCCCCGGTGAGCAGTCCCTTCTCCCTTCTACCGCCGCGCAACGGCGGTCACCAGCCGATCCGACCGACCGCCGCAGCGCGGAGCCGGCCGTGCCGGTCGGCAATGACGGAGGTCAGGATGCCTGCGAGGCGTAACCCGAAGAAGTCCCGTACCCCGAAAACGGCGGCGCTCGGCGTCGACCCGGCGGCCGGCCACGGCCCGCTCCCACCCACACTCCCCGACCTGGCCCTCGCGCCCGAACCGCCCCTGCCGCCGGTGCCGGCGGCTGTCCCGGACGCGCTGGCCCGGCCGGTGCCGGCGGCTGTCCCGGACGCGCTGGCCCGGCCGGTGCCGGCGGCTGTCCCGGACGCGCTGGCCGTTCCGGTCGATGTAGCGGTGCCGGTCGATGTGCCGGCGGTTGTCGACGTGCCGGCGGTGGGGGATCTGCCGAAGCCGACCGGGCGACCGAAGGCACCGACGGCCGGGCCGCCGCAGGGTGGCGGCAACCGCTCCGGCGGCGGACGCAGCCAGCAAGCTGGCCAGACCCGCCGCTACGCCTTCCGCCGCAGCTGATCGGGCCGCAATCGTCACCCGGCCGCACCTCACCCCGCGATCTTGCACTTTCTGTCCTCATGAAACCGGCACACCAGGACGAAATGGCGACAGAAAACGCAAGATCGGCGAGGGTGTGCGTGGGCGCCGGGTGGCGTCAGCAACATCGGGGATGTAGTGGTCTTCGTGGCCGGTGAGGCCCCTACATCCCTGATGTTGCGCGGATCTTGCCGCCGAGCCTGCGGCCTGCGGCACGCGGCGGGCTTGCCGCCGAGCCTGCGGCCGGGCCGATCGGGGGTTTAGCTGATCAGGGGGCGGAAGGTGCCTGCGATGATGCTTGTCGTGAGGGCGGCGCCGGCCAGCACTACCGCCCCGGCGATGAGGAGCGCGTCGGCGCGGGTGAAGTGCTGACGGCGGGCGACGGTTCGGGGTGTGCCGGCGTCGAAGCCACGGGCGTCCATCGCCACGGCGAGCCTGGTGCCCCGGCGGATCGCCCCGACCAGCAGCGCGAACGCGGTGGAGGCGAACAGTCGCAGCTTCGCCACCGGGTTGCGGCCCGCGTCGACGCCGCGTGCGCGTCGGGCCATGCTGATCATCTGCCACTCCTGGCCGAGCAGCGGCACCAGACGGAACGCGGCCAGTGCCCCGATGGCGAACCGGGCCGGTGCCTTCACGTTCTGGACCAACGCGTCGGCCAGGTCGGTGGGGTCGGTGGTCGCGAAGACGATCACGCCGGGCAGGGCCACCGCGAAGACCCGCAGCACCAGACCGAGGGCGGTGAGCAGCACGCCGGTGGTCACCAGGATCGGTCCCGCGTCCAGCAGGACCCGGCCAGATCGGTCGGCGGCGAAGAGCACCAGGGTGACCAGGATGCCGGCGGCGCTGAGGAGCAGCGGCCAGGCCCGCCGGGCCAGCACCCGGTAGCCGATGCCGAACAGCGGCAGCACGGCGAGTTCGAGCGCGATGGCGATGGCCGGGGCGAGGGGGTCCAGGGTGGCCAGCAGGGTGAACGAGAAGACCAGCGCGGCGGCGACCTTCGCCACCGGGTTGCGGCGGGCCAACGGCGCATCGGGCGCGGCGACCGGCTCGATGCTGATCATCGGACGTCGTCCCGGCCAGGCTGGCCCGCTGGTCGGTCAGCCCGTTCGCCTGCCGCCGGTCGGTCTGGCCGATCACGGTCTGGCCGATCACGGTCTGGCCGTTCGCCTGCCGGGTCGGCGGGGACGGCGTCGGTCGCGGCCCGGTGCAGGGTGACGGTGCGGTCGGCGAGCGCGGCCACGAAGTCCGCGTCGTGGGTGACCGCGACCACGCCGTGCCCGGCGTCGCGCCGGTCGGCGAAGAGGTCGACCAGCTCCCGCCAGGTCCGCCGGTCCTGACCGAATGTGGGTTCGTCGCAGATCAGCAGGCGGGGCGCGGTGGCCAGGGCGGTCGCCACGCTCAGCCGCCGCGCCTCACCACCGGAGAGGGTGTACGGGTTGGCGGCGGCGAGCCGGACCAGTCGCAGCCGTTCCAGCAGCCCGCTGACGGTCTCGTTGACGGCCGTCTCGGGCTGACCGGTCCGGCGTGGGCCGAGCGCCAGCTCGTCGAAGACGGTGCTGGTGACGAACTGGTGCTCCGGGTCCTGAAAGACCGACCCGATCCGGCGGGCCAGTGCGGGGGCGCGCCAGCGGTGTGGGGGAGTGCGGCGGTCCGCGCCGGCCAGCTCGACGGATGCGGTGACCCGTCCGGCGCCCGGCCGGAGCAACCCGCCGAGCAGCAGTGCCAGGGTGGACTTGCCGGCGCCGTTGGGTCCGCGTACGGCGAGTGCCTCGCCGGCGCGTACCCCCAGGTCGATGGAGTCCAGCCGGGGCGGCAGGCCGAGCCGGTCGGCGGTGAGCAACAGGTCCCCCGGCGCGGCGGTGGCCGGCCGGGGCGCGATGGGGTGACCGGGCACCCAGACCCCCTCGGCCGCCAGGGCGGCGCCGTGGGCGGCGAAGACGGCCTCGGGGGTGCCGTCCGCGCGGACCCCGCCGCCTGGCTCCAGGACGACCACCCGGTCGACGAGCGGCAGCGCCTCGGCGACCCGGTGCTCGACCAGGATCAGCGTGGTGTCGGCGTGCAGCGCGCCGGCCACCGCCTGGCGGACCAGGTCGGCCCCGGCCGGATCGAGGTTGGCGGTCGGCTCGTCGAGCAGCAGCAGCTCGGGACGCAGCGCCAGCGCGCCGGCCAGGGCGAGGCGTTGCTGCTCGCCGCCGGAGAGCGCGGCGGTGGGGCGGTCCCGGGGGTACGGAAAGCCGACGCGGTGCAGCGCCTCGTCCACCCGGGGCCAGATCTCGTCGGTCGGTACCCCGCGGTTCTCCAGCCCGAACGCGACGTCGTCGCCGCAGCGCGCCATCACCAGTTGGGTTTCCGGGTCCTGGAAGACGATGCCGACGCGTTCCCGCCCCTTGCGCGGGTCGAGCCCGTCGATCTCGACGGTGCCCTCCTGCTCGCCGGAGTCCTCCGGCAGCAGCCCCGCCAACGCGCTGAGCAGGGTGCTCTTACCGGCCCCGGAGGGCCCGAGCAGCAGAACCCGCTCCCCGGCCTCGACCCGCAGATCAACCCCGCGCAGAGCCCAGGCGCGCCGCCCAGCGTGCCGCCACCCGAACCCCCGCAGCAGTACCCCGCCCACCCAACCCCACCCCCTCCGGCCCCGGGCCGCCCTCCGCCTGTTGATCAAGAGGTTTGCGTCAGAAAATCGAGCCCCGTTGACGCAAACTTCTTGATCAACGGGACGGGGTCAGATCAGGGCTCGGTTTCGGCCCGCCGGGAAACGGTCCAGGACGCCGGTGTTGGCCAGGGCCTTCGTCAGCAGCCAGCCGCCAGCGCCAGCGATCACGGTGGCGCTGACGATGGTGAGCAGCGCGTACGGGATGCGGTAGTCGACAAGCGCGTAGGCGTCGTTCCAGACGAAGAAGTCGAACAGCGCGGCGCTGAGGCCGGTCAGCGCGCCGGCCAGCATCGCGGTCGGCAGCCGGAACGACCGGTACCGGAAGGCGGCGAACGCCAGCTCGGCGCCGATGCCCTGCACGATGCCCTGCGGGATCACCGTGCCGGCCCACTGACTGCCCAGCAGCGCGGACAGGACCGCGGCCACCGTCTCGCAGTAGAGCGCGGCGCCGGGCTTGCGGATGACCAGGCCGCCGATCACGGCCGGCATCAGCCACACGCCGTAGAGCAGCGTCTGCGCCGGCGGGAAGAATGCGAACGCACCCTCGGTGGCGCTCCAGACCAGGCCCCAGGCCCAGAAGATGACGCCGAAGGTGACCGCGATCACCGAGGCGACCACGATGTCGATGGTCCGCCAACGGTTGGTGGTGTTGTCCATGCTGGTGCTCCCAGTTCAGTAAATCGAACCAGGAGAAGACGCACGCCGCGTCCGGTGGCACCGGACGGCGGCGCGGCTGGAGGTCGACCGAACTCCCTGCGCTGGCATTACCCAGATCAGGTTCGAGGGTCTGCGGGCATGCCCGCACTCTCAGCGCTGTGCGCTCCCCTGTCGGATGTGAAGTTGTCTCGTCGACGCTAACACTGACCAGGGGTGCCGGCCCAGCAGGGCATCCGCCCCCCTCGGCGTCCAGCCGGCCGTACCGCGGCTGGGTAGGCTGACGATCATGCGGGTCGACGCGCGAGGTCTCACGTTCGAGGTAACCGCCGGCGGTCCGTCGGACGGCGTACCCGTCCTGCTGCTGCACGGCTTCCCCCAGCACAGCGGCGAGTGGGACGACGTGGTGCCCGCGCTGCACGCGGCCGGGCTGCGCACGTACGCGCTGGACCAGCGCGGTTACTCGCCCGGTGCGCGGCCGACGGCGGTGGCCGACTACCGGATCCCCGAACTCGTCGCCGACGTGGTGGCGGTGCTCGACGCCCTGGGGCTGGACGCGGTGCACCTGGTCGGCCACGACTGGGGCGCGATCGTGGCCTGGGCGGTCGCCGCCGGGCATCCTGACCGGGTCCGCACACTGACCGCGGTGTCCGTGCCGCATCCGGCCGCCATGGCGTACGCCCTGAGCAACGACGGCCAGCAGAAGGCCCGCTCGTCGTACATCACGTTGTTCCGCAAGCCGGGCACGGCGGAACGGGTGCTGCTGGCGTGGCACGCGACCGCGCTGCGCAAGATGCTCGGCGGGGTGGGTGACGCGCCCCGGGTGGACCGCTACGTTGCCCCGATGCGCGAGCCGGGGGCGCTGACCGCCGCGCTGAACTGGTACCGGGCGATGTCCCGCGCCGACCTGGCCGGTGTGGGCCCGGTCGCGGTGCCCACCACCTACGTCTGGAGTGACCGGGACGTCGCCATCGGCCACACCGCCGCCGAGGCGTGCGCCGCGAACGTCACCGGGACCTACCGCTTCGTGCGGTTGCCAGGTGTGAGTCACTGGATTCCGGACACGGCGCCGGGTCCGCTCGCCGAGGTGATCCTGGCTCGGGCCGGCGGAACGGCCTGAGCCTGTGGGCCAGCCAGAAAGGGGCGCCGTGACCACGAACGCCAGCGGGCCGGGCACCCGACGCTCGATCGCCGCGCAACTGCGCCTGCTGGGCGTACGCCCCGGGGCGACGCTGCTGGTGCACGCCGCGCTACGTCCGCTGGGGTTCGTCAGCGGCGGCCCGCACGCGGTGGTGCTCGCCCTGCGCGACGCGCTCGGCCCGGACGGCACGATCGTGGTGCCCACCCACACGCCGGACAACAGTGACCCCGCGGGGTGGCGCAACCCACCGGTGCCGGCGGACTGGTGGCCGCTGATCCGCGCCGAGATGCCGGGCTTTGACCCGGCGGTTACGCCGAGCCGGTTCATGGGCGTGCTCGCCGAGACGGTTCGCGGCTGGCCCGGCGCCCTGCGCAGCTCACATCCGCACGTGTCGTTCGTCGCGCTCGGGCCGGCCGCCGAGCAGGTGGTGGCCGGGCACGGCCTGGCCGACATGCTCGGCGAGGGTTCTCCCCTCGCCCGGCTCTACGACCTGGATGCCGAAATCCTGCTGCTCGGCGTGGACCACTCCGTGAGCACCTCGCTGCACCTGGCCGAGTACCGCCGCCCCGGTTCGCCCCGCGAGCGGGTCGGCGCCGCGGTGCGGACCGGCGACGGTGGTCGGGAGTGGATGTGGTGGCAGGACGTACGGCTCGACGCGGACGACTTCGACGCGCTGGGCACGGACCTGGAGGCCACCGGGACGGTTCGCACCGGACCGGTCGGCACCGGGACCGGCAGGTTGATGAGTCAGCGAGCGGCTGTCGACTTCGCGGTGCGCTGGCTGGACCGACACCGGACGACGGAGGACGCATGACGGTGAGTGCCGAGGCCTACCTGGCCGTGGTGACCGAGACGATCGGCCGGGTGGCCGCCAGCCAGCGGGAGGCGGTGGGGCGGGCCGCCGACCTGATCGCCGACGCCGTCCGCGCCGACGGGGTGGTGCACGCGTTCGGCACCGGGCACTCCGAGGCTCTCGCCATGGAGATCGCCGGCCGGGCCGGCGGTCTGGTGCCGACCAACCGGATCGCGCTGCGCGACCTGGTGCTGCTCGGCGGTGAACCGGCGGAGCGGCTCGGCCCGCTGCTGGAACGGGACCCGGCGGTCGCGCACCGGCTCTACGAGTTGGCGCCGGTACGGCCCACCGACGTCTTCGTGCTCGCCTCGAACTCCGGGGTCAACGGCGCGATGGTGGAGTTCGCCACGCTCGTCAAGGAACGCGGTCACGGCCTGGTGGCGATCACCTCCGCGCTGCACTCGGGCCGGATGACCTCCCGTCACCCGTCCGGGCGCAAGCTGGGCGACCTCGCCGACGTCGTGCTCGACAACGGCGCTCCGTACGGTGACGCGACGCTGCCGCTGCCCGGCGGCGGCGCGGTCGGCGCGGTCTCCTCGATCACCGCGGCGCTGCTCGCCCAGCAGGTGACCGTGGAGGTGGTGGCCCGGCTGCTGGCAGCGGGGGAGCGGCCGCCGGTCTACCTGTCGGCGAACATCCCGGACGGCGACGCGCACAACGCCGAGCTGGAGGCCCGGTACGCCGGTCGGATCCGACGCGGGTCCTGAGGCCGTACTGATAGCCGACGTGCGTCCAGAAGGTGAACAGCGAATGTCGTGAAGCTGTTTCGCGCTCACCAGGGTGGGGCATTGGCGTTGCTGCCGACGGCCGGGACCGCCGGCAGTAGCGTCGCAGCGGAGGTAGCGCGTGTCCAAGGAGACCGAGAAGCAGCGTTGGCAGCGGAATTTCGCCGACCTGTTGCAGGAGTTGCGGGTCGCACAGACGGGCGTGCAGATCCTCTTCGCCTTCCTGCTCACCCTGCCGTTCAGCAACGGGTTCACCGAGACCACGGAATTCCAGCGGGACGTCTACATCGTCGCGCTGCTCGCCGCGGCCGCCGCGACCGCGATGATCATCTCGCCGGTGGCGTTCCACCGGGCCTTGTTCCGGCAGGGGCGCAAGCCGGAGTTGGTGCGCTTCGCGCACCGGATGGCCACCGGCGGTCTCGCCTTCATGCTGATCGCGATGGTCAGCGCGGTGCTACTGATCACCGACTTCGTGCTCGACCGGCCGATCGCCTTCGTGCTCAGCGCGCTGACCGGGCTCTGGTTCCTGACGTTCTGGGCCGCCCTGCCGTTCGCCCGCCGCAGCTGGGGTGAGGACGACATCGACGACGAGGACGACGACCCGGACGAGGTCGTCGGCCGCTGATCTGACAGTTCTCCACCGAGCGCTACCCCTGGGTAACACCCGGGGGTAACGTGACGGTAGTCGCACGCGTCGAGCAGCCGCACCGAGGTTCGAGGGGGCAGCCGTGACCACGACACAGGACGGTCGACCAGCAGCGGACGGCCCCGATTCCGACACCACCCCGCAGACCGCCGGAGCCGCCGCACCGCTGCCCGCCGAGGCCGGGCAGGTCTCGGAGAAGGAGGCCCGGCGGGTCGCCGAGGCCGCTCGCGAGTCCTCCTGGGACCGGCCCAGCTTCGGCAAGGAATTGTTCCTCGGCCGCTTCCGGCTCGACCTGATCGACCCATGGCCCCGGTCCGACCCGGACGACGTGGCCCGTGCCGAGGAGTTCCTCGGACGGTTGCGCGCCTTCCTGAGCACCGAGGTGGACGGGGCGGCCATCGACCGCGACGCGTCCATTCCGGACTCGGTCTTCCACGGCCTGGCCGACCTCGGCGCGTTCGGCATGAAGATCGACCGGAAGTACGGCGGGCTCGGGCTGAGCAACCTGCACTACTGCCGGGCGCTGATGCTGGCCGGCTCGGTCAGCCCGGCCATCGGCGCGCTGCTCTCCGCACACCAGTCGATCGGAGTGCCGCAGCCGCTGAAGATGTTCGGCACCGCCGAGCAGAAGCAGCGCTTCCTGCCCCGGCTCGCCGCCGGCGAGGTGTCCGCGTTCCTGCTCACCGAACCGGACGTCGGCTCCGACCCGGCCCGGCTGGCCACCGTCGCCGAGCCGACCGAGGACGGCACCGGCTACCGGCTCAACGGGGTGAAGCTCTGGGCCACCAACGGCATCGTGGCCACCCTGCTGGTGGTGATGGCCCGGGTGCCGGCCACCGAGGGGCGGCGGGGTGGGATCACCGCGTTCGTGGTGGACGGGGACAGCACCGGCATCACCGTCGAGCGGCGCAACGAGTTCATCGGTCTGCGCGGCCTGGAAAACAGCCTCACCCGGTTCCACGACGTGTTCGTGCCCGCCGATAACGTGATCGGCGGCGAGGGCAAGGGGCTGAAAATCGCCCTGACCACGCTGAACACCGGCCGCCTGTCGCTCCCGGCGATGTGCGTGGGCGCCGGCAAGTGGGCGCTGAACGTGGCCCGGGGCTGGGCCGCCGACCGGGTCCAGTGGGGCCGTCCGGTGGGTGAGCACGAAGCGGTCGCCCAGAAGCTCTCCTTCATCGCCGCCACCACGTACGGCATGGAGACCATGCTCGACCTGTGCTGTCTGCTCGCCGACGACGACCGCAACGACATCCGGATCGAGGCCGCGCTGGTCAAGCTGTACGCCAGCGAGATGGCCTGGAAGATCGCCGACGAACTGGTCCAGATCCGGGGCGGGCGCGGCTACGAGACGGCCGACTCGCTGGCCGCCCGCGGTGAACGCCCGGCCAACGTCGAGCAGGTGCTCCGCGACCTGCGCATCAACCGGATCTTCGAGGGCTCCACGGAGATCATGCACCTGCTGATCGCGCGGGAGGCGGTCGACGCCCACCTGTCGGTGGCCGGCGACATCATCGACCCGGACGCGGGCCTGGGCCGCAAGGCGCGCGCCGGCGCCCGAGCCGGTGCCTTCTACGCGAGGTGGCTGCCCACGCTCGCCGTGGGCCGGGGGCAGAGCCCCTCGGCGTACGCCGAGTTCGGGCCGCTCGCCCCGCACCTGCGGCAGGTGGAGCGGTCGTCGCGCAAGCTGGCCCGTTCGACGTTCTACGCGATGTCCCGCTGGCAGGGAAAGATGGAACGTAAGCAGGCGTTCCTCGGCCGCGTGGTGGACATCGGCGCCGAGTTGTTCGCGATGTCCGCGGTCTGTGTCCGGGCACAGTCCGAGCGGGCCAGCCGCCCGGAAAACATCGAGCTGGCCGACCTGTTCTGCCGGCAGGCGCGGGTGCGGGTGGACGCCCTGTTCTCGGCCCTCTGGGACAACACCGACTCGGTCGACACCGCCGCCGCGAAGCGGATCCTCGCCGGCCGCTACGCGGGCCTGGAGGAGGGCGTGCTCACCCCGTCCGACGAGCTGCCCTGGGTGGCCGGCTGGTCGCCCGGCCCGTCCACCGCCGAGGACGTCCGCCGCCGCATCCCGCCGAGGCCGTGACCGGGCCGCCCGGCGTCCTGCCGTGCGGTGACCGGGCCGCCCGGCGTCCTGCCGGGTCGGTGCGGTGGTGACGGTGCGGGTCAGCTGGCGATCGCCCAGGCCAGCACCGCCGCCAGGATCAGTCCGTTGAGCGCCGCCAGACCCAGGTAGGCCGCGGGCGGGATCTTCTTGCCCCGGCGGACGAAGGAGACCAGGACGGCGGCGTAGCCGAGCAGCAGGACAGCGATGACGACCAGGAAGTAGAACACCCGAAGACCCTAACGGTCCCCGGCACGCGAACCGCGACGGCGCGGTGGTTGCCGGCACCCGTGGTCGGCGTCAGCGGCTCCGGCCGCGCAGGCCGAGGTGGCGCAGCTCCAGCGCGGCCAGCGCGTCGACCGTCGCGTCGTCGCCGCGCCGCCACGCCTCGGCCACGTCGGGGCCGACCTGGGTCAGCCGGTCCAGCGGCTGGGTGGCCAAGGCACGCAGGGCGAGCAGGTCCCGGCCCGCCGGCCCGGCGGCCAGCTTCGCGGCCGACCCGGCCCGACGCATCCAGCGCAGCCGCAGCGGCAGCCAGCCGAACAGCACCAGGCCGAGCGGGAAGATCAGCACCGCGATGGTGAGGGCGAGGGCGAGCTGGTCGACCAGCTGCTGCTGGTCCCGGCCGGCGTCGGCGAGCCCCCGGGCAGCGTCGGCGGCCCGCTGGAAGGGCGCGGTCAGCTCGTCACCGACCAGCGGCACCCGGCGAACCTTGCCGCCGGCGTCGGCGAGGTTGTCGGCGAGGCCACCGCCGGCACCCTCCAATTTCTGCCCCGGCACGGCGAGCTTCTGCACCAGGTCGTGCAGCCACAGCGCGCCGCGGACCGCCGCGTACACCCAGGCGACGACGAGCAGGTCGGTGAGCAACTGACGGGCGGCGGTCGGGAACCGATCGGCATAGATCTTCACGCCGGACAGCGTGACACGAACGACGACGCCCCGGCACCCGTCGATCGGTGGCCGGGTGACACCGCCGGCAGGGCGACAGCCGACGGTGTCGCGGGCGAGCAGGGCTGCGCGAGCCGGGCCGGGGGGGCACCGACTACGCCACGGCGACCGACGCGGCGGTGACCGTGGCGCACGAGCCGGGCGTCAGGCGAGCCGCAGGTCCACGAACGCGATGGTGTCGCCCGGCAGGACGTACCGTTCGATCTCGACGAAGCCGTGGTGGCGGGCGAAGCGGAGCCCGTCGTCGTTGGTTGCCAGGACGACGGTGTGGACGACCTGGGCGCCGAGTTCCCGGGCCTTGGCCAGCCCGCGCCGGTAGATCTGCGCCCCGAAGCCCCGGCGACGCTTCTCGGGCAGCACTCGCGCGATCACGGTCGCCGGCTCGGATGTCGGAGGTCGCACCGTCGAGCAGCCCACCGGCACCCCGTCGAGAAACGCGACCTCCAGGATGTTCCGCTGCGCGCGGACGGCAACCTCGTCGGCCGACAGCGGAGCGGTGGGGATGATCAGATTGTGGATGTGTTGCCAGTCGAGCGCTGTCGCTTCACTACCCGCTGCCTGGACCCGCACGAATCGAAGATCTGTCACGCGGACAGATTAGTCAGCGGACGCAGGTGGGGCAGGTGCCGAAGATTTCCAGGGTGTGGCTGACGTCGGCGTAACCGTGCTGCGCGGCGACCCGGTCGGCCCAGCTCTCCACCGCTGGGCCGGCCACCTCCACCGTGTTGCCGCAGACCCGGCAGACCAGGTGGTGGTGGTGCCCCTCGCTGCACCGGCGGTAGAGGTGCTCGCCGCCCGGTGGCCGCATCACGTCGATCTCACCGGCGTCGGCCAGCCCCTGCAGGGTGCGGTAGACGGTGGTCAGGCCGACCCGCTCGCCGCGCTGCCGCAGCATCGCGTGCAGGTCCTGGGCGCTGTGAAAGCCCTCCGTCTCGCCCAGCAGCGCGCTCACCGCCGAACGCTGCCGGGTGTTGCGCACCGCGGCGCCCTGCTCGCTCATGATCCCTCCCCGGCGTGGCTGACCGCGTCGGCCACGATGTGCGCGACGTGCTCGTCGACCAGGCTGTAGGCGATCTCCCGACCTCGGCGGGAACCCCGCACCACCCCCGCGCCGCGGAGCACCCGCAGATGCTGGGAGACCAGTGGTTGCGCGGCGCCGAGTTTGTCCACCAGCTCGTGCACGCACCGCTCACCGCTGGCCAGTTCGCTGACGATGGCCAACCGGATCGGCGCCGACAGGGCGCGGAGCAACTCGCTGGCCCCGTCGAAGCCCTCGTAGCCCGTCGCGCTGGTCATCCCGTAACGATAACCAATACCAGCGGCATCACTCCGGTCAGGATCGGCCCAGTACGACCTCGGATGGTTCCGCTGTTGGCGCGGGGGCCGGCGTCGACCGTCGGCGCAGCGTCCGCCAGACCCCACCGGCGACGGCGACCACCAGGAAGGAGGCGATCGCCACCAGCACCACCGAGGCGCCCGGCGCGGTGTCCGCCGTGGCCGCCACCCAGACACCGGAGCCGGCGGCGAAGAGCCCGAGTGCCATCGCGGCCGTCATGGTGCTGCGGAAACCCCGGGTGACCTGCTGGGCGGTGGCGACCGGCACCACCATCAGCGCGCTGATCAGCAGCACCCCGACCGCCCGCATCGCGATGGTCACCGTGACCGCGGTGGAGACCGCGATCAGCAGGTTCAGCGTGCGTACCGGCAGGCCGGAGACCCGGGCGTACTCCTCGTCGTGGCTGACCGCGAAGAGCGCCGGGCGTAGCGCGATCATCGTGACCAGGATCGCCGCGCCGAGCACCGCGATGGTGATCACGTCGGCGAGGGAGGTGGTGATCAGTGACCCGAACAGGTAGGCGTTGAGGTTCGCGCTGGTCGCGTCGGAGAGGCCCACCAGCAGTACGCCGCCCGCGATGCCGCCGTAGAAGAGCAGGGCCAGGGCCAGGTCACCGGAGGTACGCCCCCGGGCACGGACCACCTCGATGGCGATCGCGCCCGCGGTGGCGACGAGCACGGCGACCAGCACCGGCGAGCGGTTGAGCAGCAGTCCGGCCCCGACGCCGGTCAGCGCGACGTGCCCGACACCGTCACCGATCAACGCCAGTCGGCGCTGCACCAGGTAGATGCCGAGCGCCGGCGCGGCCAGGCCGATCACCAGCGCGCCGATCAGGGCATGCTGCATGTAGGAGTACTGGAAGAGTCCCATGGGTCAGTTGCTCCACAGCCCGGCGGGCTCGTCGTAGCAGTGCGGGTGCACGTGGTCGTGGTCGGGCTCCGCGTGGTGGCCAGCCGGGTCCGGCACCGCGCCGTCGTGGGCGATGCGACCCTCGTGGACGACGACAGCCCGGCTGATCACCGGTCGCAGTGGGCCCAACTCGTGCGCGACGAGCAGCACCGTCCCGCCGTCGGAGACGAAGTCACGTAGTGCGCTGGCGAACGCCTCCTGGCTGGCCGCGTCCACTCCCGCGGTGGGCTCGTCGAGGACCAGCAGCTCCGGTTGGCCGGCCAGCGCGCGGGCGATCAGAGTGCGCTGCTGTTGGCCACCGGAGAGCGTGGCCACCGGGTCGCCGGCCCGGTCGGCGAGCCCGACCGCGAGCAGCGCGGCGTCGACGGCGGCGCGGTCGGCTCGACCCGGCGGGCGGAGCACGCCCCGGCGGGCCAGCCGTCCGGAGGCCACCACCTCACGGACGGTGGCCGGTACGCCGCCGCCGGCGCCCAGGCGCTGCGGAACGTACCCGATCCGCTCCCACTGCCGGAACCGGCGCAACGGCCTCTCGAAGAGGCTGACCGAGCCGGCGCTGACCGGCACCAGCCCGAGCACGGCGCGGATCAGGGTGGACTTGCCGGAGCCGTTGGCCCCGAGCACGGCGACCACCTCACCGGCGGTGACGCTGAGGGAGATGTCCCGGAGCACCGGCCGGCCGTCGTAGCCGACCACCCCGTGCTCGACGGTGATGACAGGTGTGGTCACGAGCAGCCCAAGGCCGTCTGCAGGGTCCGCAGGTTGGTGCGCATCACCGAAAGGTAGTCCCCGTCGCTGCCGGCGGCGAGCCCTTCGATCGGGTCCAACACGGCGGTCTTCGCGCCGACCTGACCGGCGATGGTCTCGGCGACCTTCGGGCTGACCAGGGTCTCGAAGAAGATCGTGGTGGCCTGGTGCTCCTTCGCCTCCTCGATCACGTGCGCCAGCCGCTGGGGCGAGGGCTCGACGTCGGGGCTCAGCCCGGTGATGCCGACCTGGTCGAGCTGGTAGCGGTCGGCGAGGTAGCCGAATGCGGCGTGGCTGGTCACGATCTCCCGCCGTTGGCAGCTGGCCAGGCCCTGCCGGAACTCGCCGTCCAGGGCCGTCAGGTCGGCGCGCAGCGCCGCCGCGCGGGCGGTGTAGTCGGCGGCGTGGTCCGCGTCGGCCCTGCCGAGCCGCTGGGCGAGCTGGTCACCGATGCCGGCCAGCCGGGTCGGGTCGAGCCAGACGTGCGGGTCCTTGCCGCCGCTGTCCTCGGTGTGCCCCTCCTCGCCCTCGTGGTCGTGCCCGCCGGCGGTCGCGTCCAGCAGCGGCTGCACGCTTGTCACGTCGAACGCCCGGTCGCCACCGTTCTGCGCGACGGCATCGTCCACCGCCGGCTGGAAACCCTTCAGGTAGACGATCAGCTCAGCCTCGCTGACCTGGCCGACCTGGCTGGGGTTGAGTTCCAGGTCGTGCGGCTCGGCGCCCGGCTTGGCCAGGTTGGTCACCCGGACCGCGTCGCCACCGACGCGCTCCGCGATGAACTGGAGGGGGTAGAACGCGGCCACCACGTCGACCCGTTGGGGGTCGGCGTCAGCGCCTCCGGTGGAGCAGCCGGCCCCGGCGCCCAGGGCGAGGAGGGCGGTCGCGGCGGCCAGGACACGGGACGTGGTGCGGTTGCTCATGTCGTCAACTGTCCGTGGCAACGATAATGATTGTCAAAAACGCATGATTGCATGTCAGAGCAGCTTCGCGAGGCCCACCGTCACCAGCAGGGTCAGCATCACCAGTCGAAGCAGCCGGGTCTGCGGCGCCTGAACCGCCCAGGTCGTCGCCAACAGGGCGATCAGGACAGCGGCGAGCGCGAGCGTCAGTAGCCCGCCGATCACCCCGGGCGTGAAGAACGCCACCAGCACCACCACCAGGGTGAGCAGGAACACCGACGTCGGGTTGGCCCCGGCCAACCGGGCCAACAGAGGGCGCTGCGTACGCTGCATCCCACAGACTCTACGAGGAGGGACACCCGTTGCTGGTGACCAACCGGTTCGTGGTCGACGTCGACGTCGATGTCGCCGACGACTTCACCGAACGGGCGCACGCCGCCCTCACCGCACTGGCCGCCCGACCCGGCTACCTGCGCGGTCAACTCCTCCGGGCGCTCGACGACCCCCGGTACTGGTCGCTGGTCACCGAATGGGAGTCGGTCGGCACCTACCGCCGGGCACTGGGCGCCTTCGAGGTCAAGGTCAGCGCCGTGCCGCTGCTCGCCGAGTCGGTCGACGAGCCCTCCGCGTACGAGGCGCTGGCCACCGCTGCCCCCGGCGGGGCAGTTTCCGTCGCCGAGAGTGATCGGGCTGCGGGTCCTTACCGCTGAGGCGCCGGACACTACGCTGCTCCTATGACCGCACCCGCCCCGCCACCCGGTCCCGGGGTGGCTCCGCCGTTCGCCGCGCCGCCCACCGAGGGCCGTCGGACTCGGCTCTGGATCGGCCTCGGCGTCGGCGCGCTCGCCGTGTTGCTCTGCTGTGGCGGGGGTGGCAGCGCCGTCATCGGCCTGGCCGTCACCGGCGTGCAGGCGATCGGGGAACAGGCCCGCACCGTGACCGGCGCCTACTACCAGGCGCTCGTCGAGCGGGACTACGGGCGGGCGTACGAGCAGCTCTGCGACGACGCGCAGCGGCGCGAGTCCCGGCCCGAGTTCGAACGGCGAGCCGCCGCCGAACCGCAGGTCACCGCGTTCCGGCTCGGTGAGGTCGACACCATCAACCTGACCGTGCCGGTGGACGTGAGCCTCTCCGGCGGCGACCGGGAGCAGCAGCAGGTCAGCCTCGGCCGGGACGGGCAGACCGGCGGCGTGGAGGTCTGCGGGGTCAGCTGACCCGCCACCGGTATTCTGCTGGGCTCAGGGCGACGGTGGTCGTACCGTTGTCCCGAACCGACCGATCCATCCACATCTCGCCCCCGCCGACCGCCAGCCGGCGTAGGAGGAAACATGCCAGCCGACCGTATCGACGCCGTCGTCAGCCTCGCCAAGCGCCGAGGCTTCGTCTTCCCCTCCAGTGAGATCTACGGGGGCACCCGATCGGCGTGGGACTACGGCCCGCTCGGCGTGGAGCTCAAGGAGAACGTCCGCCGGCAGTGGTGGAAGACCATGGTCCAGCAGCGGGACGACGTGGTCGGCCTCGACTCCGCCGTGATCCTTTCCCGCAAGGTGTGGGAGGCGTCCGGCCACATCGCCGAGTTCGTCGACCCGCTCACCGAGTGCCAGTTCTGCCACAAGCGGTTCCGGGCGGACCACCTGGAGGAGGCGTACGCGGAGAAGCACGGCAAGCCGCTGACCTCGCTTGCCGAGCTGAACTGCCCCAACTGCGGCAACAAGGGCACCTTCACCGAGCCGAAGATGTTCAACGGCCTGATGAAGACCTACCTGGGTCCGGTGGAGAGCGACGAGGGTCTGCACTACCTGCGCCCGGAGACCGCGCAGGGCATCTTCGTCAACTACAAGAATGTCGAGACGGTCGCCCGTAAGAAGCCGCCGTTCGGCATCGCCCAGACCGGTAAGTCGTTCCGCAACGAGATCACCCCGGGCAACTTCATCTTCCGGACCCGTGAGTTCGAGCAGATGGAGATGGAGTTCTTCGTCGAGCCGGGTACCGACGAGCAGTGGCACGAGTACTGGCTCCAGGAGCGCTGGAACTGGTACCTCGATCTCGGCCTGTCGGCGGACAATCTGCGCCTCTTCGAGCACCCCGCCGAGAAGCTCTCGCACTACTCGAAGCGGACGGTGGACATCGAGTACCGCTTCCAGTTCGGCGGCACCGAGTTCGCCGAGTTGGAGGGTGTCGCCAACCGCACCGACTTCGACCTCTCCACGCACAGCAAGCACTCCGGCGTCGACCTGTCGTACTTCGACCAGACCAAGAGTGAGCGCTGGATGCCGTACGTCATCGAGCCGGCCGCGGGTCTGACCCGGGCGGTGCTCGCCTTCCTGCTGGAGGCGTACGACGAGGACGAGGCGCCCAACACCAAGGGTGGCGTGGACAAGCGCACGGTGATGCGGTTCGACCCACGGCTGGCGCCGGTCAAGGTGGCGGTGCTGCCGCTGTCGCGCAACGAGGCGCTGTCGCCCAAGGCGAAGGACCTCGCCACGCTGCTGCGCAAGCGCTGGGTGGTCGAGTTCGACGACTCGCAGGCGATCGGCCGCCGCTACCGCCGGCAGGACGAGATCGGCACCCCGTTCTGCGTGACCGTCGACTTCGACACGCTCGACGACAACGCCGTGACGGTGCGCAACCGGGACACCATGGCCCAGGAGCGGGTCTCGCTGGACCAGGTCGAGCGCTACCTGATCGAACGCCTCCCCGGCTGCTGATGTCCCCCGAAAAGCCCCTCCCCGACCGCGGCCGGGGAGGGGCTTTCTGGAGTCTGACCAGGGGTGCGACCCGAACCGGACCGTCGGCGACTCGCGCGCCGACCAAATTGAGTCAATGCCCATCTTTCGATATTTTGAGTCTCGATCGGGAGAGGGTGGGTCGACACGGTCGTCCCGCGGCGGTCCCGGGCGCCGCCCTGCGGCAGGCAAAGGGGGAGGAACCCCTCCGTATACTTGCGGGGTGAGTGATGTCGCGGTGGCGCCCGGACGCCCGTTAACCCTCGGTGGCTACCAGGTGTGGCCGCCGGTGGTGCTGGCGCCGATGGCCGGGATCACAAACGTCGGCTTCCGCCGGCTCTGCCGGGAGCAGGGCGGCGGCATCTACGTCTGCGAGATGATCACTACGCGGGCGCTTGTCGAGCGGAACCCGAAGACCCTGCACATGATCGCGTTCGGCGACGACGAGAAGCCGCGCAGCCTCCAGCTCTACGGCACCGATCCGGAGATCACCGCCGCGGCGGTCCGGATCATCGTGGAACGCGACCTGGCCGACCACATCGACCTCAACTTCGGCTGCCCCGTACCCAAGGTCACCCGGCGTGGTGGCGGCGCGGCGCTGCCGTGGCGGCGCCGGCTCTTCGCCCGGCTGGTGCGGGCCGCGGTGGACGCCGCGGCACCGGCCGGGGTGCCGGTCACCGTCAAGATGCGCAAGGGCATCGACGACGACCACCTGACGTACGTCGAAGCCGGGCTCGCCGCCCAGGAGGCCGGCGTGGCCGCGGTGGCCCTGCACGGGCGGACGGCCGCGCAGCGCTACTCGGGCACCGCCGACTGGGACGCGATCGCCACGTTGAAGCAGGCCCTCGACGTGCCGGTGCTCGGCAACGGCGACATCTGGGAGGCCGACGACGCGCTGCGGATGGTCGCGCACACCGGCGTCGACGGCGTGGTCGTCGGGCGTGGCTGCCTGGGGCGCCCGTGGCTGTTCGCCGACCTGGAGGCCGCCTTCAACGGCCGGCCGGAGCGGCGACTGCCCACCCTCGGGGAGGTGTCGCTGACCATGCGTCGGCACGCCGAGCTGCTGGTCGACCAGTTCGTGGCCGCCGCCCGCAACCCGACCCGGGGTGAACGGGACGGCTGCGCCGATTTCCGCAAGCACGTCGCCTGGTACCTCAAGGGCTTCCCGGTCGGCGGCGAACTGCGCCGCTCACTGGCGATGATCGAAAGCCTGGCTCAGCTCGACGACCTGCTCGGCAAACTCGACCCGACGGAGCCGTTCCCGGTGACCGCCCTGGGCCAGCCCCGTGGGCGCACCAACTCGCCGGGCAAGGTCTTCCTGCCGGACGGTTGGCTGGCCAGCCGGGACGACGACGCCGTCCCCGAGGGTGCCGAAATGGACGACTCCGGCGGCTGAGCGCCCCGGCCGCACAGATCTTGGATACCCCGTTAGCCGCTAATGGGGTGTCCAAGATCTGCTCACTCCACGGTAGGTGGGTGAGCAACCGGGCGACCTGGCGCGGGGGTGGGACGCGCTTCGGGCCGGGCTCGTGGATCAGGCCGAAAGGGCCGGTCCCCGTGGTGGGGTCCGGCCCTTCGGCGTGCGGGTTGTGGGTCAGCTGGTGGCGTAGCCGCGGGTGGCGATCCAGTCGGCGAGGTGTTCGATGCTGATCTGGTAGGCGGCTTGGTTGGGGTCGGCGGAGT
>NZ_JBIAKV010000017.1:1290-140163 GCF_042872705.1 Micromonospora sp. NPDC005203 | reverse complement strand
TATAAATCATAATTGGCACTGGCTTTACAAGCACCCTGTTGAGTTCTCAAAGAACAACCACACACCGACCAGAAGCCCCACCTCAGTGGAACCCCGTTTCGGGGCAACCGCTCAAACCTACTTGGTCGAACTTTCAATGTCAACCTCATGTTCGAGGCGATCAATGTGGTTCGTCCGGACCCAGGATGACGCACGCCGAACTCGGCGGTCGTTGCTGTCGTGGGAAGCCGCAGACCGGCCGATCGCCGCTTCGCGGCCATCCGCCCGACTCCTGCCGGCTTCAAAACCCTACCCGGTCGGCTTCGCGTTCGCAACCCCGTTTCCGGGATGTTCCGCACCGCCCGATCCTCAGTCTCGCTCGGCGTCTCCGCCACGAGCCTGGCGCCCGTTCTCGGCCGGTTTGTCCGGCCTCCCCCGTGCAGAGAGAAAGTTACGCGGACGGCCCGGAGAAGGCAAATCAGGGTTCATCACTGGTTCGGATCGGCTGGTTCGCAACGGTCCCGGTACAGCCGGAGACGCGGGCCGTCCCGCCGTGCCAGAGTGTCTGACATGGATGAGTCCGGGCTCGGCACCACTGTGCTCGCCGAGGAGTCGCTGCTCGGCGTCCTCCTGCCGTTCTGGCAGGTGGTGATCGGTGCGGTCGTGCTTGTCGTACTGCTGCTCTCCGTGGGACGACTGGCCCGACGGGGCAAGTCCCGAATGACCACCGCGCTGCTGATAACCGCCGCGGCCATCGCCGGGTTCGCGGTCATCGGCGTCCTGCTGGAGGGCTGAACCTCAGAGCCGCCGGTTGGCCAGGCTGGGCAGCTCGGCCCGGATCGCGGCGAGCCGGCCGAGGTCCAGGTCGACCACTGACACACCCGGGCCGTCCGGAACCTGGCTGAGGACCGTCCCCCACGGATCGACCACCATGCTGCGTCCGAAGCAGGTGCGGCCGGGGTCGTGGTCGCCGGTCTGACCGGCCGCCGCCACGAAGCACTGGTTCTCGATGGCGCGGGCTCGCAACAGAACGTCCCAGTGGTCTCGGCCGGTGTGCATCATGAATGCCGCCGGGACCACCAGCAGCTGTGCCCCACCATCGGTGGCGAGCAGTCGGTACAACTCCGGAAAGCGCAGGTCGTAGCAGATCGACAGGCCGACCCGCAGACCCTCGACATCCACCACCACCGGCTGAACCCCGGGTGCGACAGTCGCCGACTCCCGGTAGGAGACCCGGCCGGGGATCTCCACGTCGTACAGATGGATCTTGCGATAGCTCGCGGCCAGGTTGCCGGAGCGGTCGAAGACCAGCGAGGTGTTCCAGGTGTGTTCCGGGTCCGGGCCGGCCTCGTGGAAGGAGCCGGCCACCAGCCAGATTCCGAGTCGCTGGGCGACCTCGGCGAAGAAGCTGCCGACCTCGCCGTTCACCGGCTCCGGCTCGGGCATCTCGCTGGCCGGGCCGAGGTAGTCGACGTACTCCGGCAGGATAGCGAGGTCCGCGCCGCCGGCGGCCGCGCGGCTCAGCAGGGCCTCCGCGGCGGCCAGGTTGGCCTTACGGTCGTCCCGGGCGTTGAGTTGGCAGACCGCGACGCGCATGAGCACAGGGTACGGCGGGGAGGGCGGCGCGGACAGCGTCACAGGCTGGCCAGCACCAACGCACCGGCCGCGAAGCCGAGCCCGGTGATCTGGACGACGCGCAGCCGTTCCCGGTCGACGGCCAACGCCAGCAGCACGGTGCTGGCCGGGTAGAGCGCGGCGAGCGCCGCGACGATGCTCAGGTGACCACGGGCAGCGGCGGCCAGGAACAGTGCGTTGGCGCCACTGTCGAGCAGACCGGCGACCGCCGCCCAGCCCAACTCCCGCCGCCCGAGGCGCAGCGGCGTCCGGGTGCCGACGGCCAGCGCGAGGCCCAGCGCGATCGAGCTTGCCCGGACCGCCGCCACCGGCCACATCCCCGCGCTCTCATCGGCCTGGCCCAGGAGGGTGAAGAAAACGCCGAACAGCGCCCCGGCGGCGAGGGCAAGCCCGACCAGCCGGGCCGGGATTGCTCGCCTGCCGCCGCTCTCCCCCAGGCTGACCAGGGCGATGGCCACCACCGCGAGGCCGGCGCCGGTGAGCGCCAGGGCACCCGGGAAGGACGCCGTGAAGAGACCGGCGACGATCGGCACCACTGCCGCGGTGATCGCGGTGATCGGTGCCACCACCGCCATCATCCCGCCCGCGAGAGCACGGTAGAGCAGCATGATTCCGCCCCCGCCGGCCACCCCGGCGAGCAGCCCCCAGCCGAGGTCACCGATGTGCGGGGTTCCGGGTA
Source organism: Micromonospora sp. NPDC005203 (assembly GCF_042872705.1). Classification (NCBI taxonomy): domain Bacteria; kingdom Bacillati; phylum Actinomycetota; class Actinomycetes; order Micromonosporales; family Micromonosporaceae; genus Micromonospora; species Micromonospora sp. NPDC005203. The sequence goes on along the minus strand of NZ_JBIAKV010000017.1, from coordinate 137,870 downwards.
CGGCAAGCGCCAACACGACCAGCAGCGGGACGCTCAGCAGTTGGGAGATCACGGTCACGGCGATCGGGGCGGCGTGCCGGGACGCCTTACCGCCGGAGAAGTCGGCCGTGCCGAACGCGAGGGCGGACAACGCGGCCAGGACAATGGGTATCATGCATCTGTCGTACCACAATAGTGACCGTGAGGGATAGTTTAATGACCGAGCCGGGTCCGGATCGGGTGGGCGCGGTTACCGCCGCGGTAGCCCGACAGGTACGCGACCTACGGGCCGCCCGAGGGTGGTCCTTCGACGAGTTGGCCGGCCGGTCCGGGGTGAGCAAGGGCATGCTCGTGCAGATCGAGGGCGGGCGTACCAACCCGAGCGTCGGCACGCTGTGCCGGGTCGCCGACGCGTTCGGCGTCAACATCGCCCAACTACTCGAACCCGCCGAGGAACGGCCCGTGAAGATCAGTTCAGCCGGGGAGGCGCCCGTGCTCTGGCAGGGCGAGCACGGCGGCACGGCCCGCCTGCTGAGCGGGTTGGGCGAGCCGGATCTCGTCGAGCTGTGGGACTGGCGGCTCGTCCCCGGGGAGTCCCACCGTTCCCTCGACCACCCGCGCGGCACCCGCGAGGTGCTGCACATCCTGGACGGCACGGTGATCGTCCGGGTCGACGGGCAGGACCATCCCGTCCGCGCCGGTGAGACCATCGAGATTCACGCCGATCGGGAGCACGGCTACCGCAACGACAGCGATGCCCCGGCCCGGCTGATGATGGTGACCGTCACCCCGTCGGGCGAATGGGACCGCCGGACGCGATCACGCCGACCGCGTCAGGAGTAGAGCGGCCGGCGTGATGTCGGTCGGATCAGGCCGACTTCTCCTCGCGGTCCCGCCGGGCCCGACGCCCGGTGAACTCGCGCGGAACGATTGTCGGGTTGACGTTCTCCAGGACCACCTCTCGGGTGATCAACACTCGGGCGGCATCGGGGTTGCTCGGCACCTCGTACATCGCGGAGAGCAGCACCTCCTCGATGATCGCCCGCAGGCCACGGGCACCGGTGCCCCGCAGCATCGCCTGGTCGGCGATCGCCTCCAACGCCGGCTCGTCGAACTCCAACTCGACACCGTCCAGCTCGAACAGGCGCTGGTACTGCCGGACCAGGGCGTTACGCGGCTCGGTGAGGATCCGCACCAGGGCGCTGCGGTCCAGGCTGCGCACGTTGGTGATCACCGGCAACCGGCCCACAAACTCGGGGATCAACCCGAACTTGAGCATGTCTTCCGGCATGACCTGGCTGAAGATGTCGTCGGTCGAACGCTCGGAGACCGAACGGAGCCGGGCACCGAAACCGGTGCCGCCCTGCCCGGTGCGGGACTCGATGATCTGATCCAGACCAGCGAAGGCGCCACCGCAGATGAACAGCACATTCGTGGTGTCGATCTGGATGAACTCCTGGTGCGGGTGCTTACGCCCACCCTGCGGCGGCACGTTGGCCACCGTGCCCTCGAGCATCTTGAGCAGAGCCTGCTGCACACCCTCGCCGGAGACGTCCCGCGTGATCGACGGATTCTCCGACTTGCGGGCGATCTTGTCGACCTCGTCGATGTAGATGATGCCGGTCTCGGCACGCTTGATGTCGTAGTCCGCGGCCTGAATCAGCTTGAGGAGGATGTTCTCCACGTCCTCGCCGACGTAGCCCGCCTCGGTCAGCGCGGTGGCGTCGGCGATGGCGAACGGGACGTTCAGCATGCGGGCGAGGGTCTGCGCCAGGTGGGTCTTGCCGCACCCGGTGGGGCCGAGCAGCAGGATGTTGGACTTCGCCAGCTCGACGGCATCGCTGCCGGAGCCCGGCGCGTTGGCCGCCTCAGCCTGGATCCGCTTGTAGTGGTTGTAGACCGCGACCGCGAGCGCCTTCTTGGCCTGATCCTGCCCCACGACGTAGTTGTCGAGGAACTGGCAGATCTCCATCGGCTTGGGAAGCTCTTCCCACTTCACCTCGCCGGACTCGGCCAACTCCTCTTCGATGATCTCGTTACAGAGATCGATGCACTCGTCGCAGATGTAGACCCCTGGGCCCGCGATGAGCTTCTTGACCTGCTTCTGCGACTTGCCGCAGAAGGAGCATTTCAGTAGGTCGCCGCCGTCACCGATCCGTGCCACCTACGTTCTCCCTGCACTCGTCGGCCGGAGACCCGGCCCTGACCTGCGGACGCCGCGCGCCGCCCGGTTTGGTTCACCCCACCGGCCCAACCGGCGAAGCGGTACGGACCCGACGTTACCCGCTGGCGGGGCATTCTCCGACCCCCAAAAGGGGTGTGTCAGAGGTCGGCCGGGAACTGCACGCCCCGGCCAACCTCTGACCCGGTACTGCTCAGCTGGCGGCCTGGGCGGCCAGCAGACCCTTCTTGCGGCTGGTCAGGATCGTATCGACCAGCCCGTACTCCTTGGACTCCTCGGCCGTCATGATCTTGTCACGGTCGATGTCCTTGCGAACCTGCTCGATTGGGCGGTTGCAGTGGCGGGACAGCATGTCCTCCAACTGCGTCCGCATCCGCAGGATCTCCCGGGCCTGGATCTCGATGTCCGAGCCCTGCCCGTAGCCGCCCTCGGTGGCCGGCTGGTGGATGATGATCCGCGAGTTCGGCAGAGCCATCCGCTTACCCGCGGTGCCCGCCGACAGCAACACCGCTGCCGCGCTGGCGGCCTGCCCGAGGCAGACCGTCTGGATGTCCGGACGGACGTACTGCATGGTGTCGTAGATCGCCGTCATCGCGGTGAACGAGCCACCCGGCGAGTTGATGTACATGATGATGTCGCGGTCCGGATCGGTGCCCTCGAGCGTCAGCAGCTGGGCCATCACGTCGTTGGCCGACGCGTCGTCCACCTGGACGCCGAGGAAGATGATCCGGTCCTCGAAGAGCTTGTTGTACGGGTTCGACTCCTTGACCCCGTACGACGTGCGCTCGACGAACGACGGCAACACGTAGCGGTTGTGCACGGCCGCGAACTGGGGCGGCAAGCTCAGATCGGTCATCGTCAGCTCCTCAGCTCAGGGTCCCGGCGCCATCCGGAACCTGTGCGGCCCCGATGATCACCTTGTCGATGAAGCCGTAGTCCATGGCCTCCTGGGCGGTGAACCAACGGTCCCGGTCCGAATCCGCCTCGATCTGCGACTGACTCTGGCCGGTGTGGTGCGCGACCCGCTCCTGGAACATCCGCTTCGTGTAGAGCATCTGCTCCGCCTGGATGGCGATGTCGGACGCCGTGCCGCCCAGACCACCGGACGGCTGGTGCATCATGATCCGGGCGTGTGGCAGGGCGTACCGCTTGCCCTTGGTGCCCGCGCAGAGCAACAGCTGGCCCATCGAGGCCGCCATGCCCATCGCCACAGTCGACACATCGTTGTCGATGAACTGCATGGTGTCGTAGATTGCCATGCCGGAGTAGACCGAGCCACCCGGCGAGTTGATCCACAGGTTGATGTCGCGGTCCGGGTCCTCCGCGGCGAGCAGCAGCAGCTGCGCGCAGATGCGGTTGGCGACCTGGTCGGTCACCTCACTGCCCAGGAAGATGATGCGTTCCTTGAGCAACCGGTTGTAGACCGAGTCGTCGAGGTTGCCAATGGAGTCGCCACCGCGCGCGTCAATCGCCCGGAGCGACTTCTTGGGGATGTGCATGTCGGTCATGGCAGCCCTTCGCTCTCCGTACCGTCTTTCCCGACACTAACCGCTGTGCGGGGCGGCAGAGTCCCGGTCGGGGCACTGTTCGCTCTCAGCGCAGCTGTGTCGAGGGCACCCGCGGCGCGGGCTTCCGGGCGTACCCGGCAACGCTGACTTCCGGGCGTACCCGGCAACGCTGACTTCCGGGCGTACCCGGCAACGCTGACTTCCGGGCGTACCCAGAAATGGATTCGGCCGCCGTCCACCGCACAGCGGCGGACGGCGGCCGCACCCGACGATCAGTGGTCGTGGTTGTGCTCCGCCTCGTTGGCGGCACGGAGGGCGTCGAGGGTGACCTCGTTGCCGGCCGAGTCCTTGATCGTGATCCGCTCCATGACGGCGGCGAGCGCCTTGCCCCGCCGCACGTCGCCGAAGACAGCGGTGGCCGCGCCGGAGCGCACCAGCTGGTCGTAGTACTGCTGCGGAGCCATGCCGGCGCGCTGCGCCCGGTGCACGATCTCGTGCCCGAACTCGTCGTCGGAGACCTGCACGTCCTCCGCGTCGGCAAGCGTGTCCAGCAGGAGCTGGACCTTGACGCCCTCGGTCGCCGCCTCGGTCAGCTCGGCGTCGATCTGCTCCTCGGTCTTGTCCTCGGCCGCGAGGTATTCCTCCATCGAGGCGCCGATCCGCTCCAGCTGGTCGACCATCGCCTGCTTGCGGCTCTCGACCTCCTCGCGGACGACACCCTCCGGGGCCGGAATCTCGGCGGCCTCGACCAGCTGCGCGAGCGCCTTGTCGCGAGCCGCGTAGATCTGCTCGACCTGCTTGCCCTGGTTGACCCGGGCACGCAGGTCGCCGCGCAGCTCCTCGATCGTGTCGAACTCGCTCGCCATCTGGGCGAACTCGTCGTTCAGCTCGGGCAGCTCCTTCTCCTTGACCGTGCGCACGGTCACCGCCACCTCGGCGTCCCGGCCGGCGAAGTCGCCGCCGACGAGCTGGGTGGTGAAGGTGGTGTCGTCGCCGGCGGCAAGCCCGACGACGGCCTCGTCCAGGCCGGGCAGGAGCTGCTTGCTGCCCACCTCGTGGGAGATGTTGCTCGCCTGGCCGCCCGGCACGTCCTCGCCGTCAACGGTGGCGTTCAGGTCGATCTGGACGTAGTCGCCCTCGGCGGCGGTCCGCTCGACGGTCTTGAGGGTCGCGAAACGCTCCCGCAGGTTCTTCACCTGCTCGTCGATCTCGCTCTCGTCGATCTGCAGCTCGTCGACGGTCACCTCGATGGAGGACGCGTCCGGGATGGTGATCTCCGGACGGACGTCGACCTCGGCGGTGAAGTTGAGCGAGTCACCGTCGTTGAACTCGGTGATCTCGACCTCGGGGCGCCCCAGCGTCTTGAGGTCGTGCTCGCGCACCGCGGCGAGGATGTTCTCCGGGATGGCCTCCTGCACCGCCTCGTTGAGGACGGTGCCGCGGCCGACCCGCTGGTCGATCACCGCGGTCGGCACCTTGCCCCGGCGGAAGCCCGGAACCTGGACCTGCGAACCGATCTCCCGGTACGCCTTCTTGAGGCTCGGCTCGAGCTCGACGAACGGCACCTCGATGGCGAGCCGCACGCGCGTCGGGCTCAGAGTCTCGACGGTGCTCTTCACAGGCGTACTCCTTGACGGATCTCAGTTGAGTCTGGGCGTGATTCAGCCCATCGAGTGTAGGCGAGCCGGCCTGACGCTCCGGCATCGCCCGGGAACCGCGGTGGCGGCACCCGGGGCGGCCCGGCCGCGGACGACAGTCGGGGTGGCGGGATTTGAACCCACGGCCCCTCGCTCCCAAAGCGAGTGCGCTACCAAGCTGCGCCACACCCCGTGGCGACGTGCAGTCTATGCCGTCGGCACGACTCAGGCGGTGCCGGGGCACCCACCACCCGGACACATCTTCCCAAACCCCTCGAATCATCCACGTAGCACGCCGCCGGGGGGGCCTCGGGGGCCTCGGGGGCCTCGGGGGTGGAGATCCACACGGCGTCATGAATCTCGCGGTATCCGGAGGCCGGAGAGACCACGACATCCGTGATGTGGAGTGAATCTTCGGGCTGCGGCGGGCCGCGCACGCACAGTCCGGTGCCGCCGGGCGGTGACGTGGCTGCGCGGCCGGCAAAGACATTGGGTAAGCTGTCTGCGCGCCCCGTTTCGGCGGGGTGCACGCGGGCGTAGCTCAATGGTAGAGCTTCAGTCTTCCAAACTGACTACGCGAGTTCGATTCTCGTCGCCCGCTCGGCAATGGTGGCCCAGGTCAGGGATGGTTTCCGACCTGGGCCACATTCATGCCCACCGCGAATCCGTCACGCTTGGCGAATCCGCCCCAGGACAGCCTCGGACGTGTCACGACACGCGCGGCAACGCGAGCCAGTCCGGCCAGCTGATGTTCCGGCCCAGGTAACGGGGCTGCCGGAAGGGCCACTCGGTGGCGATCCACTGCGGCACCAGCGCGTCGAGTGCCCGCTCCGCCGCGCTGCCGACCAGATCGTCCACCACCCACCAGGAAATCTCGCCGTCGGCGCCGACGCGCTCGGGCGGGTCGATGTAGACACATCCGAAAAGCGCCGTCTCCGCCTCGTCGAACAGCGCGTAGTTGAACGACTGGTGCGCGGCGATCTCCTTCTCGTGCCGCAGCAGGTCCGTGCGGTCCTCGTCATAGGTCATCGTCTCCGGGGGCCAGGCCCAGGCCGGGCCGAAGATCTCCCACAGGCGCTCTCGGGAGCCCATCACGGCGGGGTAGTCGAGCGCGGTGTCCGCCTGCCTGATCGGCCGCAGGTGCAGCGAGCTGTCGGGCACGGGCACGTGCACGGGGTGGACGAAGTCATCGGGCAACCAGCTCATGGGCCGAGGCTATCGCCGGTGGGTGCGGAGTAATCCAGGGGTTTACGCGCCGGGTGGACCACAAAAGATCAGCAGGCGCTGGAGATCCTGCTGACGTGGGGGCGAACGGCCAGGCACCGGTAGCGCAGGTTGAGCTGGGCGATGGCCTCCGCGTACCTGCCGTGGTGGACATCGGTCAGGACCACCATCGGGTAATGAGCGTCCGCGGCGGTGAGTGCGCTGATCGGCAGGGAGAGGTGGAACAGTTTGCGGATCTCCACCAGTGCCCTCACCCCGGGACGGTGGGTGACCAGGACGTCGATCGGCCCGGTCGGCGCTGCCGTGTCCCCGAGATCTGTGGCGGACTCGATCGACCGGAAGCCGTCCGCCGCCAGGAGCGACAACTGACCGGCAGGTGTGCCGTCGACGGTGCCCACCGCTCCGAGGCCGATGAGGACGACCTCGGGATCGCTGTCGTTTCGCGCGATGAAGAGGCCTGCTCCGCCGCCGTCGTCCCCGATCAGCAACAGGTCAGGTGCGTAGTCCGGGATCTCGTACGTGTGGTTGCGTTCGGCGATCTCGTCCGGACCGTAGACGGACACGTCGGCTGCGGCGTCCACCGGCCGCTCACCCGTCCACACGTCGAGCAGCGCCTCGGGTGGCCGGACGCCAACCTGGGCCTCGACCTGCTTGGCGATCGACTCCCGATCGTCGTCCACGAAACGCTCCCGGTCCCAACGGCCCAAACGGCGCTGATGCTGTTGAAGTGAATCATCCTCATCGTGATCAGGGGTCGCCGCGACCCGACCCGACCGGACCACGATCACGGACGACTCATCGAGCCGGTCCATCGGGCCGGGTCAAGCCCAGGCATCCTCGAACCGCGGGCCGGGCGACGGCGCACGTGGTAGGCGTAGGCCAGGGCGAGCACTATCGGGCCCCAGAGCGCTATCGGGCTGATGCACACCATGGCCAGCGCCTGCCACCAGCCGTTCTCGTACGCCACGCCGTCGGACACACCGACCCAGGTGAGCGCCATCCAGCCCGAGACCGTGGTCAGCAGCAGTCCCCCGACCACGGCAGGGACAACCGTCGCCATGGACGGCACTCGTCGGCCACCGATGACCGGGATCCAGCTCGGGACCACCTCGCCCCAGCCGCGCACCAGACCGATGCTGAGCAGCGCCAGCAACTCGGTGACCACACTGAGTCCGACGACGTACGGAATGGCGATCCACAACGGTGACACGGGTGCGTCATCAAGCTGACCCATGTCGAAGTTGAAGGCGAACGGCAACCTCCACAGGCATGAGGGAAGCAGCAACCAGGGGAGCGCGTAGGCGGCACGAAGCGCCCAGCGTGGCACGGGCTGTTCGGTGTCGCTGCTGGCCGGGGCCGCATGCAACAGGGTGATCGCCATATGCCAAATTCTTCACCGGCGTCGACGACAGCTGATCCCCGGTGAGGACCAACCACCTCCCCCGCGCGAGCTAGGGTGCGGCGCCCGCCGGGCATCCCCGAGCCGGTGCCGCAGCGGTGACGGAGGTCGGCCGGTCGTCGTTGCCCGGTCGGACCACCACGCCGATCTGCGCCGCCCCGACCTTTTCGAGCTGGCACTCGCCCTGCATGCCCCGATAGACACGCGGGGTCTCACCCGGGGGGTTGCCTCGCAACTCGTGCGTGTCTCGGAGGGATCAACGCCGAACGGGCGCCCGAGGCGACAAACTCCGACGAGGGGCCGCACTCACCAGTACCCGATCGCGGGGGTAGCGCTGTCGGCTCAGGCGAAGTCGCGGCGCTTCAACTTGGCCCGCCGGCCGTCCGGGTGGTGCCAGACGATCCCCTCGTACCGGGGGTGCGCCGGCAGCCAGCCCATGGTCCTGCCCGTCACGTCGTCGGTCATCACCAGGCGGTAGCCCGACGGTGGGAATTGGGGTCCTGGACGCGAGACGGACCAGTCCCGACACGGATGAACCGTGGCCAGCGGGGTATGCGGCGGCCCTGTCTGGTGGAGGAGACGACCAGCCTCGCGGCGTGCCGCGAGGCCGACGCCCGGGCGGGCGGCGCTCGCCGGCCGCCTGGGCGTTTCCCGATCCTCAGTTCGAGGAGATCCAGTTCCAGGCCGAGACGACCCACTCGGTCTGCTGGAGCCACGCCACACCCAGGCCGACGAGGAACACCGCCGTCGCCAGGTGGGCACCGCGGGCGCTGCGCCGCACCCGTCCGAGCTGCCGCTCCCACACCACCCGGCCGACCAGCCGGGACAGGGCGAACAGGCCGACCGCCACCAGCAGGCTGAGCACCAGCACCAGCACCGGACCAGTCAGGTCACCCTGGCCGGAGAGCGCCCAGATCCCCCAGCAGACGAACGCGAACAACCCGGCCGCCGCGCTCCACTCACCGCCGCGGCGCAGTTGCGCCATCCGCCAGCTCAGCGGCCGACGCGGGGCCGGCTCACCGGGCCAGCCGGTGCCGGTCGGCTCCTGCTCGACCACCGGGAACGGCTCGGTCCGCGGGGTGCGCGGCTGACCCACCGGGGCCACGCCCCGGCGGAACGCGTCACGCTGCGGCGGCACCCCGACGCCGGCCTGCGGTGGCACCTCCACGGTCCGCTCCGCCCACGGCTGCGTCTGGTCTGCCATCTCGTCCTCCCCCTGACCGACGGCATCACCGCCGCCTGAATGCGAGGGTAACCAGCCGACAAACAGGTCGCCGACCCCGCCCGGGACGCGCAGCGGCACGACGGTGCCGAATCGCACGCCGGGCAGGGTACGGTCGGCGGATGGGTGACCCCGATCGACGACGGCGACGGCTACGCCACCACCCCGAGCCGGAGCCGGCCGCGCGGAGCACCGACACCCCGACGGCCAGCACCGCAGGGGTGCACGACGGCGACAACCCGCCCCCGCGCCGCCGCAACTACGGCGGCGACGAGCGCGACGGCGAGCGGGGCCTGCGCGGGTTGGTCGGTTCCGGTTCGTCCCAGGTGGGGCTCAGCGCCGCGCTCCGGGCCCGGGACGCCGCCCGACCCAGCGAGGACGACCTGGCCCAGGCGGAGGCCCGGGTGGTGGTCGTCCGACGCAACTGGGTGCCCCGCGAGGAGTTGCCCCGCTCGCCGCGCTGACTGCCGCCCCGGGCCGGGACGCCGTTGGCGCAGCCGGAAGCGCCGGCCGGTCAGGGCAGGTCGGGCAGCTGTCGGGTCTTCTCGTAGTCGGCCACCTGGGTGATCCGGCGGGCATGCCGCTCGTTGCCGGAGAACGGCGTGTTGAGGAACGCCTCGACGATGCCCGTGGCGTCGTCCAGCGTGTGCTGGCGGGCGCCGATCGCGACCACGTTCGCGTCGTTGTGCTGGCGGGCAAGTTGGGCGGTCTCCACGCTCCACGCCAGCGCGGCGCGAACCCCGGCGACCTTGTTCGCGGCGATCTGCTCACCGTTGCCGGACCCACCGATGACCACACCGAGGCCCGTCTCGTCGGCCACCACCTGGTCACCGGTGTGCAGGCAGAACGTCGGGTAGTCGTCGTCCGGGTCGTAGCTGTGCGGGCCGACGTCGACCACGTCGTACCCCTGTTTGGCCAGGTGGTTGGCCAGGTGCACCTTCAACTCGAAACCGGCGTGATCGGATCCCAGGTAGACGCGCATACCGCGCAGTCTCTCAGGCCGTGCTCTCCGACGACGCGCGGGCGGCGGCGGAGAGCCGGGTTCGTCACACGGTCGGGTGGGACCGCTCAGCGCGGCAGCTCAGCGACGACCAGACCGCCGCGCGCCTTCGGGGTGAACCAGGTGCTCTTGCGGGGCATCTTCTCCCGGGCCAGGTTCACCGCGACGAAGTCCGCCACGGTCACCGGCGCGATCAGGATCGCCAACTCGGCCCGTCCGGCATCGACCTCACCGGTGAGCCAGCTCGCCGGGTAGTCGCCGCCGACGTAGGTGATCCGCTTGTCACCCGGGTCCAGACCGAGCGCGTCGCGCAGCAGCAGCCGCTCGACCAGGGCGTGGTCCAGGTTCTCCAGGTCGCCGGCCGTCGTGGCGGGCAGGCGCACCGCGTACCCCTGGTCGCCGAGGCGGAGGTGCACGGTGCCGCCGGCCGGCGGGACCTCGACCGGGCCGTCGATCGGCGCGACCTCGGCGCCCGCCGACCGCAGCCGGTCGAGCAGCTCGGCCGGTGTGGTGGTCAGCTCGCTGACCAGCCGGTTGTAGGGCTGGATGGCCACCGACCCGGGCGTGGTGACCACGGCCAAAAAGCGCGGCAGCCCGCCGGTCTGTGCGGCCAGGCTGCGGTGGTTACCGTCGGCGACGACCAGCTCCCCACCACCGGCGAGAGCGGTGAGCGTGGCCTGCTCCGGGCCGGGGCCGAGCAGCCAGATGGCATGGGTGCGGCCCGCCTGGTCGGTGTCCGTCGCGGCGGGCGCGCCGGCCGTCTCGGTCGCCGCCGCGAGCGCGGCGTGCAGCTCGTCGCCGCGCCCGGTCTGCAACAGGAGTACGGGTGAGAGCAGGTGACCAAGCGCCTCGGCCAACGCCACCCGCTCGCGCACCTTCGCGATGAAGACGTCCTCGTTGCGGATGACCAGACCGGGCTCGTCGGCCCGGGTGGAGATCTGGTCGGTGTCCACCATCGCGAACAGCCCGTACGCCGACTCCTCGCCGGGCGCGCTGATCCGGTAGAGCACGACCACCTGCTCGGCGGGTGTGTAGCTGCCGTCGGCCTTCGCCTCGGCGAGGCGGGCCACCGCGTCCGGCAGCGCGTCGAGGAACGACGTGCCCAGGCTCTGTGGGGCGCGATGTGGCATCTCGATGCCGAGAGCACTGTGCGGGTTCGCCTCGATGATCGCGGTGATCTCCGCGTCGTCGGCGAACTCGTCGTAGTTTTGCGCGCCGGTGCCACCAGTGGTGACCCACGCCCGGGAGATCGGATGCACGACGGTCATGCCCACTGACGCTACCGGCGGCGGTGTCGCCACCGACGGGGACCCGCGCGGGGGTCCACCAGATGAAAGCGCCGAGCCGGTCAGTTGGCGCGGTCGGAGGCGCCCCGGCGGTGCCTGCCGGCCGCTGGTCCGGCGTTGCCCCGTCGACCGATCGCGGCCGGCCCGGTGTTCACGGCCCGGCGGGGCGACGCGGGCGGCCCGGGCACCGGACGGTCGGGAGGCGGGGACGGAACGGGACGCGGGCTCAGCGGCGGCGTCGGCACCGGACGCGGAGCGGCGGGTGCCGGCGGAGGCGGCGCGGGTTCGGCCGGTGCGGCAGCCGATGGCAGGACCGGAGCCGACGCCATGGCGGCAGCCACCCCCGCGACCGGCGGTAGCGGCGCAACCGGCGGTAGCGGCCCGAGCGCCGGTGCCACCGGTGGTGCGGATCCGGCCAGCGGTGCCACGGTCTCGACCGGGGTCAGCCGTGAGGTCACCGGAACCCGGGCCACGCCGACCACGATGGGCGGCGCGAGCAGATCCACCATGTGGGCGGGAAGGTCAGGGCGGACCGCCGGCCAGCGGGAGTCGTCGACCGACCAGTAGGCCGCGCCGGGAGTCTCGATCACCCCCGGTCGGGTCAGTTGATCGTCACCGGACGCACGGTGCTTGGCCATCGGGAATGCCTCCACGAACTGCGGGGTGCGGCCCTGCGGGTCGCTGCGGCGGACATGCAGGCCAACGACGCGGGCAGTCTGCCGGTGACGGGCCGGGCACCGCCGACCCACGACACGCCGAGCGGATGTGCGTGGTGTCGTGCCGTCGGGACGACCGCCCTGCCAACGCCGGGCGTCGACAGGGCAGCCGTCCGCAGCTCAGTCGAAGATCGGGCTCTGCTCGCGGGTGCGCTTGAGCTCGTAGAAGCCCGGGGTGCCGGCGACCAGCAGGACGCCGTCCCAAAGCCGCCCGGCGGCCTCCCCCTTCGGGGCCGGGGTGATCACCGGGCCGAAGAAAGCGACAGGCGTGCCGTCCGGGCCGGGCGCGTGGACGACCGGAGTGCCGACGTCCTGCCCGACCGGGCGCATGCCGGCCTCGTGGCTGGCCCGCAGCGCCTCGTCGTAGTCGGTGCTCTCGGCGGCCGCCGCCAGCGCGGGATCCAGGCCGGCCTCGGTCAGCGCGGCGACGTAGAGCTCGTGGCGCCGCTCCTCCTTGCCGAGGTGGATCCGGGTGCCGAGCGCGGTGTAGAGCGGGCGCAGGGCGTCGTTGCCGTACCGCTGCTCGGCGGCGATGCAGACCCGCACCGGACCCCAGGCGGTCCGCACGAACTCCTTGTAGTCCTCGGACAGCCCGTCCCGGCCGTCGTTCAACACGGACAGGCTCATCACGTGGAAGCGGATGTCCACGGCACGGATCTGCTCGACCTCGAGCAGCCAGCGGGACGTGATCCAGGCCCACGGGCAGGCCGGGTCGAACCACATGTCGGCGGTGACACGTTCGGTCACGGTGAGATCCCTTCGCAACGGGGGCGCCGGCGGTGGTCGGCGTCTCAGGAGAATCTTCACCCCGAGGCGCATCGACCGGCACTCGAATGAGAGCGTGACCTCGGCCACCGGGAGGGGGCCTTCATGGAAGACTCGAATCGAGCCGGCCGTCACGAGCGGTAGGCGAACGGGCGCCGCCGGGCGTACGGCGAGATGTGGGATGGAGAAAAACAGTGCCGGGAGTGCGCAACCTGACGCAGGTCGAGGCGACCGAGCGGGCCCGCCTGCTCAACGTGACGGGCTACGACATCAGTCTGGACCTGTCAAGCGCCGTGCTGGCGGCCGACGGCCGCACGTTCTCCTCGACGACCGAGGTCCGGTTCCGTTGCAGCGAGCCCGGCGCGAGCACGTTCATCGAGCTGGCGGCCGAGTCGGTGCGGTCCGCGACGCTGAACGGCACGCCCGTCGACCTCTCCGACTGGTCGGCCGAGAAGGGTCTGGTCCTGTCCGCGCTGGCCAGCGACAACACCCTGGTCGTCGAGGCCGACTTCAGTTACTCCAACACCGGGCAGGGACTGCACCGGACGGTCGACCCGGTGGACGGCGAGACGTACCTCTACAGCCAGTTCGAGACGGCCGACGCGCAGCGGGTGTACGCCTGCTTCGACCAGCCCGACCTGAAGAGCGTCTACACCTGGCACGCCACCGTGCCGGCGCACTGGCGGGCGGTGTCCAACATGCCGGTGCAGCGCGAGGAGCCGGCGGGTGAAGGGCTCAAGACGCTGCACTTCGCCGAGTCGCCCCGGATGAGCGCCTACATCACGGCCCTGTGCGCCGGGCCGTACCACGAGGTGCGCGACAGTCACGACGGCATCGACCTGGGGGCGTACTGCCGGGCGTCGATGGCGCAGTACCTGGACACCGACGACCTGTTCCTGATCACCAAGCAGGGCTTCGACTTCTTCCACGAGAAGTTCGGCGTGCGCTACCCGCTGCCGAAGTACGACCAGCTCTGGGTGCCCGACTTCAACGCCGGCGCGATGGAGAACTTCGGCTGCGTGACGCACGCCGAGTCGCACTACCTGTTCCGCTCGCAGGTCACCGACTTCGAGTACGAGCAGCGGGCCAACACGATCCTGCACGAGCTGGCCCACATGTGGTTCGGCGACCTGGTCACCATGCGCTGGTGGAACGACCTGTGGCTCAACGAGTCCTTCGCCGAGTGGGCCAGCCACTGGTGCAACACCAACGCCACCCGGTTCACCGAGGCGTGGACGACGTTCCTGTCCATCCGGAAGAACTGGGGCTACCGGCAGGACCAGCTCTCCTCCACGCACCCGGTCTACACCGAGATGCCGGACATGGAGGCCGTCGAGGTCAACTTCGACGGCATCACCTACGCCAAGGGCGCGAGCGTGCTCAAGCAGCTCGTCGCGTACGTGGGTGAGGAGCCGTTCGTCGCCGGGCTGCGGGCCTACTTCGGCAAACACGCCTGGGGCAACGCCACCTTCGACGACCTGCTCACCGAGTTGGAGGCCGCGTCCGGCCGGGAGCTGCGCAAGTTCGCCGCGCAGTGGTTGGAGACCGCGCAGGTCAACACGCTGCGACCGGAGGTGACCATCGGCGCGGACGGCAGCTACGAGCAGGTGGCGGTCCTGCAGGAGGCACCTACCGCGTACCCGACGCTGCGCACGCACCGGATCGGCGTGGGCCTGTACGACCTGGCCGACGGGCGGCTGGTGCGCCGCGAGCGGTACGAGGTGGACGTGACCGGCGAGCGGACGGACCTCGCCGAGCTGCGCGGCGTCCGGGCCGCCGACGTGCTGCTGCTCAACGACGACGACCTGAGCTACACCAAGCTGCGCCTCGACGACCGGTCGATGGCGACCGTGGTGCAGCACATCGGTGGCTTCGAGTCGTCGCTGGCGCGGGCGCTCTGCTGGACCGCGGCCTGGGACATGATCCGCGACGCGGAGCTGTCCGCCCGCGACTACGTGGCGCTCACGCTGAGTGGCCTGCCCGCCGAGACCGACATCAACCTGGTCACCGCGACCCTGCGGCAGGCGACCACCGCGCTCACCCTCTATGCCGACCCGGCCTGGGCGCCGACCGGCTGGGCCGACCTGGCCCGTACCGCCCGAGACGCGCTCGCCGCCGCCGAGCCCGCCAGCGGTTTCCAGCTGGCCTGGGCCCGTGCGTTCGCCTCGGCGGCCCGCTCCGACGAGGACCTGGCCACGCTGCGCGGCTGGCTGGACGGCACGGGTGCGCCGGCCGGGTTGACCGTGGACACCGAGCTGCGCTGGTCGGTCCTCGCCGCGCTGGTGGCCAACGGCGCCGCCGGCACCGCCGAGATCGAGGACGAACTGGCCGGTGACCGCACCGCCAGTGGCGAACGGGAGGCGGCGTACGCGCACGCGCTGGTGCCGACGGAGGAGAACAAGGCAGCCGTGTGGGCGCTGCTGACCGGCCCCGACGCGCTGCCCAACTGGCGGCACCGGGCGCTGTTGCAGGGCCTCGCCCACCCGGCGCAGGTGGAGCTGATCACCCCGTACCGGGAGAAGTACTTCGCGGCGATCGGCCAGGTGTGGGCCACCCGGGACAGCGAGCCGGCGCAGGAGTTCGTACAGCTGGCGTACCCGGTCTACCTGGTGGAGGACGACACGGTGGCGGCCACCGACGCGTGGCTGGCCGGCGACGGGCATCCCGGCCCGCTGCGCCGGCTGGTCGCCGAGGGCCGCGACGGCGTGGTGCGGGCACTCAAGGCCCGCGCGAAGGACGCGCCACAGAGCTGACCAGCAGGGAGTACGCGGCCGGTGCCGGCGTGGACGCGAGTCCTCGCCGGCACCGGGCCATCAGTTGCGAAGATCGTGCTCGAAGATGGAAACAGGGGCCTCAGCCGCAGCCGAGGCCCCTGTTTCCTGGATCGAGCACGATCTAGCTAGCGGGCGTGCGCGTCATCCGTACCTGAGAGGGCTCAGCCCTTGCCGGCGTGGCTGGCGAGCTGGTCGAGGCCGTTGATGATGCCGCCGGCCAGGTCGCCGCCGCTGAACGCACCCGCCATGGACAGCGCGGCCAGTTTGGCGTACGTGTCGGGGACGCGCTTGCGCGCGTAGCGCCCGGTGATGATCTCCAGCTGGCGCTGGTTGGGCGACACCGCGATCAGCACCGACTTGTCGGGGTCGGCGAGCTGGCGGTGCAGCCGCTGGGCGTGCTCCCGGATCGGTTCGTCGAGACCGCCGACGAAGACCGAGAAGACCAGGCCGGTGCCCTTGTCGGCCAGGCGCAGCGCCTCGTCGATGCGCAGCAGCTGGCGGGTCGAGAAGGGCCCGTCCAGCACCTCGGGCGGATTTTCCGTCCCGGTCTGCTTCTCACCAACGGTCACTTGCGCCTCCGGTTCCACCGGCCGGCGCGTCGACGCTGGCCTGCTCAAGCTTGTGGCTGGTCAGCGCGGGCGCCTGCGCCCCCGCCGTCAGCGCGGTGCCGGCCGAGTCGGCCAACTGCTCCGGACGGCCCAGGAACCAGACCGGAGTGAAGTCGAAGGGCCGGCCCGGCCGGTAGCGCTTGGCGCCACCGCCACCGCCGGTGGCACCCCCACGGCTACCGGCGTACGACAGGCCGGCGATGACCAGCACCGCGGCCAACGGGATGCCGACGAAGACCAGCAACGTCTCGGTAACAGACAATCCCAACGCCCCCAGGCGGAAGAAGGACGACCTCGAACAACCGGGTCGGATGGACGATCATGACGTCGACCACCCAACTCCGTCACCATTCACGTTAGCGGAGTCGACGGCCCGCCAGATTGCGGGGTGCCGATCCCATCCGTCACTGGAGTTCTCCAGTTGCGCAGCCGTCGCGACGAGCCGCGCGTCGTCGCCGTACCGGCCGGTCAACAGCACTCCGACGGGCAGGCCGTCGGTCGTGGTACCCACCGGCAGGGACACGGAGGGATCGCCGGTGACGTTGAAGATGGCACAGTACGGCGAGAAGCGGCGTTGCCTGTCGAAATCGGCCGCCGGGTCACCGTCGGCGGTGAACCAGCCGACGGGTGCCTGCGGGGCCGCGAGGGTGGGACAGAGCAGCAGGTCGCACCCGGCGGTGCGACGGGTACCCAGCCGGACCTGTGCCTGCAACTCCCCGAGGGTGGCGGCCAGGGTGCCGGCGGAGATCTCGGCGCCACGGGCCCGCAGCAACCGGGTCAGCGGCAACAGCTCCGCCTCCCGCTGGTGCGGCACCGGAGTGAGCGCCAGCACGTACCAGAGGATCTCGAACAGCGGCCACGCCGCCGGCCCGAGCGGCGGTGCCACCTCGACCACCTCGTGGCCGGCCGCGGTGAGCAGCGCGGCGGCCTGGTCCACGGCGGCCACGCAGTCGGGGTGCACCGGCTCGTCGGCGAGCATCGGCGTGGTGAACCGGCCGATTCGCAGCGGGCCGGGATCGGCGCGGCGCGCGGCGGCCAGGTAGCCGCCCGGCGGCGCGGTTGGCGGCAGGTAGGGCTCGCCGGGGACCGGCACCGCCATGACGTCGAGCAGCGCGGCGACGTCGGTGACGGTCCGCCCGAGCGGGCCGCTGGTGGGCAGGCCGAACGCGCCGGAGCCGATTGGCCCGCCGGAGACGAGGCCACGGCTCGGCTTGTAACCGACGAGGCCGCAGAGCGCCGCCGGGATGCGCAGCGAGCCGCCGCCGTCGGACCCCTGGGCGACCGGGACCAGCCCAGCCGCGACCGCCGCCGCCGCGCCACCGCTGGACCCACCGGCGGTGTACGCCAGTTGCCACGGATTGCGGGCCGGTGGCGCGACCCGGCCCTCCGAGTAGAGCGAGCAGCCCAACTCGGAGGTGGTGGTCTTGCCGAGGCTGACCAGACCGGCAGCCTTGATGAACCGGACCACGTCGGCGTCGACCGGCGGGACGAAGTCGTGGAACGCGGCCGAACCGAAGGTGGTACGGATCCCGGCGGTGAGGGTCAGGTCCTTGATCGCGGTCGGCACACCGTGCAGCGGGCCGCGCGCCTCGGTCGGCACGGCGTCGGCGGCGCGTGCGGCCTGCCGGGCGAGCTCCGGTGTGACGGTGACGAACGCGCCCACGGTGTCGCCGAGCGCCGCCACCCGGCTCAGGGCATGCTCGACCAGGTCGACGCTGGACAGCTCGCCGCGGGTGATCGCGGCGGCCTGCTCCAGCGCGGTCAGGTCGTGCGGCTCGGCCATCCCGTCATCCTGCCGGCAGTCAGCCCTCCGCGCAGCCGACACGCACGGCCCGAACTGCACTGCGCGCCGCGGGCGGCCGGTAAGCGGCCCCCCGGCCGTCCTGGTGCCGCGCTCGCGCGGCACCGGGACGTCCCGGGGGGCCGTACTCGTAGTCGCGCCCTTTGCTCTGCTTCAACGGATGCAACAGCGGACGTCCGATTATCGGACGCCGTTGTTGCGCGGAGTGAAGCAGAGCAAAGGGCGCGAGGTAGGGGTGGCCTACCCGGCGCGCGGGGTAGGGGTGGCCTACCGGCCGCGCGGGGGCCGGCGAACCCCGAAGAGCACGTCGCGGTGCGAGCGGGGACGCCGACCTACCCGTGCAGGAAGCGCAGGGCGTTCGTGGACAGCAGCTTGTCGCGTTGGTCGTCGGTGAGGAAGTCGGCCGCGTGGACCACCGCGCCGGCCGGGCGTTCGCCCAGCGGGTACGGGTAGTCGCTGCCGACCAGCACCCGGTCCTCCCCCATCGTGTCGACAAGCAGCCGCAGGGCGGGCGGCGCGAAGACCACCGAGTCGACGCTGAACCGGTCGACGTAGCTGCTGGGCGGGGCGGCGGACGCGCCACGGACGAGGTCGCCCCGGCGGTGCCAGGCGTTGTCGGCGCGGCCGAGCCAGAACGGGAAGCTGCCACCACCGTGCGCGAAGCAGATCCGCAACGTCTCGGGTACCCGGTCGAAGACACCGCCCAGGATCATGGCCAGCACCGACAGGTGCGTCTCGGCGGGCATCCCGGTGAGCCACCGGGCCATCCAGCGGTCCAGGCGCGGACCGCCCGGCATGTCCCACGGGTGGACGAAGACGGGCGCGCCCACCTCGGCGCAGTGGTGCAGGAAGGTGACCACTCCCGCGTCGTCCAGGTCCCGGTCGCCGACGTGGTTGCCGATCTCCACGCCCACGTGCCCGGCGGCCAGGCTGCGGTCCAGCTCCGCGCAGGCGGCGTCCGGGTCCTGGAGGGGCACCTGGCAGAACGGCACCAGTCGGTCGCCACCGGCCGCGGTGATCTCCAGGGTCAGGTCGTTGAAGATCCGGGCGACCTTCACCGCCTGGTCGGCCGGGCGGTCGTAGCTGAAGAAGACAGGCGTCGGCGAGACCACCTGTACGTCCACGCCGTCGGCGTCCATGTCGGCCAGCCGGCGCGACGCGTCCCAGCACTCGGCCCCGACCGGACGGAACTCCGTCTCCCCCACCATGACCATGGCGGCGCGCTCGGAGTCGACCCGCAACCACGGCCAACCGGACCCGCCGCACGCCGCGCCGAGGTCCGGCCACCCCTTCGGTACGACGTGCGTGTGCACGTCGACGACGCCTGCGGGCATCAGCCCCTGCCCGGGTGCCGGGTGCCGCAGTTGGCGCAGGTGCGGGCCTGCTCGTCGGCGTAGAACGCCTGGAACACCGGCGGCAGGTCGGCGGCGATGTCGCGGACCTGCAACTCCACCTCGTGCACCTTGTTTCCGCACTCCGGGCAGTACCACTGGAAGGTCTCCAGGGTGCCCTCCTCACGGACCCGTTCCACGACCATGCCGATCGAGCCGGCCTCCGGGCGCTGCGGCGAGTGCGGGGTGTTGCGCGGCAGCATCCACATCTGACCCTCGCGCACGTGCACCGTACGCGGCCCCTGCGGGGTCATCAGGTTGATGTGCATGTTGCCCTTGACCTGGTAGAAGAACTCCTCGTACGGGTCCACGTGGAAGTCGGTGCGCTGGTTGGGTCCGCCCACCACCATCACGATGAAGTCGTCCCCGCCGGGGAACAACTCCTTGTTGCCCACCGGCGGCTTCAACAGGTGCTGGTTGTCCGCGATCCACCCGGGGAAGCTGAACGGTTCGGCGATCTCACTCACGACTGACCTCCCGAGGGAAGAAGGGCCACGGCCTGGATCTCGATGAGCAGGTGCGGGTGGGGCAACTGGTGCACGGCCACCGTGGTGCGGGTCGGCCCGGACGCGTCGAAGAACTCCGCCCACACCTCGTTGTAGCCACCGAAGTCGTTCATGTTGACCAGGTACGACGTCACCTGGACGAGGTCGCTGAGGTCCGCGCCGACCGAGCGCAGCAGGTCCCGCACGTTCTCGATGACGGCCCGGGTCTGCACCCGGATGTCGAGGTTGGTGGTGCCGAACTCGTCCACCGACACACCGGCGAAGCTGTTGTCCGGCCGTCGCGACGACGTACCGGAGACGAAGACGAACCCACCGGCGACCTTGACGTGCGGGAAGGCCCCTCGTGGGACGGCCTTTCCGGCGACCACCCGGGCGGTCACGACGACGCCCGCAGCGACGCGGTGCCGAGCTTCTCCACGACGGCGCGGACGTGGGCGCCGGGACGCAGCGGCACGGCAGCGGTCGCGGCACCGGCCAGGAACACCCACCCGGACTCCAGCCGCACACCGTGCCGGCCGGCCAGCCGGATGCCCTCGTCGAGCGCCCGGCGCGGATCGCCGAGGATCGCCGCCGTCGAACCGACCTGCGCCACCCGCCCGTCGATCTCCAGCAGCACGCCCAGGTTGTCGAGACCCGCCGGCACCGGCGACCACGGCCCGATCACGAACGCGGCGGCCGAGGTGTTGTCGGCGATCACGTCCGGGAGTGCGAAGCGGAAGTCCGCGTACCGGGAGTCGATCAGCTCGATGGCCGGCGCGACGGCGCGGACGGCAGTGGCGAAGTCGCCGACCGGCTCGCCCGGCTCGGGCAGCCGGTCCAGCAGGAACGCCACCTCCGGCTCGACCCGGGGATGGATGTACGCGGACGGGTCCACCGCACCGCCGTCGGGCACCCGCATCGCGTTGGTGAGCCGTCCCCAGATCACCTCGTCCACGCCGACCTGGGCCATCTTCGCCCTGCTGGTCAGCCCCATCTTCAGCCCGACCAGCCGCTCACCGGCGTCCAGCCGGCGTTGGAGCAGCGCGGCCTGCACGCCGTACGCGGTGTCCACGTCGAGGCCGGTCTCGGCGGCGAGTTGCCCGATCGCGGTGGCCGTGGCCGCTGCCACGCCCAGCTTCTCGGCGATCCCCGTGATGTCTACGCCGATCATGCTGCGCCACCTTCCGTGCCGGCCAGGTCGAGTGCGACGTCCACGATCATGTCCTCCTGGCCGCCGACCATCCGACGCCGGCCCAGCTCGACCAGGATCGAGCGGACGTCCACGCCGTACCTCGTGGAGGCCCGTTCGGCGTGCCGCAGGAAGCTGGAGTAGACCCCCGCGTACCCCAGGGAGAGCGTCTCCCGGTCCACCTGGACCGGCCGGTCCTGGAGCGGGCGCACGATGTCGTCGGCGGCGTCCATCAGCGCGAACACGTCGCAGCCGTGCTTCCAGCCGTGCAGCTCGGCGACCGCCACGAACACCTCCAGCGGCGCGTTGCCGGCACCCGCGCCCATGCCGGCCAGGGAGGCGTCGACGCGGACGGTCCGGCCGTGCGGTGCGTCCGGGCCGGCCGGACCGGAGCCGGTGACCCGGCCGTGCTCGACGGCGAGCACGCTGTTGGCCACCCCGAGCGACAGGTTGTGGTGCGCGTGGATGCCGATCTGCGTCTCCGGTGCCAGGACCTGCCGGTACGCGTCGACCCGTTGCGCCACGTCGGACATCAGCAGCCGACCGCCGGAGTCGGTGACGTAGACGCAGTGCGCCCCGTACGACTCCATGAGCTTGGCCTGCCCGGCGAGCCCGACCGGATCGAACATGTGCGACATCATCAGGAACCCGGCGACGTCCATGCCGTTCTCCCGGGCCCAGGAGATGTGCTGGGCGGAGATGTCCGCCTCGGTGCAGTGGGTGGCGATCCGGACACTTGTCACCCCGAGCGCCTTCGCGGCCCGCAGGTCGGCGATCGTGCCGATGCCCGGCAGCAGCAGGGTGGTCAGCTTCGCCGTGCTCAGCACCTCGGCGGCCGCGGAGATCCACTCGGCGTCGCTGGCCGCGCCGTGGCCGTAGTTGACGCTGGAGCCGGCGAGCCCGTCACCGTGTGCCACCTCGATGGCGGCCACCCCGGCGGCGTCCAGCGCGGCGGCGATGGTGCGTACCTGATCGACGGTGTACTGGTGGGCGATGGCGTGCATGCCGTCGCGCAGTGTCACGTCCTGGATGTACAGGTCGGTCATGGCGCGGCCACCTCCACAGAACGCAGTGCGACAAGCCGCTCCGCGGTACGCAGCGCGGCGGACGTCATGATGTCCAGGTTGCCGGCGTACGCCGGTAGGTAGTGCCCGGCTCCGGAGACCTCCAGGAAGACCGACACCTGTAGGGCGGTGAGCTGCCGCCCGAGCGTCGGGACGTACGCCCGCACCCGGTCGAACTGCACGTCCTGCTTGAGCCGGTAGCCGGGGACGTACTCCTGCACCGCCGCCACCATCTCCGCGACCGAGGCGGCGATGGCGTCGGCGTCGGCGTCGGCGTCCGGGCAGAGGCAGTAGACGGTGTCGCGCATCAGCAGCGGCGGGTCCGCCGGGTTCAGCACGATGATCGCCTTGCCCCGCTCGGCCCCGCCCACCACCTCGATGGCCCGGGCCGTGGTCTCGGTGAACTCGTCGATGTTGGCCCGGGTGCCCGGACCGGCCGACCTCGACGCGATCGAGGCGACGATCTCCCCGTACGCCACCGGGGTGACCCTGCGTACCGCGGCGACGATCGGCACTGTCGCCTGCCCGCCGCAGGTCACCATGTTGACGTTCGACTCGTGCAGGTGCTCGTCGAGGTTGACCGGCGGCACCACGTACGGGCCGAGCGCGGCCGGGGTCAGGTCCACCACCGTACGGCCGTGGGCGCGCAGCACCTCGTCGTGGTGCCGGTGCGCGCCCGCCGAGGTGGCGTCGAAGACCAGCTTGACGTCGGCGAACTCGGGCATCGCCACGAGCCCGTCCACACCGTCGGCGGTGGTGGCCACGCCGAGCCGGCGGGCGCGGGCCAGGCCGTCGGAGGCCGGGTCGATGCCGGCCATCGCCACCATCCGCAGGCTGTCACTCAGCCGGAGGACTTTGATCATCAGGTCGGTGCCGATGTTTCCCGATCCCAGCACCGCCACGTTCGTGGTCACCGACCGCCCCTGTCGCTGAAGGATGTGCGCACCGAGCCGAGCCCGGAGATCCGCGCCTCGTACGCGGCTCCCGGCGTGACCGGCACCATCGGACCGAGCGCCCCGGAGAGCACCACGTCCCCGGCGCGCAGCGGGTCACCGGCGTGGGCGAGTGTGTTGGCCAACCAGAGCAGGGCGTGCAGCGGGTTGCCCAGGCAGGCCGCGCCCGCGCCGACCGAGACCGGCTCGCCGGCGTGTTCCAGCACCATCCCGCACAGCCGCAGGTCGACGTCGGCGAGTCGGCGCGGCGTGGTGCCGAGCACGAAGAGCCCGCTGGAGGCGTTGTCCGCGACGGTGTCCACGATGGAGATGTCCCAGCCGACGATCCGCGAGTCGACGATCTCGATGGCCGGCAGCACGTGGTCGACCGCGCGGATCAGATCGACGGTGGTGAGCCGCGGGTCCGGGAGATCCCGGTCGAGCACGAACGCGATCTCCGCCTCGACCCGGGGCTGGAGCAGCCGGTCGATCGGCACCTCGACTCCGTCGCCGACCGCCATCGCGTCGGTCAGCAGGCCGAAGTCCGGCTGGAACACCCCGAAGGTCTCCTGCACCGCCCGGGAGGTCAGCCCGATCTTCGCGCCGACCCGGCGTTCGCCGCGGCCCTGCCAGGCCCGCGCCTGGAGCTGCTGCACCCGGTACGCGGACTCGACGTCGCCCGCCGGCAGCAGCCGCCCGCGCAGCGGCGGGCAGGGCTTGCCGGTGCTGCGCGCCTCGGCCAGCTCCCGGTTGGCGGCCTCGATGTCAGCTTCCATGCCCGCTCCCTCGCCTTGGCTCACGACAGGTCCACGCAGACGTTCGTCAGTTCGGAGTAGAAGTTCAACGAGTGCACGCCACCCTCCCGGCCGATGCCGGACGCCTTCACCCCGCCGAACGGGGTCCGCAGATCCCGCAGGAACCAGGTGTTGACCCAGACGATGCCGGCGTCCAGCCGGGCGCCGGCCCGGTGCGCGACTCCCACGTCCCGGGTCCACACGGTCGCCGCCAGGCCGTATTCGGTGCCGTTGGCGAGGGCGTACGCCTCGTCCTCGGTGTCGAACGGCGCGACGTGCACCACCGGCCCGAAGATCTCCTCCCGGTTGGTGCGGGCGTCCGGGCCGAGCCCGGTGAGCACCGTCGGCTGCACGTACGACCCGCCGTCGCGGGCGTCACCGAAGGTGGGCGTGCCGCCACCGGTGAGCACCTCGGCGCCCTCGGAGCGGGCCAGCTCGTACGCGCCGAGCACCTTCGCCCGGTGCTGGTGGGAGATCAGCGGCATGGTGGCCGTGGCCTCGTCGGTCGGCCACCCGTACGCCAGCTCGCCGGCCCGCTTCGCCAGCCGGGCGGTGAACTCCTCGAAGACCGGGCGCTGCACGTAGATGCGTTCGGTGCAGAGGCACACCTGCCCGCCGTTGGTGAAGCTGGACCGCACCGAGCCGGCCACCGCGGCGTCCAGGTCGGCGTCGGCGAAGACCAGGCCGGCGTTCTTGCCGCCCAGCTCGAAGCTGACCGCCTTCACGCCGTCGGCAGCGGACCGCATGATCGCGCCGCCGGTGGCCGACTCGCCGGTGAAGGTGATGGCGTCCACGCCCGGATGGCGGGTGAGGAACTCGCCGGCCGAGTCCGGTCCGAAGCCGTGTACCAGGTTGAACACTCCGGCCGGTACGCCCGCGGCGGCCATCACCTCGGCGAGCACCGTCGCCGAGGCGGGCGTCTCCTCGCTGGGCTTGACCACCACGGCGTTGCCACAGGCCAGCGCCGGGGCGACCTTCCAGGTGAGCAGCAGCAGCGGCAGGTTCCACGGCACGATGACCGCGACCACGCCGACCGGCTTGCGCAGCGCGTAGTTGAGCGCCCGGCCACCGGTCGGGGTGACCGTGGTGAACGACTCGGTGGGCGCGGTCGCCACGATCTCCGCGAACGCCCGGAAGTTCGCCGCGCCGCGCGGAATGTCAAGCGTGCGGGCCTGGGCGATGGACTTGCCGGTGTCGGCGACCTCGGCGGTGACCAGATCGTCGAAGCGGCGCTCCAACTCGTCGGCGACCCGGCGCAGCACCTCGGCGCGTTCCCGTTCGCCCATCCGACCCCACGGCCCGCGCAGCGCCGCGCGGGCGGCGGCCACCGCGTCGTCCACCGTGGACCGCGACGCCTCGTCCACCTCGAAGACCGGCTCCCCGGTCACCGGGCTGGCCTTGGCGAACGTCGACCCGCCGTCGACGAACTCGCCGCCGACGAAGTTGCGCAACCTCTGCGGCCCGGCCGGCGGGTGGCCGGCCATCAGTCGTGCGTCCCAGTTGGCGGTCATTCGCGCCTCCCTCGACCGAGTGTCGCGCCGAGCAGCAGCAACGCGGCCCCGCCGACGACCGCGCCGAGCACCCGATGCTGCCGGCGCACCCGGCGGCGCACCTCCGCGTACGGGGTGGTGGAGAAGGACACCAGCTCGTACTGGGAAACGTACCGGCCGGGCAGGGCCCGTTCCAGAGCGTGCTCGATCCTGCGGCGGAGCTGGAAGACCGGGGAGGCCACCCTGTCCCGCATCTCCACGAAGTTGGTGAGCGCCATCGTGGCGATGGCCTCGGCGTTCTCCTGGCGGCGTCGCTGGAACAGCGGCAGCGCCGCCAACCAGTCGTCGGCGCACTCGTTTAGGCAGCGGTCCAACTCGACCACGTCCTCGAACGCGCAGTTGGCGCCCTGACCGTAGAACGGCACGATCGCGTGCGCCGCGTCACCGAGCAGTCCCACCTTGCCGAAGACCTGCCACGGGGCGCAGCGCACCGTGCCGAGCACGCCCACCGGGTTGTGCTGGTAGTCGTCGACCAGGTTCGGCGCCAATCCGATGACGTCCGGGTAGTGCGTGGCGAAGTGCTCCTCGATCGCCGCCGGACTGTCCAGCGCCGCGAAGCTCCCGTCGCCCTCGTTGGGCCAGAACAGCGTGCAGGTGAAGGAGCGGTCCGGGTTGGGCAGCGCGATCATCATCGAGGTGCCGCGCGGCCAGATGTGCAGCGCGTCCGGATCGAGCGCGAAGTCCCCGCCCAGCGGCGGGATCGTCAGCTCCTTGTAGCCGTAGTCGAGGAAGTCCACGCTCTCGTTCAGCAGCCCGTGGCTGAGCAGTTGCCCGCGTACCGCGGAGCCGGCGCCGTCGGCGCCCAGCACGACCGACGCCTTCGCGGCGACCGTGCCCTGCGGGGTGTCGAAGCTCAGGGTTCCGTCGATCGGGTCGAGCGCGACCAGCCGGTGGTCGAAGACGACCCGCACCCCGGGCAGCGCGACGGCCTCGTCCAGCAGAGCGTTGTTCAGCGCGCCCCGGCTGATCGAGTTGATCGCCCGGTCCCCGGCCGCGCTGTACGACTGGAACTGCTGCTCACCCTCGACCGGGTGGATCATCCGGCCGCGCATCGGCAGCGCGTCGGTCAGCACCTGCTCGGCCAGCCCGATCCGGCGCAACGCGTCCAGCCCGCGCTCGGAGAGCGCCAGG
This sequence comes from Micromonospora sp. NPDC005203, assembly GCF_042872705.1. NCBI lineage: Bacteria > Bacillati > Actinomycetota > Actinomycetes > Micromonosporales > Micromonosporaceae > Micromonospora > Micromonospora sp. NPDC005203. The sequence continues at coordinate 111,233 of NZ_JBIAKV010000017.1, read as the reverse complement.
TTGATCGAGCGACCGCGCTCGGCCGTACCGGTCCGCGGGTCGGAGCGGCGCTCGTAGAGAGCCACCGGGTAGCCGCGCCGGGCCAGGAAGCAGGCGGCCAGGCAGCCGGCCAGCCCGGCACCGATGACGGCGATCTCGTCGCGCCGAGCGGTCACGGGTTGACCTCCCCCACCATCGCCGCCAGCGCGGCCGCGGCCCGCCAACAGTCGTGGTACGTCGAGTAGAGCGGCACCGGGGCGAACCGGACGACGTCCGGCTCCCGGGCGTCGGCGATGACGCCGTGCTCGTACCGCAGGCGTTTGGTCAGCTCGGCGGCGCTGCCGGCACCGATGCGGACCGAGAGTTGGCTGCCCCGCCGGGCCGGGTCGCGCGGGGTGATCACGCGCAGCGGCCGGTCGGCGACGACCTCGTCGAGCAGTGTCTCCAGCCAGCCGGTGAGGCGAAGGCTCCGGGCGCGCAGCGCGGTCATCCCGACCGCGTCGAACAGCTCCAGCGAGGTACGCACCGGACCCATCGCGAAGATCGGTGGGTTGGAGATCTGCCAGGCCTCCACGGTGGCCGGCGGCCGGGACACCGGGGTCATCTCGAACCGGGTGGCCGCCGCGGTGCTCCACCAGCCCTCGAAGCGGGGCAGGCTCTCGTCGCCGAGGTGCCGCTCGTGCACGAAGACGCCGGCCAGGGCACCCGGGCCGGAGTTCAGGTACTTGTAGGAGCACCAGGCCGCGAAGTCGACGTCCCAGTCGTGCAGGGCCAGCGGCACGTTGCCGACCGCGTGGGCCAGGTCCCAGCCGACCACCGCGCCGGCGGCCCGGCCGGCGGTCGTGATCGCCGGGATGTCCAGCAGCTCACCGGTCAGGTAGTTGACGCCGCCGAGCAGCACCAGCGCCACCCGGTCGCCCTCGGCGGCCAGGTAGGCGGTCACGTCCTCGGTGCGCAGCGCGTCCTCGCCGGGGCGCGGGCGCAACCGGACCACCGTGTCGTCCGGGTCCAGGCCGTGGAAGCGGGCCTGGCTGCGCACCGCGTAGCTGTCCGAGGGAAACGCGGCGTCCTCGATGACGACGCGGGTGCGGACGCCGGCCGGGCGGTAGAAACTCACCATCAGCAGGTGCAGGTTGACCGTGAGCGAGTTCATCACCACGGTCTCCACTGGTCGGCCGCCGACCAGTCGGGCGGCCGGTGCGGTCAACAGCTCGTGGTACGGCAGCCAGGCGCGCTCCGCCTCCAGGTGCCCCTCCACGCCGAGCCGGCCCCAGGCGTCCAGATCGGCCAGCAGTTCGTCGCGGGTGGCCCGGGGTTGCAGGCCGAGCGAGTTGCCGGCCAGGTACGCCGACTCGGGGTGGTCGCCGCCGTCGGCCGGCGGCACGTGAAACAGGTGCCGGTGGCCCGGGTCGGCCTCGTCGCGACGGCGTGCTACGGCCTCGCCTCCGGCGAGGCGGCGTGCTACGGCCTCGCCTCCGGCGAGGCGGCGTGCTACGGCCTCGCCTCCGGCGAGGCGGCGTGCTACGGCCTCGCCTCCGGCGAGGCGCAGCGGCTCGGTTTCAGGGGTGTGCATGTCTCGCTCTCCGGTCACATCGCGGTACGGGCCGACCACAGCTCCGGGAAGACCACCCGGGACATGCTGCGCTGCAACCACGCCAGACCGGCGGAGCCGCCGCTGCCGACCTTGGCGCCCATCGTCCGCTGCACCGCCTTGACATGGTTCCAGCGCCAGTCGCCGAACTCCTCGGCGACGCCGCTGAGCGCCTCGCCGAGCAGGCGCAGCTGGTTGTCCGGACCGGTGTCGGCGTAGATCCGTACCCAGGCTGCCTCGACCGACGGCTGCGGATCGTGCTCCACCGCGACATCGCGGTCGAGTAGGTCGGCGGGGAGGTCGAAGCCACGCCGGGCGAGCAGCGCGACCACGTCGTCCCAGAGGCTCGGGATGACCAGCTCGGCGCTCAGCGCGGCGTGCACCTCGGTCTGCCGACGGAAGGGCCTGATCAGCGCCGGATCGCGCAGGCCGAGCAGGAATTCCAGGTGGCGGTACATCGCCGACTGGAAGCCGGAGCCCTCGCCGAGCAGGTTGCGGAACCTGTTGAAGTCGGCAGGCGTCATCCAGCGCAGCCCCTGCCAGGCGGCGTTGAGTCCCTCCAGGTGCAGGGTGGCGCGGCGCAGCGGGGCCAGCGCGTCCCAGACCCGGTCGGCGCGCAGCAGTCGCTGGGTCTCCCGTAGCTCGTGGCAGGTCAGCCCGAAGTACAGCTCCATGATCTGGCTGACCATCAGGAAGGACATCTCGCCGGGGTCGTCGCTGAGGGGCTGCTGCAACTGGTGCAGGGCGCTGGCCCGCACGTACGCGTCGTAGGGCACCAGGTCGGCGAACTCCAGGGTCGGCTCCCCGCCGTTGCGCGCGGCACGGGCGGCCCGCTGTCGCGGGGTCACCGGCCGCACCGAGGCGGGGCGGTTCGGCGCCCGCCGCTCCGTCTGATCCACCAGTCGTCTCCCTCCCCCGGACCTGTCGACGTCATGATCTCGCGGTCGGATCGGCCTGCGGAATGCCGGATCAACGGCTCTCGCCGCGTTGTCTTGACGAACCGAAGGCAAGTAGGCGAATTCGGTTCACGAAAGTAAGGTCTGAGCGTGGACGACATGGACTGGGCGCTGCTGCGCGAGTTGCAGGCCGACGCGCGGCTCTCCTTCAGCGAACTGTCCCGGCGGGTGCACCTGTCTCCACCGGCCGTCGCGGAGCGGGTTCGCCGGCTGGAGGAGGCCGGGGTCGTCACCGGCTACCACGCCCATGTCGACCTGACCCGGGCCGGCCGTACCGTGGTCGCGCTGATCCGGATGTCCTGCTACGGCGCGCGCTGCATCCTGCACGACCCGGCGGTGGCCGGCTGGCCGGAGATCCTGGAGATCCACCGGATCACCGGCGACGCGTGCAGCATGCTCAAGGTGGCCGCCGGCTCGATCGGCGACTTCGAGGCGGTCATCGACCGGCTCGCCCCGTACGGCCAGCCGTCGAGCACGATGGTGCTTTCCTCCCCGCTCGACTGGCGACCGATCACCGCCCTGCCCTCCCCCCGCCGCGGCTGACCCGGGTTTGGCCCCGAGCCAGCGGGAAAGCAGCGCCGTGCCCAGGGGACGCCCTTCCTCCGTCCGGAGTGCCGCCTTCGGCGCGGACGCGGAATGAGGGGCGGAGGTTCCGGCGGTCGTCGCCGGTTGGGGGGAAATCATGCAGGGAATCCGCACGATCGACCGCGCGCTCTCGTCCGCACTGACGCTGGTAGCGCTGGTCGGTGCGTTCGTCCTGATGTCGGTCGCACCGGCACACGCCGGCGAGAACGTTTTCGTCGAGGTGATGCCGAACAGCGCCCAGGCCGGTAGCCGGGTCAACATCAAGGCGGGCTGCGACAACGCCAACAACAACCGCCAGTCCAGCGTGCACTCCGACGCGTTCGGGCACGTGACGCTCAAACCGGACAAGGGTTTCCTAACCGCGCAGGCCACCATCATCCGCGACAAGCCGGCCGGCGACTACCCGGTCGACCTGCGCTGCGAGAACGGCCAGACGGCCTCGACCACGCTGACCGTGCTGAACATGGCCTCCCCCAGCAAGGGACCGGCGACCGGGGGCGGCGGGACGGCCGGCGGCCGCGGCACCGGCTCGTTGCTGGTGCTCGGCGGCGTGGCGCTTGTCGGCACCGCTGTCGCGCTCGGGATGGCGGGCGGCCGACGTCGGGCCGGAGCCGGCTCCTGAGCCGGGTGACCCATGACCCGCAGATCCGCGCGCGCGCGGCCGGACCGCCGCGCCCGCTTCCAGGCCGGCCCGCTGCTGCGCGCCTCCGGCCGGCTGGTGGCCCGCGCCTACGGCCGGCTGGGTCGGGTCGCCGGCCAGGCCGGGTCGGCCAGTCTCGCCACCCCGGATCCGGCCGCCACCTCGCTGCCTCCACGCCGCCCGGCCGGATCGCGGTCGTTCCGGCCCCGTTTCGCTACGGGACCAGGGCTGCCGGTGCTGGCCATCGCCGCGGTGATGGTGCTGATCGTCGCGATGCTCGGCGTCGAACAGGTGACCGGGATGAGCCTGCTACCGGACCGGCTCAGCGCCGGATTCCGGCCGCCGCCGAAGAAGTTCCCGGTGCTGCCGGCCAGCCGACCGACCAGCCTCGCCATCGGGAAGATCGACGTGCGGGCGCCCGTACACGACGTGGGCATCGCCCCGGACGGCACCATCGCGGTGCCGGACGCGGCCCGCGCCCAGGAGGCCGGTTGGTACGACCAGGGGCCGACCCCCGGCCAGTACGGTCCGGCGGTGATCGTCGGACACGTCGACACCACGAGCGGGCCGGCGGTCTTCCACCAACTCCGTGAACTGCGCGACGGCGACCAGATCGAGGTCACCCGCACCGACCGCAGGGTGGCGGTCTTCGAGGTGAACTCGGTGGAGAAGTTCGACAAGGGCCAACTGCCGGTGGACGAGGTGTACGGCGACTTCAGCCACCCGAGCCTTAGATTGATCACCTGCGGTGGCCAGTGGGTCGGCGGCGAGACCGGCTACTCGGACAACGTGGTGGTCTTCGCCTCACTGGTCCGGGCGCGTGGAGGTGGTTGAGCCAGTCAGCACCTGGGCGGTGGCAGGGTGGCGCTGGTTTCGGCGTCGAGGTATTCGGCAAGCCGGGCGGCCCCGGTGAGCATGGCCTGGCCGCGCTCGGTGAGCCGTTGCCGCCACTTGCCCAGCGAAGCGGCGAGCGGCCCGGCTCCGCCGGCGTCGCGCACTCGACGCAGCACGTCGGCGATGTGGTCGAGCCGGTACCCGCCGCGGCGCAGCAGGTGGCAGAGTTCGGCGTCGCGGACGTCGTCGGCTGAGTAGACGCGGTAGCCGGTCGCGGGATCGCGCACCGGCCGGAGAATCCCGGCCCGCTCCCACTTTCGCAGCGTGGCGGGTCGCACACCGAGCCGGTGTGCCAGCACGCTGATCGGCACGGCTTTGCGGCTCTGCGGTTGTGGCATCGTCTCGGTGAGGGTCACAACCGCTGTCTCGACCGCGTCCAGTGTCTCTCGGTCGCGCTGCAGCAGGGCGTGACTGTGGTCGATCGTGCGCAATGCCGTGTCGATCTCGCCCCGGTTGACGGCACGCATGATCTCGCCGCTGGCCGCGTAGCCGTGGCCCGCGATCAGCGCGAGGTAGGCGTTCAGCGCCTTGGCGTGCACCTTAGTGAACCGGCGGTAGCCGTTCGAGGTGCGCTCGGCCGGCGGCAGGACCCCATCTCGTTCGTAGTTGCGCACGGCCTGCGCAGACAGTCCGTGTACGCGCGCGAGGTCGACTGGTCGACGTACCCCGGGGTTTGAGGGTTTTGTGGCTGTCACCGCACTCCATTGCTCGTAAGCCTCAACCGCTGGTTCAACGATACGGTTGATGGAGTGACGAACCTTCTCGACCTGCTTGCTGGATCCCCGACCCTGCTCGCGCTCGGCGAGCCGACGCACGGTGAGTCCGCCTTTCTGCAGATCCGCAACGAGGCTTTCCTGTCGTTGACCGAGCATGGCTACCGGTCGATCGCGCTGGAAAGCGACCGGGCGGCGGGGCTGATCGCCGACGAGTTCGTGCGAGGTGGCGCTGCCGTGCCGCTCGACCGTGCACTGGCCGAAGGATTCAGCCACGGGTTTGGCGCCGCTCCGGCCAACCGTGACCTGCTGCTGCGGATGCGCGAGTGGAATGCCGGACGGCCAGCCGCCGAACGCCTCACGTTCCACGGCTTCGACGCCCCGTTGGAGATCGAGGGCGCTCCGAGCCCACGGCGCTACCTGACCCAGGTCTGTGACTTCCTCGACCTCGACCGGTCAGCGGAGATCGACGACCTGATCGGGGACGAGGCTCAGTGGAGCGATACGGCCGCGATCTGGGAGCCGGGCAGGTCGATCGGGCGCTCGACCAACGCCCAGCGGCTGCGGGTGATCGCCGACGACCTCCTGACCGAGTTGTACCTACAGGCACCCCGGCGGCCCGAGGGCTGGCAGGCGGCATTCGTACACGCCACGTCCGCGGTCGCGGTGCTGCGCTACCACGCCGCGGCGGCCGCACCACTGGCGCAGGAGGAACGCTTCGCTCGCCTGGCCGGGGTCCGGGACGCGCTGATGGCCGAGAACCTACTCGCGATCCGGACGACCGAGGCACACCGTGGGCCCACACTGGTCTTCGCGCACAACACGCACCTCCAGCGCCACCAGAGCACGATGACGATGGCCGGAACCGAGGTGTCGTGGGCCGGCGCCGGCGCGATCATCGCATCGCTGCTGAAGGATCAGTACGCGCTGATCGTCGGCAGCCTCGGCGCGAGTCCCACGCTGGGCATCGGAGCACCCGGCCCGTCGACCTACGAGGGCGGGCTCCAGCAGACGACCAACCATCCCGGGTACGTCCACACGTCCGAGATAGGACCGGCCGAGCAGAGAGCGCACGACTACCGCTACTTCCCCCTGGACCAGGCCACCATCGAACACGCCGATGCGGTCCTGCACATCCCGACAGGTGTCGACGCGGCCATGCTCGCGGATCGAATTCTCGCTCTGCCCGACGTCGACCAGCTCGTGGCGAGCGAGGAGAACGGGTCACCCGAGGGGGCCTGGGGCGATCGGTTCTTCTATTTCGGCCCGGACCGCCGCCAGCCGTTCGCCACAATCGTCGAGCACGACGTCCTCGGCTTCGACGAGGCCTCGCAGCTTGACCGTCCCGGTGTCTTCCGCCTCAACCTGGACCTGGGTCGAGTCGAGTTCGAGAGGCTGTTCGGTTTCCCACCCGGGGCATTCGAGGACCACCGGCACACCTTCGACTTCGCCCGGCTGGACACCCTCGTGCCGCACCCGGGTTACGCGCTGCACGGCTTCGGCAGCATCGTCATGCCCGGTCCGCAGATGTTGCCCGAAATCGACCGGCTGATCGCGATCGCTCACGGCCGAGCAGCCGACCGCCACGAGCGCGCCGCGCGCCGGGCAACCCACCCGCGGCCCGGGGCCTGACCGCGCCGTTCGAAATCAGGCGGCGGCTTCGGGCTCCCGCAGATCCAGCCAGTCGGCCCAGCGCGGGTCGGGGGCGCGGTGCCCGAGCACCCGCCAGGCGGTGCCCTTCGGTGCCGCGGGCAGCGCGTGCAACCGCCACCCCATCTCCGCCGGCGTCTTGTCGCCCTTGGTGTGGTTGCACCGGGCACACGCGGCGACCACGTTCTCCCAGGCGTGCCGGCCACCCCGGCTGCGGGGAAAGACGTGGTCGATGGTCTCGGCCGGACCCCGACAGTAGGCGCACCGCCACCCGTCCCGGGCGAAGATCGCCCGCCGGGACAACCCGACGTGCGTCCGGTACGGCACGCGGACGAAGCGGGTCAGCCGGACCACGGACGGCACCGGGAGCGCGTCGCGGGCGCTGTGCAGGATGCCATCGCCGTCGGCGACGCAGACTGCCTTGGCGGAGAGAACGAGGATCGCGGCACGGCGCACCGACACGACACACAGCGGCTCGTAGGTGGCGTTGAGGACCAACGCGCCGGAGCCCACCGTGGGTCGTATGTCAGGCATCGCGATCACCCTCCCGGTTCAGCGGCTGCTGCGTACCGCCGTCGACCGAGGTCCGGGCATGACCACCCACACGGTCGACGCCGGCCGATCACCGACGTCCGTTGCGCCAATAGTCCCTGATCGGACCCCGGATTGCACGTACTAATCCGGGGTCGGGTACGAAGCTCTCTCCCGCACCTGTCACGATGGCCGGTTCGCCCCGATCCGGCCCTGCCCTCGGCGGCAGGTCACCCGGCCGGTGGGTCGGCGGTGGCCGCTCGGGCTCCTTGCGGTACGAAGACAGGGTGAGTGCCGCAAGCGTGATGCCCCTTGCCCTGTCCACCGCCGGGTCGGTGAACTGTCAGGGCAGTTCCTCCTGCCAATTCCTGTACGAGCTGACCAAGTCGGCCTGGTTCGCCGAGGGCAGTTACTGGATCCTGCTCAAACCGCTGCGGGTGCTGCTGATCCTGGCGCTGGCGATGGTGGCCCGCTGGGCGGTGCACCGCACGATCAACCGGTTGGTCCGTACGACGACCGACGGCGCGGTGCCGACGATGCTGCGGCCGCTGCGCGAGCGGGTGCCCAGCGCGGCGGTCGACCCGACCGAGTTCGTACCCGAGCGGCGACGGCAGCGGGCCGAGGCGATCGGCTCGGTGTTGCGCAGCCTGACCACCGCGTTCGTCTTCGGCATCGCGCTGCTGATGATCCTGCGTGAGTTCAGCTTCGACCTGGCCCCGCTGCTGGCCAGCGCGGGGATCGCCGGCGTCGCACTGGGCTTCGGCGCGCAGAGCCTGGTCAAGGACCTGATCGCCGGCCTGTTCATGCTGATCGAGGATCAGTACGGCGTGGGTGACAACGTCGACCTGGGCGAGGCGATGGGCGTGGTCGAGGCGGTCGGGCTCCGGGTGACCACTGTGCGCGACGGCCGCGGCGTGCTCTGGTACATCCGCAACGGCGAGATCATCCGGGTGGGCAACAAGAGCCAGGGCTGGGCGCTCGTGGTGGTGGACCTGCCGATCGGGTTCAACAGCACCGAGGAGGCCACCGCCGTCCTGCGGACCGCGGCCGCCTCGATGGCCGTGGACCCGGAGCTGTCACCGGAGATCGTCGAGGCGCCGGAGGTGTTGGGTGTCGAGCAGGTGACGGTGGACGGTGCGGTCATCCGGACGGTGGTGAAGACGACAGCGGACGGGCAGTTCGCGGTGGGCCGGGAGCTGCGTCGGCGGCTGGCGGAGGCGCTGGAGAACTCGGGGATCACCGCACAGATAGCGGCGGCCCGCATCTTTCCCGGGCTGCCCCCCCGCCCACTGCCCGACGGTGAGACAGGCCAGGGTGGTGCCACCTGACCCACCCGCCATTGTCCTCGAATTCAGGGGTCGCGAGCCGCCCGGCCCCTCAGGTATCGTCCGTTCGTTCAGTCGGGGAAGCGACGAACGATCCGTTCGACCTAGATAGTTGTCAGACGATCGGGCAGAATCCGGAGCACGCGTTCCCGCCAAAGCGTGATCACAACCTCGCTGATCCGTGATCTGACGAGCGCTTCCGACGGGCTGCCACGAGCGGTCGACCCGGAGGCCGATGGAGGCGACGGTGCCCGACGAGCGACCTTCCGCGGAAGGCCCAGCCACTTTTCGCGAAGTGTTCGCCCAGCACGAGTTCCGCGCCGTGTTCATGGCAAGCGCTCTGTCCTGGGTCGGCGATTACGTGGCGAAGGCCGCAGTCACCCTGCTCGTCTATCAGAAGACCGAGTCGGTTGGGCTCTCCGCGGCTGCCTTCGCGGTCAGTTTCCTGCCCTGGCTGCTCGGCGGTCCGGTGCTCGCCGCACTCGCGGAGCGATACCCGTACCGGCGGGTGATGGTGGCGTGTGACCTCATCCGGATGGCGTTGATGCTGATCATCGCCATCCCGCAACTGCCGTACCAGGCGGTGCTGGTGCTCATCTTCGCCGCCACGCTGGCCAACCCACCGAGCCAGGCGGCGAAGTCCGCGCTGATGCCGCAGATGCTCGCCGGGGACCGGCTGGTGGTGGGGCTGTCGCTGAACGCCAGCGTGGGCCAGGCGGCGCAGATCGTCGGGTACGTGCTCGGCTCCGCCGCCGCCTCCTACAACCCGCAGGTCGCGTTGCTGTTCAACGCGGCCACGTTCGGCGCCTCGGCGCTGCTGGTCCGCCTCGGCGTGCGAGAGCGGCCGGCGGTGCCGAACCCGGCGCAGCGCAGCCACCTGCTGCAGGAGACCCGTCAGGGCTTCACCATCGTGTTCGGCACACCGGTGCTGCGGGCGATCGCGGTGCTGGTGTTCAGCGCGATGCTCTTCTCGATCCTTCCCGAGGGGCTGGCCGTCGGCTGGGCCAACGAGGAGGGCGGCGGCGACCTGAACGCGAGCACCGCCCAAGCGGTGATCATGGTGGCCAGCCCGGCCGGTTTCATCCTCGGCGGGTTGCTGGTGAGCCGCCTCTTCGGGCCGGCACGCCGGCTGAAGCTGATGCGGCCGCTCGCGGTGCTCGCCCCACTGGCGCTGGTGCCGACGTTGTTCGATCCGCCCGCGCTGACGGTGGCTCTGCTCGCCGCTCTCTGCGGGTTCGCGGTCGCCGGCATGCTGCCGATGGCCAACGGGCTCTTCGTCCAAGCACTGCCCAACGGCTTCCGGGCCCGCGCCTTCGGAGTGATGGCGACCGGCGTCCAGGTCATCCAGGGCTTCGCGGTGCTGGTCACCGGTTTGATCGCGGACCGCTTCGACAACATCCCCCTGGTGGTGGGGCTGTGGAGCACGGCCGGCGTGGTGCTGATGGCGGTGGCCGCGCTGCGCTGGCCGGATCGGCAGGCGTTCAGCGACGCGATCACGGCAGCCACGGCGGCCAACGCCGAGCCGCCCGACCACCCGGACGACCCCGCCACCGGCGACACGGCGGCCGGCCCTGCCGAGCCGCGTACCGGTGACGGCCACCGCCGGCACGCGGTCACCTGACCCGGCCCGCCCGGACCCGGAGCGGGCCGGACGCGGGGCATCGGCCCGGCGTGATCCGACGCACGGTGCGCGGGTCCGTCTGGCACTCGCTGCACCTGGCAGGATGGAACGGTGAACCCCGCAGGTGAATCCGAGCGTCCCGGTGCTTCGACGACCCTCTTCGAAGCGGTCGGCGGCGAGCCCACCTTCCGCAAGCTGGTCGACGAGTTCTATGCCGGCATCGCCAACGATCCGCTGCTGCGGCCCATGTACCCGGAGGGGGACCTGGGGCCGGCCGCGGATCGGATGACCCTGTTCCTGATGCAGTACTGGGGTGGACCGAACACGTACTCCGCCCAGCGTGGTCACCCGCGGCTGCGGATGCGGCACGCGCCGTTCCGGATCGGCGCGGCCGAACGGGACGCCTGGCTACGGAACATGCGCCGCGCCGTGGACCGGCTCGACCTCGAACCGGAGATCGCTAGCACACTCTGGGACTACCTGGAGCGGGCCGCGTACTTCATGGTCAACGCCGAGGAGGACCCGGCCGTCGGCGGCTGACCGCCGGGCCGAGGCAGCGTCAGAGCAGCGCGCCCTCGTCGTGGAGCCAGTCCACGAAGCTGGTGGCGACCGCCGCGCCGCAGTCGAGCATCTCGACCAGCAGCGCGTCGTGGGTCCCAGCGCCGAGCGGCACCTGAAGCTCGGCGTAGATCGGCAGCTGCCCGCGCTCCGTCGGGTCGCCGATGTACGCCTTGCAGAACCGACGGGTGTGGTTCCACTCGTTGACCACCCGATAGGCCCGGTCGGCCCAGTCCGGTGGGACCGTGGCGTGCGGGCGTGCCCGCATGACCAGGATCTCGTCCTCCGGCCCTTCGAGGGTCACCAGCACGGCGTGCCGCTCCCACATGGCCAGCAGGTTGCCGTCGCCGTCGGCCAGGTAGCGCACGTCGAGCAGGTCGAGTGCCTCGCAGACGCGGCGCAGACTCACCGGCTCGACGGTGGCCAGCATCTCGGTCAGCACTGGCCGCTCGTTGGCCGGGCAGTCGTCTCCCGGTTGGCGAGGATTGGGCGGTCCGACCCGGACCGCGCTCTCCACTGTGATCCCGCTTCGGGTTTCCGGATCGCCGCCGTCGGCGGGACCGGGGCGCCATGACCACCACGGCATCGCTCGCGCACCTCACTCCCCAGCGGATCCAGTCGCCTACGGTGCGTTGGATCCGAGCATGGACGGTACCCGGACAGCCGAGTTGAAGCACCCCCCCAACGACCGCCCTGGCCCAGAAGAATGAGCAGGGGTCACCCGTTCGGAGGAGGACCGAGGGGTTTCACCGCAAGATCCGTGGCTGTCTGCAACCATGCCGCTCCGTATGGTCCCGCCAGGCCAACCCACCGTCCCACCACCCGGACCTGGACGGCCGCCTCGTCGTGGCCCGTGGCCGGACCGTCGGCGGGGCCGAGGAAGCCCATCCGGACCACCCCCTGCACCAGCCGCTGCGACACCTCGACCGGCGCGGCGGGCGGCCCCTCCGGCGTGACCAGCACCGCCACGTGGTCGAGCAGCGCGTCCCGCAGCGCTCGCTGGCCCACCGCGCGGCCGGCCACGCCCTGCTCGCTCGCCGTGCGCAGCGTGCCCGCCGCGGCGTCCGCGATCCGCCGCAGCTCGGCAACGGGCAGCGCCTCCACCGTCCGGCTGTGCGCCGGGGGCAGCGGCCACCGCCACTGCGCGTCCCGGCGGACCGGCCGGGACGTACCACCGCGTTCCAGCTCGGCGAGCAGCTCCGCGCCGGCCAGAGTGACGTCCTCGACGCTGCCGTCGGCCAGCTCAGCAGCCACCGTCCGGACCACCAGAACCTGCCACGGCAGACGGGCCCAGAGGGCGATCCGACCGGGCACACCGGCCGGTCGCAACCGGACCGGCGCGGCCTGATCCAGCCGGACCAGCCGGGCCAGGAAAGCACCCGCGTCGGCTACCCCGGCCACACCGTGTGTCGGGGTGGCCGCCGCCCGGCCCGTGCCCGACCCGTTCACACCAGGCCGCCCTGCGGTGCGTAGGTGAGCAGGAAGTCCCGCTCCTCGGTGGTGATCCGGCGGGGCACCTGGCGGGTCAGGTCGAACGGCACCAGCACCGAGCGCGCCCGGCTGGCCAGCACCTCACCGTCGTACAGCTCGTAGGCGACGGTGAACCGGGAGGCCCGGATCTCCTCCACCCACAGCTCGATGCGGACGGTGGGCGCGGCCTCCGCGGTGGCCCGACCCAGCGCGTAGTCGACCGGGCGTAGGTAGTCGACCTCGTGCCGACGGATCACCACCCCGTCGGCGAACGAGCCGACCCCCCAGGCCCGGCCGCCGGCGAACATCAACGCCACCCGCGCCTCCTCGTACAGGGTGAGGAAGCGCGAGTTGTTGATGTGGCCGTACGCGTCCAGGTCGGACCAGCGCAGCGTGCAGTGGTAGACGAACCGGTCAGACACCTTCTCGGCCGATCAGTCGCGGGTCAGCTTGCGGTAGGTCACCCGGTGTGGCCGGGCAGCCTCCGCGCCGAGGCGGTCGATCTTGTTCTTCTCGTACGCCTCGAAGTTGCCCTCGAACCAGAACCACTTGGCTGGGTCCTGGTCGTCGCCCTCCCAGGCCAGGATGTGCGTGGCGACGCGGTCCAGGAACATCCGGTCGTGCGAGATGACCACGGCGCAGCCGGGGAACTCCAGCAGCGCGTTCTCCAGGCTGGACAGCGTCTCCACGTCCAGGTCGTTCGTCGGCTCGTCGAGCAGGATGACGTTGCCGCCGATCTTCAGGGTCAGCGCCAGGTTGAGCCGGTTGCGCTCGCCGCCGGAGAGCACCTTCGTCGGCTTCTGCTGGTCCGGTCCCTTGAAGCCGAACGCGGCGATGTACGCCCGCGACGGCATCTCGACCTTGCCCACCATCAGGTAGTCCAGCCCGTCGGAGACGACCTCCCAGACGGTCTTGTCGCCGTTGAGGCCCTCGCGGTTCTGGTCGACGTACGACAGCGAGACCGTCTCGCCGACGCGCACCTTGCCCTCGGTCGGCTGCTCCAGCCCGACGATGGTCTTGAAGAGCGTGGTCTTGCCGACGCCGTTGGGGCCGATGATGCCGACGATGCCGTTGCGCGGCAGCGAGAACGACAGGTCGTCGATGAGCACCCGGTCGCCGAAGCCCTTGGTGAGTTGCGCCGCCTCGATGACCGTGCTGCCCAGCCGCGGGCCCGGCGGGATCTGGATCTCTTCGAAGTCGAGCTTGCGGGTCTTCTCCGCCTCGTTGGCCATCTCGTCGTACCGGTCCAGACGGGCCTTGGACTTGGTCTGCCGGGCCTTGGCGTTGGAGCGGACCCACTCCAGCTCCTCGGTGAGGCGCTTCTTCATCTTGGCGTCGCGGCGACCCTCGACGGCCAGCCGGGCGGCCTTCTTCTCCAGGTAGGTGGAGTAGTTGCCCTCGTAGCCGATAGCCCGGCCGCGGTCCAGCTCCAGGATCCAGCCGGCCACCTTGTCCAGGAAGTACCGGTCGTGGGTGATCGCCATGACGGTGCCGGCGTACTTGGCCAGGTGCTGCTCCAGCCAGGAGACGCTCTCCGCGTCCAGGTGGTTGGTGGGCTCGTCGAGCAGCAGCAGGTCCGGCGCTTCCAGCAGCAGCTTGCAGAGCGCTACGCGGCGGCGCTCACCACCGGAGAGCTGGGTCACGTCGGCGTCCGGCGGCGGGCAGCGCAGCGCGTCCATGGCCAGTTCGAGCTTGGAGTCGACGTCCCAGGCGTCGAGGTGGTCCAGCTCCTCCTGGAGCTTGCCCATCTCCTCCATCAGCTCGTCGGAGTAGTCGGTCGCCATCTGCTCGGCGATCTTGTTGAAGCGCTCCAGCTTGGCCTTGGTCTCGGCAACCGCCTCCTCGACGTTGCCCAGCACGGTCTTGGCCTCGTTGAGCGGGGGCTCCTGGGCGAGCATGCCGACGGTGTAGCCGGGCATGAGCCGGGCCTCGCCGTTGCTCGGCTTGTCCAGGCCTGCCATGATCTTGAGGAGGCTGGACTTACCGGCGCCGTTCGGACCGAGGACACCGATCTTGGCTCCCGGCAGGAAGCTCAACGTCACGTTGTCGAGCACGACCTTGTCGCCGTGCGCCTTGCGGGCCTTTTCCAGGACGTAGATGTACTGGGCCACGGTGCGGGCTACCTCCGTCGGTTGCTGTCGCTGATCGGCGGCGCGGCGCGGGCCGAGAGATCCGCCCGCCGCCGCCGGCCGGGAGCCGGCCGCGCGCACGCCATCGTCAATCCTGACAGGTACGCCGCGCCTCGCCCACATCACCCCGCCCCAGGAGTACGCGGGCGCGCCTCCTTGCCAGGACCGGTAAGGCAAATTACGGTTTTGGTATGACCAAGAAGATCACCATCAGCCTACCCGACGATCTTGCGGAAAGACTCGCACGGGAACCCAACGTGTCCGCCTTTGTGGCGGACTCCCTGCGGAGTCGGGTCGCCGGGGAAAAGACCCGAGAGATCCTCCGAAGCGTTGGCTTCAAGCTGACCGATGAAGGCTTGGCGCGGGCGCATGCCGAAATGGAGCAGGTCAAGGCCACCATCACCCCCGAACTGCGCGCCCAGGCCGCTCAACTGCAGGCAGAGGTCGAAGCGGCCCGTGCACGGGTCCGCCGGTGACGACCTTCGGCCTCGCGCTCGACACAACTGCACTGCTCGCATATTCTGCGACGACTCAGGAGGTGGGGCACCGGATCGCCGAAGTCGCCGACCACGCTCTTGACGTACTCGTGCCGGCGCTCTGCCTTGCGCGGGCACACCAGCAGGCGACTCCCGAGCAGTGGGAACTGCTAGAACTACTCTCGGCGCTGCCGAACATCCGGGTCACACCAGTCGAAGCCGACATGTGCGCCGTCCTCGGTGGCTGGTCTCGCCGGATGAACGATCGCATGGATCTCGCCCAGCTCGCCATGGAGGCTGCGTCGCGCCCCCTCGTTCCGATCATGACGAATCGGCGGGAGCTGCTCGGCGAGGTGCTGCCGAAGGAATGGCCGATCATCGACCTCTGACCGACAGGCTGTCGACAAGATCACCCTGGGGATTTCGGCGCGTACGAGGCGGGTAGGAGACTCCGGCACGGGGCACAAGACGCCGCAGCTACGCTCAGTACGCTCATCGCGGTGGACCCGTCAGTACCCGGAGGTGGCCGATCGTGACCGTCCGTAGCTCCTTTGTCGTAGTGGCGAACCGTCTGCCGGTCGACGAGGTGAGCACTCCCGAGGGCCGACAGTGGCGACGCAGCCCTGGCGGGCTGGTCACCGCGCTGCACCCCGTGCTCGCCGAACACCAGGGCACCTGGGTCGGCTGGGCCGGTGGCACCGGTGCCGCCCCCGAGCCGTTCGACCTGGAGGGGATCCGGCTGCACCCGGTTCCGCTCAGCGCCGAAGAGCTGGAGCGCTACTACGAGGGCCAGTCCAACGCGACGATCTGGCCGCTCTACCACGACGCGGTCGAGACACCTGCCTACAAGCGCCGCTGGCGGGAGGCGTACCGGCTGGTCAACGCCCGGTTCGCGGAGGCCGCCGCGGACGTGGCGGCCGAGGGCGCGACGGTCTGGGTGCAGGACTACCAGCTTCAGTTGGTTCCGGCGATGCTCCGCGAGCTGCGCCCGGACCTGCGGATCGGGTTCTTCCTGCACATCCCGTTCCCGCCGATCGAGCTGTTCATGCAGATGCCGTTCCGCACCGAGATCCTGCGCGGCCTGCTCGGCGCCGACCTGGTCGGCTTCCAACAGCGGTTGGCCGCGCAGAACTTCGTCCGGCTGGCCCGGCACCTGCTCGGGCTGCGCTACGAGGGGCAGATGATCCAGGTCGACGGTCGGCAGGTGAAGGCGGGCGCCTTCCCCATCTCGATCGATACCCAGGAAATGGAGCGGATGGCCGCCGACCCGGCGATCCAGGCGCGGGCCAAGCAGATCCGAGCCGAGTTGGGCGATCCGAAGACGATAATCCTGGGCGTGGACCGGCTCGATTACACCAAGGGCATCGAGTTGCGGCTCAAGGCCTTCCGCGAACTACTTGCTGACGGAAAGTTGACAGTTCCCGACGCGGTTATGGTGCAGGTGGCCACGCCCAGCCGCGAGCGAGTCGAGCACTACCAGGCACTTCGGGTCAAGGTCGAACGCGAGGTTGGCCGGATTAATGGTGAATTCGGCCGGGTCGGCGTGCCGGCCGTGCATTACCTGCATCAGTCGTACAGTCGCAGTGAACTCGCCGCGATGTACGTTGCCGCCGACGTGATGATGGTGACACCGCTACGCGACGGCATGAACCTGGTGGCCAAGGAGTACGTGGCGTCGCGCGCCGAGCAGGGTGGCGCGCTCGTGCTCAGTGAATTCGCCGGCGCCGCAACGGAGCTGCGTCAGGCATTTCTGTGTAACCCGCACGACCCGGACGCGGTCAAGGACGCCCTGCTCCGGGCAGTGCACGTGGAGAAAACCGAGGCACGCCGCCGGATGCGGACAATGCAACGTCACCTGCGTACCCATGACGTGGGCCACTGGGCCAAGTCTTTCCTCTCCGAACTCGGAGTTCCCGAGGCGGAGGCCGAGTGAACACGACCGTCAACGATGGAGCGGCCACGGCCACCGGGGTGATGGACCCCGAGCTGCGCTCCGCCATCGGCCGGATCGCCCGGGTCCCCCAACTCCTGGTCGCCTGCGACTACGACGGCACACTTGCGCCGATCGTGGAGGACCCCAGCACCGCCGTACCACTGCCCGAGTCGGTGGCCGCGGTCCGCGCGCTCGCCGCGCTGCCGCAGACGACCGTGGCGGTCGTCTCCGGCCGGGCGCTGCGCGATCTGGCCGCGCTGTCCCGGCTGCCCAGCGAGGTGCACCTCGTCGGCAGCCACGGCTCCGAGTTCGACATCGGCTTCGTCGAGCGGCTCTCCCCCGAGCTGGTCGCGGTGCGCCAGCAGGTACGCAACGCGCTGCGCGACATCGCCTCCGCGCACCCGGGCATCCGGCTGGAGCGCAAGCCGGCAAGCGTCGCCGTGCACACCCGGGGGGTCGACCCGGAGGTCGCCGCCGCCGCCATCGAGGCGGTCCGCAACGGCCCGGCGACCTTCGACGGCGTCACCGTGACCCAGGGCAAGGAGGTCATCGAGCTCTCCGTCGTGGCCACCCACAAGGGCACCGCACTCGACCAACTGCGGACCCAGCTCGCCTCCAGCGCGGTGCTGTTCATCGGCGACGACGTCACCGACGAGAACGCGTTCGGCCACCTGCACGGTCCCGACCTCGGCATCAAGATCGGCTCCGGGGACACCAAGGCCGGCTACCGGGTCGCCGACCCGCTGGAGGCCGCCCGCGCGCTGGCGCTGCTGCTGGAGACCCGTCGACACTGGCTGTTCGGCGAGCGGGCCGTGCCGATCGAGCGGCACTCCATGCTGGCCAACGGTCGTACTGTCGCTCTGCTCACCCCCGAGGCCAAGGTCAGCTGGCTCTGCCACCCCAAGCCGGACTCGGCGGCGATCTTCGCCGACCTGGTCGGTGGCAGCCCGGCCGGTCACTTCAGCGTCGCCCCGGAACGCGGCGGCATCCCGCTGGGTCAGCGCTACCGCTCCGGCACGATGACCGTGGAGACCCGCTGGTCCGGGCTCACCGTCACCGACTGGCTCGACAAGCCGGCCCGGGAAACCACTCCGGACGACAGCCCGGCGGTCATCACCGGCGACTCGATCCTGATCCGGGTGCTCACCGGCAGTGGCAAGGCCCGGGTGGAGTTCGCGCCGAGGCCGGAGTTCGGTCAGGTCGCCGTGCAGTTGCAGCCGCTCGGCGACGGCCTGCTGGTGCTCGGCTCCAACGAACCGGTCGCGCTCTACGCCCCCGGCGTGGAGTGGGAGGTCGGCAACGACGGCGGGTACGAGACCGCCAAGGCGATCGTCGACCTCTCCGCCGCCGGTGGGCAGGTCGTGCTGGAGTTGCGCTTCGGCACGCACAGCCTGGAACACCACCGGGTGCCGATCCACGAGCGGCAGGCCGCGGCCGAGCAGCCGTGGAAGGACTGGGTGGCCTCACTCCGGCTGCCGTCCACCGCCCGTGACCTGGTCGCGCGCAGCGCCCTCACCCTGCGCGGGCTCTGCCACGAGGCCACCGGCTCGATCCTGGCCGCGGCGACCACCTCGCTCCCCGAGGAGTTGGGCGGCGTCCGCAACTGGGACTACCGCTACTGCTGGCTGCGCGACGCCGCGCTGACCGCCCGCGCACTCGTCGACCTGGGCTCCGTCCAGGAGGCCGAGGCGCTGCTGCGCTGGGTGGACGGCTGCATCGAGCGCACCGGCGGTCACCCGGAGCGACTGCACCCGCTCTACACCATCGACGGTTACGAGCTGGGTGCCGAAGCGGTCATCGACACGCTGCCCGGGTACGCCGGCTCCCGGCCGGTCCGGGTCGGCAACCTCGCCAACCACCAGCTCCAACTCGACGTCTTCGGCCCGATCGCCGACCTGATCGCGGCGGTCGCCGACGCTCGCGGTTCGGTCCGCGAGGACGAGTGGCGGGTCCTGGAAAACATGGTCGAGGCGGTCCGTCGCCGTTGGCACGAGCCTGACCACGGCATCTGGGAGGCGCGGCTGCCACCACGGCACCACGTCTTCTCCAAGGTGATGTGCTGGATGACCGTCGACCGGGCGCTGCACGTGATGCGCGAGCACGGCGGCGAGGACCGGCCGGAGTGGAAGGACCTGCGCGACCGGATCGGCGCCAACGTCCTGGAGCAGGGTTGGCACTCCGACGTCGAGGCGTACAGCGTCGCGTACGGGGACGAGGACATGGACGCCTCGTCACTCTGGATCGGGCTCTCCGGCCTGCTCCCGGGTGACGACCCGCGCTTCCTGTCCACCGTCCTGCGTATCGAGGCGGACCTGCGCAGCGGCCCGGTCGTCTACCGCTACCACTGGGACGACGGCCTGCCCGGCCGGGAGGGCGGCTTCCACATCTGCACGGCGTGGCTGATCGAGGCGTACCTGCGCACCGGCCGCCGCACCGACGCCGAGGAGCTGTTTGCACAGATGGTGCTCACCGCCGGCCCGACCGGGCTGCTCCCCGAGCAGTACGACCCGCTCGCCGAACGTGGACTGGGCAACCACCCGCAGGCGTACAGCCACCTCGGACTGATCCGCTGTGCCCTGCTGCTGGACAACATGCTCAAGCAGTAGTCGATCGCTCGTACGACGGCGGGGCCGGAGCGAACCTGCTCCGGCCCCGTCGGTCACTGCGGGTACGGCAGGGCCGGTTGCCACCCCGGCCGTGGTCAGCGCCTCGGCAACGCGCCACGACGGAGGGCCGCGACCGCGGGGGCGGCCTGCTCGACCCGATCGACCTGCCAGCGAAGCCCTGCCGGGGTGGTCGCCTGTCGGCGGTTCCCACAGCCGGCGAGCGCTGTCCCGGCGGTGCCGCTGGTGGGCCGGGATCAGCTCGGCGATGCCGCACTGGCCAGGCGGTTGTCGAACTGTCGACGGTCCCGGCGCTGCCGGGTCTCGGCCGGCTCGACCGAGTACGCCGCCTTCCTCCCGGCCCACCGGTGGTGGTCAGGCTGTGTCCACCGCCACCGACAACCCCGCCCTCGCGTCGGATCGACCAACAGCGACGACGGTCAGAGCCGCGCCGACCGCCAGATCGACCACCGCAGAACACCTTTGCTCTGCTTCAGTCCACGCAGCAGAGTTGGCGTCGAAGTGTTGCGCGGGTTGAAGCAGAGCAAAGGGCGCAGAGGGAACCACCTGGTCCTCTGCCGTGGCACCTCAGCCAGGCCATACCGGCCCAACCCACCGTGTGCGTCTCCTCAGGCGTCGAGGGCCCCCACCACATCACCCAGCACGACGACGGCCGGCGGCCGCACATCGGCGGCGAGCGCGTCGGTGGCCACCTCGCCGAGCGTGGATCGCAGCACCCGCTGGGCACCCGTCGTACCTTCCTGCACCACGGCGGCCGGCGTCTGCGGCGGCCGACCGTGGGCGATCAGGGTCTCGCTGATGGCCGCCAGGTTCTTCAGCCCCATCAGGATGACCAGGGTGCCGCGCAGCCCGGCCAGGGCGTCCCAGCGCACCAGCGAGGCCGGTGAGTCGGGTGCCACGTGCCCGGAGACCACTGTGAACTCGTGCGCCACCCCGCGATGGGTCACCGGGATCCCGGCCGCGGAGGGAGCGGCGATCGAGCTGGTCACCCCGGGCACCACGCTCACCGGTACCCCGGCCTTCGCGCACGCCAGCAGCTCCTCGCCGCCCCGGCCGAAGACGTACGGGTCACCGCCCTTGAGCCGCACCACGAACGCACCAGCCAACGCGCGGTCGACCAGGATCTGGTTGATCTCCTCCTGTGCCCGGGACGGTCCGTAGGGGATCTTCGAGGCGTCCACCAGCTCGACGTCCGGGCGCAGCTCGTCGAGGAGCAGGCCGGGCACGAGCCGGTCGGCGACCACCACGTCGGCCTCGGTGAGTAGCCGCCAACCCTTCACGGTGATCAGCTCCGGGTCCCCCGGCCCCGCCCCGACCAGCGCCACCCGCCCGACCTGCCGCCCGCCGGCCGCCCCGGCCGCTACGGTCGCACCGGCGGCACCGGCGGCACCGGCGGCACCGGCGGGCCGGCTCTGCGTCGGAGCGATTCCGTCCGGTGCCAGGCGGACGGCGAGGAGGTCGCGGATCGCGTCGCGGACGGTCATCGCCCGTCGGGGGTCACCACCGCCGAGCACCGCCACGGTGACCGGGCCGTGCCGGGTCACCGCCGGCGTCCAGGCGGTGGCGGCGGTCCGGTCGTCGGCCCGGACGCAGAAGATCCGCCGCTCGGCGGCGACGGCGCTCACCGAAGCGGCCGCCATCGGGTCGTCGATCGCCACCTGGACCAACCACGCGCCATCCAGGTCCTCGGGAAGGAACCGGCGCGGCACCCAGTGCAGCCGACCCGCGTCGACGCGGGCGCTCAGCGCCGGGGTCAGCTCCGGAGCCACCAGCAGGACGTCCGCACCGGCGTCCAGCAGCGCGGGCACCCGCCGGGTGGCGACCGCGCCGCCACCCACCACGACCACCCGCCGCCCGTCGAGCCGCAAACCGAGGGGGTACGGATTGGAGGTCACACCACACCTCCGAGGCGAACGGCTCGCAAGCTGCGCCTTGTCACTTCTCGGCCACCCCGGCGGCGTCGAAGGTGGCCACCTCGTGCAGCACCCGGACCGCGCCGGTGACCACGGGCAACGCCAGCAGCGCGCCGGTGCCCTCGCCGAGGCGCAACCCCAGGTCGATCAGCGGGTCGAGGCCGAGGTGTCGCAGCGCCGCGGTCGCACCCGGCTCGGCCGAGCGGTGCCCGGCGACCATGGCGCAGACCGCGTCCGGGGCGAACGCTGCGGCGGCCAGTGCGGCCGAGACCGCGATCACGCCGTCCAGCAGCACCGGCGTACGGCGGGCGGCGGCACCCAGGATCAGCCCGGCCAGCGCGGCGTGCTCCAGGCCACCGACGGCGGCCAGCACACCCAGCGGGTCGGTCGGGTCGGGCGCGTGCCGGGTCAGGGCGGCGCGCACCACGGCAACCTTGTGCGCGTAGGTCGGGTCGTCGATGCCGGTGCCCCGCCCGGTGGCGTCGAGCGGGTCGGCGCCGGTGAACGCGGCGATCAGCGTGGCGGCCGGGGTGGTGTTGCCGATGCCCATGTCGCCGGTGAGCAGGATGTCGGCTCCGGAGTCGATCAGTTCGTCGGCGATCCGGATGCCGGTCCGCACCGCCGCCAGCGCCTCGTCCCGGGTGAGTGCGGCGGTCACCGTCAGATCGCGGGTGCCCCGGCGGACCGACGCGACAACCAGCCGAGGCACCGCCGGGTCGAGCACGGAGGCGGCGGCGGGCGGTCCGGCGGGCAGCGGGGTGGCCACTCCGACGTCGACCACGGTGACCGACGCGCCGGCCTGCCGGGCGAACGCGTTGACCACCGCCCCGCCGGCCAGGAAGTTGCCGATCATCTGGCCGGTGACCTCCTGCGGCCAGGGGCTCACCCCCTGGGCGTGCACTCCGTGGTCGCCCGCGAAGATCGCTACCGCGGCCCGCTTGGGCAGCGGTGGCGGGCAGGCCCCGGCCAGGCCGGCGAGGCGTACCGACAGCTCTTCCAGGGCGCCCAGCGAGCCCGCCGGCTTGGTCAGCCGGCCGTGCAGCTCGCGGGCGGCGGCCATGGCCGCGTCGTCCGCCGGGCGGATCGCCGCGATCGTGGTCTCCAGCATCATGCCTCCATGGTCTCGCGCAGCACGTCGACGAACGCGTCGCTGGTGTATCGGTCACGTACCGCCACCCGCAGCCAGTCTGGGCCGAGGCCGGGGAAGGTGTCGCCCCGGCGCACCGCCCAGCCGCGCTCACGCAGGGCGGCCCGGATCGCTGTCGCGCCCGGCAGGTGCAGCAGGACGAACGCGCTGGCCGGGCGGCCGGCGACGCGTACACCGGGCAGGTCGGCGAGGCGGGCGACCAGGTGGTCGCGGTCGGCGGCGAGGTCGGCGGCGATCGCGCGCTCGGCCTGAACCGCGACGTCGGTGGCGCAGGCTGCGGCGGCGGCCAGCGCGGGGGTGGAGACGGCCCAGAGCGGCTGGACGGAGGCCAGCCGGGCGAGCAGCTCCGGAGCCCCGAGCAGGTAGCCGATCCGGAGGCCGGCCAGGCCCCACGTCTTGGTGAGGCTGCGCAGGACGAGCAGGCCGGGCAGGTCCCGCCGCTCGGCCAGCGACTCCGGTTCGCCGGGGTGCCCGGGGGCGGTGGTGGTGTCGGCGAACGCCTCGTCGACCACCAGCACCCGGCCGGGGCGGGCCAGTGCGGCCACCGTCCGCGCGGGGTGCAGCACCGACGTCGGGTTCGTGGGGTTGCCGATCATCACCAGGTCGGCGTCGGCGGGCACCCGGGACGGGTCGAGCCGGAAGTCGTCGGCGGCGTCCAGCAGCACCCGCTCGACCGGGTGTCCGGCGGCCCGCAGCGCCGCCTCCGGCTCGGTGAACTGGGGGTGCACCACCACCGGCCGGCGCACCCCGCGCAACGCCTGGGCGATCAGCACGAAGCCCTCGGCGGCGCCGGCGGTGAGCAGCACCTCGTTCGGGTGACGGCGGTGTCGGGCCGCGACCGCCGCCCGGGCCGGCAGCGGGTCCGGATAGTGGGCCAACTCGGTCAGGGTCTTGGCGATCGGCCCGGCCAACCAGGCGGGGGCCGGTGCCTGCCGGACGTTGACGGCGAGGTCGATCAGCCCGTCGCCGACCTCCGCGTCGCCGTGGTGCGCGAGGTCCGGCTCGAACCCGGCGGTGGCGGCCACCCCACTCGGCTGATCAGACATGCCCGCGATCCTGCCGGGAAGGTGGCCGGTGGGACAGTAAGCCGCGTCACCACTCGCCGGTTTAAGAGTTCTTCTCAGGTACGAATCGGAAATGTCATAACTTGGCCATGTGAGTAACCGACCCCTTGCTGCCGCTGGTCGACTCGTTCCTCTTCTCCGCGCCGGACTGATCGCCGGAATCGTGATCGCCGCCGCCGCGTACCCGCTCGTCGCCCTCACCGGGCTCGGCGCGAAGGCCACCGCGCACGCCGTGGAGCAGAAGACCAGAGTGCTGACCACCGCCCTGCCCGCCGAGACCTCCTACGTCTACGCCCCGGACGGCAAGACCGTGCTGACCATGTTCTACGAGGAGTACCGGCAGTACACCAAGCTGTCGGACATGTCGCCGAACATCCAGCAGGCGATCATCGCCGCCGAGGACTCGCGCTTCTACCAGCACCACGGTGTCGACCCGAAGGGCGTGGCCCGCGCCTTCGTGTCCAACGCCCGCTCCGGCGGCTCCCAGGGTGCGTCGACCCTGACCATGCAGTACGTCCGGATGGCCCTGCGGGACAGCGCGACCACGCCCAAGGAGGTCCAGGAAGCCACCCAGCAGACCAGCCTGCGCAAGGTCAAGGAAATGCGGATGGCGATGGACCTGGAGAAGGAGTTGAGCAAGGAACAGATCATGGAGCGCTACCTCAACTCGGCGTACTTCGGGCACCGGGCGTACGGCATCTACGCGGCCAGCGAGATCTTCTTCTCCAAGACCCCGAAGGACCTCACCCCGGTGGAGGCCGCCACCCTCGCCGGGCTGGTCAAGTCCCCGTCCGAGTACGACCCGGCCGACTCCGACCAGAAGGAGGCCACCGGGCGGCGGGACTACGTGCTGGACCGGATGAGCCAGCTCGGTTACCTCTCCCCCGACTCAGCCGCCGCCGCGAAGGCAGAGCCGATCCGGCTGAAGCTGACCACCCCGCCGCACGACTGCGCGGCGGTGGCGGAGAAGTACAACAGCTGGGGCTTCGCCTGCGACTACCTGAAGAACTGGTGGAGCGCGCAGCCCGCCTTCGGCGCCAACCCGCTGGAACGAATGGACAAGTTGCGCCGCGGCGGCTACCGGATCGTGCTCAGCCTCGACCCGAAGATCCAGGCGGCGGCGGAGAAGAACGTCGGCAGCTTGGAGGCCACCGGCAGCCCGTTCGCCAACGGGATCGTGGTCTCCGAGCCAGGCACCGGCCGGGTGAAGGCGATGGCGGTGAACCGGACGTACTCGCTGGATCTCAGCGAGAACCCGCAGAGTTCCAACCCCGAGGCCGGGCCGAAGGTGAAGGCCAACTACCCGAACACGGTGGCGCCACTGCTGGGCGGCGGTGACCTGGCGGGCTACCAGGCCGGGTCGACGTTCAAGATGTTCCCGATGCTGGCCGCGCTGGACTCGGGGATGACGCTCTCCACCTCGTTCAACGCCCCGCACCGCTACCGGTCGCCCGTCTACGACGGCTGGGCGCCCTCCAACGCCAGCGGCGCCATGACCGGCCAGCAGACCATGTGGTCCGGCTTCGGCAAATCGGTGAACACGTACTTCGTGTGGCTGGAGGAGAAGGTCGGTGCGGACCGGGCGGTCCGGTTGGCCGAGCAGCTCGGGCTGCGGTGGCGCACCGACGTCGACCGGGACCACGCGTCCCCGGAGAAGGCGAAGAAGTGGGGCGCGTTCACCCTGGGCGTCTCCGACGCCACCCCGCTGGAGATGGCGAACGCCTACGCCGCAATCGCCGCCGACGGCCGCTACTGCGAGGCGATCCCGGTTCAGGCGATCATGAACCGGGACGGCACACCCGCCACGTACGCCACGCCGGGTGGCCTCCACCGGGAGGTGGCCAAGCCACGCTGCCGGCAGGTGGTCAGCGCGGACGCCGCCCGGGCGGCCACCGACGCCGCCCGCTGCCCAACCGGAGACACCCCGGCGCGCGGTAGCTGCGGCGGCTGGTCCACCGCCGACAGCGTGCGGGGCACGGTCGGACGCCCGGTGGCCGGCAAGACCGGTACGACCGACAGCACCCGGTCCGCCTGGTTCGTCGGCTACACCCCGGAGCTGGCCGCGGCGAGCTTCATCTCCGACCCGGACAATCCGTTCAACGCCGTGGGTGACGGGCAGTCCCAGATCCCGATCAAGGCGGTCTCGGAAACCCTCCGCGACGGCCTGAAGGGCACGCCGACCCGCCAGTTCACCCCACCGTCGGACGCGATCGTCGGCTGACCCGACGGCGGCGGCGCACCGCCACCGGAGAAGTCAGGCCGGCACCCCGCCGGACTCCACGGGCACCACCTCGGCCGTCGGGTCGGCCGCCGCGGCGGCGGCCAACCGGGCGGCCGTGGCCGGATGACCGGCCCAGTGCAGGGTGAGCTGCGAGGCGTGCACGTTGCGCCAGACGAAGCCCTCCGGCGTGCCGCCCTCCCAGCTCCACGCCGGGCGCTGACCAGCACGGGGGGTGAGCACCGCCCGGTGCGCCTTGTGGCCGACAAGCACCGTGCCGTGGGCGGCGACCACGCTGTCGGTCTGGGCGGTCGCCTCCCGGTAGCCGGCCACCAGGCCGTCCCGACTGACACCGACCGCGTCGAGGACCCCACACATCGGCAGCCCGTCCAGCTCGCGGGCCAGCCAGAGCAGCCCGGCGCCCTCGGCGATCACCGGACGGCCGGTCCGCGCCAACTCGGCCACGGCGATGCAGAGCCGCCGGTTGGCCGACAACTGCTCGGCGTACGCCTCGGGCAACGCGCCGCCGACGACAAGCGCGCGGGTGCCGACCGGCAGCGCCTCGTCGCGCAGCGGGTCGACGACGACGACCTCCGCGCCGGCGGCCCGCAACAGTTCAGTGGTCTCCGGGTGGCTGAAGCTGCCGCCCGGCCCACCGGCAACCGCCACCAGCGGCCGGTTCGCCGGGGGCGGGAACGCGCCGAGGGCCTCCTCGGGAGACCACGCCGGTGCCGGCAGCGGCGGGGCCGAGCGGGCCAGCCCGAGAAGCCGTTCCAGATCCACCGTGGCGGCGACGGCCTCGCCCAGCCGGCTGACCGCACGGACGGCGTCGGCCGACCCGTCGACCACCGGCGCCACCCCGTGCCGCCGCGACGGCAGCACCGCCGGCAGGTCCTGGCGACGTAGCGCGCCGTAGACCGGCACCCCCACGTCGTCCAGCGCCTCGCGCAGCATCCCCTCGTGCCGCGACGACGCCACCCGGTTGAGGATCACCCCACCGAGCCACAACTGCTCGTCGTACGAGCGGAAACCGTGCACCAGGGCCGCCACCGACTGACCCATCGCGGCCACGTCGACAACGAGCACCACCGGGCTGCGCAGCGCGGCTGCCGCGGCGGCGGTGGACTCCTGCTCGGGGCGGCCACCGACCGCGTCGTACAGCCCCATGCTGCCCTGCACCACGGCGAGCCCGGCACCGGCCGCGCCGTGCGCCACCAGCGGTGCGAGCCGGTCGGTGCCGACCAGCCGGGGATCGATCACCCGACCTGGCCGACCGGCGGCCAGACCGAGGTACGCGGCGTCGACGTGGTCCGGCCCGAGCTTGAACCCGGCGACGTCGACCCCACGCTCAGCCAGGGCGGCGAGCAGCCCGATCGCCAGCGCGTTCTTACCGTGCCCGGAGGACGGCGCGCTGAGCACCAGGCGCGGCACGACGGTCATCATCGACTCCTCGCGAGCGGCGGCGGGTACGCGACGGGGACGACCGCGGCCGATCCGTCGGCGTGACGATACCCGCCCCGTTGTCGGGGCGAGCACCGCCAACCGGGGCCGGCGGCGCGGTGCCGGCCCGGTCCAGGTCAGTGGCGCCGGTCATACGGGTAGCCTCATGCTGTGTACCGGTTCCTGCTGAGCCCACGCTGGCTGGGCGCTCTCGCGCTGACCCTGGTCGCCGCCGCCGTGATGGTGTTCCTCGGCAACTGGCAGCTGGACCGCTACCGGGGGCGTACCGAGGTCAACGAGCGGATCGACGCGGGCCAGCGGATGACCCCGACGCCGCTCACCGACGCCCTGCGTGCCCCCACCGGCGGCGCGGGGACGGTCGGCCCCGCGCCGGCCGAGGACAGGGTCTGGAGCCGCGTCACCGTCACCGGCCGGTACGACCCGACGAACACCGTGCTGGTCCGTGGCCGGACGGTGGACAGCCGGGTCGGCTTCGAGGTGCTCACCCCGCTGGTGCTCACGGACGGCACGGCGCTGCTCGTGGATCGGGGTTGGATCCCGCCGGCGCCGGGTGGGGCGACCGCGCAGCCGTCGGTGCCCGCCGTGCCGACCGGCGATGTGACGGTGGTCGGTCGGGTGCACGAGACCGAGAGCGGCGCCGGCGCGGTGGCGCGGCGCGACGGGCGACTGGAGATCCGCCGGATCGGTGTGTCGCGACTCGCTGGCCAGCTGCCCTACCCCGTCTACGGCGCGTACCTGCTGCTCGACGAGCAGACCCCGGCGGCCGATCCGGTGTTCAAGGCGGTGCCCGTCGGGCACGCCAACAACTGGCAGAACTTCGGCTACGTCGTGCAGTGGTGGCTCTTCGCGGTGATGTCCCTGTTCGGCTACGGCTGGGTGGCTCGCCGGGAGGCCCGCCGCGCCGCCGGGATCGGTGTCACCGCGGCCCCGGTGGACCGCGCCGCCGAGCCGACGCCGAGCGCGACCGCCTGACCGAGGCCCGGCGTCGGCGTCGGCGTCGGCGTCCCAAACAGACACTCGGGGGCATGCGGGACGACAGGACAGCCGGTAGCCTGCGCCACGTGACGATCCCGTGTTGGAGGTCTCGGTGAGTTCGGATCCCACGGCCGCACAGCCGGAGCCGGTGACCCAACCGCAACCGCCGATCGATCCGTGGACCGCCGCGTCGTCGACCACGCAGCTGCCGACCACCCCGCCGACGACACCCTTCCCGAGGGTGCCGCCGCAGGCCACACCGCCTCCGGCACCGCCGTATCCGGCGCAGCCGACACCGTTCTCGTCGCCACCCGCGACGCCGTTCTCCGGCCCGCCCGCGCAGCACTCGACGCCGCCCGGCGGGGCGTGGCCGGCGGCCGGGCCGTACCCTCCGTCGCCGGTGTCGGCGCACCCGGCAGCGCTCGCGTTCGGCGGGCCGGAGGTGGTCGCGGTGCAGATCGCCGAGATCGCGGTTTGCCCACCGGTCATCCGCACGCCCACCGGAGTGCTGCCGTTGGCCGGTGCCACCTGGCACGTGGCCGACTACTGGCAGCGCGAGGAGAAGGTGGCGACCTGGGCGCTGGTCTGCGCCATCGTCGGGTTCTTCTGCCTGTTCGTCTTGAGTCTGCTGTTCCTGCTGGTCAAGGAGACCCGGCACCACGGCACGGTGCAGGTGACGGTCACCAACGGCGCGCAGCAGTACGTGGCCCGGATTCCGGTCGCCGATCAGGCTCAGGTGGCGCACATCAACAACCAGGTGAACTACGCGAGGTCGTTGTCCGGAAGGTGACCCGGGCTGGTCAGCCGACGGGACGGCCGGTGTGGATGGCGCGGACCGCGTCGATGGTGTCCGCCTCGGCGGCGGACTTGTCGTCGCGGTACCGCACGACCCGGGCGAACCGCAGCGCCATCCCCCCGGGATAGCGCGAGCTGGTCTGCACCCCGTCGAAGGCGATTTCCACCACCTGCTCGGGGCGGACCCGCACCACCCAGTCGCCGCGCTCCACGGCGAGGTCGAGGAAACGCTCGGTCTGCCAGCGCAGCAACTCGTCGGTGAGCCCCTTGAACGTCTTGCCGAGCATGACGAAGCCAGCCGTCTGCGGGTCGCGCGCACCCAGATGCAGGTTGGACAGCCAGCCCTTGCGCCGCCCGCTGCCCCACTCGACGGCGAGCACCACCAGGTCGAGGGTGTGCCGGGGCTTGACCTTGACCCAGGCGGCACCGCGCCGGCCGGCGTCGTAGGGGGCATCCGGCGCCTTGACCACCACGCCCTCCTGCCCGGCGTCGAGCGCGGCGGCGAACGCGGCGGCGGCCTGCTCCGGGCCGTCGACCTCCATCCGCCCGACCAGCAGCGACGAATCCACCGCACCGGCGAGGGCGGCCCACCGTTCGCGGCCGGGCAGGTCGATCAGATCTTGACCATCGAGGTGCAGCAGGTCGAAGAAGTACGGAGTGAGCACCGTCGCGCCCGTGCTGGCGGCGGCCGCGAGCACCGCCGGGGCGACAGGTGTGCGCCCGGTGGTGCTCGGGGTGGTGCGGCGGGCGGCCCGGCTCGACGTCTGCTGGAACGGCAGTGGTCGCCCGGTCTCGTCGAGGCCGATCGCCTCCCCGTCGAGCACCAACTCCCGCCCCGGCAGGGACCGGACCGCGGCGACCACCTCGGGCACCCGGGCGGTGATCTCGTCGAGGCTGCGGGTGAAGACGGCGATGTCCGCGCCGGAGCGGTGCACCTGGATGCGGATGCCGTCGAGCTTCACGTCGACCACCGCCGGCGTGCCCGTCGCGGCGAGCGCCTCGTCGACCGAGGGGGCGCTCTGCGCGAGCATCGGCGCCAACGGTCGGCCGACCCGAAGGCCGAAGCCGGCCAGTTCGGCAGCTCCTCCGGCCAGCGCGGCCACCGCCACGGCACGCAGGTCACCGGCGAGCAGCAGCGCCCGACGGACCGCGGCCACCGGCACGTCGGCGGCCCGCGCCACCGCGTCGGCGAGAAGACCGGCCTGGGCGCCCTGCCGCAACTCGCCACTGAACAGACCGGTGAGCAGACGCTGCTCGTCGGCCGTCGCCGCCGCGTAGAGGGCACCGAGCAGCGCTCGACGCCGAGTCTGTGAACCGGTGCCGTGCACCGCGGCGATCTGCTCGATGGCCGCGTCGACGGCGGCCACGGTCAGCGTCGGCTCGGCAGCCGGTGGCGGCAGGTCACGAAGGCTCGCATAGCCCACCCCGGTCTGCCGTTGGCGCAGCTCACCCGAGAGGTAGCCGGCACCGGGCTCGACCTCGGCCGGGTCGAGCCGGCGCAACGCGTCAGCGAGCAGCTCCACCTTGGCCCGTCGGCCGCTGGTGGCGCCGACGGCCGCGGACGTCGCTGCCAGATCGAGGAAACGCACGCCGCCCATCCTGCCAGTCACCTCCGACACCGCCCGGGCATTGCCGTGCCCGGGCGGTGTCGGCGGGGTGCCGCCCACCTGCGCGGACGACGGTTCGGGGCCTGCGGCAGGCCGTCCAGGCCGCAGGAAACAGGCGGCTAGGCGGACACGGGCTCCTCGATGCGCAACCCCCGCGCACGGACCTCGCCAGCGACCCGGGAGAGCACCGAGTCGAGGGCGACCAGGGCGGCGGAGAGCTCACCGAGCTGTTCGTTGAGCGTGTCCTCGGACCACGCGGAGACGTCGACATCTCCCAATGCGCTGACGGCGGCCCCCAACCGGGCCATCACCTCGTTCGTACTCATGTACGAAAGGCTATAACATCCGACCATCCGACACGCCGTAAAATCCCAGATCAGACCGGAAGTTGCCGTTCCGACACCTACCTCCCCGCTGCGGCCACCTTGCCCAGCAGCAGCGCCTCGGCGAGGCAGACCCGGGCGAACTCCCCCAGGTGCAGACTCTCGTTCGGGCCGTGCGCGCGGGCGTGTGGATCCTCCACACCGGTCACCAGGATCGCCGCGTTCGGGAACATCTCCTGGAACGTGGCGATGAACGGGATCGAACCGCCGATGCCGATGTCCACCGGGTCGGTGCCGTCCCAGGCGGCCCGGAACGCCGCGCGGGCGGCGTCGAACATCGGCCCGGACGCGTCGATCACGCACGGGTTGCCGTCGTGCTCCAGGCTGACGGTCACCTGGGCGCCCCACGGGGCGTGCTTTTCCAGGTGGGCGCGCACCGCCGCGTACGCCCGCTTCGGGTCGTCCCCCGGCGCGAGGCGGACGTTGAGCTTCGCCTTGGCGGCCGGCACCAGGGCGTTCGGCGCCTCGCCGGTGGCCGGCGCGTCGATGCCGAGCACCGCCACGGCGGGCTTGGTCCAGAGCCGGTCGGTGAGCTGTCCGGTGCCGACGAACTGCACGCCCTCGGCCAGGCCGGCCTCGGCGCGGAACCGGTCCTCCGGGTAGTCGACGGTGGCCCCCGCACGGCTGACCAGCCCGTCCACCACCACGTCACCGGCGTCGTCGTGCAGGCTCGCCAGCAGCCGGACCAGCGCGGTGAGCGCGTCCGGGACGGCGCCGCCGAACATGCCGCTGTGCACCGCGTGGTCCAGCGTGCGCACCTCGACGAAACAGTTGACGACGCCGCGCAGCGAGGTGGTCAACGCCGGTACGCCCACGTCCCAGTTGCTGGAGTCGGCGATCACGATGACATCCGAGGTGATCTGGTCGCGGTGCTCGGCGAGCAGCCGCTCCAGCGAGTCGGAGCCGTACTCCTCCTCACCCTCGATGAAGAGCACCACGCCGACCGGCAGCGCCTCCCCGTACGCCCGCAGTGCCGCCACGTGCGCCATGACGCCGGCCTTGTCGTCGGCCGCGCCCCGGGCGTAGAGCCGGCCGTTCCGCTCCACCGGCTCGAACGGGTCGGACTCCCACAGCGACCGGTCGCCGACCGGCTGCACGTCGTGGTGGGCGTAGAGCAGAACGGTCGGCGCGCCGGGCGGGGCGGCTCGACGACCGATCACCGCCGGCTGGCCACCGGAACGCACGATGTCGACGTCCAGGCCGCAGCCGCGCAGCAACTCGGCGACCGCCTCGGCGGAGCGTTCCACGTGGGAATGGTCGAAACCCTCGAAGGCGATGCCGGGGATGCGGACGAGGCGTTCCAGGTCGGCACGGACGCCGGGCATCTCCCGCTCGACGGCGGCCCGCACCTCGGACTCGGACATGATCGGTGAGGTCATGACCGGAATCGTATGCCGGCCTTACCGGGGCGTGCCGGCGGAGCCCGTACCGTCACCGCCGTCCGCCGGGCCGGCGCCCGGGGCGGCCCGACCGGCGCGCTGCGCGCGGCCCGCCGCCTCGGTGGCGGCATCCACCCACGAGCGGGCCCGACCGGCGGTGCCGCCGACCCACTCGCCGACGTCGCTCGCGCCGTCGCCGAACCGGCGCAGCAGCCCGACCAGCGGGTCGGTGGAGCGGCTGAACTCCTCCCGGTACGAGTCGGCAGCCGCCTTGATCTCCTCGGAGACGCTCGTCGAGCTGTCCTCGTCGCGGCGCGGATAGTCCCCGCCCAGCACCCGCCCGTACGCCCCGGAGTCGATCCACTGGCGCAGTTGCGCCGCCCGTGCCACCGGCGCGGGATGGGTGCTCCACGCCGTCATCCGGATCTTGTGCAGGCTGTCGCGCAGGTCCCCGCCCCCGGCGTACTCGGCGGCCTGCTCCAGGAACGCGGTCGTGTCGATCTGGGACAGGTCACCGCCGCCGGCGAGCTTCATCAGCAGCCGCAGCGCGGCGGCCGGGTCCTGCCCGGCGAGCAGACCGGCCCGGTCGGCGGACAGCTCCGCCTTGCGCCACCACTCCAGCATCGCGGCGATGATCGCCCGCAGCGCGATCGCGCCGACCGGCAACCAGCTCAGGTTGGCCGCCCACCGAGTGAGGATCATGAGCATGGTCTTGTAGACCGCGTGCCCGCTGCCCACGTGCCCCAACTCGTGGCCGAGCAGACAGCGCAGCTCGTCCTCGTCGAGCTGCTGCACGCAGGCGGAGTTCAGCACGATGAACGGCCGCTCCAGCCCGACCGCCTCGGCACCCAACCAGGGCGACTGGGTCACGTACAGCTCGGGCAGCTCGGCCACGTCGAGCGCCGCCGCGGCCTCGGTGTAGCGCTGCCACACCGCCGGGTACTGCCGGTGGTCGACCCGGATGCCGGAGGCCAGCATGGAGAGCCGGAACCCGCGCTCGTTCCACATGCCGAAGAACGACCGCACCACGTCGTCGAAACCGCGCAGCTCCCGCAGGGCGACAAGGGCCCCCCGGTCGGCCGGATGCTCCCAGGCCCGCGAGCTGATCCCGGTGAGCGTGGTCCGGCGCCGCGCGGGCAGGTCCGTTGCCGACATGATGAGTCCCCCGTTCGCCGCGCGCCCTGAGCGCTCTCGCGTGGTGCTTCTGGCGTCGTCGTGCTCGCGTCGTGCTGCTCGCGTCGTGCTGCTCGCGTCGTGCTGCTCGCGTCGTCCTTCTGACGTCGTGCTGGTCGCGTCGTGCATGTCGCATCGTGCCGGAGGCGGTGCCGCTCGTCCACTGCCCGCTCAACGGATGCGCGCGTAGTAGCGGTCCGCGTCGTACGGCAGCGTCGGCGCGCCATCCACGAGCAGGTCGGCGCGGTCGGCCGTGCCGTCGGCGGCGAAGTGCGCCCGCTCCCCGGCGTGCCAGCGACGCAGCTCGGGCAGGATCTCCGACCCGTCCCGAGCGACCGCGCGGGCCAGCCGCACCGACGCGGGCGCGGTGACGAACACCGCCAGGGTCACCTCCGGCCGGACCACCGCGCGGGCAGCGGTGACCCCCTCCACCACCAGCACCGGCGCCACCGGCACCGGCACCGGCCGGGCCAGGAAGCGCTGCCGCACCCAGCTGTAGCGCCGGTAGGCACCAGGTTTTCCTTCGCGCAGCGGCGCGAGCACCTCCTCGTCGAGCCGGGGCCAGAAGGTGACCTGGTCGTCCCAACCGTCCAACAGGTCGTCGGTGTGTACGACGGGCGGGCGAGCACCGCCGAGCCGCACCGCCAGGGCATCCGCGAGGTGCGCGGCAAACCGGCTCTTACCCGCGCCGCTCGGCCCGTCGACCGCGACGAGCCGGGTCCGCCCCAACCGCGCCGGGCCCGCGAGCACCCGACGAGCCAACTCGGCGTACGCCTCGACAACCACCACGCCCGGCCGGTCCCCGGCCTTGTCGGCGGCCTCCAGTTCGTTGGCAGGCCCGGCCTTGCCGGCGTCCCCCAACTCGTCGGCGTTACCGGCCCGGTCGGCGTCCTCCAACTCGTCGGCGTTACCGGCCCGGTCGGCGGCCCCCAACTCGTCGGCGTTACCGGCCTTGCCGGTCGGGGGTCCTGCCGTGTTCAGGGCTTTGCGGCCCGACACCGGCCGGCCGGTGTCGGGGCTCAGCACAGCCTCGCCTGCTGCATGACCGAAGTATGCCGCCGCGACAGCGGATGATCGACTCCAGATCACTGATGTCGCGGTATCCCGATCGCGGGAAGCCGCGACATCCCTGACGTCGAGTGGATCACGCTGCAACAGCAGTCGACGTGGGCCATTCCGACACGTCCGGCTGACCACCCCGGGCAAGCGCCGTCACGTCCGGGGGAATTGGGGCGGTGATGGGTGACGGACGACCCGTTCGCCGCCCGGGGCGCTACCAAATCGGCATGATCGGGTGGTGCTCCGAGACGTGATGAGCCCCGGCATCGACGCCCTACTCGAACAGGCCCGCGCCGGGCTGCACCGACTGACTCCGCAGCAGACCGTCGAGGCGGTCCGCGGCGGCGCGCTGCTGGTCGACACCCGCACCGACCTGCAACGCCGCGAACAGGGCGACCTGCCGGGTGCGGTCGTCATCGACCGGACCGTGCTGGAATGGCGGCTCGATCCGGCCAGCGCCTGGCGGATCCCCGAAGCCACCGGCTACGACCGGGAGATCGTGCTGGTGTGCCGGCAGGGCTACAGCTCCAGCCTCGCCGCCGCCAGCCTGCAGACCCTCGGTCTACGCCGGGCGACCGACATGATCGGCGGCGTGGACGCCTGGCTCGCCGCCGGTCTGCCCACGACCGACCGGCCAGCCGACATCCGCCCCTGAATCCCACCGCCCCGCCGGCGCGCTGCCGACGCCCAGATCAGGATCGCGCTCGATCCCGAAACCAGGCCCCTCCCATCGCCCGCGAGGCCACTACAACCAGGACAACGCCGTTGCGCTAGAGCGGTAGCCGACGGGTCAACCCGCCGCTGACTGTCGGGGCTTGTAGATCAGGCCACGCCAAGCAGGAGAATCGCGCCGATCTTGCACTTTCTGTCGCCGATTTAAGCGGGAATGCGCCCTAATGTTAGGGCAGAAAGTGCAAGATCGCGACGCAGGCTCGGGTGACGATCAGTCGTTCCGACTAACGCAACGGCGTTGACGACCAGGATCGTGCACGATCATGGGGAGGCGGTGACTCGCGAGGGCGCCGCGAACGCCCCGGGCACGGCCCGGTTTCCGTCACTCCGTATAGGACGGGGTCAGGACGGTGGCGGGCCGGGTGGAATGAAGGGTAGGCCGGCGGGTGGGCCGGCTTCGATGAGGCGCCAGAGGGCAACGGTGTCCAGGTGCTCCTCGACCAGGTCGCCGAGCAGGTCGAGTGAACGCTCCCGGGCGGCGGCGAAGCTGGTCGTCGGCGCGACCCGGAATCCGCTGCGCCCGGCCAGGCGAGCCGCCTCGGTGAGGAACCACCTGCGGAACCCGTCGGACTCGAACGCCCCGTGCCAGTGCGTGCCGTGCACCGCGCCGAGCACGGCTCCCTCGCCGACACCGTCGTCGCCGGTCAGCAACGGGGCCAGGGTGGGGTCGGTGTGCGAAATGTATCCGTGGTGGATCTCGTAACCACGCACCGCGAGGTCGCCATGGGCGGTGCCCACCGACTGTCGGACGGTCTTGCGGGGATCGAAGGTGATCTCGATGGGCAGCAGGCCGAGCCCCGGTACGCTGCCCCGCCGGCTCTCCACCGTGTCGTGGATGGCGCGGCCGAGCATCTGAAAGCCGCCGCAGAGGCCGAGCAGTGGCTTACCGGCCGCCACGTGGGTGACCACCGCGTCGGCGAGACCCGTCTCGCGCAGCCAGGCCAGGTCGGCGACGGTGGACTTGGAGCCAGGCAGGACGACCAGGTCGGCGGCGGCCAACTCGGCCGGCTCGATGGTGAGACGTACGCGAACGCCCGGTTCGGTGGCCAGGGCCTCCACGTCGGTCGCGTTGCTGATCCGGGGTAGCCGAACGACAGCCACGTCCAACCACTCGGTGCCGTGCGGGGCCGCCGGGCGGCCGAGCACCCGGCCGTAGGCGAGGGAGTCTTCCGCATCGAGCCACAGGTCCAGTGCCCAGGGCAGCACTCCGTACGTGGGCCGACCCGTGACGTGACGCAGCATGTCCAGCCCTGGCTGGAGCAGCCCTCGGTCACCCCGGAACTTGTTGATTACGAAGCCGGCGATCAGTGCCTGGTCCGCCGAATCCAGGAGGGCCACGGTGCCGAACATCGAGGCGAAGACGCCGCCACGGTCGATGTCGCCCACCACGATGGTGGGCAGGTTGGCGTGCCGGGCCAGCCCCATGTTGACGTAGTCACCGGCCCGTAGGTTGATCTCCGCGGGGCTGCCGGCGCCCTCGCAGATCACCACGTCGTACGCCTCGCGCAGCTCAGCGAGTGCGGCGTACGCGGTCTCGGCGAGCCGGGGACGCAGGTGCCGGAACGTGCCGGCGGTGATCGTGTCGACCGCCTCGCCGAGCAGGACCACCTGACTGGCCAGGTCGCTGCCCGGCTTGAGCAGGACCGGGTTGAACCGCAGGTCGGGGGCGAGGCCACAGGCAGCGGCCTGCATGGCCTGGGCCCGTCCGATCTCGCCGCCGCGTCCGTCCGGCCCGACGACCACCGCCGAGTTGTTCGACATGTTCTGTGCCTTGTACGGCGCCACCTTCACGCCCTGCCGGTGCAGCCAACGACAGATGCCGGCGGTGAGCACGCTCTTGCCGGCGTCGGAGGTCGTGCCGGCGACCAGCAGCCCGCCGCTCACCGCCCCCTCCCCGCTCCGACGGCTCGCAGCCCGCGCCCGCCGGCGCCAACCAGCCTGCGCCCACCGCCTGCGCCAACCAGCCTGCGCCCACCGCTTGCGGCGACGGGACCGAGCCCACCGACCAGGGCGCCCAACCCGCGCCCTCCGGTCACCGCAGAAAACCCGCGCCCTCCGGTCACGGCGGACAACCCGCGCCCTCCGGTCACGGCGGACAACCCGCGCCCTCCGGTCACGGCGGACAACCCGCGCCGACTCACGACGCCGACCAGCCGGCCGAAGGTCACCGGGTACGCGGCGGCCAGCCCGACCGCGGCCAGCCCGACCGAGCCGGAGATCCGGGCGGCCCGCTTGAGGTGGCGCGCCTCCGGGCGGGGGCCGTCGCCGAGGAACGGCCGCACCTCGGAGCGCCCGAAGTAGACGTTGCGACCACCGAGGCGGACGCCGAGCGCGCCGGCCATCGCCGCCTCGCACTGGCCGGCGTTGGGGCTCGGATGATCGTTGCGGTCACGCCGCCATACCCGCCAGGCCCGTTGCCGATCCCCGTGGGCGACCGGCGCGACCGCGATGGTGAGCAGCCCGGTCAGCCTCGACGGCACCAGGTTGAGGACATCGTCCAACCGCGCGGCCGGCGTGCCGAATCGGGCGTAGCGCGCCGACCGGTGCCCGACCATCGCGTCGAGGGTGTTTGCCGCCCGGTAGCCCAGCAGGCCGGGCAGGCCGGCGACCGCGCCCCAGACCAGAGGGGCGACAACCGCGTCGGAGGTGTTCTCGGCGACCGACTCGACGGTGGCGCGGGCCAACTCCGACTCGCCCAACGTCGACGGGTCCCGCCCACAGAGGTGGCCGAGGCGTCGCCGGGCGGCGGGCAGATCACCGTCACGCAGCGTCCGACCCATGGTGGTGGCTTCGTGGCGAAGCGTGCGACCACCCAGCACGGTCCAGGTGCCGGCGGCCACCAGCGCCGCCCGGGTCACCGGCCGGTGGCGGGTAGCCGCGGCGGCGACCGCCCCGAGCAGCACCGGCCCGCCCACGGCCAGCGCGGTGAACGCGGTGCCCGCCATCCGATCCGGGCGGTAGAGGCGGCGCTCCAACGCACTCGCGGCCTGCCCGAAGCCCGCCACCGGGTGCCACCGGCGCGGATCACCGAGCAGCCTGTCCAGCGCGTACCCGGCCAGCAACCCCACCGCGTTCGCCACCGGCGCGGTCCGTCGCACGTGCACCACCTCCCAGGCCGGCCAGCCTAGACGAGCGTCCCGGAAACCGGCCCGACCCACGGCGCTCCCAGGCGGCCAGCGCCTGCTGGCGGACCGCAGCCGACGATCCGCCACTGACCCCTCCGCCGCCGTCACGCGGGGTGACGACGCTGGTCGCGCCGCCACCCCGCCGCCGTCGTGTCAGGCCACGTAGACCGTCCTGCCGCAGCGACGGCGAAATGCACCGGATCTCGTATCGCCCGGCTGCCGCCCCGATCCGTGATCCTCGAACCGCCGCGCGCCCCAAACCGATCGGTCAGGCCGGCTGCGGGATCCTTCCCCGACCACGCCGCCCGCGGCCGGCCGGCGGCGGCTCCGGCTGCCCCTCGTCCGGCACCGGCCCCAACTCGTCGTACGGGTCGTGGTCGCCGCCGTTGTCATTCGCCTCGGGTGGGATCCCCGACTCGCCGTCGAGACCCGCCGGGACGGTGCCCTGCCCGATCTGCCCGCTGGTCGGGGTAACACCGCCGGACGAGGCGAGCTGGCCGGACGAGGAGGAATCGTCGGTCGGAGGACCATCGGCGTCCATCGGGTCGTCGATATACGGACTGGTTCGCAGCGCGGCGTAGTCGGGCAGCTCGAAGTCGTCATCCAGCGGGCGGTCGTCGGGGAGTATGGGCTCGTGCCCGGCCGGCACCGGCTCGGTGGGCTCGCCGTGCACCCGGCTCTCGGCCTCGGCGTCCTCCACGGTGCTGGTGGTCATGCTCGGTCGGTTGCGCAGGAATCGGGCTCGACCGCGGGACAGGTCGTGGCCGACGGCAACTGCCTCCAACTCGTAGACGGCGCGGTGGTTGCCGGCGTCGTCAGTCCAGTCCCGGGTGTAGAGCCGCCCGCAGACCACCACCGGATCGCCAACCATCACGGAGGCCGCCACGCCTTCGGCGAGCTTGCGCCAGCAGTTGACACGTACGCGCAGCGAATTGCCGTCGACCCACCTGCCGCTGTCGCGGTCGAGTCGGCGGGCGGTGGAGGCGACCTTGAAGTTGGCCACCAGTGTGTTGCTCTGGCTGGTGCGTCGCCATTCGGGGGCAGTCAGCACGTTTCCGACAATTGTTACGTAGGTGTCGAACATCGTCCCTCCAGGGGGATCGGGGCCTGCGAACGCGAGTCGACTCGACACCGAGCCTGGGCGCTGCGGGCGAGCCGCACCAGCGCCCAACCCGAACCTGTGGACGACGAACCGACCTGTGGACAAAGCCCTGATCACGCCCTGATGTGGTACGGCCGACCCGGCCACCGTGGTGCGGCCGACCCGGCCACCCGGGCGTCGGCGGTTTCCGAGACCAACCACTTGGGGTAAGCACTTGATCAACGCACCACCGACAGCTTCACGTCGACGAGAGGTCAGCTTCATGATGATCACCAGAATCGGCTCCGTGATCGCTTCCGAGGCACGGCGATGAGCGCCGCGGCGAACCCGGCCACCGTCGCCGAGTGCCTGCGGGTGGGCACCGGGTTCTCGCAGGGCGACCGCA
Organism: Micromonospora sp. NPDC005203; assembly: GCF_042872705.1. Taxonomy (NCBI): domain Bacteria; kingdom Bacillati; phylum Actinomycetota; class Actinomycetes; order Micromonosporales; family Micromonosporaceae; genus Micromonospora; species Micromonospora sp. NPDC005203. Next base: position 71,040 of record NZ_JBIAKV010000017.1, on the reverse strand, counting down.
ACTGGATCGCCGAGCAGTTCGCCACGCTCGACGCTCGGCTGGCCAGCTTCCACGCCGATGCCACCGAGCTGGAGGTGTCGGTGAAGGACCGGGAGGCACGTGGCCAGAAGGTCACCCTGGAGTGCTGGATCGCTGGCCGACAGAAGATCGTCACCACCTCCGCCGAGGAGGACCTGCACGCCGCGCTCAACGACGTCCGCGACGACCTGCGCCGCCGGCTCAACGACGCCAAGACCCGCCAGGAGCCCCGGCACAACAAGCACCTGCGCGACATCCCGCAGCCCCAGGGCGAGCTGGACCCCACCGACGAGCAGGGCCCCGAGCGCGCCGACACGGAGACTGCCTGACCTCACCCGCTCCGCGATCTTGCACTGTCGTATTCCCGGTCAGTGCAAGATCGCGGGAGCACGGGTCGAGGGCTACCGTTCGGTAGGTTGGCGGCGTAGCGTCGCGTTCGTGGAACCGGACGTGTTGGGACCGCCGTACGAGCGGCAGACGATCGACCTGGGCACCGACGACGAAGGACCGGTCGTCGCGACCCTGGTCCGGCGCCGGGCCGAGCGGCCCAGCGGGCGGGCCGTCCTCTACGTGCACGGGTTCGTCGACTACTTCTTCCAGACCCACCTGGCCGACTTCTTCGCCGAGCGCGGCTGGGACTTCTACGCGCTCGACCTGCGCAAATACGGGCGCAGCCTGCTCCCGGGCCAGACCCCGAACTTCTGCCGCGACATCAGCGACTACTACCCCGAGCTGGACGCCGCCGCCGAGATCATCCGCAACGACGACGGGCACGACACCCTGCTGGCGATGGGCCACTCCACCGGTGGTCTGATCCTCTCGCTCTGGGCGGACGCCCGCCGCGACACCGGCACCGTCGACGGCCTGGTCCTCAACAGCCCCTTCTTCGACCTGAACGCCCCCTGGGCGGTGCGCCGACCCCTCGCGGCCGCCGTCTCCCAACTGGGCCGCAGGGCGCCGCACCGCATCCTGCCGTTCGGGCTGGGCACCGTGTACGGCGAGAGCCTCCACTCCGACCACCGCGGCGAGTGGACCTATGACCTGGCGTGGAAGCCGCTGGCCGGATTTCCGGTCCGCGCCGGCTGGCTGAACGCGATCCGCACCGGCCAGCGCCGGCTGCGCGCCGGTCTGGACATCCCGGTGCCGGTGCTGCTGGCCTGCTCGACCCGCTCCTTCCGGGGCACCCGGTGGCACGACAACGCGACCCTGGCCGACGCCGTTCTGGACGTCGAGCACATGGTCCGCTATGCGCCCCGCCTCGGTCGCCACGTCACAGTGGCCCGCTTCGACGGCGGGCTGCACGACCTCACGCTCTCCGGTCCGGCCGTCCGCAAGAAGGTCTTCGACGAGGTCGGCCGCTGGGCCGAGGCGTTCCTCGCCGCCGGCCCCACCGCCCCCGAAGCGGCAGGCGCGGCGACAGCCGGCTGACCGGTCCGGAGGACGACGCGGCTCGCAGCTCAGCCGTGGTCGCTCGAGCGGGGCGTGGGTCAGGCGTCGCCGGGCGTCGCCGGGAGGACCGCACGGATCCGGTCGAAGGTCGCCACCGGATGCGCGCCGATGCCAGGCAACACCAGGCCCAGGCAGTACGGCGACAACTCCCCCGTGGCGTCGAGCTGGACGACGAAGACCGGAGCGCCCACGTACCCCTTCGGCAGCTCGGTGATGATCCGTACGGCGTCCCCGTCTCGGACCACCCGCTCGATCGCGACCTCCAGCGGACGCGACCCGTCCTCGCGTACACCGTGGGCCAGCACGAAAGCGGAACCGGCGTCGGCGGTGAGGCGGGCGACCACCTCGGGCCCGGCGGCGATCCCCGCGGGCACCGGCTGGACGCGCCAGCGCCAGCCGCCGTCCCCGGCGTACCGGTGCAGACCCGCGGTCGGCAGCACCGCGACGCCGTCGCCCGGGAAGCGGGACCAGCCGGGCACGATCTCGATCGCGGGAACGGCGGCCGGGGCGACCCCGGCCGGCTCGGTGACGCTCGCCCGCAACCCCAGCTCACCACCCGGCGTGCCGACCAGGTCGGCCGCCGTCAGCAGCGACTCCCCCACCGGGTCGTCGCCATCCTGGAAGAAGAACGCGGTGCCGACATCGGCGCCCGACCGGAACGGCAGGATGGCCCGACCGACGATCTGGCACAGCTCGTAGGCGACGTCGCTCTCGACGTCGGGATCCAGCAGCACCAGCCAAAGGTACGGTCCGGGGCCAGGTCGGTCCGCGGGAACCCGAATGCCCGACCCGCGATCGACGTGAGACCCTGCTCGGCAACGTGGACGCGGGCACCCTTTTCGCCACCGGGCAGTAGGGCGGCGGTACCCTCTGGGCGCGACATCCACGCCACACGCGCCCGTAGCTCAGCGGATAGAGCAGGGGACTTCTAATCCCAAGGCCGCAGGTTCGAATCCTGCCGGGCGCACCCTTTTCCACCGCAGGTCAGGGGCCTTTCGGTCGCGGGCGATCGTCGCCGGCTTCGGGATCTTCCAGCCTCCGGGCGATCTGTTCGATGGCGATGAGGTCTTCCGGGCGAGCCGGTCGATGAGGTGGCGTCGTACTGACTCGACGTGGGCCGGTGCGGCCTTTCGAGTGCGTCCCGACCTTGCGCAGTGAGGACGAGGAAGCAGCCTCTGAACGGCCCCTGCCCTGGCGGGAGGGGCCGTGTGACGCGCGTGGAGCCCGGTGGGATGCCGGGAAGCGGACGGCCTGCACGCGCCCGACGATGCCGACCGGAGCAGGTGCGGCCTCTTCAGCCGTCGCACACCGTCTTGGCATAGCGGGCAAAGCCCCCGAGCGTATGGAACGTGGTGACGTAGCCGCCGTGCTCCTCGCCCTCCCACCGCTTGGTGAGGATCACGGCGGAGCCGGTCCGGCCGCGCATCTCGCTGATCCGGAACGGGAAATCTTCCACTGGCCCACCGCCCTCGTTCCACGAGCGCAGGTCGTAGATCTGGTCGTCGTCCAGGGTGGGTGGTGCCAGCTTCGTCTGCCAGCCGGCCGCCGGGTCGAGCAGCACAACCTCCTCTGCGGTGCGGGCGCTGCGGCCGGGATCGGAATCGAGCTGAATCACCCTGTCGGTGACCCTGCCGTCTTCTTCGCCGAGATAGAGGGTGATCCGGTCAGTCCTCTTGCCCCGGCACCAGTCGAACACCCCAACCAGCCGCCCGTCGGCGTCCAGCCGTACCCCGACCGCGCCCTCTTTGACCGGGCTGCAGCCGGTCAGCCCTGCCAGCACCAACGCGCCGATCAGTCCCAGTGACCCCGTCCGTCGCATTCCTTCAGCCTGAGCACCGACGGTCACCAGGTGGTCACGACGAGAGGACGGCTTGACGGCATCGATGATCGGCTTCCACGGGGAGGGAGTGCCAGTCGCGTAACCCCTGTCGAAGGAGGAGACCCGGCTCTATGACTCTGGCCTACTCAACGCTGGTCGGGGCTTCACGTACTGCTGGCGGGGGAACAGGCGCGTGAGTCGCGGCAGGTGTTGTTCGATCTCGGTGAGGCTGTCGCTGTCCCAGGGCTGATCGATTGGTTCCGGGTCGAAGTACGTGCGGTGGCCCAGGGCACGAGGTTGTCGGGGTCTTGGACGGCGTGATGCCACCAGCGCTGCCCCTGGCCGCTGAGCCATGATTGGGAGTACCAGAAGGCATCGCCGCTACAGCGGCCGTCCATGATCTGGTTGGCGACGCCCCACATGGCGTAGCTGTCGATCGGGCGACGTGTCGCCTCCAAGTGGACCTGGAACTCCGCGATGAATCGCGCCGATCTTGCACTTTCTGTCGCCGATCTAAGCCGGAATGCACCCTAATGTCGGGGCAGAAAGTGCAAGATCGCGATGCAAGATCGGGTGACGAAGAGTCAATCCGCCTCGCGCAACGGCGTTGGCCGGTGCTTGCGTCCATGATCAGGCCACGGCCTTTCGACACCGACGTACCTCCGTCTGGGAGTCGGCCCGAGGCTGCGCTCCGCCCGAGGCTGTCCTTTGCCGGGACGCGAGCCGACTGTGTGGAGGGCACATGGTTACGAACTGCATGTCACCCGGGCTGCGGAGTACTACGAGAGTGAAGAGCACCTGATCGCTCTGCGCGAATGGCTCTCCCACGCGGAACGCAAGTCCAACGCCCACCCAGGGCGGATGGGTCTGGTCGGACGAGGACCGCCGGCCCCTCTATGTGTTCATCTGCGCCGATGGAAGCGTTGTTCCGTTGACCTGGTTCGAGGGTGCCATCGACATCAGGGGCCACTTCGACGGCGACGCCCACCGGGAATTCGGGAGCCGCGCCGAGGACTTTCAGGCACACCTTCCGGGCGACGGCGAGCGGTACGCCCCGAGTCGTGTCCTTCCCCGCAGTGATGAGAGGTGCGGACGCCCACGGCTCGGACGGTCGTCCTGATGCCAACGAGGTCTCACCCCCGTAGACGACGAACGGCCCCTGCCCTGGCGGGAGGGACCGTGTGGCTCTCGGCGTCACAGGTGCGGGAGGCCACAGCGTGGGGGTGTTCAGCCCTGCTGGTAGCGCTCGTTGCGTCGAAGGGCCTCTTCGAGTTGGTCCTCAAGAATGATGATCCGGCAGGCCGAGACGATGTCGGTGCCCTGGTCGCACATCTCCCGGGCTCGCGCGGCAAGGCGCAGCTGATAGCGGGAGTAGCGGCGGTGCCCGCCACCTGAGCGCTGCGGGTCGATCAGTTTGGCGTCGCCGAGCCGACGGAGGAAGTCCTGGGAGCAGCCGAGGATCTCGGCGGCACGGCCCATGGTGTAGGCGGGGTAGTCCTCGTCGTCGAGCATGTCGTCCGATTGGGTCATAGAACCTCCATCACGAGGGCCCCGGTGCTCGAAAGCACCGGGGCCCAAGGGTTGTGGGTCAGGAACACCATCTGCCGACAGAACGTCGGCTTGTCTTGTCCACACCGGCCGTCAACGACGGCATCGGGTGCGAGGATCGCATATGCGTGACCGGAGACCACCTCTCGTTCGATGGAAACTGCGGTGTCCGCGCCCAGCCCACGACTGCGGCTGGCTGCGGGCGATCCAACGGTGTAATGCCCTCCCTTGCCTCTGATTTCTCTGCCATTCTTCGTGCTGTCCGTCGGTGTCCGAGCCCCACGCGACTTCCTTGGCCCTGACACGTACGACGAACCCTTGCGTACCTCGGGTGAAGCCCTGAACGAGCCTCGGCCTCACCCGCAACTTCTCGTGCGTAACACCAACTGCGACAGAACCCGAGCGGGCCCTACAACTTCCTGGCCCAGCTCCTTCGCCCTCGGGTGGGGCGGCACGTCAGCGTCTTTACTTGCTCCGTCTTCGACCTCAGGAACATTAGCGCACCCCAGCAAGAATATCTAGCGCTTCGCACAGAGATTTTCTCTGTCGACGTGAGCAACCCCGTCGGCCGTGCGGCTCAGCACGACGCCGGCGGCTCGGGCAGACGCCGCGCAGCCGACCAGAAACACCCGGCGGGTGTCTACGGGCTGGCCCACCTACGGCGTTAATAGGGCGTGACGTTCGAGGAGTACGCGTTCGCTCGCACATCGGCGCTGATCCGGCTCGCCCGGCTGCTGACCGATGACGAGCATCGAGCCGAGGACCTCGTTCAGGAGGTCCTCGCCATGGCGTACGCCCGGTGGGGACGCATCTCCCGGACGGACCGACCGGACGCCTACGTCCGTCGGATGCTCGTCAACGCCCACCACTCGTGGTGGCGTCGGCGCAGCAGCCGGGAGGTCTCGGTCGCCGCCGTGACGGACCGGGCAGGCACCGCCGACGAGGCCGCCGCGCTCGCCGAACGCGACGCGTTGTGGCAGCTCGTCCGTGAGCTGCCGACCCGTCAGCGCACCGTGATCGTGCTGCGCTATTACGAGGATCTGGACGACGTGATGATCGCCGAGATCATGGGGTGTTCGGCCGGCACCGTCCGCACCCACGCGAAGCGTGCCCTGGCCGCGCTGCGGAAGCGGCAGGATGCCACGATCCCCGCCCGGACAGGAGGGTTCTGATGCTCAGCGACCTCGATCAGCAGCTCGCCGCGACGCTCAAGCAGCGTGCGGGTGGCGACATCGACCCGACACCGATCGTGGAACAGGCCCGTCAGCGGGGTCGACGGCTTCGACGCCGGCACCGCGGGTTCGTCGCCGGGGGTGTGGCAGCGGCGTGTGTCGCTCTCACCGCGGTGGTGGTGGCGATGCCGATCGGCGGGGGCACCGACGAGCCGATCGTGCCGGCCGCAGCGCTCCTACTGCCGGAAGCGTCTGGGCCGGCCGGCGCCACCGCACGCCCGGAGGACGTCGGTGTCGATCCGGGCGTGGTGCACTTCTCGGCCGACTCCCTCATCGACGGCGCCGAGTACGCGACCTGGCGCGCCGGGCGCGGCACCGAGAGCGTCGAGTTTCGGGGGCCGACCGGTCAGGCCCGGTTCGCGCTGGCGCGCAGCGTGACGTCGTTGGACGAGCTACCGCAGACGCTGTCCTCGGCTGGACGGCCGCAGGCCCGCACCGACGTGCGGATCGGCGACCGCCCGGGGGTCGCCTGGTTCGATCCGTCCGGCGACCGGAAGCTCTGGTTCGTGCGCTGGCAACCCGGCGACGGGCTCTGGGCCCAACTCGACTCGTACGCCACCAGCCGCGACGAGGCGACGGCCACGGCGAGCCGGGTCCGGTTCGACGCGGCCCACCGCTGCGTCGTGCCGTTCCGGCTGGAGTCGCTGCCGCCCGGCGGACGGCTACTCGAATGCTCGGCCACGCTCGGTCAGTCGACGCGAGGCAACTTCGTCGAGGGCTCACTCGTGGTCGGTGACGATGCCGGTCGCTGGCTGACGGTCCGGGCGCAACTCGCCCCCGGCGGCGACAAGGCCCGGCCTGGGGATCTCGTCGCCGGCCCCTACCGGGCTCGCCGGCAGGGCAGCGACGTGCTGGAGATGACCGTGCAGCCCTGTGCCGTCGAGGCGTTCCGCAAGGGTTGGGGGGACGGCTACAGCGAGTCGGAAGGCTTGGCGATCCTCGGCGGATATCGGCCGGCCCGCGACCTGGACCGCCCCGACACCTGGTGACGCACCCGACCGAGGGCGGCCGGCGGGGGTCCTGTGCCCGGTCCGGAGGGCCGACTCAGACGGGCCTCAGCAGGGCGGCCAGCGCCTCGTCGCCCTGGCCGAGCTGTCCGCCACCGGTCGACCCCGCGACCAGGAAACGCCGACATCCGTCGAGTTCCACGTACCGGTCGGGGCCGGCGGTGCCGTCGAGTGGACGCAGCACCGCGAAGCGGGACGCGGGGGTGGCGCACTCGACCACCGCCCGGCGGTTGGCCAGCGCCCGCAACACACCCGCCTGGCGTTCGGCCGGCAGCGGCCCGCCGTACACGAGATCGCCCACCGGTTTGCCACCGCCCCGCCCTGCCGGCGGCACCTGGTAGACGCAGAGGCGCAGCGGCCCGGCGGCCGGCGAACTGGCCGGCGCGGGCGGCCCGGGCCGGCCGTTGCTGGTCTCCACCCACACCAGGTCCGCCCACCGCTGCGCGCATCCGGCGGTCTCGGCGGCCGGGTCTTCGACCCGCTCGACGACGCGGCTGTCCACGGTGGTGGTCGACAGTTCGGCTAGTGCCGTCCGCACCTCCGCGCGTGGCTTGCCGCAGGTGTCCGTCGGTAGGTACGGCCGCAGCCAGCGGCCCCGGTCGTCGAGCAGCGCCAACCACGGTGGGACGATCATTTCCAGGCTGCAGGCGGTGTCCCGGTCGGATTTCTGGCTGGGCAGACGCAGTGCGGTGAGCAGCGGCGTGAGCTGCGTGGCGCGCCGCTCGGTGGCGACCTGCTCCTGCCCTGCGCCTCGGCCCGGACGCAGTTCCCGGCCGCAGAGCACGGCCGCGACCGGGGTGAACGCGGGGTCGATGCGCCCGATCCTCGGGTCGACCCCGGCGGGTGTCGGCACCCCCGTGTTCGGCACGTCCATGATCGCGCCAGCCTGGGGTGCCGCTTCGGCGCAGGAGGTCCACGTCTCGAGGATCTGCGCCGGGCCGGGCTCGCCGGCCCCGCCCGGTCCGATGGTCGTGCCGCCGCAACCACCCAGCGCCACGCCGAGCAGTGCCATCGCCAGTGCCGTTCGACCCGAGCGCATCCGGCTCACCACCTCTCCACCCGGGGATGAGACGGACGGCGGGCGCGCTCGGTTCCGGCCAGGCGGGTCGGGGCGCCAGGCCGTCGGAGCGCCAGGCCGTCGGAGCGCCAGGCCGTCGGAGCGCCAGGCCGTCGGGCGCGACGCGGGTGACCGGCGGGGACGCCACCGGGCCGGGGGGAAACGCCCGCCGGCATGATGACCGGATGGCACATCTGGGACTTGTCGCGCTGCTGGTCAGGGAGTACGACGAGGCGATCGACTTCTACGTCGGCGACCTCGGTTTCGAGCTGGTGGAGGACACCGCCCGACCGGACGATTCCCGCTGGGTGGTGGTCCGCCCGGCGGGCGCCCGCGAGACGGCGTTGCTGCTGGCCCGGCCGAGCACCGCCGAGCAGCGGGCGCGGGTCGGCGACCAGACCGGCGGCCGGGTCGGGCTGTTTCTCTATACCGAGGACTTCGCGCGGGACCACGCCCGGATGGTGGCAGCCGGGGTGCGTTTCCGGGAGGAGCCACGGCACGAGGCGTACGGTTCGGTGGCGGTCTTCGTCGATCTCTATGGCAATCGGTGGGACCTGCTGCAGCCGCGCAGCACGCCGTGACACATTAACGACACCGCGCGCACATTAGGTTACGCTCGACACCGCCCATGCTATTCTCCGATGTCGATCTCTGCCGCGCGGACCCCTACACGGGTCGTTGTCGGAAGGACACCTCCCGATGCCGGCCGTTGCCGCTCCCACCGTGCCGCCCACGCTGGACAATCCCGCCGGCGGTGCGCTCGTCCTCATCTTCACCACGATCCCGGCGATACTGCGTCTGACCTGCGGTGTGATCGGTGGGGCGGTGGCCCTGTCGGTGCCGGCCCCGTCGGTTGAGCCCGCCGTGCTGCTGCCCGGCGTGGCAGCGCTCACCGGCTGGTCGGTCTGGTACGCGTACCGCGCGATGCGCCAGGGAATCACCCCGAGCCTGGTCGCCGCTGACGTCACGATCACCGCGCTGGTCTGTCTCCTCATCCCCGTGCTGGTCGCACCCGGGGTGTTGCCCGGCGAGGGCAGTTGGATCGCCGTGCTGGCCAGCACCACGGTGATCAACGCACAGGCCACCGCCCCGGCGCGCTGGTCGATTCCGGCCGGGCTGCTCGTCACCGTCACCTACGCGACGGGCGCGCAGGCCGCCGGCAATGCCACCGAGGCACGGGCACACGCAACCACCCTGCTGGTGCAGACCGCCTGCACGGCGATGATGGCGGCGGTGATGCGCCGACGCATCGGTCGCGCCGACCGCGCGTTCGTCGAGCATCAACGGCTGACCCGGCAGGCACTTGTCGCGCGGGCCGCCCGCGAGGCCGAACGCCAGCAGAACCGCGACCTGCACGACACGGTGCTCGGCACCCTCACCATGGTGGGACTCGGTGCGGTGACCGGGTCCTCGACCACGTTCCGCGACCGGTGCGACGCCGACCTGCGTACCCTCGTCGCGCTCACCGACGTCGGCCCGGTGGCCGGCGACGGTCCGGTGCCGCTCGACGGTCGGATGCGGGCGGTGGTGGGCCGACTGCCCGAGCTGTCGACACAGCTGGACCTGACGCCGTGCGCGGTGCCCGCCGGGGTGGCCGACGCGATCGGCGAGAGCGCCTACGCGGCGCTGTCCAACGTGGTCCGTCACGCGCCGGGCGCGCGGGTCACGCTGCGGCTGAGCCGGCACACGGTCGGCGTCGTGGTCGAGGTCGCCGACGACGGTCCCGGCTTCGACCCGGCCACCGTCCCACCCCACCGGTACGGGCTGCGCGAGTCGATCCACGGCCGGATGGCAACGGTCGGGGGGCGGGCCGACGTGCGATCGGCACCCGGGGCCGGCACCCGAATCCGACTGGAGTGGCCCGGTGTCGGCTGATCTCGGCGCCGCGGCGCCGCACACCGTCGCGACGGGGACACCGGATCGGCTCGGCGTGCCCGTCCCCCGGGAGCCGGCGTCCACGGCGGGGCTCGCCGCGCCGGCCGCGGTGGCGCACGCGTCCGACCGGGGCGCCCGGATCGTCGCCGTGGCCATCGCACTGGCCTGGCACGTCGCGATCGGGCTGCCGGCGGTGTTGGCCGCCCGCACGGAGTTCACCGCGCCGACGGTGGTGCTCGGCGGCTGGGCGCTGGTGGCGGTGGCCGGCGCGGTGGCCGGGGTCCAACTGCTGCGCGGCTCGCCGCTGCCGCCGGGGCTGCTGGCCGGGCTGCTGCTGGCCGTCGATGTGGCCGTCTTCGCCGCGGTCGGCGAGGAGCACTTGTTCACCGCCGCCAACTGGGTGTGGGGCACCCTCGGCTGGTTCTTCGTGCTGGCGCTGTGGGGTCGGCGGGTGGTGGGGCTGGTCGCGCTGCTGAGCACACACGCGATCATCGCGCTGCTCGCGGTGCTCGGGCACGGCCCCGAGCCGACCGACGTGGCCCGCTACGTGATGTACGTCTACGGCACGTTCTCCCTCCCGGTGGCGGTGTTCGTGGGCAGCGCGACAATCGTGAGCCTGGCTCGCGAGCGGGCGGCCGTGTCCGCTGCCGCCCACGCGATGGCGGCGGAACGCGATGCCGCCGAGCGGGGCCTTCGGGAACGCCGGGACCGGCTCGCCCTGGTCAGCTCGGCAGCCGGGCGCGTGCTCGGGGAGTTGGCCGCTGGCCAGGCCGACCCGGACGACCCGGAGGCGCAGCGGCGCTGCGTACTGGCCGCCGCCCGGCTGCGCCGACTGATCGCCGAGTCCGACGACGTGCCCGACCCGCTGCTGCACGAGTTGCGGGCGGCCGCCGACCTCGCCGAACGCAATGGCCTGCCGATCGACCTGGTCACCATCGGCACCCCACCGCCGCTGCCGGTGGAGATCCGCCGTCGGCTGGCGGACCCGCTCACCGGCGTTCTCGCCGACGCTCGGGGCTGGGCCCGGCTGACAGTGGTCTCCGGCCCGGACGAGGTGGTGGTCAGCCTGGTCACGCCGGACCGGGAGGGTCCCGACGCCACCGGCCCACCCCCGGGGGAGCACGACGACGGGCAGGTGGAGCACCTCTACGAACGGGACGGAAGCATCAGATGGGCGCAGACCCAGTGGCGACGGTGACCGGTGACCGGCCAATCGGGGTGGCGATCGTTGACGATCACCCGGTCGTGGTCGAGGGGGTCCGTGCCTGGCTCGCCACCGAGCCGCGGCTGACCGTACTGGCCACCGGGGACGACCCGGACGAGGTGCTGCGGACGGCACCGGACGCCGACGTCGTCCTGCTCGACCTCCGGCTGCACGGGCGGATGGCGCTGGACAAGTTGGCCGAGCTGAGCGCCGCCGGGAGGCGGGTGGTGGTCTACTCGGAGCACACCGACCCGCCGACCATGCTCGCCGCGCTGGATGCCGGGGCGGTGGCGTTCCTGGCCAAGCACGAGGGCCGGGAACACTGTGTGGCGACCGTGCTGGCCGCCGCGAGTGACCGCCCGTACGTGCCGCCCGCGCTGGCCGGGGCCATGGTCGGCGACCCGCGGCCGGACCGGCCGATGCTGTCCGACAAGGAGCGTGAGGCGCTGCTGCTCTGGTTCCAGTCGATGTCGAAGGCATCGGTGGCCCGCCGGATGCAGATCAGCGAGCACACCGTGAAGCAGTACGTCGACCGGGCGCGGATCAAGTACACCCGGGCGGGGCGGCCAGCCGCCACAAAGGCGGCACTACTCGCCCGCGCGATCGAGGACGGGCTCGTTCGCCCGGAGGAGATCGGCATCTACCGGTCACACGCGACGCACGACCGGACGACCCCCTAACAGGCGTCATGACAGCGGCCCTCCGATCCGACAGGCTTGATTCACAAGCCAGCTGACCGGAAGGTCGTGACGATGCACGCCGACACGTCCCCCTTCTTCATCGGTCCCCACCGGTTCGACGCTCCGGACGACGACGTGGGGCCGGCACTGGATCGCCGCTACAACCTGCGTCCCGAGCCCGGTGAACGGGTGCTCGGGCGGCACCAACTGCTGGTCGCGGGCTACCTGCTCGGGCCGAGCGAGGCACGGCGTCGCTGGCAACTACCCGCGCCGGTCTCGGTGACCGTCACCGACCAGCGGATCTGCTGGGTGGGCAGCGGCGCGCAGCTGGCGCTGGTCATCGACGACACGCCCCGGGCACGGCCACCCGCGCGCCTCAACGGCCTGATGAGCGGGCAGATCCGCTGGCAGTGGCCGTCCCGGTTGGAGGTGCTGGCCGCCGATCGGGACGCGCCGACGCAGTTGTTGGTCGTCTGTGACGCGCTGCGCACCATTCAGCAACCGGCCCTGGCCCTGGGCGGGCCGTCCGCCGCGGTGGCGGCGCTGGCTCAGCAGGTCCGCCGGGCGGTGGCCGAGTTCCGGCTCACCCGCCCCCAACTGGTCGACCTCTCGGCCCAGGAACGTGACGTGCTGCTGCTGCGTGCCGGCCCCAGCCTGCTCGCCGGGGACACCCGGATCACGCTTCCCGGTTCGCTGCCGGTGGAGTTCCACTCCCGAGACGACTACTACCGCTCGGGGCCGGAACCGGCGCCGTGGGGCGGGCTCGCGGGCGGCGCGGCATCCGGGCATCGGTGACGCCGACGGCCCACGCGGCGGCTGCCCACGGTGACCCGACGGCGTCCGCACCGGCAGACCTCGTCGCGCCCGGACCGCCGCCCCGGCCACCGTGACGTCAGACGCTGGACGCCCGTTGCTGCTCCTCGGCCGCGTCCAGGGCGGCGGCCTCCTCCGGCGTGGGGGCGCTGCCGCCCAGGTGCGCGGGCAGCCACCAGGTGTCGTCCGGGCCGGCCGGCGCGTCCGGGTATTCGCGCTGGGCCCGCTCGACGAGCGCGCTGAGCCTGGTGTTCAGTTCGGTGGCCAGCAGGTTCGGGTCCGGGAAGTCCGCCGGGTTGATCGGCTCGCCGATCAGAATCGTGATCGGCGTGTGCCGGCGGGTGAGGGTGCGCGGGCGGCCCTTGGTCCAGAGCCGCTGGGTCCCCCACAACGCGACCGGCAACACCGGGACCTTCGCCGAGCGGGCCATCCGCACCGTGCCGCTCTTCAACTCCTTGACGGTGAACGACTGGCTGATCGTCGCCTCCGGGAAGACGCCGACGATCTCGCCGCGCTTGAGGGCGGCGACGGCGGCGCGGAACGAGGCCGCGCCGGCCTCCCGGTCCACTGAGATGTGCCGCATCCCGCGCATCAACGGGCCGGAGATCCGGTGCGAAAAGACCGACTTCTTGGCCATGAACCGCACCAGCCGACCCGACGCGTTCGCGCCCAGACCGGCGAAGATGAAGTCGAGATAGCTGATGTGGTTGCCGGCCAGCACCGCCCCGCCGGTACGGGGCACGTGGTGGGCGCCCTCGATGGTGATCTTCAGATCGAGAAGACGGAACATCGTCTTGGCAGCGGCGATAACGGGCGGGTACACGAGCTCCGGCATCCGCAGAATCTACCCTGCCAGCCTGGGTGACGGACCGGCGGCGGCGCGGGTCGCGCGCCGCCGCCGGCTCGACGGGTTGGTCGATCAGTCCGCGAGCTTGTCCAGGTCCAGTCGGCCCCGGGCGAACGCGTCCACCCGACCCCACCGACCCGGAATGTCCAGCACCTCGATCCGGCCCATACCCACCGGCAGTCGTGGCTCGACCGACAGATGACCGTCGTGCGGCTCCAGACCGAGCATGGTCCGCAGCAGCAGCAACGGGGTGCCTGTCGACCAGGCCTGCGGGCTGCACGCGGTTGGGTACTCCACCGGGAACTTGGTGAGGTTCCGCGGGTAGCCGCCGAACGCCTCCGGCAACCGGCCGTCGAAGTACGTGGCCGCGTCCAGGATCCCGTTGGCGATGGTAGCGGCCTCCTCGGCGAAGCCGTACCGGCGCAGACCCCAGGCGATGAACGAGTTGTCGAACGGCCAGATCGTGCCGTTGTGATAGCCGATGGGGTTGTACCGGATCTCCCCCTCGGCGAGGGTCCGCACTCCCCAACCGGAGAAGAGCCGAGGCCCCACCAAATGGTGGGCGATCTTCTCCGCCCGCTCGGGTTCGACGATCCCGCTCCACAGCAGGTGGCCGATGTTGGAGCTGAGGATGTCGCACTGGCGGCCGTCCGGGTCCAGGGCCAGGGCGTAGAACTCGCCGTCGGCCACCCACCAGTCCCGGTTGAACCGCTCCTTCAGCGCTGCCGCCTCCCGCTCCAACTGGTCGGCGAACTCCGGGTCATCCCAGAACTGGCGAGCCATCCGGGCCGCGCGGATCTTCGCGTCGTACGCGTACCCCTGCACCTCGCAGGTGGCCCGCGGGAACGGCGGCAGCGTGCCGTCAGAGTAGGAGATGGAGTCCCAGGAGTCCTTCCAGCACTGGTTCTCCAGGCCGGTGTCGGTGTTGCGCCGTTCGTACCAGATGTAGCCGTTGCCGACCAGGTCGGCGTAGTTGTCGATCCACCGCAGCGCCGCCCGGGCCTCCTGCTCCAACTCCTTGACCAGCGCGACGTCCCCGGTCCACCGCTCGTACTCGTCGAGCAGCACGACGAACAGCGGCGTCGCGTCCACCGAGCCGTAGTACGGCGAGTGCGGCTGCTCCTCGAAGGCCGCTGTCTCGCCGTAGCGCATCTCGTGCAGGATGCGCCCCGGGTCCTCGTCACGGAAGTCGTCGAACCGACTGCCCTGCAACGCGGCGAGGATGCGCAGCGTCGTCTTCGACAACTGCGGAGTGAACGGCAGCGTCTGCAGGCAGGTGAAGATGCTGTCCCGACCGAACATGGTCATGAACCAGGGCAGGCCGGCGGCCGGCAGGGTGGCACCGCCCAACGACAGGGGAGAGAAGCGCAGCGCGGCCAGGTCGATCAGACTGCGCCGGTAGGTGCTGGCCACCCGACCATGCTGACTGTTGACCTTCGGCGCGTCGGCGATCCACTGCTCCAGGTCGTGCTGGAGGGCGAGCCGCTCGTTGCCGTGCACGCGCAGCCCGAACCGCAGGTCCCGGCCACCAGGACCGACCGCGTGCGTCTGGACGTCGATCGAGGTTTCCCACTGCTCGTTGGGTTCCAGGTGAACCGTGTACGCGAAACCCTCGCTGTCGTACCGGGCCGACATGGACGAGGAGACGACCGTCTCCCGCCGGAAGTTGCCCCGGCGATAGCCCAACCGGAGCCGGTCGGACTCGGCCTCGGTGTAGATCTCGCCCTTCTTGTTGAGGATCTCGTCCTTGACCTGGAACAGGTCGGCGAAGTCCGACGCCGCGTCCATCCGGACTTCCAGATCGACAGGCTTCTCGTCGTGGTTGAGGATGGTGAGTTGCTCGCAGAAACTGCCGCCCACCGTGCGCTCGCGGATGATCGACAGCTTCGCGTCGATGTAGTGCGTGGCCATCCCCGGGACGAGGAAGAACCGGGACTCGAAGTACTGCAGATCGTCGTAGGAGAGCGAGTTGAGCCGCTCACCGTTGACGGTCAGCACCCAGGTGGACAGAAACCGGGTGTCGATGGAGAAGAGCCCGGTCGGCTCGCTCGGAGTCGCCTCGATGTCGCCGGTGTCCTGGCAGACGACGAACGTGTTGCCGTCCAGGATCCGAACCGTGTTGGACTGCCCCATCAGTACCCCTCCCCCGCGAAGCGTCGGCGGGGTCCCCGGGCGTCCGGCGAACTCGGGAAGATCCGCTCGACCTGCACCACCAGCCGGGCGTCACCGGTCACCGTCATGTCCCCGCGCAACAGCGCGGCGAGGCCCTGCTCGCGGCCCGCGGCGATGTCGTCGAAGAGGATGGGGCTCGCACCGATGACGGTGTCAGCTTCCCGGTCCTCCTGGCTCACGTTGACCCGGCCGTGGTCGATTCTCAGCAGCCAGTGCCGGGTCTGCGCCCCCTCGTGCAGGTCGATACGCAGCGTCCCGGAGGTCTTCGCCAGCAGGGGTTCGTACCCCCGCCGGTCCAGGTCCTCGAAGAACCTCGTGGTCGCGTCCACCATCGAGTCCACTCCTCCCAGTTGCCCGGGCTCCCGCGCCGCGCTCGCGTCGCGCGGCCGGCCGGCGTCGCACGTCCCGGCACGGGTCCCCGAGGGCCCTCCGGTCAATCTCGCCCGGATCGGGTGAGCGGCGGCGTCCCGACAGCGCAGCGCCGGCCCGCCCGGGAGGGGAGAGCCGGCGCGCGTCCGCGGCGGACGGTCAGTTGTTCGGGTCGTCGGCGCTGATGTCCGCGAGCACCGACTGCGGTTCGCGCTCCACCGCGAGGTCACCCATCGAGATCAGGCCGACCAGGCGCCCGTCGTCGATCACCGGAAGCCGGCGTACGGCGTACGTGCGCATCAGGTCCGCGGCGGCCACCACGTCGTCGTACTGACTCACGGTGATCACATCGCGGGTGGTGATCTGGCTCAGTTGGGTCGAGCCCGGATCCATGTTCTCCGCGACACCACGCACCGTGATGTCCCGGTCCGTGACGATGCCGACCACGTTGTCGCCGTCGGTCACGACCACGTCACCGATCGCACTGTCGCGCATCTCCTGCGCGGCAGCGATGAGCGTCTCGTTGCCGTCCATCGTCACCAACCGGGTCGTCATGAACTCTCCGACCGTTGTCATGGTGCTCCCCTCTCGGTGTCGGCACGGCCCGTCTACCCGCCGCCCGGGAGGGGGTAACGCCCACCGCCGGTGGCTATCTGCGCGAGTGCGGGTGCCGCGGGTGCGAGTGCCGCATTCGCCGGAGGCGCCGCAACTCGTACAGGCCGCTGCTGGTCAGCGAGAAGAAGATCGGTAGCAGCAGGAAGATCCCCCGTGCGAACAGCGGGTTGACCAGGTATCCGACGAGAATCGCCAGCGAGTACCCCCGCACGCCGGCCGCGGCCCGCGCCTGTTCGCCCGGGCACCAGCAGCGTGATGATGATGGCGAAGACACCATCGCTGAACGACAGCAGACGGGAGGTTTGCCCGCGCAGGGACGGGCCGCCGGGGCGAGCCTGCTCGCCTGTCGTGTCGGCGCCCATCCCACTCCCCGCGTTGCCTGCCGTTCCGCGTTGTCGGCACGGCAGCGCGTTGTACCCGTCGGCGGGCGGACACCCACCCGTGGGCGACAGCAGTCCTCGGGTCCGCTGCCTATCGTGGGCGGATGATGCCGGGCGAGGGGGAGCTGCGGGACCTGGTCGACGGCAGCCGTTGGCTGACCCGGGCGCTGAGCGTGGTGCGTGCCTCCGGGCTGCCGGACGCCTGGATCGGGGCGGGCGCTCTGCGCGACCTGGTCTGGGGCGAGCGCTACGGCGACGGGTTCGACCCGACGACGGTCCGGGACGTGGACGTGGTCTTTTTCGACCCGACGAGGCTGACCCGCGACGACGACCACGAGGCCACCGCCCTTCTCACGCGGGCGTGGCCGCAGCCGCCATGGGAGGCACGGAACCAGGCGGCGGTGCACACCTGGTATGCGGCGAGGTTCGGCGGTGACCCGATCACCCCGTACCGCAGCGTGGCCGAGGCGATCGCCACCTGGCCGGAGTACGCGACCGCGGTGGCCGTCCGCCTGGACTCGACCGATCGGCTGGAGGTCTGCGCTCCGTACGGTCTGGCGGATCTGCTGGGCGGGATCTGGCGGCACAACCCGGCGCGGGTGGACGTGGCGGCGTCTCGGCAGCGGTTGGCCCGACACCGCCCGGTGCGGCGCTGGCCCGGGGTGACCGTGATCGAACCAGGCTGACCAACAGCTACGGAGCGCAACAGCCCAGAACGACGGGCGGACGTCAGCCCCGGGGCGGCATCCCGTAGACGCGCGCCACGTGCAGCCGCAACACCAGCCGTCCGTCGTCGACCATGGCCTGGCGGTACTCGTCCCAGTCCGGGTGTTCGCCGCTCAGTGCCCGGTAGAGCGCCACCAACTCCTCGACCGTCTCGTCTCCGGGCGCCGCGGCCGGCGCGGTCAGCTCGGCGCGACCCTCGATCACCGCGTACGCCCAGCCGTCCTCGCTGCCGACGTGGAAGCTGGCGCGCGGGTCCCGACGCAGGTTCGCGGTCTTGGCCCGGCCGTCGGTGACCGAGACCCGGATCAGGCCGGCGTCCCGGTCGAAGGAGTAGACCACTGTGGACATCTGCGGTCGCCCGTCCCGCTTGATGGTCGCCAGCACGCCCATCGAACGGCTGGAGATCAGGTCGGTCAAGGCCTGCTGGCTGCGGTCGTCCGGCACGGTTTCCTCCAGGGATCGGCTTGGTCCCATCCGAGCACGCCTGAACCGGTGCCGCGTCGCCCGGACGCGACCGAGCCCCCGCCGGTCGTCGGCGAGGGCTCGGGGTGAGCGCGGCGGTCAGCGACGCTCGGCGGCGACCAGCTCGGCGAGCTGCACCGCGTTGAGCGCCGCGCCCTTGCGCAGGTTGTCGTTGGAGCAGAACAGTGCCAGCCCGTACTCGACGGTCTCGTCGGCGCGGATCCGGCCCACGTACGTCGGATCCTGGCCGGCGGCCCGCAACGGCGTCGGGACGTCGGTCAGCGCCACCCCGGGCGCGTCGGCCAACAGCTCGTGGGCGCGCTGCGGGGTGAGCGGCCGGGCGAACCGGGCGTTGATCTGGAGCGAGTGCCCGGTGAAGACCGGCACCCGGACGCAGGTGCCGGAGACCAACAGGTCGGGGATCTCCAGGATCTTGCGGCTCTCGTTGCGGAGCTTCTGCTCCTCGTCGGTCTCGAACGAGCCGTCGTCGACGATCGAACCGGCCAGCGGGAGGACGTTGAAGGCAATCGGCTGGCTGAACGAGCGCGGCGCGGGGAACTCCACGGCCGACCCGTCGAAGGCCAACCCGGCGGCGTGTTCGGCCACCTTGCGGACCTGCTCGTCCAGCTCGGCGACGCCGGCCAGTCCGGCGCCGGAGACCGCCTGGTACGTGGAGACGACCAGCCCGATCAGACCAGCCTCGGCGTGCAGCGGCCGCAGGATCGGCATCGCGGCCATCGTGGTGCAGTTGGGGTTGGCGATGATGCCCTTCGGGCGGTCGAGGGCCGCGTGCGGGTTGACCTCGGCGACCACCAGCGGCACCTGCGGATCCATCCGGAACGCCGACGAGTTGTCGATCACCACGGCGCCGGCCTCGGCGACCCGGGGCGCCAGCTCCCGGGCCGTGCTCTTACCGGCCGAGAAGAGCACGATGTCCAGTCCGGAGTAGTCCGCGGTCGCGGCGTCCTCGACGGTCACCTCGCCGTCGCGCCACGGCAGCGTCCGCCCGGCCGACCGCGCCGAGGCGAACAACCGCACCTGCTCCGCCGGGAACTTCCGTTCCGCCAGCACCTGCCGCATCACGCCACCGACCTGGCCGGTGGACCCCACAATGCCGATCCTCATGCCCGCGAGGCTACCCAGACCACCCCCGAACCCGGGAGCCCTTTCCCACCCCCCGGGTCCCGGATCACACGAACCACCCCCGCAGCTGTTGATCAAGAAGTTTGCGTCAGAAACCGTGCTCCGGGTGACGCAAACCTCTTGATCAACGGCGTTTGGGTCGACCTCAGGGGAGCAGGTCGCCCAGGGATGCGGCGGCCAGGTCGTCACGGATCACTGCGGCGTCACCTTCGATGACCAGGGTCAGCGCGTCCGGGTGCAGGTGGGTGGCCGCCGCGGCGGAGACCTGGTCCACGTCCGCGGTGAGCAGCGACTCACGCAGCCGGGCGTGGTAGTCGTCCGGCAGGTCGTGCACCACGAGCGTGGTCAGCGCGGACGCGATCGCCCGCGGGCTCTGCAACTCGACCGAGAGCTGCCCGGCCCGCCAGGACCGGGCCACCGCCAGCTCGTCCTCGGTCACCCCACCGGCCTGGGTACGGCTGATCTCACCCACCGCCTCGATCAGGGCCGGCACGGTGACCGCGGTCTGCACACCGGAGCTGACCCCGAACCGACCGAAGCGGCGGGACGAGGCGAAGTCACCCCGAACGCCGTAGGTGTAGCCGTGCACCTCGCGGAGCAGGTGGTTGAGGCGGGAGGTGAACGCCCCACCGAGGACCGTGCCGGCGAGGGTCATCGGCACGTGGTCGGGGTGCGCCCGGTGCGGCGACGGGTGACCCAGCCGCAGCGTGGACTGCACCGAGCCGGGCCGGTCCACCAGGATGATCCGCCGTCCGGCGTGCAGCGGCACCTCGATCGGGCCACCCCGCTCGGCCGGGCCGCCACCGGTGCCGGCGAACGCCGCGGCGGCCAGCGCGTCCAGGTCGATCCGGTCCAGGTCGCCGGCGACGATCAGGGTGCCGGGACGCAGGAACCACTCGGAGTGGAAGACGGTGACGTCCTCTACGTCCAGGGCGGCGACCGACTCCGGGTCGCCGTACATCGGCCGGCCCCACCGGTTCTGGGCGCCGAACAGGTCACCGCGCAGCGCGGCGTCGGCGCGGGGGCCGGGGTTGGCCCAGTCCATCCGCAGCGCGGTCGCCTCGTCGTCCCGGACCCGGCGCACGTCGGCGGGGTCCAGCCTCGGCGTCCGGACCGCTTCGGCGAGCAACTCCACGGCGGCGCTGAGCCGGTCCACCGGGATCACCACGCTGGCCTGGAACGAGTCCCAGTCCAGCCCGGTCGACAACGAGGTGCCCAGCCCTTCGACGGCGAGCGCGTACGCGGCAGCGTCCCGCTGCGCCGTCCCCTCCTCCAGTGCCTTGGCCAGCACACCGGACAGGCCCTCCTTGCCAACCGGCTCCTGGCCCGCGCCCACGTCGAGCAGCAGCAGGGCCACGGCGAGGTTCTGCCCCGGCAGGTGCGCGGCGACAACCTGACCACCGGCCACCGTACGGCGCACCACCTGCGGGAACCGGTACGGGCGGGCGGCACCCGGGCCGGGACGGTCGGCGATCAGCGTCATGAGGTCTCCTCGGGCAGGTAGGTCAGCAGCACCCGGTCGGTGGCGAGCACCTCGGCGGCGGCCTCGGCGATCTGCTCGGCGGTGACCGCGAGCAGACCCGGCAACGCCTCGGCGACGCGGGCCGGGTCACCGAACTGCGTGGCGTACCGGCCGAGCAGGTCCGCGCGACCGTCCACCGTGGACAACTGACGCCACCACCCGGTGCTGAGCATCGCCTTGGCCCGATCCAGCTCGGCGGCGGTGACCGGCACGGTCGCCAACTCGTCGACGACCTCGGCCAACCCCTCGGCCAGTCGCTCGGCGCTCACCCCGGGGCGGGCGGTGGCGGTGGCGATCAGCGGTGCCGGGGCGTGCGCGAGATCCACCCCGTACGCCCCGACCAGGTCCGGCTGAGCGATCCGCTCACCGTCGGCGAGTCGCTGGTAGAGCCGGCTGCCCCGCCCGCTGCCGAGGACGGTGGCGAGCACGGTGACCACGTGGTACTCCGGGCTGCCGAACGGGTAGGTGCGGTGGGCGAGGTAGACCCGCGGCGCCGGTACGTCGGCGCTGACCGACTCGATGGCCGTCTGCCCGGTCGCCGGGACGTTGCGGCCGTCCGGGGCGGCCGGGATGTCGTCGCGTGCCGGCAGCGCCCCGAAGTACATGTCGGCGAGCGCGAACACGTCGGACGCGGTGGCGTCGCCGACCACGGTGAGCACTGCGTTGTTGGGGGCGTAGTAGGTCTGGTGGAACGCCTGGAAGGTGGCGAGGTCGGCGGCGTTCAGGTCGGCCATCGAGCCGATCGTCGCGTGGTGGTACGGGTGTCCCGCCGGGTAGAGCAGCGGCAGCAACCGCAGCCAGGCGTCGCCGTACGGCACGTTCTCGTACCGCTGCCGGCGCTCGTTCTTGACCACGTCCCGCTGGTTGTCCAGCGTCTCCTGGGTGAGCGCGGGGACCAGGCCGCCCATCCGGTCGGCCTCCAGCCAGAGCGCCAACTCCAGGTGCTCGGCCGGGACGGTCTCGAAGTAGTTGGTCCGGTCCGGGTTGGTGGTGGCGTTGAGCGAGCCACCGGAGCCCTGGATCAGCTTCATGTGCTCGGTCTTCGCCACGTTCACCGAGCCCTCGAACATCAGGTGTTCGAAGAGGTGGGCGAAGCCGGTCTGCCCGCTCGGCTCGTGTCGGGAACCGACGTCGTACCAGAGGTTGACGGCCACGGCGGGCGCGGTGCGGTCCTCGCTCACCACCACGCGTAGGCCGTTGTCCAGTCGGGACGTCTCGATGGGCCAGGGATAACCGCTGTCGGGCATCCCCCGACGCTATCCGATCTCGCGGGCGGAAAGGTGACGTGCGGTGGGTCGGCGAGCCGGCCCCGGGCATCGAGACGGCCCTGCGGGGTACCGGAGGGCCATGACCGTCACCCCGCCCCCGTCCCGGTCCGCCGCCATCGTCGAACGTGCCAGCGCCGCGCTCGGCCGGCTGCGCCACGGCCGGCTGCTGCATCCGGCCGGTCGCTCGTTCGCCGGCGAACTGGTGATCTGGGGTACGCCCGGACCACCCACCGGGGTCGCCCTGCTGGACGAGCCCGGGCGGTATCGGGCCACCGTCCGGCTCTCCAAGGGAACCCCCACGCCCGGCGGCTGGCCGGACGTGCTGGGCGTCGCGCTGCGCCTGCACCGTGCGACCGGTCGACCGTTCGACCTGCTGGTCAGCTCCAGCGGCGCGGCCCCGCTACTGCGGAACCTGCCGCTGCCCCGACGGCGCTTCACCGGGACGTACAGCACGATCGTGGGTTATCGCGTGGGACCGCGCCGGATCTGGCTGGCCACGCTGGCCGACCCCGACTCCGTGGACCTCGGGAGCAGCCTGCGCACGGTGGCCGCCGCGACCCGGACGGACACACCGCGCCTGGTGCTCGCGGTCGCGTCCGCCGTCGGGTCGTGGCGGCCGGTGGGGCAGGTCGGGATCGGTGCCCCGCTCAGCGCCGAGGAGGACGCCGCGCTCGCGTTCGACCCGGTGCGGAACCTGCCACCCGAACTGCGGGCGGCAGGTCCGCTGGCCTGGCTGCGGGAGCACACCTACCGGGGATCCCGCCGGGCGCGTGGGGCCACCGCTCAGTCGGGCGGCTCGACCGCGACCACTGTCTGATCCGAGGTACGACGTTCCAGCACCGTGTCGGGCGCCGCGTTCTGGTCCGCCTCCCGGAGGTCCGACTCGGCGAGGATGGCCTCGGCCTGCGCCTCCGGATCGTCGCTGCCCGCGGCGATCTCCTCGGGCAGGAGGTGGTGGGCGCGGGACTCCACCCGCTCCTGATCGCTCTGCTCGTCAGTCATGGCTCCCCTGTTACCCCGACCCCGCCTCTGGCACGCGGTCCACGCCCCGCATCTTGGGACGATGGGCCGGAGGTTCCCGTCCGGTCGGGTACGCTTGCCCCCGTGACGCGTTCCTATCGATGGTTTAGGCAGCCGGCTGGCACGCCGGTGACTTCACCATGAACTGACGTCACCACGGACCGAGCCGGCTGGGCAGGAGCTGTCGTTCCTGCCCTTTTGCGTACGAGCAGCCGGCTCGTCCCGGGCACCGGCCCCGGGCACGATCGGCGGAAGGATGCCCACCGTGACCACCCCGGAGACCGATCGGGTCAGCGATCAGCGGATCGACCGTGTCGTGCCGCTGACCACGCCCGCCCTGCTGCACCACGAGTTGCCCCTGGACGCCTCGCTCGCGTCGGCCGTGCTGACCGGTCGCCGCGCGGTGGGTCGCGTGCTGGATCGCGAGGACGACCGCCTGCTGGTGGTGGTCGGCCCCTGCTCGGTGCATGACCCGGCCGCCGCCCTCGAGTACGCGGGACGTCTGCGTACGGCAGCCGACCGGCTCGCCGACGACCTGCTGATCGTCATGCGGGTCTACTTCGAGAAGCCGCGCTCGACCGTCGGTTGGAAGGGCCTGATCAACGACCCGGGCCTGGACGGCAGCGGCGACGTCAACACCGGCCTACGGCTGGCCCGAGCGCTGCTGCTCGACGTACTGCGGGTCGGTCTGCCGGTGGGCTGCGAGTTCCTCGATCCGATCACGCCGCAGTACATCGCGGACACGGTGGGCTGGGGGGCGATCGGCGCCCGCACCGTGGAGAGTCAGGTGCACCGCCAACTCGCCTCGGGTCTGTCCATGCCGATCGGCATGAAGAACCGCCCGGACGGCAGCATCGGCACCGCTGTGGACGCGATCCGCGCCGCCGGCGTGCCGCACGTCTTCCCCGGTATCGACTTCTCCGGCACTCCGGCGATCATGCACACCCGGGGCAACACCGACGGTCATCTGGTGCTGCGCGGTGGGGGCGGGCGACCCAACTACGACGCGGAGTCGGTCGCCGGTGCGCTCGACCTGCTCCGCGCCGCGGAACTGCCGGAGCGGCTGGTGATCGACGCCAGTCACGCCAACAGCGGCAAGGACCACCGCAACCAGCCGCGGGTCGCCTTCGACGTGGCCGCCCAGCTGGCCGCCGGCCAGCGCGGGATCACCGGCGTGATGCTGGAGTCGTTCCTGCTGCCCGGCCGGCAGGACCTCGACCCGACCCGGACGCTTGAGTACGGCCGGTCGGTCACCGACGCCTGCCTCGGCTGGGACGACACCGTCGAGGTGCTCGACCACCTGGCCTCCGCGGTGCAGGCCCGCCGGGCCACCCTCCCGGCGAAGGTGTGACCGCCGACACTGCGGCGCGCGGAACACGGGTGGGGGCCGGCTCGTTGACTGGGGTGTCGGTGTGTCACGTGTCCCCGGGCCTCACCTAAATAGCCTTCGCGGAATACCGTCCGGCTGGAGCCGCGTAGTGCCACTCGCCGAGAGGCGACCTGCACACCGACACCAGCGCCGCCCCCGGCCCACACGGCCGGGGGCGGCGCTGCATGTGTCCCCTGGGGCAGGGCCGCCAGGGGACGTGGGTCGGACCACCGGCGTGACGTTTGACCGATTCCGCCCCGGGTAGCTGATCGAGGTGACCGACGACGGATTCGTGCCCGACGAGCCGGACACCCGGGCCCTCGATGACCTGCTGAACGACGTCTACCGGGCGCAGGAGCGGGTCACCCAGGCGGAGATCTACCGCCAGGCGGTGGCCGCCGAGCTTCCGCCGGATCTGCTCGCGCGCATCGACGCGCTGCCCGAGGGCGAGTACTCGGTGGACGAGGCCAGCGACCTGCTGGGCGGTTCCATCGGCTGAGCGACCTGGCGATTTCATCGGCTGAGCGATCTGGGCGATTTCATCGGCTGAGCGACCTGGCGATTTCATCGGCTGAGCGACCTGGGCGGTTCCACCGCTGGGGGCCACCGCAGAAGGGACACCGACATGACGCACCACGAGGACCACGACGAGAAGGTGCCGGCGCTGGGTCAACCGCCGAAGGGCAGGGACACCACGCCCGAGCCGGACTTCGCCAACGAGCACGACCGCACCGCCGTGGACCGGGACATCGTCACCGGGGCGGACGAGGACGAACGCGAGCCGGAGTCGCCGCACGGCTGGTCCGGTATGGAGCGCTGAGACAGGTACGACCAAAGGGGGGCCGGCGTCCAGCCGGCCCCCCTTTGCGCGTGCCTTCGGTCAGGCGTCGTCGTGGTGCCCACCCTCGGCGGCCTGCTGGGCCGTCGCGTACGCCATCTGGAGGAAGTCCGACGCGGCGACCGCCGTCAGCGCGGTGGCCACCAGCCGGGTCAGCCGGGGTGCGAGCACCAGGCCACCGGTCAACCCGGTGGCCACCCAGACCGCCAGGCAGAACGGGCAGCTCAGCAGCTCGCCGATGGCATGCCGGGTCGGGCTGCCCGAGTCGCGGACCTGCTCCATCACCTCGCCGCTGCCGATCGGACGGTCGTACTGGGTGAACGGCGCCCGCAGAGGGCTGGTCACCGCGTCCTTGGACAGCAGCCGGCTCAACTTGTGCGTGGCGATGGAGAGCAACACCACGTCGGACGGGGCGGGGCGCTCCGGTACCGGCCGCCCGGTCGCTTTGACCAGGCCGGCGAGCGCCCCGGTCACCCCGGCGTAGGCACCCATGGCCACCAGGTAGCCGCCGAGCGGCCGGTGTTCGTGCGGCGCGTACGCCCGGCGCAGCCGCGCCGCCTTCTGTCGCAGGCCAGTGTCGCTCACCCGGTCTCCTCACTATCTCGTGGTGGTGCGGGAGCGGCGTTCCGCGTGGCCGCCTCAGCCGGCCTGGAGGTTGTCGGCGACCGCGCGTGCCAGGTTGGTGAGCGCCTCGTCGGCCAACTGGTCCGGACCCGAGCCGTCCGTACCGTCGGCCAGATCGAGCTGGATCCGGGCGCCACCGGAGTCGGCCGACTCCACCCGGATCTCGGCGGACCAGTCGGCCGCGCCACCCCACCGGGCGCGCAACTCCGCGCCGCTGATCTCCGCGGTGGGGTTACCGCCGCCGCGCAGCGGTTCCGGCAGCCACGCGGCGGCGCGGTTGGGGTCGGTGGCGGTGTTGAAGACCACCTCGGGTGGCGCGGACATCCCGCGCACGGCGCGCGCCGCCATCAGGAGTCCCGCAGACGGTTGGGGTCGACCTCCCGGCCCGGGTGACGCGCCAGGTATTCGGTCTCCAGCTCCGCGGTGCGACGCAGGTGGTTGGCGAGCGCGGAGTCCGCCGCGTGCCGCAGGGTGTCCAGGCGGGTGCGGTGCAGGCTGTGCATCTCGCGGAGCAGATCCTCGTCGCTCAGCTCCATCGGGTCGACGCCGGGCAGGTCGCCGTCGAGAGCGCCCGCCGGGTCGGCGAGGTCATCGCCACCCCACTCGGGCACTCGCTGCTCCGGGCTCATGTCCGTGCTGCCGCTGGACGCAAAGCCGTCCTCACGTACCGATCCGGTCAT
Organism: Micromonospora sp. NPDC005203; assembly: GCF_042872705.1. NCBI lineage: Bacteria > Bacillati > Actinomycetota > Actinomycetes > Micromonosporales > Micromonosporaceae > Micromonospora > Micromonospora sp. NPDC005203. The sequence continues at coordinate 44,303 of NZ_JBIAKV010000017.1, read as the reverse complement.
CATCGCCCCCCTTGATCTCGTTTGGGCTGGCGTCTAGACGATTGCCCAGGCGCGGTGTCGCCAAACCATGCCGGCCACGCGACAACTACGACACCGTGTCGGAGACCGGCGGCGCCCCCGGTACTCTCGATGCCATGAGGCGGCTCTGGACCCCGGCGTGGATCGCACGTCACGTGGCCATGGTCGTGCTGGTCGTGGGCTTCCTCGGGCTGGGCTGGTGGCAGATCAGCCGGGCCACCGCCGGCAACAGCCTGAGCTGGGGGTACGCGGTCGAGTGGCCGATCTTCGCCGGCTTCGTGGTCTACGTCTGGTGGCGTGAGGTGAAGTTGGCCCGTCGGCGGGCGACCGACACCGACGCGCCTTCGGCGGAGCCGGCCACCGAGCCCGCGCCGACGGTCGCCACCGGGTCCCGACCGGTGGTACGCCGACCGGTGCGGGTGTCCCGGGGGCCGTCCGGCGACGACGCCGTCGAGGACACCGACCTGGCCGCCTACAACCACTACCTGTCATGGTTGAGCGCCAATCCGGGCGCCCGACCCGGTGACTATCCCGGCTGAGCCGGGCTCGGAAGGACGGACGAAGGTGGGCGCTGCCCTTACCCGTTACCGCGCGATCGCCTGGATCGTGGGTGTCGTGCTGATCCTGCTGGTCGTGATCGGCATGCCGCTGAAGTACGTGTTCGACAACGCGGTCGTGGTGGAGACGGTGGGACCCGCGCACGGGTTCCTCTACATGATCTACCTGGTGGCGGCGTTCGACCTGAGCCGTCGGGCCGACTGGCCGCTGAAGCGGATGCTGCTGGTGATGTTGGCCGGCACCGTGCCGTTCGTCTCCTTCTACGCCGAGCGCCGGGTCAGCGCCTGGGTGGCCGCACCGCAGGAGACCCGTACCCCGGAGCCGGTCGCCCGCTGAGCGGCCGTTGGGGCCGACGCGCGCTCGGCGTCCGTCGGCTCAACGGCTGGGCCGCCACGGCTCGGCCGAGGCGAGCGGGTCGACCCAGCCGCCGAGTCGGTTCATTTCCCGTGCGCGCAGCAGCGCCCGGGTGACCTGGCCGAACTGTCGCTCGTCGTCGGCGCTGAAGAGCAGCATCTCGGCTCCCCCGTACCACCCCCACAGCTCGTGCGGTGGTGGGCGCCAGCGGTCGCCGACCACGGCCAGCGCGGCGGGCAGCAGGAACACCGCACCGAGGATGAGGTACGCACCGGCGGTCAGGCGGTGCAGCCCGCCGGTGAAACCGAGCAGCAGCCCGACGCCGCCGAGCATGCTGGCGGTGATGACGGCGGCCCGGACGGCGATCCGGTCGTGCGGACCCCGGGTGGTACGCAGCTGGGTCAGGTCGGCGACCCGGTAACTGGTCCGGCCGACGGAGAACCGGTCGGCGGTCACGATGATGCCGGGCCGCGCGTAGAGCAGGGTCGACCGGCCGCCTGGCCCCGATCGCGGCGGTCGCACACGTCCGCCTTCACGATTCACGGTTCCTCCCGTGGGGACGGTTGACCGAGGTGACCGGCGGTGACGGCTGCGGCTGTCTGCCGACGGGATTCCCGGCGTCAGCCCCCATTGTGTTGGTGCGTCGCCAGCCGACCTGCGCATGTGCCGGTTGTCGACAGCCAGCCCCGCGAGGGACATCACCGAGAAACAGCATCCATTTCAGTTTTTATCGGTTATGGCGGCCAGTGATCCGACGGGATACGCCCGGAACGACGAAAGTCGCATATCTGTCAGCCGGCGACGAACAGGCCTTTTCACGCCCCCACAGGTCTCAGCAGCTCCACCCCACGCAGGAACATGGGCCGCCACTCGCCCAACTTTCGCCCCTGCTTCAACTGCGAGCGACATCCGTCCCGGGTTAGGTTGGTTGCGCCGGTCCGGCCCAGTGCCGTCCGCCCGGATGACCCCGGCCGGTGTCGCCGAGGGCGTCAGCAGCCCCGGCGGCCGTGGGAGAGGGGCCTTCCGCTCTTGTCATCCCTGAGAAACCTGCTGCGTACCGTGGCGCTGGCTGGCATGTCGGCCGCGCTGATCGCCTCGCCGGCGGTGGCGCACGCCGAGCCGTCCCCCGCCGAACTGACCCGCCGGATCGAGACGTCCTCGGCCGAGTTGGAACGGGTCGTGGAGTCGTACAACAAGCTGCGTGAGGAAATCAAGGCCAACGAGGCCACGGTGGCCCGATTACAGACCCGCATCGGCCCGCTGGAGCAGCAGGTCGAGCAGAGCAGGGCCGACGTGGCCGAGCTTGCCTCCACGGCGTACAAGAGTGGCGGCCTGCGGACCGCGGACGCCCTGCTGCGTCCCGGCGGCTCCGCCGCGCTGCTGGACCGGCTGGGCACGCTCGACCAGCTGACCCGCCAACGGCAGGAGCGCATCTCCGGCTTCACCGCCGACCAGCGGCGACTGCTGGACGAGAAGGCCAGCCTGGACGCCACCCTGACCCGGCAGGCAGCGCGGGCCCGTCAGCTCGCGACGGGCCGCAAGCAGATCGAGCAGGACCTGGCCAAGCTGTACGAGCTGCGTCGGCAGGCGTACGGGGCGGCCACCGAGCGTCCCGCGCCGAAGGCGGCGGCGGCCGAGGCCAAGAACGTGCCCGCGGTGGCCGGTGACGCCGGCGCCGCCGTGCGGTACGCGTTCGGCGCGATCGGCAAGCCCTACGTCTGGGCAGCCGACGGACCGAACGGCTACGACTGTTCCGGGCTGACCTCGGCGGCCTGGCGGGCGGCCGGAAAGTCCCTGCCGCACAACACCCGGATGCAGTGGAGTGCCGTCGCGCACATCGGGCGGGGCGACCTACGCCCGGGTGACCTGATCTTCTACAGCGGGCTCGGGCACGTCGCCCTCTACGTCGGCGACGGCCAGGTGATCGACGCGCCAAGCGCCGGCCGCAACGTGCTCAAACGGGGCATGAACATGATGTCCATCCAGGGCTACGGCCGGGTTCGCTAGCTGACCCGACAACGGCGAACGGCCGGCGTCCCCCTATCGGACGCCGGCCGTTCGCCGTTGTTACCACCAGGTCAGGCTGCCTGCAGCCCCTCCGCCCGGGCCAGCTCACGCAGCCGGCCGAGCGCCTGGATCTCCAACTGCCGGATCCGCTCGCGGGACAGCGAGAACCGGGACGCGACCTCGGTGAGCGAGTGCTCCCGGCCGTCCTCCAGCCCGTAGCGGGCCCGCATGATGCCGGCGGACCGGTCGTCGAGGTGGTTGAGCAGCCCCTCGATGCGCTGCCGCTCCAGGCCGCTGAGGACGATGTCCTCCGGCGACGGCGCGTCGCTGTCGGCGACCAGGTCGCCGAGGCTGGTGTCGCCGTCGTCGCCGACCGGGGTGTCCAGCGAGACGGTGTCCTGCGACCAGCGGCGCAGCTCGTTGACCCGCTCGACGGTGACGCCGAGGGAGGCGGCGATCTGCTCCGGCTCCGGGTCGGAGCCCAGCTCACGGGTCAACTGCCGGGCCACGTTGCGCATCCGGTTGACGTCCTCCACGAGGTGCACCGGCAGCCGGACGGTGCGCTCCTGCTGAGCGATCGCCCGGCTGATCGCCTGACGGATCCACCAGGTGGCGTAGGTGGAGAACTTGTAGCCACGCTCGTAGTCGAACTTCTCGACCGCCCGGACCAGGCCGGTGTTGCCCTCCTGGATCAGGTCCAGCATGGGCATGCCCGACCGCACGTAGCGGCGGGCGATCGACACGACCAGTCGGAGGTTGGCGCGGATGAAGAGATCCTTCGCCCGCTCCCCCTCGACGACCAGCCACTCCAGGTCGGCCCGGTCCACACCGGCGGGGACGGCTTCCTCACCGAGCAGGTGCTCGGCGTAGAGGCCGGCCTCGATCGCCTTGGACAGGTCGACCTCCCGGGCGGCGTCCAGCAGTGGCGTCCGGGAGATCTCGTGCAGGTAGACGCCGACCAGGTCGCGCTCCTCGGCCACCTGATCGGTGCGCATGCCGATGTTCTTGTCCACGTTGCCCACGGTCCCCTCGCTCGCGCCGGTTGCCCGGTTCCTAGCCATTCCCCACGTCCGTCAACCCCTGGTAACTTCTGCTGTGCCCATCGGTGCTGACACCTACACAACAGATGAGATGTGCCGGGGATTCCGTGTGGTGAGTCGAAAGTGTCACGAATGCCTGAGTAGTAGCTGAGAGCACGGTCCACGTTTGCTGTCAGCATCCCGTCGGATGGCTCGCCGCTGGGCACCACGCACGGGTTACGCACCATGGCAACACCGCCCGCCGTGGGGGCACAGCGACCCGGGTCACCACCACGCTGCGATCCTGGTCACTGCCAGATACGCGTCGAAGGACCGGTCGGTTCACCTCGGGGTGTTATTACCCCCCGGCCAAGTGAACAATCCGAAGCCCCGTTCGCTTCCCGGGCGCGTGCGGCTACGGGGCGAGCAGTGCGAGGGCCCCGCGTACCTGGTCGGCGGAGCGGGCCAGCGCGGCCCGGGCGGCGTCCACCTCTGCACCGGAGACCAGGGAGACCAGCGCCGTCTTCAGGTCACCGTCGGCATCGGCGAGCGCCTGCCGGCAAACCTCCTCCGAGCAGCCGGTGGCTTCGACCAGAATCGAGATCATTCGGCCGCGGAGCTTCGCGTTGGTGGCCACCATATCGATCATGAGGTTCGAGTAGACCCGGCCCAGGCGCACCATGACGGCGGTCGAGAACGTGTTGAGCACCAACTTCTGCGCCGTGCCCGCCTTCATCCGGGTCGACCCGGTGACCACCTCGGGTCCGGTGTCCACCCCGATGAACACGTCCACCGACCGGCCGGCCTCCGCCTCCGGATTGGCGCAGAGCAACACCGTCGAGGCGCCCTTGGCACGGGCCGCGGCGAGCGCCCCGAGCACGTACGGGGTGCGTCCGCTCGCCGCCAGACCCACCACCAGGTCACCGGTGCGTACACAACTGGCCGCCTCGACCGCGCCGCCCCGGTCGTCGTCCTCGGCGTCCTCCACGGCCCGCCACATGGCGTCCGGACCGCCGGCGAGGTGGGCGCAGAACCAGTGCCGGGGCGAGTTGAAGGTGGGGGCCAGCTCGGCCGCGTCGAGGACGCCGAGCCGACCGGAGGTGCCGGCGCCGAAGTAGTGCACCCGGTGGCCGCCGCGTAGCGCCTCGACCGCCAGGTCGACGGTGATGGCGATCTCGTCGAGCACCCCGGCGACCGCGGCCGGCACCCGCCGGTCCGCCTCGTTGATCACGGTGAGCACGTCCCGGGTCGACATCAGGTCGAGGTCGACGCTCAGCGGGTTACGCCGTTCGGTGGGTGCGCCCACCCGGACCGTCGGGCGGGCGGGTGGTGCGGGCAGGTCTGCGTCCGGTTGCACCGCACCGGCCGTCACGGCCGCCTCCGGTTGGCACCCACCCGGTGCGACTGGACCGCCTCGGCGGTCGACTCCAGTGCCTTGCGGGCCCGAGCCCGGTTGCGGGCGGCCACCCCGACGAAGAGGCAGTCGACGACGGTGAGCTGGGCAAGCCGGCTGGCCGTCGCGCCGGAGCGGTAGGTGGTCTCCCGGGCCGCAGTGGTCAACACGAAGTCCGCCACGTCGGTGATCGGCGAGCGCGGGAAGTTGGTGAGCGCCACGGTGACGGCATCTCGCGTACGGGCCTGCTCCAGCACCTCGATCACGTCGGAGGTCGTGCCGCTGTGCGAGATGCCGATCGCCACGTCACCCCGACCGAGGAGCGCGGCCGAGGTCAGCGCGGTGTGCACGTCGGGGAAGTAGAAGGAGATCCGGCCGATGCGGTGCAGCTTCTGCTGGAAGTCCGACGCGACGAACCCGCTGGCACCGGCGCCGTAGATGTCGATCCGACCGGCGCTGTTGATCGCCTCGACCACCTGCTCACAGACGGCGGGGTCGAGTTGCTCGGCAGTCTCCTCGACCGCACGGGCGTCGTTGAACGCGATGGTGGCGATGATCTGGGCGAGGTCGGCGCCGGGCGGGATGTCGCCGCCCACCACCCGGGCGTCCGGTGGCTCGATCCGGCGGGCGGCCTCGGCGGCGAGCCGGATCCGCAGCTGGGGGTAACCATCCATGCCGACCGATCGGCAGAACCGGATGACTGTCGCCTCCGAGGTCTCCGCCGCGGTGGCGAGGTCGGTGATGGTCCGCCGGGCCGCGGCGGCCGGGTCGGAGACGACAAGTCGGGCCACCCGCTGCTCGGCGGGCGACAGCGACGGCAGCAGCCCGCTGATGTGGACGATCAGCCCACCGGGCTCCTGACTCGCAGAAATCTTCGGACTCTTCGCCACGGATGAAACTTACTTTCACCTGGCGTAGGCGTCAACCATGACTGGCCGTTACGACGGAAACGGCCGACGGCTAAATCACCGGTCCCGCACAGCCTGCCACTCCCGCAGCACCGCCGCCTCATCCGCCGGGTCCAGTCCCCCCTGCCGGACGGCCGCGGGGTCCGCTGTCATCCAGGCCGCGGTCGCCCGAACAGTGTCCGACAGTGGACGGACCGCCAGCCCGGCAGCCAGCGCCGGTCGGGTGTCCCGGTCCATCAGACCACCAAACTCCGGCAGCCGCGCCCAGAGCGGCAGAGCCCGCTCCCCCGACCACTCCCGGACGTCGTGGGCCAGCAGGAACTCCTGGTCCACCCAGGTGAGGACCGGATCGGCGACACCCAGCCCGGCGGCCACCCCGTGCAGCAGGTCGGCGCGGGACATCGCCGGCCCGGCACCGTCGTACGTGCCGGCGAGACCGGTGTCGGCGGCGTGCAGCAGCCAGCCCGCCAGATCGGCGACGTCCACGAACTGCACCCGGTCGGTCGGCCGACCGGGCGCGAGCACCTCTCCACCGGCCGACAGCCGCCGCACCCAGTACGGGAAGCGGTCGCTCGGGTCCTCCGCGCCGACGATCAGCCCCGCCCGGCAGATGAACGAGCAGTCCACACCCACCCGCTCCCGGACCAGCCGCTCGATGCTCACCTTGGACTCGCCGTACCAGCGGTGGTCCGGACCGACCGGGCCGTCAACCTCGGGTGGGGCCGGTGCCAGCACTGGCGCGTCCAACGCGGTCTGACCCGGGATGGTGTTGTCCGCGTACACCGAGATCGTCGACACGAAGGACCAGTGGCCGACCCGATCGGCAAGCGCGGCCAGCGCGTACCGGGCGTGACTGATCTGGCGGGTCACGTCGACCACGGCGTCGAAACCCGCGTCGGCGAGCGGTGCCAGCGCCTCGGGGTCGTCCCGGTCCACGGGCACGAAACGGACCCCGGCCGGTACGGCGCCAGACACGCCCCGGGCCGCACAGGTCACCTCGTGCCCCCGCTCGACGGCGAGCCGGGCCGTAGCCCGACCGAGGAATCGAGTGCCACCGAGAATGAGGATCCGCATCCGCCGATGATGCGCCCCATGCACCGAACAACCCCACTAATCTGCCCACCGCAGAACGGATCATGAGGTTGTGGCCACACCTCGGCGTGTCGCAGCAACAACCTCTTGATCGACGAGGGCGGGGGCGGGCGGGGCGGGGCCGGGGGGTACTAGCGTGGGTTCTATGGCGGGGCGGAGCGTTTTGGTTACTGGGGGGTTCGGGGGGCTTGGCGGGGCCGTGGTGGCCTCGTTCGTCGAGGCGGGTTGGCGGGTGGTCGTACCGGAGCGGACCGCCCGGCCCGGCCCGGGCCCGGCAGCGGACCAACTGGTCCGGCTGGTCGCGGACCTGAGCGAACCGGAGGGGGCCGCGCGGGCGGTCGAGGCCGCTGCCGACGCGCCGGCCGCGCCGCTGCGGGCGGTGGTCAACCTGGCCGGCGGCTACGCCAGCGGCGGACTGGTGCACGAGACCCCGATCGCGGACTTCGAGCGGATGCTCACCGTCAACCTGCGGCCCACCTACCTGGTCACCCAAGCCGCATTGCCGCACCTGGTGGCGGCCGGCGGCGGCGCGGTGGTCTGCGTCGCCGCCCGCGCGGCGCTCACCCCGTTCCCGGGTGCCGCCGGTTACGTGACGGCCAAGGCGGCGGTGCTCGCCCTCGCCAACGCGGTCGCGGTGGAGTACCGGTCCCGCAACGTGCGCTGCAACACCGTGCTGCCAAGCGTCATCGACACCCCGGCGAACCGGGCCGCCCAGCCGGACGCCGACCACTCCCGCTGGGTGGCCCCGGCCGAGATCGCGTCGGTGATCCGGTTCCTCGCGTCGGCCGACTCCGCACCCACCAGCGGAGCGACAGTGCCGGTCTACGGGCGGGCCTGAGCCACCAACGCGTCGCCGTCGTCCTCCGTCGTCCCGGAGGACGCCGGCAGCCAGGTCCCCAGGTGCGCCTGGATCTGCTCGGTCACCTCCTCGGCCGGCCGGCCCGCGTCCACCAGGACGAAGCTCGGGTACTCGGGCAGGGTTCGGTAGGCGGTGTCCGCCGCGGTCAGCCAGCCCATCGTCTCGTGGTCGGTGCCGCGCTCCTCGATGCGCCGGTACGCCTCCGCCGGGTCGACCGCGAGCAGAAAGGTCACCTGCGGGGTCGGGAACAGTCGGTAGCCGGCGCGGGCCAGCCGCTCCCAGCGGTGCCCACCATGCGCGCGGATGCTCGCGTACTGGCAGGCCGAGTAGCGGTCCATCACCGCCGTCCGGCCGGTGAGCAGGCAGGTGACCAGGGCTACGGCGATGGCGAGCCAGCGCAGCACGGACTCCACCGCCAGCACGCCGTCGCGCCCGACGAGCCGCTGGGCGTCCGGCCGTCCGAGCCGGTGGGCGAGCCGGCCGAGCCAACGGCGTCCGCTGGCGTTGCGTCGGTAGGTGGCGGGGCGCCCGGCGGCCGTCAGTGCGTCGGCCAACCGGTGCGCCTGGGTGGTCTTGCCCGAGCCGTCGATGCCGATCAGGGCGACGGTGCGCAACCGGGCCCCGCCGCGTCGCATCCCCGATGATCTGGCCACCCTCCACAGATTATCCGACCCGCGCATCGACTCCGCGAGGTTTGTGATGTTTCATCCCTGTTGCCGCCCGACCGCGTCTCATGGAGGTGTGGCCGACCGGAATGCCGGGTACGGGAGTCTGAAACCCAAACCGCCGGTACACCAAGACGACGGGAGATCCAGATGGCTGAGCGCGGAGACGAGAGTCTGGTGCACACCCTCAAGAAGGTCGCCGCCGTGCTCAAGCAGTCCGAGATCCCGTTCGCCCTGGGCGGCAGCTTCGCCGTCTACGCCCACGGGGGCCACTCCAGTGAGCACGACGTCGACTTCCTGATCCGGGAGGCCGACGTGGAACAGGCCCTGGAGGCCCTGGTGGCCACCGGCTTCGTCGCTCAGCGACCACCGGAGGACTGGCTGGTCAAGGTCTTCGACGACGGCCGGATGGTGGACCTCATCCACCGGCCGATCGAGACGCCGGTGACCGAGGAGACGTTCGCCGACACGGTCATCCGGCCGGTGGACGCGATCCAGATGCCGGTGCTGTCCGCCACCCAGCTGATGGTGCACAAACTGCTCAGCTTCTCCCAGCACTACTGCGACTTCGCCCGCGGCCTGCCACTGGCCCGGTCATTGCGGGAGCAGATCGACTGGGATCGGGTACGCAAGGAGACGCAGCACTCGCCGTACGCGGAGGCGTTCCTGGTGCTGCTGGACCGGCTGGAGGTGGTGCCGGCGGTCGGCACCCAGCCAGGAGAGGGGACATCGTGACCCATCATCGCGACATCGGCGCCGGGCCACCACCCGACGAGTACGTCGAGGCGGAGATCCAGCGGCTACTCGCCGAGGACCCCGCCGTCGCCGAACAGGGGATCACCGTGGTCCGACGGGAACGCGCCCTCGTCCTCTACGGCGAGGTGGAGAGTCCGCACCGGCGGGCGGAGATCCTGCGCCGGGTGTCCGAACGCTTTCCTGACGTACCGATCGCCAGCGACATCGGGGTGATCCGCGCCCAGGCGCCCACGGAGATCGAGCAACTGCCCTGAGGGAGGGTTCCATGGTGATCCGGATCGCCGCGGTGGGTGACGTGCATCTGGACGAGGACGTGGTCGGACGGTTCCGACCGGCGTTGGAAGAGCTGCCGGAGTGCGCCGACGTGCTGCTGCTGGCCGGGGACCTGACCCGGCACGGCACCGAGGCCGAGGCGCGCTGCGTGGCGGAGGAGTTCGGTGGGTTGGCCGTGCCGGTGGTGACCGTGCTGGGCAACCACGACCACCAGTGTGACCAGGTACCCCAGGTGGTCAAGGTGCTCGAGGACGCGGGCATCACCGTGCTGGAGGGCAACGGCGTGGTGTTGGACTGCGCCGGCGGACGGCTCGGCATCGCCGGGGTCAAGGGCTTCGGCGGCGGGTTCGCCGGGCGGTGCGCGAGTGACTTCGGCGAGCCGGAGATGAAGTCCTTCGTGCGGACCACCACCGACAGCGCGGACCGCCTCGGCGCCGCGCTGCGCTCGCTGGACTGCGACATGCTCGTCGCGCTCACCCACTACGCACCGGTGCCGGACACGCTCGTCGGCGAACCGCTGGAGATCTACCCGTTCCTCGGGTCGTACCAGCTGGGTCAGGCGATCGACTCGGCACCTACGGCGCTGGCCCTGCACGGGCACGCGCACGCCGGCACCGAGCGCGGCACGACCCCCGGTGGGGTACGCGTACGCAACGTCGCGCATCCGGTGATCAAGCAGGCGTACAGCGTGTTCCACGTGGGCGATCAACTTGACACCGACCAGGTTTCCACGATCAGTCAGTCGGGTATTCAGAGGTCATGGAGCTGATTCTTTGGATTCTCGCAGTCGTACTCGTGGTCGCCGGCATCCTCGCGCTGTTCCGCCGGCAGATCCTGTGGGGCATCGTCCTCATCGTTGTCGGGCTGTTGGTCGGCCCGGGTGGTGTCAGCATCTTCAATTAGCGTTCGCACGCCGTCATAACCGGGACCCGTCGGGGTCGCCGCGACCGGAGCTCCGTCCTCCCGACAGGAGCACCGGCCGGGGCGATCCCGGCGCTTTTTTGTGGGCGATCGTGCCGCCGTCGGCGGTTTGAGCGGACGCCGCTGGGAAATTATCTCGACCATGGAGATAACCCAGAGCGCATCGAGGACCTCCGGACGGCGACCGTGGTGGGCCCTGGTGGGGTTCGTCGCGGCCGTGTTCGTCGCGGCCGCGATCGGCGGGCTGGGGGTGCAGGGCACCACCGACGAGTACGCGAGCCTGCGGCAGCCCGACTGGGCGCCGCCCTCCTGGCTGTTCGGCCCGGTCTGGTCGCTGCTCTACGCGCTGATCGCCGTGGCCGGCTGGCTGGTGTGGCGCCGGGTTGGCTTCTCCACCGCCCTCTGGGCGTGGACCGCGCAACTGGTGCTCAACGCCATCTGGACCCCGCTGTTCTTCGGCGCGGGACAGTACGGGCTGGCGTTCGCCGAGATCGTGGTGATGTGGCTGGCGATCGGGCTCACCGTGGTGCTGTTCGCCCGGGTGTCCCGGCTGGCGGCCGCGCTGCTGCTGCCCTACTGGGCCTGGGTCACCTTCGCCGCCGCGTTGAACCTGTCGATCTGGCAGCTCAACAACTGACCCCACCGGTCCCCGGCGGCTCCCGCCGGGGACCGTGGCCGTTCCCGGGTCAGCAGCGGGGCACGCCGGGGATGTAACCGTCCGAGCCGGTGTAGACGTACGCGTCGGCGATGTACCTACCGGAGCCGATGCGGTCCCAGATCGAGCTGGTGCCGTACGTGCCGGTGACCGTCGTGCCGCTGGTCTGGCAGGCGATGGTCACCCGGGCGCCGTCGGCGACGGTGCCCACCGAGGCGTACCCGGTGCCAGGGCCGGAGCGGACGGTCAGCGGGGTGCCGCTGGTGTCGACCGTGCCGTTGCCACTGCCCGAGGAGCACCCGTTGTCGCTGGTGTAGGTCTTGGTGCCCCAGTAGAGGCCGAGGCCGCCGTTGAAGCGGACCTGGATGTCGCTGCCGTTGAGGCGCTGCTCGTAGTGCAGGTGGGGGCCGGTCGAGCCGCCGGTGCTGCCGACCCAACCGAGCACCTTGCCGTAGGCGACGGTCTGCCCGACGGAGACGTTGAAGCCGGTGAGGTGGGCGTAGTAGGTGCTGTAACCGCCACCGTGGTTGATCCGGACATATTTGCCGTAGCTGGTGCCGCCGAGGTCGGTCACCCGGTCGACGGTGCCCGGGGCGCTGGCCACCACCGGGTCGCCACTGTCGTTGGTGCGGTTGAAGTCGACGGCGTACGCCGGACTGTGATCCGACCTGGTCTGGCCGGACCAGGACTGACCGCACGGGAAAGGCACCTTGAAGGTTGGCGCGGCCAGCGCCGGGCTCGCCGGCACCAGTGCTCCCCCGACGAGCAGACCCGTCACCAGCAGGCTCATCCACCGCTTGCGCATGCAGCTCCTCCTATGTCGAAAACCTTCGATCCAGTGCGCCCAGCCTGACAGATATCGTCAATCTTCGAAAGAGTCCAGGATTCGGGATGGCAGCGCGCCCACCAGGCAGCCCGCAGGTTTCCGGATTGTTACTCGCTCGTGTCTGACAGGGGGTGGACCGGAGCGAATGCAAGCGCTTACATGTGTGCACGCCCAATCGGACCGGCGACGGGTCACCAGCACGACCGCGCCGGCTAGGAAGGAGGACGGCATGGCGGTCTTTACCAGACCACGCCAGGCCTTCGTGATCGCCGGCGTACTCGGGCTGGCGCTCAGCGCCACCGCCTGCGGTACCGGCGACGACAAGAAGAGCAACAACGCGGGCTCCGCGGAGTGCGCCGCATACGACAAGTACGAGGGCCACGACGGCAAGAAGGTCTCGATCTACGCGTCCATCCGTGACGCCGAGGCCGACCTGCTGGAGCGCTCGTGGTCGGACTTCACCAAGTGCACCGGCATTGAGATCGACTACGAGGGCAGCGGCGAGTTCGAGGCGCAGCTCCCCGTCCGGGTCGACGGCGGCAACGCCCCCGACATCGCCTTCGTGCCCCAGCCGGGCCTGGTGAAGCGCTTCGCGGACGCCGGCAAGCTGAAGAACCTGAGCGCCGACACCAAGGCCCTCGCCGAGCAGAACATGCCGGCCGACTGGCTGAAGTACGGCACCGTCAACGGGACGCTCTACGGCGTGCCGCTCGGCGCCAACGTGAAGTCCTTCGTCTGGTACTCGCCGAAGACGTTCAAGGACAAAGGCTGGGAGGTCCCGACCACCTGGGACCAGCTCATCACCCTGAGCGACAAGATCGCCGCCAGCGGCATGAAGCCGTGGTGCGCAGGCGTCGAGTCCGGTGACGCCACCGGCTGGCCGGCCACCGACTGGATCGAGGACGTGCTGCTGCGGACGGGCGGCCCCGAGGTCTACGACCAGTGGACCACCCACGCCATCCCGTTCAACGACCCGAAGGTCGTCGACGCGGTTGACCGCGCCGGCAGCATCCTCAAGAACGACAAGTACATGAACGGCGGCTTCGGCGGCGTCAAGAGCATCACCACCACCGCCTTCCAGGAGGCGGGCCTGCCGGTGACCACCGGCAAGTGCGCGATGCACCGACAGGCGTCGTTCTACGCCAACCAGTTCCCCGAGGGCACCAAGGTGGCCGAGGACGGCGACGCGTTCGCCTTCTACCTCCCGGCCATCGACCCGGCCAAGGGCAAGCCGGTGCTGGGCGCGGGCGAGTTCGTCGTCGGCTACGCCGACCGTCCCGAGGTCCAGGCGGTGCAGACCTACCTGGTCTCCGCCGAGTACGTGAACAGCCGCGCGAAGCTCGGCAACTGGGTCACGGCGAACAACAAGCTGGACATCGCCAACGTGGCCAGCCCGATCGACAAGCTCTCCGTCCAGATCCTCCAGGACAAGACGGGCACCTTCCGCTTCGACGGATCCGACCTGATGCCGGCCGCCGTCGGCGCGGGGACGTTCTGGAAGGGCATGGTCGAGTGGCTGAACGGCAAGCCGACCGCCCCGGTGCTCCAGGGCATCGAGAGCAGCTGGCCTAAGTGATCCCGGCGGTGGCCCGGTCCGCGCTCGCGGGCCGGGCCACCGGCCCAGGTGGACCCGGAAGGGAGGGTTGATGAAGTTCGACTTCGCCGATCAGCAGCCGAAGTTCCTCATGCTGATGTACGGGCTGGTCGCCTTCGTGGTGGTCGTTGGTGGTCTGCTCCTGCTGCTCGACGTGGTGCCGGCCTGGTTCGCCCGTCGGCGGGAGGCCCAGCTCGTCGCCGCCTCCGTGGGCGGGGGTCCGCTGCCTCGCCGACGCAAGCAGCGGGAGGGGCTCTTCGCGTTCTTCTTCCTGCTGCCGACGCTGCTGCTGCTCGTCATCGGCCTGGTCGTGCCGGCCATTCGCACCACGCTGCTCTCCCTGATGGACGGAGGCAGCACCAACTGGGTGGGTCTGCGCAACTACGGCTGGATGTTCTCCGACGACTCGATCGTCCGAGTCCTGATCAACACCCTGGTCTGGGTGCTCCTGGTCCCGTTGGTGGCGACCGGGTTCGGCCTGCTCTACGCCGTACTCGTGGACAAGGCCCGGTTCGAGGCGGTGGCCAAGTCACTGATCTTCCTGCCGATGGCCATCTCCTTCGTGGGCGCCAGCATCATCTGGAAGTTCGTCTACGCCTACCGGGGTGACGGTGACCAGATCGGTCTGCTCAACCAGATCGTGGTCAGCCTCGGCGGTGAGCCGAAGCAGTGGTTGCTGGAATCACCACTGAACACGCTGTTGCTGATCGTCATCATGGTCTGGATCCAGGCCGGTTTCGCCATGGTGGTGCTCTCCGCCGCGATCAAGGCCATCCCCGGCGACATCGTGGAAGCCGCCCGGCTCGACGGCGTCAGCCCGTGGCAGATGTTCTGGCAGATCACCATGCCGAGCATCCGGCCGGCGCTGATCGTCGTGGTCGTCACGCTCACGATCGCCACGCTCAAGGTCTTCGACATCGTCCGGACCTCGACAAACGGCAACTACGACACCAGCGTGATCGCCAGCGAGATGTACAACCAGGCGTTCCGGTACGGCCAGAACGGGCAGGGCTCGGCGCTCGCCGTCTTCCTCTTCATCCTGGTCATCCCGGTCGTGATCTACCAGATCCGCAACCTCCGTCAGCAGCGGGAGGGCTGAGATGACCACCGCAACGCCCACCGTCGCCGCCGGCGCCCAGAAGACCGACGGCACCCCGACCACCGCCGCCGGACGGGTCCGCAAGCGGTTGAACAGCCGCACCGCGACCCTCGTCTCGGTCATCATCGCGGTGGTCTGGACCATCCCGACCTTCGGCCTGCTCGTCTCCTCCCTCCGACCGGAGGACGAGATCAAGACCACCGGCTGGTGGACGGCCTTCACCAACCCGCAGTTCACGTTCGAGAACTATCAGCAGGTCCTGTTCGGGCGGTCGTCGTCCTCCGGACAGCTCGCCGGTTCCTTCATCAACTCGCTGGCGATCACCATCCCGTCGGTGCTCTTCCCCCTCGCCTTCGCGTGCCTGGCCGCGTACGCGCTGGCCTGGATCAACTTCCGCGGCCGGGACTGGGTCTACATCGCGATCTTCGCGTTGCAGATCGTGCCGTTGCAGATGGCCCTGGTGCCACTGCTGAAGTTCTTCTCCACCGGCGTCACCCTCGGTGGCGTCACCCTGATGCCGGCCTGGGACCTGGTCGACGAACAGAAGTTCGCCCAGGTGTGGTTCGCCCACACCTGCTTCGCGCTCCCGTTCGCCGTCTTCCTGCTGCACAACTTCATCTCGCAGCTGCCCGGAGACCTGATGGAGGCGGCCCGGGTCGACGGGGCCACCCACCCGAAGATCTTCCGCAGCATCGTGCTGCCGTTGATCACCCCGGCGCTGGCGGCGTTCGGCATCTTCCAGTTCCTCTGGGTCTGGAACGACCTACTGGTCGCGCTGATCTTCGCCGGTGGCGGCAACGAGACCGCCCCGCTCACCGTCCGCCTCGCCGAGATGGCCGGGACCCGGGGCAACGAGTGGCAGCGGCTCACCGCCGGCGCGTTCGTCTCCATCGTCGTACCGCTCATTGTCTTCCTGTCCCTGCAGCGCTTCTTCGTGCGAGGTCTGCTCGCCGGCAGCGTCAAGGGCTGACCCGCTTGCCCGCCGCCGCCTGACCCCTCGGGCGGCGGCGGGCGCATCGGGCACCGAGCGGGGGAACCGTGACGAGGATCGATGATGTGGCCCGGCTGGCCGGTGTGTCCACGGCCACCGTCTCGCGGGCCCTGCGCGGGCTACCGACGGTCTCCGCCGCCACCCGCCACCGGGTGCTCGCCGCCGCCGAGCAACTCGACTACGCGGTCTCACCGAGCGCGTCCCGGCTCGCCGGTGGCCGGACCGGCACGGTCGCGGTGGTGGTCCCCCGAATCACCCGCTGGTTCTTCAGCACCGTCGTCGAGGCGGTCGAGGAGTACCTCCACCAGTCCGGCTACGACCTGCTGCTCTACAACCTGGGCGGGCGGGAGCAGGTCCGCCAGCGGGTCCTGCGCACGGCCAACCTGCACAAGCGGGTGGACGCCATCATGCTCGTCGCCACGCCACTGCGGCCGGCCGACCTGACCGCGCTGGCCACTCTGGAACTGCCCGGGGTCACCATCAGTTCGGGCAGCCGGGTGCCCAACTGGCCCTGCGTACGGATCGACGACGTCGCGGCCGCGCGGGCCGCGACCCGGCACCTGATCGACCTCGGCCATCACCGGATCGCGCACATCTCCGGCGACCCGGACGACGAGTTGGCCTTCACCACCCACCTCGACCGACGCCGTGGCTACCGGGCGGCGCTGCGCTCCGCCGGCCTGCGGCCCGACCCGAGCCTGGACGTCGAGTCCACCTTCACCATCGACGGCGGCAACCGGGCCACCGCCGAGTTGCTGGCCAGTGGCGAACCGCCGACCGCGATCGTCGCGGCCTGCGACGAGATGGCGATGGGCGCGATGACCGCGGTGCGCGACGCCGGTCTGCGGGTGCCGCAGGACGTCAGCGTGATCGGCATCGACGATCACGACCTGGCCGGTGTGCTGGGACTCAGCACCATCGCCCAGCCCGCCGCCGAACAGGGACGGCTCGCCGCCAAAATGCTGCTCGACCCGCTCGGGGCGCGCCCTCCGGGCGCCATCGTGAGTCAACGGAACGCCGGCCGCGACACGCCGGTGATCCTGCCCACTCGGTTGGTCGTCCGGGACTCGACCGCACCACCCCGGGCACACTGAAATCCACACACCGCGACACGGGAGAAGACCCTGAACACCGATCCGACGCAGCAGAACTCCTCCGGTCACCCGGTCACCGGCTGGTGGACCGAGGCGACCATCTACCAGATCTACCCCCGCTCGTTCGCCGACTCGGACGGCGACGGGATCGGCGACCTGCCCGGCATCACCGCCCGCCTCGACCACCTGGTCGAGCTGGGCGTGGACGCGGTGTGGCTCTCCCCCTTCTACCCGTCGCCGCAGGCCGACGCCGGCTACGACGTGGCCGACTACCGCGACATCGACCCGCTGTTCGGCACCCTCGCCGACGCGGACACGCTGATCGCCGAGGCCCGGTCCCGCAGCCTGCGGGTGATCGTCGACCTGGTCCCCAACCACACCTCGTCCGCGCACCGCTGGTTCCAGGCGGCGCTGCCCGCCGCGCCCGGCAGCCCGCAACGGTCCCGGTACATCTTCCGGGACGGCCGCGGACCGGCCGGCGACCAGCCGCCGAACGACTGGCAGAGCGTCTTCGGTGGCCCCGCCTGGACCCGGACGGTGGACGCCGACGGACAGCCCGGCCAGTGGTACCTGCACCTGTTCGACACGGGCCAGCCGGACCTCAACTGGGACAACCCGGAGGTGCACACGGAGTTCCTGGACGTGCTGCGGTTCTGGCTGGACCGCGGCGTGGACGGCTTCCGGGTGGACGTGGCGCACGGCCTGATCAAGCAGGCCGACCTGGCCGACTGGCAGGAGCCCCAGGAAATCCTCTCCGGCAACGAGATCGACAAGCCGCGCCCGCCGATGTGGGACCAGGAGGGCGTGCACGAGATCTACCGGCAGTGGCGCCAGGTTCTGGACAGCTACCCCGGTGAGCGGGTGCTGGTCGCGGAGGCGTGGGTGGAGCCGGCCGAGCGGCTGGCCCGCTACGTCCGCCCGGACGAGATGCACCAGGCGTTCAACTTCGAGTATCTGCTCGCCGCGTGGACCGCACCCGCCCAGTACGCGGTGATCACCCGCTCACTGGAGGCGACCGACTCGGTCGGCGCGCCGACCACCTGGGTGCTGTCCAACCACGACGTGGTGCGGCACGCCTCCCGGCTCGGCCTGCCGATCGGCACCGTACGGCCCAACGGCATCGGCATCGGCGACCCGCAGCCGGACGCCGCGCTCGGCCTGCGCCGGGCCCGGGCGGCCACCCTGCTGATGCTCGCCCTGCCCGGCTCGGCGTACCTGTACCAGGGCGAGGAACTGGGGCTGCCCGAGCACACCACGCTGCCCGACGAGGCCCGGCAGGACCCGACCTGGGCGCGCAGTGGGCACACCCAGCGCGGCCGGGACGGTTGCCGGGTGCCGATCCCGTGGGAGGCCGACGCCCCGTCGTACGGCTTCGGCCCCACCGACGCGAGCTGGCTGCCGCAGCCGCCGCTCTGGGCGGAGTACGCGCTGGACCGCCAGCGCGACGTTCCCGGCTCGACGTACGAGCTGTACCGCACGGCGCTGCGGCTGCGCCGCGAGCACGGGCTGGGTCGCGGCACCCTGGAGTGGGTGTCCTCCGGCGACGAGGCGCTGACCTTCCGCAACGGTGAGCTGACCGTGCTGACCAACTTCGGTGCGGCGTCGTTGCCGGTGCCGGCCGGTGCCGAGGTGCTCGCCGCCAGCGCACCCCTGGACGACAACGGCGCGGTCCCCACGGACGTGACCGTCTGGCTGCGCGGCTGATCTCGCGACGACCGGTCCGTCCCACCGAGCGGTGCTCGCGGGCGGGCCGGTCGGACCGCCCCGCGAGCCCCCACCCCCCCACCCCCACACCCCACCCCCGCACCCCACACCCCCACACCCCGACGCCGATCTTGCAGTTCCTGTCGCCTAAACGCGTGGAAACGCGGCTTATGTCGGGACAGTAAGTGCAAGATCGCGAGGCGAGGCGAGGCGGGGTGGGGTGGGGTGGGGTGGGGTGGGGCGGGGTGGGGTGGGGCGGGGTGGGGTGGGGTTAGAGGCGGTTGGCTCGGGTGTGCAGGAGGTTGTGGACGTTGTCGATGTCCGCTGGCGACGTCCGCGAGGCGAGCCAGTACATGACGCCGGTGGGGATGAAGAAGAGCTGGAACGCGGCCAGCCCGACGGCGAAGTTCAACGGCGGAGGGAAGGCCACCCGCAGCCCCTGGAAGGCCACCCCGACCAACCCGTTGCCGGCCGCGCGACCGACCCCGTTGACCAGGTTGCCCAGGCTGTAGACCGTGCCCCGGTGCTCCGGCGGGTTGACGTCGGCGATCAACGCGAACCAGTTCGGTGAGTTGGCCGAGGTCAACGCGAGCGCCACGATCGCGGTGAGCAGGCTCAGCCCGACCGACGGCTCGGTGAACACACTGGTCAGCACCGCGCCCACGACCGCGCCGCCGCTGGCGCCGTCCGGCACGTCGATGGTCACCGGGACGAAGAACAGCACCAGGTAGAACGGCAGCGCGGCGAGGATGCCGACCGCGGCGACCAACGCCCGACCCCGAGGGGTACGCCGCTGCACCGCGTCGCCGATCAGGCCGCCCACGATGGAGAACACCCCGCCGAGCTGGAACAGCGTGGCGAAGACGCTGCCCACCACCACGGCTGTCGACGTCGAGTAGCCCTGGGCCTCGGCCCGTTCGGCGAAGAGCACCGGCAGCCAGACCAGCGAGCCGAACGCGGCCTGCGCCGTCAGCCCCTGGAGGATCAGCCACCGATTGGTCCGTCGGGCCAGGATGCGCGGCAGGTCGGCGCGACTGATCCGGTAGTCGTACTCGACGCCGGCGTCCAGCCGGTCGGCCAGCTCCGGCTCGCTCTGGCCGCGCCGGACGTCGTACGTGAAGAGGTAGGCCAGGGTGGCGACCAGGCCGACGCCGGTCAGGATCAGGAAGGGTCGTCGCCAGTCGGTTGCCCCGAGCAGGCCGCCGACGAGCGTGCCCGCGAGGGTGCCGATCCCCTGGGAGAGGCCCCAGAAGCTCATCACCAACCCTCGCCGGGACGGTGAGATCAGATCGGTGACCACGGAGAAGCCGACCGAGCCGACCGCGCCGAGGCCGACGGCCGCGACCAGCTGCGCGGCCAGGAAGGTCAGGTACCCACCGGCGAGCGCGCTGCCGCCGGTGCCGGCCGCCCAGAGCAGCGTGCCCACCATGAGCAACCGCTTGCGGTTGGCCCGGTCACCGACGTACGCCCAGCCGACCGCGGCCACCGCGCTGACCAGGAAGCTGACCGCGGTGACCAGACCCAGTAGCCGCCCCGACACGCCGAACGCGTCGGAGATCGGGCCGTAGAGCGGCGGTACCAGCCCGATCGCGACGTTGTCCAGGGAGGCGAGCAGCACGAACACCACGACGCTGTACAACCGGTGGGCCGGGCCGCCGGCCCGAGCGGGCGGGCGTGAGCCGGGCTGTGCCCGCCCCCGGCCGGGTCCGCCACTGGTCACCGTCATGCCGGCAGCCAACCAGACTCGGCGGAGGGGGCCGTCACGCGGGTGGGTGCCGGTCGACTGCCCCGGCACCCACCCCGTCGATCCGGACGGTCAGCGCCGGTCGAGGACCAGTCCGCGAGCCGCCGCGTACTGGTCCCGCACGGCGGGGACCGGCTCGGCCGCGTACTCCTCGGTGCCCTCGACCGCCCACACCGGTGGCGTCGGGCCGCCCAGGGCGACCCAGGCGGCCTGGCGGGCGGCGCCGTCGGCGACGTACTCCCCGGCCGGCGGGACGACGACCGGGCAGCCGAAGACCTGCGGGGCGATCCGACGCACCGCCGCCGACCGGGCTCCGCCGCCGACCAGGATGACCCGGCGGACGGTGGCACCCTGCGCGGTCAACGCGTCCAGGCCGTCGGCGAGCGCGCAGAGCATGCCCTCCACGGCGGCCCGCGCCAGGTGCGCGGGGGTCGACGTGCGCAGGGTCAGCCCGTGCACGGCACCGGTGGCGAGCGGTCGGTTCGGCGTCCGCTCGCCCTCCAGGTAGGGCACCATGACCAGCCCGTCCGCGCCGGCTGGCGCGGAGAGTGCCAGATCGGCCAGCTCGTCCAGGCTGACGCCGAGCATCGCGGCGGCGGCGTCCAGCACCCGGGCCGCGTTGAGCGTGCAGACCAGCGGCAGGAACCGACCGGACGCGTCGGCGAAGCCGGCGACGGCACCGCTCTCGTCGGCGGCCGGCACGTCGGCGACGCTGAACACGGTGCCGGAGGTGCCGATCGAGACGATCACGTCACCGGGGCCGGCACCGACGCCGAACGCGGCGGCGGCGTTGTCCCCGGTGCCCGCGCCGAGCAGCGCGCCGCCCGACCCACCCATTTCGTTGGCCAGCTTGCCGGCCGACTCTGCCGGACCGAGCACCTCGGGCAGCACCAACTGCCGGCCGAAGCCCCGTTCCAACAGGTCCGGTCGGTAGTCGCCGGTCGCCGGCGACCAGTAGCCGGTGCCGCTGGCGTCACCGCGGTCGGTGCGCAGCGCACCCAACCCCGGGGCGCCGGCCAGCCGCCACGTCAGCCAGTCGTGCGGCAGGCAGACGGCCGCCACGCGGGCCGCCGCCTCCGGCTCGTGGGTGGCCAGCCACCGCAGTTTGGTGATGGTGAAGCTGGCCACCGGGACACTGCCGGCGGCTTCGGCCCAGAACCGACGCCCGGCCGCGCCGCCGCCGGCCTCCTCGACGAGGTCGGCGGCGGCGTCGGCGGATCGGGTGTCGTTCCACAACAGTGCCGGGCGGACCACCCGGCCGTCCTCGTCGAGACACACCATGCCGTGCTGCTGGCCGGCGACGGAGATCGCCGCCACGTCGGCCAACCCGCCGGCCTGGTCGACGGCGCTACGCAGCGCCTGCCACCAGGCTTCCGGGTCGACCTCGGTGCCGTCCGGGTGCGGTGCGCGGCCCTGCCGGAGCAGAGCCCCGGTCTCCGCGTCCCGGATGACCACCTTGCAGGACTGGGTGGACGAGTCGACGCCTGCGACCAACGGCATGGCGGGGCCTCAGCGGGCGCCGAGCAGGTGCTCGACGGCGAGCTGGTTGAGCCGGACGAAGGCGAAGCCCCGCTCGGCCACCGCGTCGACGTCGACGTCCTCGAACGCGGACCGGTCGGCCAGGAACTCCTCGTAGCCCTCGCCGTCGTTGAGGGTCGGCGTGTTCAGGTCGCCGACCTTGCTGGCGGCGAGCGCCTCGACCACCTCGGGGTCGGCGCGGAACGCCGCGGCCCGCTCCTTGAGCAGCAGGTACGTGCTCATGTTGGCCGCCGCTGAGGCCCAGACACCGTCCATGTCCTCGGTGCGGGAGGGCTTGTAGTCGAAGTGGCGCGGCCCGTCGTAGGCCGGCCCGCCGTTGGGGCCGCCGTTCTCCAGGAGGTCCACCAGGGCGAACGCGTTCATCAGGTCACCGTGGCCGAAGACCAGGTCCTGGTCGTACTTGATGCCACGCTGGCCGTTGAGGTCCAGGTGGAACAGCTTGCCCTGCCAGAGCGCCTGGGCGATGCCGTGGGCGTAGTTGAGCCCGGCCATCTGCTCGTGGCCGACCTCGGGGTTGAGGCCGACCAGCTCCGGGTGGGCCAGCTGGGAGATGAAGCCGAGCGCGTGCCCGATGGTCGGCAGCAGGATGTCGCCGCGCGGCTCGTTGGGCTTGGGCTCCAAGGCGAACCGCAGGTTGTAGCCCTTGTCGATGGAGTACTGGGTGAGCAGGTCCACCGCCTCGCGGTAGCGGTCCAGGGCGGCGCGGACGTCCTTGGCGAGGTCGTACTCGGAGCCCTCGCGGCCACCCCACATGACGAACGTGCCGGCACCCAGCTCGGCGGCCAGGTCGACCTGACGCAGCACCTTGCGCAGCGCGTACCGGCGGACGTCGCGGTCGTTGCTGGTGAAGCCGCCGTCCTTGAAGATCGGGTGGGTGAAGAGGTTGGTGGTGACCATGGGCACCACGAGGCCGGTCTCGTCGAGGGCCTTGCGGAACCGGGCGATGTGCTGGTCCCGGGTCGCGGCGTCGACGCCGAACGGGATCAGGTCGTCGTCGTGGAAGGTGATGCCGTACGCGCCCAGCTCGGCGAGCCGGTGCACCGCCTCGACCGCGTCGAGCTCGGGACGGGTCGCGTCACCGAACGGGTCGCGGGCCTGCCAGCCCACGGTCCAGAGCCCGAAGGAGAACTTGTCGGCGGGGGTGGGACGGGGTGCCATGAGCATCCTCCGGGGTGGTGTTGTCCGCTATTTGTTCAGCGATTGAATTATTTGCTCAGCCTATGGCACTGTCAAGGGGTGAGCCTCACCCACGCCCCGGCCGGCGCAGTCCGTCAGGGCAGTCTGCGCGAGCTCAACCTCGCCCTGGTCCTGGGCCGGATCGCCGCGGCCGACCGACCACCGTCCCGGGCCGACCTGGCGACCGCGACCGGCCTGACCCGAGCCACGGTGTCCGCGGTGGTCGAGGACCTGCTCGCCGGGCAGTTGGTCAGCGAGTCGGAGCCGGCCCCCCGCGCCGGCGCCGGCCGCCCGGCCCGCGGTCTCGTGCTGGCCGACCAGGGGCCGGCGGGGCTCGGCCTGGAGGTCAACGTCGACTACCTGGCGGTCTGCGTGGTGGACCTCGCCGGACAGGTCCGGCACCGCACCGTGCACCGGGCCGACCTGCGCCCGGTGGCCCCGGCGGACGCCCTCGCCCAGCTTGTCGAGATAGCCGGGACAGCCCGCGACGTCGCCGCCAGCGAGGGCCTCACCCTGGTCGGGGCCGCGCTCGCGGTGCCCGGCCTGGTGGACGACGACGGGCTGGTCCGGCTCGCGCCGAACCTGGGCTGGCGCGACGTGCCGGTGCCCGCGCTGCTCGCCGCGCACCCTCCGCTCGTCGAGCAGGTGCCCGGCGTCCCGGCGCTGGTGGTCGACAACGAGGCCAACCTCGCGGCCCTCGGCGAGCTGCACTCCCGGCCACCCGGCCCGGCCAGCTTCCTGCACATCTCCGGGGAGGTGGGCATCGGTGCCGGAATCGTGCTCGACGGCGCCCTGTTCCGCGGCGTTCGCGGCTGGAGCGGTGAGATCGGGCATCTCCCGGTGCACCCCGAGGGCCGTCCGTGCCGCTGCGGCGGACAGGGCTGCCTGGAGCAGTACGCCGGCCAGGAGGCGATCGTGACCGCCGCCGGGCTGGCCCGGACGGAACTCCCCGCCGACACCGCGACAGCGCGGCTGGCCGAGCTGGCCGAGGCCGGTGACCCGGACGCGCTACGGGCGCTGCACGACGCCGGGACGGCGCTCGGTGTCGCGGTGGCCGGTGTCGTCAACCTGCTCGACCTGGACACCGTGGTGCTCGGTGGCGGGTACGCGGCGCTGGCACCCTGGCTGTGCCCGCCGGTGCTCGCCGAGATCGCCAGTCGGGTGCTCACCGCCGCCTGGTCGCCGGTCACGGTCCGGCCGTCGCGGCTCGGCGCGGAGGCCGCCGCCGTGGGCGCCGCCGGCTCGGTGGCCCGCCGGATCGTCGCCCAGCCCGCCGGCTGGCTGAGCCGTTCCGGCTGAACGCTGCTCGACGGGCTCGCCGAGACCCGGGTGACCTGCTGCTCGCGGGTGATCAGGCGGTCCGCGCCACCGGCGGTCCGCCGGCCGGCCGGTCCCGGTTGCCGCCGATCGACCGTTCCGGGTCACCCGACGGGTCCGCCCAGGCCGCGCGGGTCTGCCGGTCCTGGTCGATCGACACGTCTCCCGAGTGCCCAGCGGGCCGGTCCGGGTCGTGCGGCAAGTACCCCGGATCCGTCGGGTCACCCGACGGATCGGTGATCTGCGGCTGCTGCTGGCGAGCGACCTTGTCGAACTCCCGCATCCCGTCGAGCAGCGCGTCGCGGCCGGCGGGGCTCATCCCGGCCAGTACGGCGGCGAGCTGCGCCCGACGGTCGGCCCGAAGCTCGGCGAGGAGCCGACGGCCCTCCGGAGTGAGGTGCAGCGAGATCTCCCGCCGGTCGAAGCGGCCCGGCTCACGCTCCAGCATGCCGGCGGCGACCAGCCGGTCGCAGAGGCGGCTGGCGGAGCTGAGCAGCATGTCGAGCCGGGTGGCCAACCGGCGAAGGTTGATCCCGTCGTGCTGCTCCACCACCATCACCGCCCGTAGCTGGGCGCCGGACACCCGGCCGGTGGTCCCCTCCCGGGCGGATTCCCAGATGCCGAGCAGGGCTGCGGCCGCCACGTCCAGCGCGGCAGCCATACTCGTCTCGGGGTCCGTCCGACGGTGCAGTTCAGCCATGGTGGCCCGAGACTACTCCGAACCCACTGGTGATCGAGCTTTGCGCGAGGGAGCAACGATGAGCGAACCGGTCAGTCAGGCACGGCGTGCCCTGAATGAGACACCGGCGGACCGGCTCGTCGGCGGTGTCGGAGAGGTGCTCACCCGGTCGTACGGAATCACCGACGTCGAGCTGTACCAGGTCGACTACCGACTCGCGGAGCTACTGCCGCTCACCGAGGGTGACCCGATCACGGATCCCGGGCATCCCGCCTGGCGTACCTTCGACCACCAGTCGCCGATACTGACCGACGGCACCGCCTGGTTCCCGGTGACCATGCGTGGCGAGCGTCGAGGGGTGCTGTGCCTCGCGCCCGTCCCGGACGACCGGTTGGTCCTCGCCGAGCTGGCCGACATCGCCACCGCGCTCGCCCACGAGGTGGCGGCGGTCTCCGCCGGCACCGACGTCTACCAGGCGGCGCGGCGGACCCAGCGCCTCACCCTGGCCGCCGAGATGCAGTGGGACCTGCTTCCCGGCCGCAGCCGGATCCGTCCCTCGTTCAGCCTGGCCGGGCAGTTGGAGCCGGCGTACGCGGTGCGTGGCGACAGCTTCGACTGGTCCGACGACGGGCAACGACTCTGGTTGTCCACGATCAACGGCACCGGTGAGGGTGTCGCCGCCTCCCTGCTCACCTCGTTGGCCACCCACGCGCTGCGCAACGCGCGTCGCGCCGGGCTGAGCCTGGCCGACCAGGCCGCCCTCGCCGACCGGGCCCTCTACGACCTGTACGGGGGCGAGCAGCACCTCTCCGCGTTGCTGATGGAGCTGGACCTGCGGTCCGGGATGATGACGGTGGTCGACGCCGGATCACCCCGGCTGGTCCTGCTGCGCGACGGGGAGGTCACCGAGCAGCCCCTGGAGGCGCAGTTCCCACTCGGCATGTTCGAGGAGACCGACTACCACGAGCAGAAGTTCCCGCTGGAGCGCGGCGACCGGGTCTTCGTGGTCAGCGACGGGGTGGTGGAGGCCACCGGGCAGCACGTGCGCTACGGCGAGACGGCACTGGACCGGTTCCTGCGGCGGACCGGGCCGATGGAGCCACTGGACGCCGTCCGGTCCCTGATCGGTGACCTGCGCGCCTTCGTGGCCGGTGACCTGGTCGACGACGCGGTGGTCGTCTGCCTGGACTGGACCGGCCCGCAACCGTGACCGGCGGTCGTCAGTACGCTCCGCGGCCGTTCAGGACCGCACCGAAGGTCTTCCAGAGGATGGTGAGGTCGGCGGCGAGGGACCAGTTCTCCACGTAGTAGAGATCGAGCCGGATGCCGTCCTCCCAGCTCAGGTCGGAGCGACCGCTGACCTGCCACAGCCCGGTCATGCCGGGCTTGACCAGCAGCCGCCGGGCCACGTCGCCGTCGTAGCGGGCCACCTCCGAGGGCAGCGGCGGCCGGGGGCCGACCATGCTCATCTGACCCAACAACACGTTCACCAGTTGCGGCAGTTCGTCCAGCGACCACTTGCGCAGCAACCGGCCGACACGGGTGACCCGGGGGTCCTGGCGCATCTTGAACATCAGGCCGTCGGTCTCGTTGCGCGCGGTCAGCTCGGCGAGCAGCGTGTCGGCGTTCACCACCATGGTGCGGAACTTGAACACGCCGAACTCCTGCCCGCCCCGCCCGACGCGGACCTGCCGGAAGAGCACCGGGCCCCGGCTGTCCAGTTTGATGGCCAGGGCGATGCCCGCGATCAGCGGCATCAACAGCGCCAACGCGAGCGACGAGGCCGAGCGGTCGACGAGGCCCTTCACCAGCTTGCGCGCACCCCGGAACTCCGGTGCCTCGACGTGGATCAGCGGCAGGCCGGCAACCGGGCGGGTGTGGATCCGCGGGCCGGCGACGTCGGTCAGCGCGGGTGCCACGACCAGGTCGATGCCAGTGCCCTCCAACTGCCAGCCGAGGCGGCGCAGCCGGGTCGCGGTCAGCTCACCGGAGGCGGTGACCGCGACCGTGTCCGCGCCGATCGCGGTGGCCGCCTCCGGGATGCCTCGGAACGACCCCACCACGGGTACGTCGCCCAGTCGCTGCGCCACCGGCGCGAGCAGCGCGTCCGGAATGCACGCGCCGACCACCTGGTAGCCGGCGTACGGCTCGCGGCGCAGCGTGTGCACCAACTCCAACACGTGGGCGGTGTCGCCGACCACCAGCACCCGACGGGACCAGCCGGCACCCATCGAGCGTGCGCGGTGCAGGCGCTTACGGGCGGCGAACCGCGCCACCTCCAGCCCGACGGTGCCCACCGCGAAGGAGATGCCGAGGAAGCCCCGCGACACGCCGAGATCGGTGATGTAGCCGATGATGGCTATCGCGCCGGCCAGGCGCAGGCTCGCGGAGCTGACCCGCCGGTACTCGTCCGCCCCGTAGCCGATCACCCGGTCGTCGTAGCAGCCGAGCGCCTTGAGCGAGATCAGCCAGGCCAGCACCAACCCGGGGGTCACCAGCACGTACGGGACCTCGGAGCCGGTCGGCTCGCCGTCACCGAATCGGGTGACGTAACCGATGAACAGCGCGACGATGAGCACGGTGGTGTCCAGGACCACCATGACCCGGACGTAGGACCGCTCGTCGGCGCGCGCCACCAGCCCGGCGCGATTGTCGTTCGGCTCCGCCGACGTGGCGGGGGTCAACAGTGTCGCCGCGGTCACCGGCCCTCCCACTCTGCTCAGGATGGCCCCGGCCAATGGGTCGGACCGGAGGCGGACCGACCATGCCGGAACAGTCGACATCCTGCCTCGATAACTATGACTACCGATTGCTTCGGACGTATTGCCGTCACTTTTCTTCAACCTGGCGGCCAAAAAGGGCCTGCCTACCGGGGATCCGGTAGGCAGGCCCTCGACCTCGGTGCGTCAGCTCAGCGCGGTGCCGGCGGGCGACGCGCGATGGCGCTGAGGAAGATGCTGCCGATCTCACTCGGATCCTTGGTGACGAAGACGTCGCCACCGGTCACCTTGGTGATCGACTCGAGCTCGGCCTTGCTGACGCCCTCGCCGATGCCGATCATGATGACCTGGACCGGCCGGTCCGGATCGGCGACCTGCTTGAGCTTGGCGAGCAACTGCTGCTGGTTGAGGCCGTTGTCGTCGTCGTTCTTGCCGTCGGTGAACAGCACGATCGAGTTGACCCGGCCGGGTTGCCAGTTTTCCTGCACCGCCTGGTACGCGGCCAACATGGTGTCGTAGAGGCCGGTGTCGCCGTCGGAGGGTTTGATGCCGCCGAGCGCGCCCTCCAACTGGGCACGTTGGCCAGAGAGCGGGCCGATGCCGACCAACTCCCGGTAGTCCCGGTTGCCGACCAGCTTGGTGGAGAAGGTCCACAGGCCGATCGACCAGGAGTCGTCGAAGAGGCCGAGTCCGCGAAGGGCCGCGTCGACGGTGACCTCCTCCCGGCTCCGGTTGTTGGCGGACGGCACCGGGTCCTTCATCGAGCCGGAGACGTCGATGACGGCAAGCATCCGGCCGGGCTGGGTGGCGATCGACCAACTCGAGACGACCCGCTGGATCGCGGCCGGGTCCAGACCACCCGCGGCGGTGCCGCCGTTCGCCGGCGCGGTCGGCGCGCCGCCGGACGGGCTCGGGGCACCCTGCGGGGCCGTGAAGCCGTCACCCCAGTTGCCGTCCGGCGAGCGCAGCGACTGGGCCGCGAGCCGGTTACGGAAGGAGGGGCTGGTGAGCAGCTCGAACAGCACCCGGGCCGCCGAGGCCTTGCTCGGCTCGATGCCGGGCAGCACCGCGTACGGGTAGTCCAGCGGCATCGGCGCCGGCTCCATGTAGAGCGCGGCGAGCGGCACCGGTGGCTTCTTGCTGTTGAAGGCGATCACGTCCTCTTCGGACAACGCCGCCGCGCCGAGACCGCTCGCGATGGTCGTCGCGTCGTTCGAGGTCGGGAACCGGGCCAGCAGGTCGTTGCGCAGCGAGGATCGACCGGTGGCCAGTGCGCGAAGCGCGCCGACGGTGCTGCGCTGGGCGTCCTCGCCCGCGCCGTTGGCGGCGGCGGTCAGCGAGAGCAGGCCGGACAGGCCGGCCGCGTCGCGGGTCGGCTCAACGATCCCGGTGTGCAGCGGTGTGCTGGTGTTGTTCATCTGCTTGAGCAGATCGGTCCAGTTGAACTTCTTGTCCGGCCAGCCCAGCCGGAGGGCGATCGGCTCGGGCATCGCGACGACGATGGGGCTGCGCGCGATGGACGCGCCGTTGGTCGGCGCGAACGCGGTCGCGTCCTTCTTCAACCGCAACAGCCAGGTCGAGGAGTCCGGCACCCAGACGTCCGGGCTGACGGCGGTGCCGCTGGCCTGCCCCACACCGGCGAGGACCGCACCGTGTTTGGCCGCCACCACGGCCGCCACGTCGACCGGGTCGGACGCGGAGACGTCGACCTTGATGCAGGTGGGACCCACCGCGGCGCCGTCCTGGACCCACTGGGACGCGGCGGCGTCCACCGCGGGTGCGAGCTCGGAGGCGACCGCCACCGCGAGTCGGATCTCTCCCGAGCAGTTGGACTGGATCAACTCCCGATAGCCGAACCACGCGCCGGTCGTGACGACGAGTACCGCCGCCATCGCGGCGGCGGCTGCTAGGTGGAGTTTCGAACGCATGCGATGGCGGCCTGCTGACACGGTGACCATCTTGCGTACAAGGTGCCGTCTCTGCCACATCCGTTCGGCCTAAAGTTACGGAGGAGAAACAGTTGATCACCATTTAGCAACAGAGCGTGACGTAGTGGCCCCGAGGTGTTGTCGAATCAGCGCCGGCTGCACGTCCCTGTGGCGGCCCTCACGGCAGCACACACGTCGGGCTCGGCACCGGCACCGGCTCTCCGATCGCCTCCGGAACGCCGGTCTCGACGTCGCGCCGGAAGACCCGCACCATGTCGGCCCGTTCGTCGGCGACGTAGAGGTGCTCACCGATCAGCGCGAAGTGCCGGGGCCACTCACCACCGGTGTCCACTTCGGCCACCAATTCCGGCAATTCCCCAGCCAGGGCGAACGCCGACAGGGTCCCCACCCCCCGGTTGGCGACGTAGAGAAACCGTCCGTCCGGGCTGACCGCGACCTCCGAGGGCTGCACGTGACCGGGCCGCTCGCTCACCTCGACCCGACCCCGCTTGTGCAACGCGCCGTCGTCGGTCAGCTCGTACGCGGTGACGGAGGCGTCCAGCTCACCGACGACGTAGCAACGCCGTCCGTCCGGGTGGCGGGCCAGGTGCCGGGGTCCGGTGCCCGGCGTCGTGCGGGTGCGGGGCGCACGGGGCACCAGTCGACCGCTCGCCGCGTCCAGGTCGTACCGGTAGACCGAGTCAGTGCCGAGATCCACCGCGAGCAGTGGCCCCTGGCCCGGCCCCGGCGAGACCATGTGGGCGTGCGCGTGGTCCTGCCGCTCCGGGTCGGGGCCGTGCCCCTCGTGCACCACCAGGTCGGTCCGCTCGCCGGGCACCCCCTGCGGGTCGAGCGCGATGACCGCCACGCTGCCGCTGCCGTAGTTGGCCGCCACCAGGTGGCCGCCGTCGGGCACCACCGCCAGGTGGCAGGGCTCGGCCCCGCCTGTCGACCGGCTGCCCAGCGGATCCAGCGCGCCGTCCGGCCCGACCCGCCAGGCGCTGATCTCCCCGGCCGCCAGCTCGTTCACCGCGTAGAGCACCGGCTCGGTGGGGTGTCGCGCCAGGAAGGAGGGGGACGGGGTGACCGCCACCGTGCCGAGCGGGGTCAGCGCCCCGGTCGTCGGGTCACGGCGCGCGGCGATGATCCCGCTGCCCCGCCCACCGCTCTGCGCGGTGTAACCCCCGATGTGGACGACCTCACCCTGAGCACTCACGTTCCACTCCTCCGCCGGCGACCTCCGCTGATCCAACCAGAGGCTGCCCGCATCGACCGCCGGTTAACCGGCTTTGCCGGCCGGATCTCAGGCCGTCGGCACCGGCTCCCCTCGCTGCCGGGCGACATGTTCGACCAGAGAGATCAACACCATCTTTCCGGACTGCCGGTCGCGGGCGTCGCAGAGCACCATCGGCACGTCCGGGTCCAGGTCGAGTGCCCGACGTACGGTCTCCAGGTTGAATTTGCGGGAGTCGTCGAAGCAGTTCACGCCGACCACGAACGGGATGCCACGCTGCTCGAAGTAGTCGATGGACGGGAAACAGTCGGCCAGCCGACGGGTGTCGGCGAGCACGACCGCGCCGAGCGCGCCGAAGGCCAACTCGTCCCACAGGAACCAGAACCGATCCTGGCCCGGGGTGCCGAACAGGTAGACCTGCAGGTCGTCGTTGATGGTGATCCGGCCGAAGTCCATCGCCACCGTGGTGGTCGACTTGCCCTCCACTCCGGAGACGTCGTCGGTGCCGATCCCGGCGCCGGTCAACACCTCCTCGGTCTGCAACGGGCGCACCTCGCTCAGGGCACTGACCAGTGTCGTCTTGCCAGCTCCGAAGCCGCCCGCGATGAGGATCTTCAGTGCCAGCGGGATGGTGGCGCTGGTGCCCGTATGGTCATAGCGCACGGAGTCCACTGACCACCGCCTTGAGGATGTCGTCGTCGGGAAGTTTTCCGGCGGCCGGCGGCTCCTGCACCGCGACCAGGCCCTCGGCCAGGAGATCACCGAGTAGTACCCGGACCACACCGACCGCGAGGTCCAGTTCGGCTGCCAACTCGGCCACCGACACCGGCCGGAGGGCCAACGCGATCAGCCGTCGATGCTCCGGGAGCAGGTGTGGATGGCCGGCGTCGTCGACGTCCGACTCCGCAAGCACGATCGCGACCAGGTCGAAGCCGTCGCCGGCGGAGCGGACCCGGCCTTTGGTGAGGGTGTACGGGCGCACCACCGGGCCGGCCTCGCCGTCCAGCCACTCGTGTTGCGGCCCGGGCGGCTCAGCCCGCATCACCGTCTCCCGCCGACGATCGGGCCGGTGCGGCGAGGCTCTCCCCCACCCGGATGACAAGCATCGCCATCTCGTACGCGACCAAACCGATGTCCGCGGCGGCGTCGCTCACCACCGCCAGGCACGCGCCCTGCCCGGCGGCGGTGACGAAGAGGTACGCCGACTCCATCTCCACCACCGTCTGCCGGACCGGGCCGCCGTCCACGTGCCGGCTGGCGCCCCGCGCCAGGCTGGAGAAGCCCGCGGCGAGCGCACACAGATGCTCCGCGTCGGAGCGCTCCAACTCGGCCGAGCAGCCGAGCAGGAGACCGTCGGCGGACAGCACCACCGCCTCCCGGGCCGCCGGCACCCGTTGCACCAACTCGTCGAGCAACCAGTCCAGGCCGGCGCTCTGCTTCGTCGAATGCCGCACTAGGCGTCCCTCTCAGTCGCGGTCGGGGGTTCGGGGGGTGTCACCGGGCCGGTCGGGGTGGCCGGACCGGTTGGCGCTGCCGGGGTGGTGACGGTGGCGCGTCCACGCGCCGTGCCGGCCTGCAGGGCCGCCATCACCCGGCGCACCTCCTCGGGAGACCGGGGCGCCGGGGTTTCGGTGACTGTCGACCGGGGTTGGCCGGCGGCGGGGGTACGACGTCGCACCCGGCGGGGCAGACCGTCCAGCTCGTCGTCCGCCGCCGACCCCGCGTCGCCCGGCCCGCCGGCCGCAGTCGGTGCGCCGGTGGGTGGGGCGGACGGTGCGGCGTCGGCGCGCGGCGCGGTGGGTGGGCGGGTGCGGGGCACGGCACCCCGACGAGCCGTACGGGCCAGCCGCCGGGCCGGGTCGGCCGACGCGGCGGGAAGCGTGGCGGGGTCGGGGCCGGCCGGCGGCTCGGCGGTGACCAGGTCGGCGGGGATCAGCACCACCGCGCTCACCCCGCCCTGCTCGGAGGGACGCAACCGCACCTGTACGCCGTGCCGGGCCGCCAGCCGGGCCACGACGAACAGGCCGAGCCGAGCGCTCTGCGCCGGGTCGAACTCGGGGGAGCTGGCCAGCCGGGTGTTGGCGGTCCCCAGGGCCGCGGCGGACATGCCCAGCCCCTGGTCGGTGATCTCCAGGGCGTACCCGTTGGCCACCTGTTCCCCGGTGACGGTGACCCGGGTGTCCGGCGGGGAGAAGGCGGTGGCGTTCTCGACCAGCTCGGCGAGCAGGTGGATGACGTCGCCGACCGCCCGGCCCAGCACGCCGACGGGCTGCGCGGCGGTGATGTCCACCCGGTGGTACGCCTCGACCTCGGAGATCGCGCCGCGGATCAGGTCGACCATCGCGACCGGGTTTCGCCAACCCCGGCCGGGCGCGGAGCCGGCAAGAATGACCAGGTCCTCGGCGTGCCGCCGGAGCCGGGTCGCCAGGTGGTCGACCTGGAAGAGCTCGGCCAGCTCGTCCGGATCCTCGGCGCGGCGCTCCATCCGGTCCAGCAGGTGCAACTGACGGTGCACCAGGCTCTGACTCCGGCGGGCGATGTTGAGGAAGACCTCGTTGAGTCCACGACGCAGGGCTACCTCGTCCACGGCCGCCTGGACGGCGGTGCGCTGCACCTCGGTGAAGGCGCGGCCGACCTCGCCGATCTCGTCGTGGCCGTACTCCAGTGGCGGTGCCTCCCGGGCGACGTCGACCTGCTCGCCTCGGCGCAACCGGGCCACCACGTCCGGGAGGCGGTGCTCGGCCAACTCCAGCGCGGCGGTGCGGACGCCGCTGAGGCGATGCACCAGCGTGCGGCCGAGCCGCAGCGCCACCAGCACCGAGACCACCACGGCGACGAGCCCGAGCACACCGGCGGCGGCGAGCCGCGCCAGGATGCGTACCGCCATCGGCACGGAGCGGTCGGTGAGACCGTCGGCCTCGGCCAGCTCGAAGTCGCGCAACTGCTGCTGCACCGCGTCATGGCTGGTCTGCCAGGCCGCCGCGTCGACCGGCGGTCGGCCGGACCGGTTGGCCGCGAGCAGCGCGTCCTGCATCGTGCGCAGCCGGGTGAACGCCTCGCCCTCGGTCAATCGTTGGTACGCGACCCGCCCGGCCTCGGGTAGGTCGGCCACAGCGCTCTCGGTGAGCCACCGTTGGTTGCCGATGGCCTGCACGAGTTGGGTGTGCTCCCCCTCGGCGAACCGTCCGGCGCTCAGCGCGCCGGTCAGGAGTGCGTCGCTCTGGCCGAGCAACTCCCGGGAGCGGCCCAACGCGGTGAGCGCCAGTGCCTGCCGGTTGAGGTCCGGGTCGTTGAGGGTCGCCATCGCGGAGAACGCCTGGAAAGCCGCGGAGACCATGCCGCTGTACAGGCCGATCGCACCGCTGCGGTCCAGACCGCGGTCGTCGATGAACTGCCGGCCGGCCGGCAGCGCCGCCAGGGCGGTGACCAGGTGGTCGATCCGGGCCTCCAGCGGATCGTCCGCGGCGTCGCGCAGGGCTTCCCCGTCGACGCGGCGGCGCAGCTCGGCGATGGCCCGGTCGGTGCGGGCCCGCTGCTCGGCCAGGACGGGCAGCCGGGTGGTGCCCGCGAGTTGCACCACCGAAAGTCGGCGCTCCCGTTGCAGCTCGGTGACCACGACCTCGCCGGGGCGACCCAGGTCGTACAGCAGGGTGCGGGCGGAGAGCAGGTCCAGGGCGGGACCGAAGGTCAGCGTGGTCGCGAAGATCCACAGCGCCAGGAGCGCGGTCACCGGCACGACGACCAACGCGGTCAGCTTCGAGCGGATCGGCCAGTCGCGGGTTCTCATCAGACCTCGCCCGTACAGGGGTGGCAGGAGGGGTGCCGGCACCGCCGGGCAACGCGTCGGCCGGCTGCGCGCCCGGCGTGACGCCGGACCCCGGCGCGGGCGCCTTGGGCAGGATACGTAATCGGGGGCCGTTGCACTACTGCCCGTCGCGCCGACATCGACGCCCCGAGATGTCTGGTGGGGCCACCGCGGATCCGCACCCGGTCGACCTGGGCAGGCGTGTTTTCTGGACCTGGTCAGGTCTGGACAGGTCGACGGGCCGCGGCGCTGGACAGCACTTTCCCCGCTGCCGGACCCAAGCCGGCCAGAAAGTACCCCGGATCGGGATTGGCGAACAGTGCGCGGAGGGAATACCAGGTGACGAAGGAGGAGCCCATGTCGCCCACGCAGGTAATCGTCATCGTGCTCGTCGTGCTCGTGGTCGTCGCGGTGCTGGCCGTGGCCGTCCGGTCGCTCGGACGCCGTCGCGCGCTACGCGACCGGTTCGGGCCGGAGTACGACCGGGTGGTGGAGGAGCAGGACAGCCGATCCGCCGCCGAGCGCGAACTGCGCGACCGGGAACGCCGGCACGCCGAGCTCACGCTCACCCCGCTCAGCCCGGAGTCCCGGGCCCGCTACAGCGCCGCCTGGGAGGAACTCCAGGTGCGCTTCATCGACTCACCCGGCGAAACGGTTGGCGACGCCGACACTCTGGTCACCCGGCTCATCGAGGAGCAGGGTTACCCGACCGGGGACTTCTCCGACCAGATCGCCCATCTCTCCGTCGAGCACGCTCGCACACTCACCAACTATCGCGACGCGCACGACATCCACCTGCGCAACTCCCGGGGCGAGGCCAGCACCGAGGAGCTGCGGCAGGCGGTCGTGCACTACCGGTCACTCTTCGCCGATCTGCTCGGTGAGGAGCCGGTCGGCCACCGTACGCCCGAACAGCGCAACCACCCGGACCACGACTCCACGAGCCGCTGAGGAGGCTACCGATGCGCCAGGAAGAGCAGCAGGTGAGCAACGACCACCCGGAGGCCGTCCGGTCCGCGCCCGTCCCGGTACCGCCCAGCGGCGACCGGGCCGGCCGCTCGGACGTCCCCGAGGACGCCCTGGACGACCGGGGCACCTTTGACGACCAGACCACCCCGAACGAGCGGGACGCCTCGAACGAGTGGACCGCTCCCGACGAGCACGCCGACGACACCGACCCGCGCCACCGGCGGGACGACCGCTCCACCGACGAGGGCGGTTTCCACGAGCCGGGGCCACTGCCCACAGCGTTCGGCGCCACCACGGTGGCCGACGCGGTGGCGGCCTCGGCACTCGCGAGCCCCAACCCGCAGGATCAGCCGGACGCCCGGGCCGAGCGGACGGCCCAGCCGGGCGACGGCGCCGAGGACGGCGAGCGTGAGGGCCTGCGGGCCGACCCCACGGCCGAGTTGCACCGCCGGGACGCCGCCCCGGGCACCGACCCGGACGCGGTGGCCGTCGGCTACGGCAGCGCCGCGCCGGAGATGGTCGATCCGGACGCGGACGGCGAGCCCGTCGACACCGAGGGCGACGGCACGTCGTTGGGGGCCGCCGGGACGTCACGGCCCGCCGGGTCGACCGTCGCGGCCGAGCCGGCGACCCTCCTGGACACCGACACCGCCCAGGGCTTCCGGGACCGCTGGCGGGACGTGCAGCTGCGTTTCGTCGATGATCCGCACGCGGCCGCCGGCGAGGCGCAGTCGCTGGTGGAAGAGGCCATCCAGGCTCTCTCGTCGGCGCTGGCCGCTCAGAAGAACACGTTGGGCGGGTGGCAGGACGCCGGCTCGGCCGACACCGAGCAACTGCGGATGGCGGTGCGCAACTACCGGGACTTCCTGGACCGCGTACTGGGTCGCTGAACGACGCACCACCGAGGGGCGCTCCGGCCGGTCGGCCGGGGCGTCCCTCGCCCTGTGCGATGGGTACGCCTCGCCGTCGACGAGCCGGTCGGCAGGCGCGCGACATCCCCAATCCGCCCGAACCTCACCCAACCTGCGTCGAGGCGTGAAAACGTCCGGACGGGGTAATAGGGCGCGCGCACCAACCAGCGCAGACGTCGGGACGAGGGGTGACGGGATGGACGGCGACGGTCTTCGGCTCAACATGAACGGCCTGGACTACCTGATTCTGGCGCTGTACTTCGTCACCGTCCTCGGGGTCGGCATCGCCGCGCGCCGGGCGATCCGGACCAGCGTCGACTTCTTCCTCTCCGGCCGGTCCCTGCCGGCCTGGGTGACCGGGCTCGCCTTCGTCTCGGCGAACCTGGGCGCGCTGGAGATCATCGGTATGGCCGCGAACGGCGCCCAGTACGGCGTCATGACGGTCCACTACTACTGGATCGGCGCGGTGCCGGCGATGGTCTTCCTCGGCATCGTGATGATGCCCTTCTACTACGGCTCCAAGGTCCGCAGCGTGCCCGAGTACCTGCGGCTGCGGTTCAACCGCCCCACTCACCTGCTCAACGCGCTCAGCTTCGCCGTGGCCCAGGTGCTCATCGCCGGCGTGAACCTCTACGCGCTGGCCCTGGTGATGCAGGCACTGCTCGGCTGGCCGCTCTGGACCGCGATCGTGGTCGGCGCGGCGATCGTCCTGGCGTACATCACCATCGGTGGTCTGACCGGCGCGATCTACAACGAGGTGCTTCAGTTCTTCGTCATCCTGGCGGGCCTCATCCCGGTCACCGTGATCGGCCTGGTCAAGGTCGGCGGGGTGAACGGCCTGATGGACGCGGTACGCGACTCCAAGCTCGGCGAGGCGGGCCTGCACGCCTGGCAGGACACGGGCAGCACCGCCAACCCGCTGGGCGCGCAGTGGATCGGCATCGTCTTCGGCCTGGGTTTCGTGTTGTCCTTCGGCTACTGGACGACGAACTTCGCCGAGGTGCAGCGGGCGCTGTCCGCGAAGAACATGAGCGCCGCCCGGCGTACGCCGATCATCGCCGCGTACCCGAAGCTGTTCATCCCCCTGGTCACGATCATCCCCGGCCTGGTGGCCCTGGTGACGGTGAAGGGCCTGGGCGCGGAGAGCGGCGACCTGCAGTACAACAACGCGATCCCGCTGCTGATGCGCGACCTGCTCCCCAACGGCGTGCTCGGCGTCGCGGTCACCGGCCTGCTGGCCTCGTTCATGGCCGGTATGGCGGCCAACGTGAGCGGTTTCAACACCGTCTTCACCTACGACATCTGGCAGGCGTACATCCGTCGGGACCGGCCGGACGACTACTACGTACGGGTCGGTCGGTGGGCGACGGTCGCCGCCGTGGTTGTCGGCATCGGCACGGCGTTCATCGCGGCCGGGTTCAGCAACATCATGAACTACATCCAGGCGCTCTTCTCCGTCTTCAACGCGCCACTGTTCGCCACCTTCATCATCGGCATGTTCTGGAAGCGGATGACCGCCCTCGCCGGCTTCTGGTCGCTGCTGCTGGGCACCCTGGTGTCGCTGAGCCTCTACCTGCTCTACAAGGGCGGCGTGATCGACTTCAACTCCGACCTGGAAGAGAGCTTCTGGGGCGCCGGTCTCGCATTCGTCACGGCGGTGGTGGTCGCCGCGATCATCACCCCGCTCACCGCGCCGAAGCGCGACGAGGAGCTGCGCGGCCTGGTCTACGGCATGGGCGGCGTCGACCTCAAGGGTGACGTGCTCGCCGGGGACGCCGTCTGGTACCGCTCGCCGGTGCTGCTCGGTCTGGTCGCGGTCGCGCTGGCCGCCCTCTTCTACATCCCGGTCTTCTAGGAAAGGGGAGTCGGCAGATGAGCAACGACGGCCAGCCGGCACAGGACCCGCTGATCGACGAGTCGCAGGAGGAGCAGCGCCGCTCCGCCGCCGCCCGCCTGTTCGACATCCGTCGGGTGATCGGTGGCCTCTTCGTGGCGTACGGGGTGATCGTGACGTTGATCGGCATCTTCGACAGCGCCGCCGAGATCGACAAGGCCCAGGGTGTCCGGATCAACCTGTGGGCCGGGTTGGTGATGCTCGTCTTCGGCCTGCTCATGTTGCTCTGGCAGTGGCGGCGCCCGGCGGAGCCGCCGGCCGCCAACGAGAAGCAGCCCAGCACCTGACGGCTGCTCCGTCGGCCCGAGCGAGACCCGTCGGGCTGAGCCCGACCCGTCGGCCTGAGCCCGACCCGTTGGCCTGAGCCCGACCCGTTGGCCTGAGCCCGACCCGTTGGCCTGAGCCCGACCCTTCGGCATGAGCCCGGCACGAGGGGGTACGCCAGGGGCAGCAGGCAACGTGTCGGACACAGGAGGCACCACCATGACCGATCGCGATCGGCAACCGCCGTTGGAGGACAGCCCGGAGGTCGCCTCGGCGGTGGACGACGACGCCACCGTCCCGCAGTTTCGGACCGGCGGCGGCCCCGACCGGGACACTCCCGGGTTCGCCGAGCCTCGCAGCCGGCCGGACGACCTCGCACCGGACACCGACGAGCTGATCGGCGACCCGTACGGCGCCGGCACCGGGGCGACCGGGACGGGCACCGGGGCTGGCGGCGACAACATCCGCACCGGCGCGGAGCAGCCCTGGGAGCCGGAGGACCTGGTGATGGCCCGCGGGCAGGACCTCACCCCGGAGAACCTGGACAAGGCCCGACGCGATCTGGCTGAGCAGGGTAGGGCGGCCATCGAGCGCACCGTGCCCTGATCGGACACGAAGGGGGGTCCCCGACCCGACCTTGACGGTCGGGCCGGGGACCCGGGGGACCTGCCGCCGGCAGTGCCTCACCTACTGCCGGCGGCGGGTGGTTTCGGTCGCGATCCGGTCAGAGCGCCGGGTACGCGTTGCGCATGAGCTCCTGGAACTGCGCGGAGAACCACGCACCGGAGATCGGTGCGTCGCCCAGTGCCCCGGACGGGTTGTTGCCGTTGCGGGCGTTACCGCCGTACGTCGGGTCGCACATCCGGTCGAAGCCCTTGCCCTCGTTGTTCGGGATCTCCTTGCTGGAGCCGTCCGACTCACCCGGCGGCTTCACCCAGACGTACGCGTCGATGCCCGCCGCCGGGTTCGCCCGGGGCCGCTCACCGAGACCGGCGCCAGCCTGGTTGCACCAGTTGCCGAGGTGGGCCCGGCGGTCGATGCGACCACCGTTGACGTAGGCGTCCACGCTGGTCATCGGGCCCGGCCCGGTGGGCCGCGCGGAGCCGCCCCAACCGTTGCGGGACGTGTCGATCAGCATGCCGATGTTCGAGTTGAAGCCGACCGAGACCAGCTGGTTGCGGAACGCCTGGGCGAACGACAGCTCGTCGACGTAGAAGTTCCAGTCGACCCACTTGGACTGCCGCACCGTCTGACCGTTGACGTTGTCGGTGACCTTGAAGTTCGGCTCCTGCAGCGCCGAGTAGTTCGCGGTGTTGGTGATGAACCCGTGCACGTTGTTGACAGTGCTGCCCGAGGCGACCGCGGCGGTCTTCAGGATGTTGGAGGTCGGGACAAAGTTGGAGTCCCAGCCGAGCCAGCCGTGGTGGCCGGCGTCGATGTAGTTGTAGACGTTGCCGAGGGAACCCAGCTTGGCCAGCGCGTAGCCGACACCGTTGACGTACGCGCCATTGGCCTTGACCGTGTCGCACATGACCGTGCCGCCGGGCTGACCGGAAGTGTTCGTCACGATGTTCGGCAGCGAGTCGATCTCGATGATGTTGATGATCCGCAGGTTGCGGTACTTCGACTCACCCTGGATCGCGGCGATCGGGTCGATGTACTCGGCCTTGTACTTGGGCAGCTCCTCCGGGCCCAGCTCACCGTTGGAGGAGAGCGCGGAGCAGTCCCGGCCGGGCAGGTTGTAGATGACGAACTGGATGTAGCCAGCGCCCTGGCGCAGCGCCTCGTCCAGGTGGTCACGCACGCCGAAGGCACCGTTGGAGCTGCTGTCCGGGGTGCCGTTGATCGCGGCGATCCGGTCCAGCCAGACGGCGGTGGGGTTGTTGGAGACCCGGCTTCCGCCCGGCTCGGCGTCCGCCTTGGCCTTCCACTCCGGGTTCACGTAACCCGGCACCCCGACGTACGGGTTGTCCACCTTCTGCCCCGGCGGCGTGCTGGTCGGGGGCGCGCTGGTCGGCGGCGCGCTGGTGGGCGGTGCGCTGGTGGGCGGTGCGCTGGTCGGCGGCGTGGACGTCGGCGGCACGCTGGTCGGCGGCGCGGAGGTCGGGGTGACACCGCCGTTGCAGACCACGCCGTTGAGGGTGAACGAGGTCGGCTTCGGGTTGCTGCCGCTCCAGGCGCCGTTGAAGCCGATGTTCGCCGAAGCGCCGGCGGCCAGGGTGCCGTTGTAGGACATGCTCCGGGCGGTCACCTGGCTGCCGGACTGACTGAACGTGGCCGACCAACCCTGCTGCACCCGCTGGCTGGAGTTGGGGAAGGTCCAACCCAGCGTCCAGCCGTTGACCGGGTCACCGAGGTTCTTGATGGTGATGCTCGCGGTGAAGCCGCCGGACCAGTCGTTCGTCGTGTAGCCGATCTCGCACTGCGTCGCGGCCTGCGCCGCCGTAACCGGAATCGTTACCAACCCACCGGCGACCAGGGCACCCGCGCCGGCGAGCGCGAGCGCCCGGCGTTGGCCGGACAGCCTTCTCCACATATTCATGCCACTGATCTCCTTGGGCGAGACCGGGCCCACGTACGGCCCGGCGGGACGGCCCGGTGGGCGTCCTGCACGGACGGCCGCCGGCGCCAACGGGATTTTTCGGGGACGCCCGACCCGGACGGGCGATGGTGGTGGTGGTGGTGCATGACCGGCACGGTGGCCGGTCGATTGGCGGCGGGATGTCGCCCCGGCGAACCGGGTGCCCTCGACTGCCTGCCTGCGCGGCGTGGCTCCCCGAACCGCGTGTGCCGATTCTTGCATGGGAGCGCTTCCATGGCAATGGCTCGATGCGTCGCGGGCCGGCGGGGCTCGCCTGCGGAGCCGTTTCGGACGATACCCCCGAGTTCGCCCGAGCGGCACGTCCGAGACGCCGCCGGCGCTACTGGATGGCCGGATTGGGTCCGGCACGACGGATACCGAACGCCGTGGACCGCCCGCAAGGCGGCGCGGTGCCGGAGATGACGCGACGCATCCCGAAAGCCGCGTAGCACCCCTTCACCCCTTGCCGGACCAAAGGTCAAAACGCGAATCTTTCACTTCATAAGTCATGAAACGGTCTAACGTCGGTCTTAGCTCGGTTGTCGCCGGGCTCAGGACAACAGGGATGGAGTGACGCAGGTCATGGCTAAGAAGATGCTCGGGAAGGTCGTTGCGGGCGCCGCGCTCGGCGGCGCGTCGCTCCTGGTGTTCGCACCGGGGATCGCCTACGCCAACGGCCACGACGACGGCAGGGACCAGGACGGCAAGGTCTACGCCAAGCCGCACGTCGTCAAGGCCGGCGAAGAGATCAAGCTCCTCGAGATCTGCCCGGATCGGCAGGAGCACGCGTTCGTGTGGTCCAAGGTCACCGGCAAGGTCAAGCTCGAGCCGGCCAAGGAAGACCGGGGCGAGGACCGCGAGTGGGGCGAGGAGGAGGACTCCTACGACCACGAGAACGGCAAGGACGACGAGGGCAAGGACGAGAACGGCAAGGACGACAAGGGCAAGGACGAGAACGGCAAGGACGAGAACGGCAAGGACCACGAGGGCAAGGACGAGAACGGCAAGGACGAGAACGGCAAGGACCACGAGGGCAAGGACGAGAACGGCAAGGACGACAAGGGCAAGGACGACAAGGACAAGTCGCAGCCCGGCGGCCAGGGTGGCGGCGCTGCCGCCGACGCCTACGAGGACGAGGGCAGCAAGGACTGGAAGGGCGAGGAGCACGGCCAGGACGCGGACGACAGCCGCGAGGAGAAGGACTGGAGCTCCAAGGACGAAGACAAGAAGGACTGGGAGTCCAAGGACGAGCACGGCTCCGACAAGAGCTACGACTCCAAGGACGAGCACAGCTCCGACAAGGACTGGGAGTCCAAGGACGAGCACGGCTCCGACAAGAGCTGGGACTCCAAGGACGAGGACGAGTACAGCTCCGACAAGAGCTGGGACTCCAAGGACGAGGACGAGTACAGCTCCGACAAGAGCTGGGACTCCAAGGACGAGGACGAGTACAGCTCCGACAAGAG
>NZ_JBIAKV010000017.1:0-1192 GCF_042872705.1 Micromonospora sp. NPDC005203 | reverse complement strand
AGCTGGGAGTCCAAGGACGAGCAAGGCTCCGACAAGGGCTGGGACTCGAAGGACGAGCACGGCTCGGACGAGGACAGCTGGGAGAAGGAGCGCGAGTTCGTCTACTACGGCGACGCCAAGGTCGACAAGGATGCCAAGCCGGGTCGCTACGAGCTCAAGGGCTCGTGCGGCGAGGGCGAGCTCGTCGTGCTGCCGCACGGCGGTGTCGACGGTGGTGACGGTGGCGCCAGCACCGGTACCGACCGTGGCCTGGCCACCGGCGGGGCGGGCCTGCTCGGCGCTGCCGCGCTCGGCGGGATCGTGCTGATGCGTCGTCGGCGGACCAATGGTTCGCTCGTCTGACGTGACGACGACACGGGCCGGCGGCCGTCACGGGAGACCGTGGCGTGCCGCCGGCGCGGCCGTCGTCGTCACTATGGCCATGCTCGGGGCTGGCATGATCGGCTTCGCTCTGAAGACCACGCCCCAGACCCGACCGCCGCAGCCGCTGGCCCAGGCCGGTCCCGAGGTGAGCGGGCCGGCCGACACCGCCACCGCCGTGCCCCCGGCCGACGGGCAGCCGGTCGGCCAGGGGGACGTGCCGGCCGGGTTGACGCGCTCCGCGCCGACCAGCATCGAGATCCCCCGGATCGGCGTCGACGCGGCGATCCTGTCCCTCGGCACCAACCCGGACGGCACCGTCCAGGTCCCCCCGTTGGAGCAGGCCGACCAGGCTGGCTGGTACGAGCCGGGAGCAAGCCCCGGCGAAACCGGTAACGCGGTCATCGTCGGGCACGTGGACTCGGCGAAGCTCGGCCCGGCCGTCTTCTTCGACCTCGGCGCCCTCGTGCCCGGTGACACCATCACGGTGCGGCGGGCGGACGGCCAGCCGGCCGCGTTCCAGATCGACTCGGTGAAGTCGTACCCGAAGACGGCCTTCCCCACCGAGTTGGTGTACGGACCCAGCGACCGGCCCGGTCTGCGGGTGGTCACCTGCGGTGGTCAGTTCGACCAGGCCGCCAAGAGCTACCCGGACAACATCGTCGTTTTCGCCACCCTGGTGGCCTGATCGGGGACGAAACGAAGCGCGGGGCGGGGGGGGGGGGGGGCCCCCCCCCGCCCGCCCCGGGCGGGGGGGGGGCGGCCCGGGGGGCGCGGGGGGGGGCCCCCGGGGGGGGGGGGGGGGCCCCCCCCCCCCCCCCCCGGCGCGGGA
>NZ_JBIAKV010000016.1:0-151895 GCF_042872705.1 Micromonospora sp. NPDC005203 | reverse complement strand
CACGACCCGAATGATGGTGTGGGTGGTGACGGGGCGTTCTTCCTGCTGTTGGACGAGCCCGAGGTGTACGGGCTGCCGCCGGATCCGGTCGTGACGACCCGTGACCTGCCGGCGATGTGGAAACGCGCGGGCCTCGCCGCCCTCACCATGACGGCTGCCACCGTGTTCGCGTTCGTCGGAGGTTCCTCGTGAGGGCGCACCACCCCGAAATAGGTGACCGCTTCCGCCGCTTCCGCGACCGACTCA
The DNA here is from genome assembly GCF_042872705.1 of Micromonospora sp. NPDC005203. Classification (NCBI taxonomy): domain Bacteria; kingdom Bacillati; phylum Actinomycetota; class Actinomycetes; order Micromonosporales; family Micromonosporaceae; genus Micromonospora; species Micromonospora sp. NPDC005203. Next base: position 151,649 of record NZ_JBIAKV010000016.1, on the reverse strand, counting down.
CCAGCGCCGGCCCCGACCCATCGGTCGCCGCCAGCACCGACCCATCCGCCGCCGGCAGCGACCGGTCGGGTGGTCCGGGGGTGCGGCGGGAAGCGGTGGGCGCGGACTCCCGGGCGGAGCTGACCTCGCCGCGGCGGGGGTCCGCCGGCCGGCGGGGCGGGCGTCGCGGCGGTGGCGAGGAGCTGCGGGTGCCGGAGGCCGAATTCACCTCGTACTACGGTCGGCCGATCCTCAAGGCGCCGGTGTGGAAGTGGGACATCGCGGCGTACCTGTTCACCGGCGGCCTGGCCGCCGGCTCGTCGCTGCTCGCCGCGGGTGGGCAGCTCACCGGGCGGCCGGCGCTGCGTCGCGCCGGTCGGGTGACCGCACTGGCCGCCGTCAGCGCCAGCGCCGTCTTCCTGATCAGGGACCTGGGCCGGCCGGCGCGGTTCCACCACATGCTGCGGGTGGCGAAGCCGACCTCGCCGATGTCGATGGGCACCTGGATCCTCACCGCGTACGGGCCGGCCGCGGGCGTCGCCGCGATCGCCGAGGTCGCTGGCCGGCTGCCCCGCCACGGCTTGCTCGGGCTGGCCGGCCGGGCGTTGCCGCCGCTCGGGCACGCCGCCGGGCTGCTCGCCGCCGGGACCGCGCCCGCGCTGGCCACGTACACCGGGGTCCTGCTCGCCGACACGGCGGTGCCGTCGTGGCACGAGGCGTACCCCGAGTTGCCGGTGATCTTCGCGGGCAGTGCCCTGGCCAGCGGCGCCGGCGTGGGTCTGCTCGCCGCGCCGACGGCCCAGGCGGGGCCGGCCCGCCGGATGGCGGTGGCCGGCGCGGCCCTGGAGCTGTACGGCACGCACCGGGTGGAGACCCGCCTCGGCCTGCTCAGCGAGCCCTACCGGCAGGGTCGGCCCGGTTGGCTGCTGCGCGCCAGCCGGATGCTGACGGTCGGTGGGGTCGCCGGTGCGCTGCTCGGCCGGCGCAGCCGGGCGGTCAGCGCGCTGTCCGGTGCCGCGCTGCTGGCCGCGTCGGTGGCGACCCGGTTCGGCATCTTCTACGGTGGCGTCGCGTCCGCCCGCGACCCTCGCTACACGGTGGTGCCGCAGCGTGCGCGGGCCGACGCCCGACGAACCGGCATGGATCTTCCATCTGATCGGGCGGCCCCGCCCGCGGTGTGATCGAATGTCCGATGGAGGCGTTCAGGCGGCTGGTGCCCCTCCCGGTCTTCAAAACCGGAGTGGTCCGGGACCCGGGCCAGGCGGGTTCGATTCCCGTCCGTCTCCGCCAAACCGCAGCAGGAGATGACGCGATGGGCGACGGGCCGGTGGACCCGCGACGTCGGGTGCCCCGCACCGACACGCTGCTCGCCGACCCGCTGCTGGCCGCGGCCAGCGTGACGCTGGGCCGGGACCAGGTCAAGGCGGTCGTCGTCCGCGCCCAGGAGCAGGCCCGCCGCGGCGAGATCAACCCCGGTGAGGTACGCGACGCCGCGGTCGCCGCGTTGCCCGCACCCGGCCCCCGGGCGGTGCTCAACGCGACAGGTGTCGTGCTGCACACCAACCTGGGCCGGGCGCCCCTGTCGCCCGCCGCGGTCACCGCGGTGGTGGCCGCCGCCGGGCACACCGACGTGGAGTTGGACCTGAGCACCGGCCGACGGGCCCGCCGTGGCCGCGACGCGCTCGACGCCCTGGCCGCCGCCGTGCCCGACGCGGGCGCCGTGCACGTGGTCAACAACGGCGCCGCCGCGCTGGTGCTGGCCGCCACCGCGTTGGCCGCCGGCCGGGAGATCGTGGTCAGCCGCGGCGAACTCGTCGAGATCGGCGACGGTTTCCGCCTGCCCGACCTGTTGGAGAGCACCGGCGCTCGACTGCGGGAGGTGGGCACCACCAACCGCACCACCCTCGCGGACTACGCCGCCGCGCTGGGTCCGCAGACCGGTTTCGTGCTCAAGGTGCACCCGTCGAACTTCCAGGTCACCGGCTTCACCTCGGCCACCCCGGTACGCCAACTGGCCACCCTCGGCGTGCCCGTGGTCGCCGACATCGGCTCCGGTCTGCTCACCGCGGATCCGTTGCTGCCCGACGAACCGGACGCGGCCGGCACGCTGCGCGCGGGGGCCGCGCTCGTCACCGCCAGCGGTGACAAGCTGCTCGGCGGCCCGCAGGCGGGGTTGCTGCTCGGTGACGTCGCGCTGATCGACCGGCTGCGCCGCCACCCGCTGGCCCGGGCGTTGCGGGTGGACAAGCTCACCCTGGCCGCGCTGGCCGCCACCCTGCACCGACCGGACACCCCCACCCGCACCGCCCTGCACGCCGATCCGGGCGCCCTGCGCGATCGGGTGGAACGGCTGCGCGACCGGCTCGGCGCGGACGGCCGTAAGGCGGAGGTGGTGCCGGCCGTCGCGGTGGTCGGCGGCGGCGGCGCCCCCGGCGTGGAGTTGGACTCGTGGGCGCTGAGCCTGCCCGAGCGCTACGCCGCGCCGCTGCGCACCGGGGACCAGCCGGTGCTCGGCCGGGTGGTGCGGGGCCGACTCCTGCTCGACCTGCGGTGTGTGCCCGCCGACGCCGACGACGCCGTCCGCGCGGCCGTGCTGCGCGTACCCGGGGACGACTGAGCGTGTTCGTCGTCGCCACCGCCGGGCACGTCGACCACGGCAAGTCGACACTGGTCCGGGCGCTGACCGGGATGGAACCCGACCGGTGGGCCGAGGAACGTCGCCGAGGCATGACCATCGACCTGGGTTTCGCCTGGACGACGCTGCCATCCGGCGCCACCATCGCCTTCGTCGACGTGCCCGGTCACGAGCGGTTCGTGCCGAACATGCTCGCCGGTGTCGGCCCGGTGCCGGCGGCGCTGATCGTGGTCGCCGCCGACGAGGGGTGGATGCCGCAGTCCGCCGAGCACCTGGCCGCGCTGGACGCGCTCGGCGTCGGGTACGGCCTGCTGGCGGTGACCCGCGCGGACCTGGCCGATCCGGGGCCGGCCATGGCCCGTGCCCGCACCGAGATCGGCGCGACGAGCCTCGGCGCGGTGGAGGCGGTGGCGGTCAGCGGCCGCACCGGCGCTGGTCTGCCGGAGTTGCGGGCCGCCCTGGACCGGCTCACCGCCCGACTGCCGACACCCACCGTGGACGACCCGGTCCGGCTCTGGGTCGACCGCAGCTTCACGGTGCGGGGCAGCGGCACCGTCGTCACCGGCACCCTCGGCGCCGGTCGGCTGCGGGTGGGCGACGTGCTGGAGGTGGCCGGTGCCGACGAGCCGGTCCGGGTCCGTGGCCTGCACTCGCTCGGCGAGGCCCGACCGGAGGCCGCCGCGGTGGCCCGGGTGGCGGTCAACCTGCGCGGTACGCCCCGCGACCGACTCGGCCGCGGCGACGCGCTGCTCACCCCGGGCCGGTTCCAGCACACCGACCTCGTGGACGTCCGGCTCACCGGCGACCCGGCCGCCGACCTGCCGGCCACCCTCACCCTGCACGTCGGGTCGGCGGCGGTGCCGGTGCGGGTCCGACCGCTCGGTACGGACACCGTACGGCTGCGCCTGTCCCGTGCGCTGCCGCTGCTGGTGGGCGACCGGGCGCTGCTACGGGACCCGGGCCGGCACCACGTGACCGGCGGGGTGCGGGTGCTGGACGTGGCGCCGCCGCCGCTGGCCCGCCGAGGGGCCGCGGTAGCCCGCGCGCAGGTCCTCGCCGCGCTTGACGGTCGACCCGAGCTGGCCGGTGAGCTGCGCCGCCGGCGGCTGGTCCGGGCCGGCGCGTTGATCCGGATGGGCGTACCGGTGCACGCCGCGCCGGTGGCCGGTGACTGGTTGGCCGACCCCGAGCACTGGCGGTGGCTCGGCGACCAGCTGACCGAGGAGGTCACCCGCCACGCGCGGGAACACCCGTTGGAGCCCGGGATGCCGGTGGACGCGCTGCGCCAGCGCCTCGGCCTGCCGGACCGGGTGCTGGTCGAGGCGCTGGTCCGGCCGCCGCTGCGGATCCACGCCGGGCGGATCGGCGCGGCGGACGCCGACGCGTTGCCCGAACCCGTGGCCCGAGCCGTGCGGCGGGTCCGCGACGAGTACGGCGACCGGCCGTTCCGCGCTCCCGAGGCGGACCGTCTCGTCGACCTGGGACTGGGTCCCCGGGAGATCGGCGCGGCGGTGCGGGCCGGCGCCCTGCTGCGGTTGGCCGACAACGTGGTGCTGCTGCCCGACGCGCTCGACGACGCGGTCCGGGTGCTGGCGGGGCTGCCACAGCCGTTCACGCTTTCCGCGGCCCGGCAGGCGTTGGACACCACCCGCCGGGTGGCGGTGCCGCTGCTGGAGTTGCTGGATCGTCGCGGTGCGACCCGGCGGCTGCCCGACGACGCGCGGATCGTCGTCACCTGAGCCCGCGACACTCCGCTGGTCAGGAGTCCGGGTCGGACATGTCGAGGACGAAGCGGTAGCGGACGTCGTTTCGCCGGAGGCGGCCGAGTGCCGTGGCCACCCGCGCCGGCCGGGGCTGACAGGACCCTGCCGGAATGCGACGGTGTACACATGGTCGAGCTGATCCCGACCCGGTCGCAGCCCGCTGGCGGTCGATGGCGCGAGGCCCTCCCGGTGGCGCTGCGCTGGGGGCTGCCGGTGCTCTGGGTGCTGTGGGCACCCCTGGCCTGGTGGGTGGAGCCCCGCGAGTCGACGCAGGCCCAACTCGGCCGGGATCTCGCGGCCGGCCGGGTGGTGACCTTCCAACGGGCGGACGGCTGGGCCGACGACGACGCCTACTGGGGCAGCCGTGCGCGGCTGCAGTATGCGACGAACGGCTGGTTGCTCGCCTGGACCGTGCCGAACGGCCAGACCCGGTACGTGTTCGTCGACCAGCCCGCCCCGGAAACGTCCGTCGTCGAGGCGGTCCCGTCGGCGAACGCGGGGTGGGACGCGCGGCTCGCCGCCGTCGCCGAACCGTGGCGGGGCGTGGGCGCCGCCGCGCACCGGATCACCGACGCCGCCGCCGTGCTCGCCGGCGTGTTGACCGTGCTGTGGCTGGCCAGGCTTGTCGGTGGTGCGCCGCCACGAACCGGCACCCGATGGTTCTGGTTCTGGGTCGGGCTTCTGCCGTTCGGGACGGGTGTGCTCGCCTGGACCTACCGGGAGGTGTGGCGGGCACCGTCGGAGCAGGTCGGCGAGCGCAGCTCGGGCTGGCGTGGCCTCGGCTGGCTGATCCTCGCCGGGATCGGCATCGCCGTGCTGGTGTTCAACGCCCGTCGGCTGCTCGGCACGACGGTGGTCCCGGGCTAACCGCCCCCCGGCCGGATGGCGGTCCCCTACGGTGACGCCATGGACCCTTCGGCGGTCTGGCGGGACCGGCAGCACCGGTGGCGGATCGAGGCGTACCGCGCGCCCGATCTGCGGTTCGCCATCTACGCCACCAGCGGCCCCACCGAATCGGTGCCGCTGTGGCTGTTCGGTATGTCGGCGTTGGCCCGCTGGTTGATGACCCACGCCATCTCGCTTGACGACCTGGAGGTCGACTGAGCGGTGGCGCGGGCGCAAACCGGACCCGGGACCGGCTCCGCTGCGGTTGAGTGACCTGAGGCGGCGGACGGGGGTGCGCGATGGGTGGTCAGCTCGTGCAGGTGGCGCTGGTGGCCGTACTGGTGCTTGTCAACGCCGCGCTCTCCGGCAGCGAGATGGCGTTGGTGACGCTGCGCGAGGGGCAGTTGCGGCGGCTGGGCCGCCGGTCGCGCGCCGGCGATCGGTTGGTGCGGTTGTCCCGCGACCCGAACCGCTACCTGGCCACCGTCCAGCTCGGCATCACCCTCGCCGGTTTCCTCGCCTCGGCGGCGGCCGCGGTGTCGCTGGCCGAGCCGTTCGTCGGTCCGCTGGGCTTCCTCGGCGGCGCGGCCCGCCCCGCCGCGGTGCTGCTGGTTACCGTGCTGCTGACGTTCGTCACGCTGGTGCTCGGCGAGTTGGCGCCCAAACGACTGGCGATGCAGCGGGCGGAGCGTTGGGCGTTGCTCAGCGCCGGCCCGCTGGACCTGCTCGCCCGGGCGTCGCGGCCGGCGGTGTGGCTGCTCAGCCGGGCCACCGACACGGTGGTACGGCTGGCCGGCGGTGACCCGCGGGCCAACCGCGCGGAGATGACCGAGGAGGAACTGCGCGAGATGCTGGCCAGCCAGCGTGGCCTGTCGGCCCAGCAGCGGGAGATCCTGACCGGCGCGTTCGACATCGCCGGCCGGACGTTGCGGGAGATCCTGGTGGCCCGCCGGGAGGTGATGACGCTGCCGGGCAACCTGACCGCCGACGAGGGGGTACGCCGGCTCGCCGCCGCCGGCCGGTCCCGCGCCCCGGTCACCGGTCCCGGCGGTCTGGACGAGCTGCTCGGGGTGGTGCACATCCGCGACCTGGTGCAGGCCGGCACCGCGTCGGTGGGGGACCGGGTGCGCGCGCCGGTGCTGCTGCCGGTGACCCTGCCGGTCTCCGACGCGTTGCGCCAACTCCGGCAGGAGCATCAGCAACTGGCCCTGGCGGTCGACGAGCACGGCGGCGTCGACGGCCTGGTCACCATGGAGGATCTGCTGGCCGAGGTGGTCGGCGAGCTGTACGACGAGACCGACCGGGACGTGCACGGGGTGATCAGGGAGGAGGACGGCGCCCTGCTGGTGCCCGGTGACTTCCCGCTGCACGACCTGCCCGACCTGGGGGTGCGGCTGCGCTTCCCGTTGTCCCGGGACTACACCACGGTGGCCGGGTTGGTGCTGGCCCGGCTGCGGCACCTGCCCGACCAGCCGGGGGAGACGGTCCGGCTACCCGGGCTGACGCTGGAGGTGGTGGAGGTCGCCGACCGGGCGGTGCGGCGGGTGCGGTTGCGCGGGTTCACGACCGAGGGGTGACCGGGTCGCCCGGACGGGGGACAGCAGCACCGAAAAAGCCCGCCGGGAAGGCGGCCCGCCTACGGTGCGATTCGTGAAGGACCGAGGTTTGCGTACGTTCGTCACCGTGCTGGCCGGCCTCGCGGTGATCTACTTCGGCAGCGCCGGGCGCAGCCCCGAGGAGGGCCGTGGGATCTCCGGCGGGGTGGTGGTCCTGGCGTTGCTTGCCGCGTTGCTGGTGTGGCACCTGACCCGGCCGGGGGACAAGACGGTGAAGTGAGCGGTCTCAGCGGGCGGCGACCCGGGTGACCTCGCCGGCGGACTCCTCGCCGAGCGCCACCCGCACCAGCGCCGAGGCGAGCCGACCGAAGTCCGGTTCGTCGACCAGGCCGGCCAGTCCGTCCGGGGAGCCCGGCAGACCCAACCGCTTCGCCCCGGCCAGTGCCCGACGGTCGGCGTACGGGCGCAGGTCCGACCAGACCGTCTGCGCTTCGCGCAGGTAGATGTCGGCGCCGGTGGGGCCGATGCCGGGGAACTCGGTGAGGCGTCGACGCAGCCCGGCCGGGTCACCCTGGGCCTCGCGGTGTAGTCGGCGCAGGTCACCGTGCCAGCGGTCCAGGCACAACCGGGCGCCGGTGCCGAGCATGGTGGCGGTCCGCTCGTCGTAGCGGCGGTAGTGTCCCCGGCCCAGCGCGTCGACGCGGTCCTGCCAGCTGGCCGCCTCCATCGCCTGCGGTGTGCGGTAGCCCGCGGCGAACAGCTCCCGCGCGGCGTCCACCGCCACGCACGCCCGGATCCGGGTGCTCAGCAGGGTGGTCAGCACCAGCAGTTGGTAGAGCGGACGGGGGCGGTCGGCGAGCTGGATGCCGGCCTCCTCCGCGTAGGTGCGGCCACGCCGGTCCAGCAGGACCCGCACCACTGTTCGATCGTTGCCCACACCGCGGGGGTACCCGATCCGTGCCCCGCTAGCCGTCGCGCCGGCGAGCCCGGTCGGAATGCCACCGGATCGGACGGGTATGCCGACGGTGGAGGCGGTCGATACCGCCCGCCGTATCCGGAGGGAGACACCTGTGGTCAACCCGCAGCAGGAGGAGTTCCGGCGCAACGCCAAGGGCGCCACCAGCCAGGACAGCAAGGGACCGACGCCGACCGGGCACCCGCTCAACCGTGGCTCGTCGCGCGGTGACGAGGGTCGGCCGGTGCCCAGGGGGCAGGTGTCGCCGTACGGCCCGGCCGGTGAACCAGTGGCCGAGGACGACAGCGACACCCGGTAACGGCCCCTAGCGTGACGGCCGCCGCAACCTGTTCCAGGTCGCGGCGGCCGTCAGCCCGTACGCGAGGTGCGGGATGATGTCGGAGATCCAGTCGGAGCGCCGCCAGGTACGCGGGTCGCTGATCCCGAGGGCGGTGATCGACCCGTCGGTCATGGTCATCACGCCGGCGCCGAGCAGGCCGGTGGCCACCGGCAGCGGTTGACGCCGACCACCGGCGTAGAGCGCGAACGCGACGCCCGCGGCGATGCCGAGGCCGTAGCCGATCAGGGGTCCCAGACCCGAGCGGCGGTTCGCCGCCCGGCCGTCGGACCCCAGGCTGACGTGCGCGATCCCGGCCAGCCGGTCGACGGTCTCCTGGGGGACGTCGCTCTCCGGCCGTCCCCGCAGGGTCATGTCGAGGTAGCTGACCACGTTCAGCGCGGTGCTGCCGACGGCGCCAGCGATGGCACCGTCGGCAAGGTCGACCTTCCTCACTTCGGGTCGCCCGGTTCGCGCTCGCTCTTGGGGCCGTACGCGCGGTCGCCGCGGACCACGCCCCGCTGGCCTCGGTCCTCCTGGAGGATCCGGTTGGCGACCTGGTTGGCCTTGCCGTCGGGCACCCGACGTCCGGAGTCGTCGATCGCGTTGCGCAACCGCGCCCGCTGCTTGTCGTAGGCGTTACTGCCCGGCCGTGGTCCTGGCATGTGGTGCCTCCTTCGTCGGTCTGGGCATCTGCTGTCGCCCTCGTCGCCGTCGGCGTACCGCGGCCGTCTACCCGTCTGGCGGCCGGTGAACCTCGGTCCTAGCGGGGGGCGCGGACCACGGCGACCGGGCACCGCGCGTGGTGCAGCATCGACTGGCTCACCGACCCCAGCAGCAACCCGGTCACCTCGCCGCGCCCCTGCCCGCCCACCACCGCGAGTTGCGCGGAGCGGGACGCCTCGGCCAGCACGGCGCCGGTGCGGCCGTGCACCGCCCGGCAGGTCAACCGCAGCTCCCGGTGGTGCTCGGTGAGGCCGGTCAGCCACTCGGCGAGCATCCGTTCCTGCTCGCCGCGCAGCGTCGCGTCGTCGTACACCAGGGGTTGCATGTCGCCGGGGCCGCTGCTGCCGGGGTGCTGGTAGGCGTGCACCGCCAGCAGCGGCACCCCACGCGACACGGCGGTCTCGGCCGCGAAGTCGGCCGCCAGCCGGGAGGCCGGCGAGCCGTCCACCGCGACCAGCACCGGCTCGTCGGGTCGTTGCGCGCCGCGGGCCACCAGCACCGGGCAGTCGGCGTACGCGGCGACCTGCACCGCGACCGAGCCGACCAGCAGCGCCGAGAAACCACCCAGCCCACGGTCGCCGAGCACGATGAGCGCGGCGGTGGGGGACTCGCCCACCAGCACCGCGGCGGCCTCACCGTCGATGATCTCGCCGGAGATCGACAGTCCGGGTACGGTCGCCTCGGCCTCGGCCACCGCGGCCTGGACCAGCTCCTCGGCCCGGTGTCGCAGGCCACCGCCGGGCGGCGCGCCCGGGGCGGGGGCGGCGGGCACGTGCAGCAGCGGCCAGATGAACCCGTGCACGATCCGCAGTGGCCGGTGCCGGCGCGCTGCCTCGGTGGCGGCGAGGCGTACGGCGCGCAGGGCCGGCGGTGAGCCGTCCACGCCGACCACGACCGCCGCGCTGTTCGCCGAGTTCACCGCCCACCTCCCGCTCGGGGTCAGTATCGCGGGCAGGACCGTCCCCGCGCCGTGATACCGCTGAGCGCGTCGGGGTCGGTACGCTGGCGACGATCGCTGGGGAGGGGGGATTGTCGATGGGTGAACCGGACCAGCCGAGCACCGGCCGCATGATCGACTTTTGGCTCGGCGGGGAGCACCACTTCCCGGTCGACGTGGTCGCGGCGAGTGCGTTCGAGCAGGCGTACGGGCCGTGCGCGCCGGTGTTCCGGGAGCTGCGGGCGTTCCTGGGCCGGGCGGTGCGGGCCATGGTCGCCCAGCGTGTGGATGGTTTCCTGGTGTTCGGTGCCGGGGTGCCCACGATGGGCAACGTGCACGAGGTCGCCGTCGACGCGACGGTGCTCTACACCGACGTCGACCCGGTGACCATCCGGCTGGGGCAGAGCATCCTCGCCGGCAGTGGCCGGGCCGGCTACGGTTTCGGTGACGCCACCGACATCGGCACGGTCGACCCGGCGCAGATGCACCGCTTCGTGCCGGGCTGGGGCCGCCGGCCGGTCGGGGTGGTCTTCCTCGGGCTCGCGGCGTTCCTCGACGACGCCACGCTGACCCACACGCTCGACGAGTTGTATGCCGCCGCGGCGCCGGGCAGCCTGCTGGTGGTGGACTTCGACACCGAGGAGTTGGCGGGTCACCCGCAGGCGCTGGCGATGATGGGGCCACAGTTCCGGATGCGTGCCCCGAGGGCGTTCGCGCCGCTGCTGGGCCGCTGGGCGCCGACGGCGGACGGGATCGTGCCGGTCGCGCGGTGGCGGCCGGAGGGTCCGCCCGCGAAGGTGCCCGACGCGTTCCACGGCGTGCTCGCGACCCGTGGTGACGACTGACCGCAGCGGTTCGCCGTCCGGGGGCGTCCGTATGATGCTTGCCCTGTAGCAAGCTTCTGGAGAGGACGACAATGGTGGAGCCGCCGGACGTGGTGTCGCGCGCGCTGCGCGAGGCCCCGCCCGACCAGTTGGCCGAGGCGGCGGACCAGGCGATCCGCTCGACGCTGGGCGCGCTGCGCACCGACGTCTTCGTTGCCGACTATCGGATCAGCGGGCTCTGGCCGGTGCTGGACCCGGACCTGGCGGCGGCCGGGTCCCTCTCCCGCCACACCGTGGCGCAGCGGTGCTTCAGCAGCCAGCAACCGGTACGCGACGCCGCTGGCGAGGGCCCCTGTCGGCTCTACCTGCCGTTGACCCTGTGGGGGGAGCGGCTGGGCGTGCTGTTGATCGAGCTGCCGGCCGTACCGAATCCGACAGTCACCGGCCACGCGACCGACATCGCCGGCGCCCTGGCGGTGGCGATGCGCGCGGCGGACCGGGGGACCGACAGGTATCGGCGGGCCCGTCGCCGTGAGCGACTCACGATGGCCGCCGAGATGCAGTGGGACCTGCTGCCCGGTCGCAGCGTGGCGCACCACGCGTTCGCGCTGGCCGGGCAACTGGAGCCGGCGTACACCGTGGGTGGGGACCACTTCGACTGGTCGCTGGACGGCGACCGTCTCACCGTGACGGTGCTCAACGGCGAGGGCAGTGGGCTGGCCGCGTCGATGCTGACCGCTGTCACGGTCAACGCGATGCGCAACGCCCGGCGCTCCGGCGGCGGCCTGGTGGAGCAGGCCGAGCTCGCCTCGGACACGGTCTTCTATCAGCACCGGGGCCGCCGGCACGTGGCGACCCTGCTGCTCGACGTCGACACCCGCACCGGCCGGGTCGGTGCGGTCGACGCGGGCTCCCCGCACCTGCTGCGGATGCGGGGGGCCACGGTGGAGCCGATGAAGCTGGATCAGCAGTTGCCGCTGGGGATGTTCGCCGAGACCCGCTACGAGGTGCAGGAGTTGCACCTCGAGCCGGGGGACCGGCTCTTCGTGGTCAGCGACGGGGTGTGGGCCGCCGAGCCGCCGGGTCAGGAGCCGTACGGCGATCGGGCGATGGCTCGCTCGCTGCGCGCCACGCGGTTGCAGCCGGCGGCCGAGGCGGTTGGTACGGTGATGCGCGAACTGTACGCCTACCACGCGGACTCCGATCTGCGCGACGACGCCGTCGTGGTGTGTCTGGACTGGCACGGCCCGCGTGAGCGGGGCAGCGGGTGAGGGCCGCCGCCGCCTCGTCTGGTGGGCACCAGCGCGACGACGGCAGGGGACATCGGGTGGAGCGACCTGAAGATCTCGCCGCGGCGATCGCCGCGGCTGCCGGGACGCTGATCGCCGTGCTCGACTCCTCCGCGTCGGGGCATCAGGTGCCGCCCACGCAGTTGCGGGTGTTGACGTTGATCAGCAGCCGAGCGGAAACCAATGTCAACGGGTTGGCAGAGCTGCTCGACGTGGTGCCGTCGTCGGCGAGCCGCCTCTGTGACCGGCTGGAGGCGACCGGGCTGTTGCGGCGGGTGGCCGATCCCCGCGACCGGCGTGAGGTGCGGTTGGTGCCCACGCCCGCGGCGTTGGCGTTGCTGGGGGACCTGGCCGAGCGGCGGCGGCGAGCGGTGCAGTCGGTGCTGGATCGGATGCCGGGCAGGACGCAGCACGATCTGTGGCTGGCGTTGGTCGCGTTCGGCCGGGCGGCGACCCAGTCGGTGCCCGAGCAGCAGACCGACCCGGCGGCACAGACGGCGTGAGCCCTCGCTCCCACTAGTATCCTAGGACGCTCTACACGTGGTGATCCACGCCACGGTGCGACACAGCCGCACCGAACGCGCGGCGACGGCGCACGGAGGCAGGCCCGATATAGTGACAGCGCACTTACCCGGCCCGTGATCTTCAAGATCGCGGGCCGGATCAGGGAACAGGCCCCACCCCGGGGCCGCAGGGGGAGCCGGCGCGGGCCGGCCCGACAGCGCGTACGACCCTCCGCCGCGCCCGACGTCGGCCGAGGGTCCTTGCCGCGGAGGAGGATCGGTGTCGCGTCCGGCTCGGGCAGAGCAACCGCGGGACACCGGTGACGAGGCCCCCGGCAACCAGGTGCTCACCCTGCCCAACCTGATCAGCTTCGTACGGCTGCTGGGCGTACCCCTCTTCCTCTACCTGTTCCTGGTCGAGCGCGCCGACGTGGCGGCGATCGTCGTCCTGGCCATCGGTGGCACCACGGACTGGGTCGACGGCTGGATCGCCCGCCGCCTGCACCAGGTGAGTCGCCTCGGGGAGTTGCTCGACCCGTTCGCCGACCGGCTCTACATCCTCGCCACCCTTGTCGCCTTCACCGTGCGGGAGGTGGTGCCGTGGCAGTTCACCGCGGCGTTGCTGGCCCGCGAGTTGCTGCTGCTCGGCTCGCTGGCGGTGCTGCGCCGCTACGGGTACGGGCCGCCGCCGGTGCACTACGTGGGTAAGACCGCCACGTTCCTGCTGCTGGCGGCGTTCCCGGTGCTGCTGTTGGCCAGCGAGTGGAGCGCGGCGGCGACGGCGACGGCCGCGATCGGTTGGGCGTTGGCGTGGTGGGGGCTGGTGCTCTACTGGGTGGCCGGCGGGATGTACGTGGTGCAGGCGGCGCGGCTGGTGCGCGCGGCGCGTGGTCCGGGAGCGGCGGCATGAGCGCGCCGCAGCCGGGCAAACCCCGCCCGGACCGGGTGTACGCGCCGGATTTCCTCACCGAGTTGTTCCGCAACCCGCTCGATCCGGGCTACGCGGATGCGGCGGCTGCCCGTCGGCACTCGGCGTCCACCGGGTCGGCGCGGGGGTGGCGGGCGTGGCCGGCGCGGTCGGTCAGTCTGGTCGTGGTGGTGCTGCTCGGTTTCCTGTTCGCGGTCGCGTACCGGCAGACGATGGCGGACGAGCCGGGGCGGGCCCAGGCTCGTTCCGGTCTGGTGGCGCAGATCAAGGAGCGCGAGGGCACGACCGACCGGTTGTCCACGCGCGCGGACCAGCTGCGCGAGGAGGTCAGTCGGCAGCGGGACGCGGCGTTGAGCGGGTCGGCGGCGGCTCGGCTGCGGGACCTGGAGGCGAGCACCGGCCTGGGGCGGGTGCGCGGCGACGGCGTGGTGGTGCGGTTGGCGGACGGGCCGGGTAACGCGGACGCGGTGACGGGGGCTGGTGCGGGGCCGTCGCGGGTGTTGTACAGCGACTTGCAGGGTGTGGCGAACGCGTTGTGGAGTGCCGGTGCGGAGGCGGTCGCCATCAATGGGCAGCGGTTGACCTCGACGTCGACGATCCGTACGGCGGGTGACGCGATCCTGGTGGACTTCCGGCCGGTGATGGGGCCGTACGAGGTGTCGGCGGTCGGGCCGGGTTCGATGCGGCGCAGGTTCGAGGACAGTCGCAACGCGGACGTGATGCGGGAGGTCGCGCAGAAGACCGGGTTGTCGTTCGGTGTGCGGGAGGCCGATGACCTCACCCTGCCGGCGGCTCCGGAGCCGCAGCTACGCTACGCGAAGCCGTCGGCCAGTCCGAGCCCTTCCGCGTCGGGTGTCCGGTCCGGCAGTCCTGGGTCGTCCGGTCCGACGACGACCGTTAGCCCCTCCGGAGGTGGCCGATGATCGCGGTGCTGGCGTTGCTTGCCGGTGTGGTGCTGGGTGTGTGGCTTGATCCCACGGTGCCGGCGGCGTTGCAGCCGTACCTGCCGATCGCGGTGGTGGCCGCGTTGGACGCGGTGTTCGGTGGGGTGCGGGCTCGGTTGGACCGCATCTTCGACGACAAGCAGTTTGTGGTGTCGTTCATTTCGAACGTGCTGGTTGCTGGCCTGATCGTGTATCTGGGTGACCAGCTCGGGGTGGGCGGGCAGTTGTCCACGGGCGTGGTCGTCGTGTTGGGTGTCCGCATCTTCGGCAACGTGGCGGCGATCCGTCGGCACCTGTTCCGGGCGTAGGTTTGACAGCGATGAGTGATGAGCAGAGCGACACGGGGACCGGGTGGCCGCAGCCTGCTGGACCGGCACGGCCGGGTGGGCCGGCGGGTGAGCCGGATCCCCGTCCGGACGCACCGGATCCGGACGAGCTGAGCCCGTTGGCCCCGCAGGAGCCGGTCCGGCCGGACGAGGAGCCCGCGGTGGAGCGGGTCGATGACGGCGCGACGGTGGACCTGAGCGCGGTGTCGCGGTCGGAGGAGCCGGTGTCGCGGTCGGAGGAGCCGGTGGCGGCTTCGGACGGGTTGGGTGAGCCGGCCGGGGAGTCGGTGGCGGCGCGGCCGGTGGCGGCGGGTCGGTTCCGGTGGAGTACGGCCGGTGTGATGATCGTGGCGTTGTTGGTGTTGCTGGGTTTCACGTTGGTCGTGCAGTTGAAGACGACGTCGACGGATCCGACGTTGGGGGCGACGCGTCAGGAGGACCTGGTGCGGATTCTGTCGGATCTGGACGCGCGGGAGAGTCGGCTTCAGCAGGATATTCGTGCCCTGGAGGACAGTCAGCGGCAGTTGCGCTCGGGTGAGCAGGGTCGTCAGGCGGCGTTGGACGAGGCGACGCGGCGGGCGAACGAGTTGGGCATTCTGGCGGGTACGTTGCCGGCGGTCGGGCCGGGGTTGACGGTGCAGTTCGATGCGGATGTCAAGCCGATCACGGCGACCCGGGTGTTGGACGCGGTGCAGGAGTTGCGGGGTGCGGGCGCGGAGGCGATGCAGATCGCCGGCGGTGACCGTGCGACGGTGCGGATCATCGCGTCGACGTACTTCCTCGATGGGGACAACGGGTCGTTGATAGTGGAGGGGCGTCGGTTGACGGGGCCGTACACGATCACGGTGATCGGTGATCCGGCGACGATGCGTACGGCGTTGAACATTCCTGGTGGGGTGGTGGCGTCGGTCCGGGGTGTCGGCGGTAACGTGACGTTTGGGGAGCGTGAGGTTGCCGAGGTTTCGGCGCTGCACGCGCCGATCAAGTTGGAACACGCCCGTCCGGTCTCCTGACCGGCGCGGCCGCGCCGGGCCCGGGTGGTCCGGGGCACCGATGGATGAAGGACGCGTCTGGTGATTCCTGAGGATCTGCGATACACCGCCGAGCATGAGTGGGTGGCGGGTGACGGCACGGGTTCGATCCGGGTCGGTATTACGCACTTCGCGCAGGACGCGCTGGGTGACATCGTGTACGTGCAGTTGCCCGAGGCGGGCGCGGTGGTGGCGGCCGGTGATTCGTTGGGCGAGATCGAGTCGACCAAGAGTGTGTCGGAGATCTACGCGCCGGTCGCCGGTACGGTGGTGGCGCCCAACGAGGCGTTGGGTGACACACCGGAGTTGATCAACACTGATCCGTACGGTGCGGGTTGGTTGGTGGAGATCACGCCGAACGATCCGACGGCGACGGATGGGTTGCTGACGGCGGCGGCTTATCAGAAGATCACCGAAGGCTGAGTGTGCGTGATCCGGTGCGTGGGTTGTGTGCGCGCGTCCGGTTGCCCTGCATTTCGGCGCTGGCTAGGCTCGCCCAGTCGACCGAGAACCCAAATAGTTGAGCGTTGTGGAATTGCCTTCCCGGGCACGGGGAGCCAGCCGCCGGGTGTTCACGTGCCCGGCGGCCAGACCCGCCATTACCCGACGCCGACCGAACAGATCCGTGAGGTGGTCCCATGACGCGGCCAGACGACGAGTTCCCCCCGCTCGACGTCACTTCGACGCTCAATCTCGGTTCGCTCGACGAAGTGCTGGAAGGGCCGGACACCGATGTGGTGCCGAGCCGGATGTCCGGCTCGTTGCCGCCGGGTATGGCGCTGCTGGTGGTTCGTCGAGGTCCGAATGCGGGTGCCCGGTTCCTGTTGGACCACGATGTGACGACCAGTGGCCGGCATCCGGACAGTGACATCTTCCTCGATGACGTGACGGTGTCGCGTCGGCACGCGGAGTTCCACCGTGATGGTGGGACGTTCACGGTGCGGGACGTGGGTAGCCTGAATGGTACGTACGTGAATCGTGAGCGGGTTGAGGCGGCCACGTTGAGCAATGGTGACGAGGTTCAGATCGGTAAGTTCCGGGTGGTGTTCATCGCCGGTCCGCGCCCGGAGGAGGAGGCCGGCCGGGGGTGAACGAGCCTGCGGCCTCCATGTCACCCGGGGCGGCTCGGTCTGAGCCGCTGATGAGCATCGGTGAGGTGCTTGGGCAGTTGCGGGTGGATTTCCCGGACACCACGATTTCGAAGCTGCGGTTTCTTGAGGCCGAGGGTTTGGTCGAGCCGCAGCGGACGGCGGCGGGTTACCGGAAGTACAGCTGGGACGATGTGGCGCGGTTGCGGTTCGTGTTGACCGCGCAGCGGGACAAGTACCTGCCGTTGCGGGTGATCCGTGAGCAGTTGGCCCAGTGGGATTCGTCTGGTGAGCAGCCGGGGCGGTCGCGGCCGGCGTTGGTGGCGGTTGGTCCTGATGGTGCGGTGCCGGGTCGTGAGTCGGTGGAGCCGGCCGAGTCGTCGCAGGTGCGGCTCGGCCGGGCGGAGCTGGTGGCCCGGAGTGGGATCGACGAGTCGACGCTTGGGGAGTTGGAGCGGCTCGGTGTGCTGGTGTCGGATCCGCCGGGGTGGTATGACGGGGATGCGTTGATCATCGCTTCGGCGGTGGCGGGGTTGGCGTCGTACGGGTTGGAGCCGCGGCATCTGCGGGGTTACCGGACGGCGGCGGATCGCGAGGTTGGTTTGTTCGCTCAGTTGGTGGCGCCGTTGGCGCGGCAGAGCGATCCGGCGGCGCGGGCTCGGGCGGCGGAGACGGCGCGTGAGTTGGTCGCGTTGTCGGAGCAGTTGCACGCGGCGTTGGTGCGGGTGGGTTTGCGGTCGACGTTGGGTCGGTGAGGGGTCCCGGTGGGTGGTGGCTGAGCGGAAAGATCTCTTCCGGGAAGCGTGCCGTAGGCTTGCCGGGGTAACCCCTTTCCGGCGCGGGCGTGGTGCGGTAGCGCACGGGACGACCGTGTCGCGGTCCGTGTACCGTGCAGGGAAGGGCGCGGTGCGGCGTAGGTGACAACGACACGGAGGCGGCGGTGCGCGAGCTGAGCGTGGTCGGAGTTCGGGTGGAGCTGCCTAGCAACCAGCCGATCGTCCTGCTCAGGGAGGTCGAGGGTGACCGCTATCTGCCGATCTGGATCGGCGCGGTCGAGGCCACGGCTATCGCTTATGAGCAGCAGGGGGTCAAGCCGGCCCGACCGTTGACGCATGATCTTCTGCGGGATGTGTTGGCGGCGTTGAAGGCGCCCTTGCAGGCGGTGGAGATCACCGAGCTCAAGGAGAACGTGTTCTACGCGGATCTGTTGATCGGTGATGGGGTGCGGGTGTCGGCGCGTCCGAGCGATTCGATCGCGTTGGCGTTGCGGGTCGGTGCGCCGATTCGTTGTGCTGAGCAGGTCCTCAGCGAGGCGGGGATCGTCATTCCTGATGAGCAGGAGGACGAGGTGGAGAAGTTCCGGGAGTTCCTGGAGCAGGTGCGTCCGGAGGACTTCGCGGGCTGAGGCGGGCCGTGTGCTCGCTCCCGGGTGGGTGGTCCCCGGTGCGGTTGGTGATCTTTCTCGGTGGCGGCGCGGCGTGTCGTGTCGGTTCCTCCGTGGTAACCCCTGAGGGTGGCGATAGGGTTGCCGTGTCGAGGGGTGCGCGTCGAAGGAAACGACGCGTCGCCACACTGACGGGGGAGGTTGTCCGGATGCACGAGCCGCAGGATCCCGATCCAGGCACGGATTTCGACGAGTCGGGTGCCTCGTCGCCAGGTGTGGCGGCTGAGGGTGACGGTTCGGTCGGCTACCGGGGTGTGACGGCCTGCCACGCGGTGGGCATCAGTTACCGGCAGTTGGATTACTGGGCGCGGACGGCGCTGGTGGTGCCGAGTGTGCGAGACGCCTCTGGTTCGGGTACGCAGCGGTTGTATTCGTTCCGAGATCTGGTGGTGTTGAAGGTCGTGAAGCGGTTGTTGGATGCGGGGGTGTCCCTGCAGAACATCCGTAAGGCGATTGAGGCGCTGCGGTCGCGTGGTGTGGAGGACCTGGCCGGGATCACGTTGATCTCCGATGGGACGACGGTGTACGAGTGTCGGTCTCCGGAGGAGGTGGTCGACCTGTTGCAGGGTGGCCAGGGTGTCTTCGGGATCGCGATCGGTGGGGCGTTCAAGGAGATCCAGGGGTCGTTGTCGCATCTGCCGGCGGAGCCGGCGACGAGCGCCCCGGTGGAGCCTGCGGTGGCGTCGGGTTCGGATCCCGTGGGTGACGAGTTGGCGGCGCGGCGGGCGCGGCGGCGGGCTGGCTGAGCGCGCTTTTTTTCGGTTGGTTTTTTCGCGACCGTCGGTGACGGCTGGTGGTGCCGGTGGGTGTGTTCTCTCCACTGTGGACACCCTGGGTGGTGTTGTCGTTGCCGACTGTGGAGATACCCGCCGGTAGCGGTGACGCTGCGTTTCAGGCAATTGTCGGGAACGCAATAGGGGGGCAATGACCCCAGACGATTGACACGCTATGGTCCGTCACGGTTATCGACCCTTCCCCCCGGAGGAACGACCGTGACGGTTACCGAAGAGGCTGCCCCCCAGTCGCACTACGACCGTATTGGCGGTGCCAGCTCGGTCAAGGCGGCTGTGGAGCTGTTCTACGACAAGGTGTTGGCCGACCCGACGTCGGCGAGCTATTTCGCGAACGTGGACATGGTGGGTCAGCGGCGGCACCTGACGTTGATGTTGACCACTGTGCTGGGTGGTCCGGACGAGTACACCGGTCGTGGGTTGGCCGAGGCGCACCAGCCGTTGGGCATCCCGGTGGAGCACTACGTGAAGGTGGGCGGGTACCTCCTGGCGACGCTGGCCGAGTTGGATGTGCCGGCGGACACCCTGGCCCACGTGCAGGTGGTGCTGGGCCAGGTGCAGGACCAGGTGGTGGCCTCTGGAGACCGGTCGGGCGCCTGAGCGTGGACGCTGCCCAACTCAAGCAGAGCTGGTCGGTGGTCGCCGAGCACGGCGATCAGGTGCCGCTCTATTTCTATTCGACGTTGTTCCTCGCGCATCCTGAGACGCGGCAGATGTTCCCCACGAACATGGCCGGTCAGCGGGACCGCCTGGTGACCGCGTTGGGCCACATCGTGTCCAACGTGGATCAGGTGGACCGGTTGGTGGGTTTCCTGCAGGACCTGGGTGCCGACCACCGCAAGTTCGCGGTCCGCGCGGAGCACTACCCGGCTGTCGGTGAGGCGCTGTTGGCGACGTTGCAGCATTTCCTCGCCGAGCAGTGGACCGACGAGTTGGCTGCGGACTGGGCTGCCGCGTACGGGTTGGTGGCGCAGGTGATGGTGGAGGCCGCTCAGGCCGCCGAGGCGGTGAACCCGCCGTGGTGGGTGGCGGAGATCGTGGCGCATGAGCGGCGGGCGTTCGACGTGGCGGTGTTGACGGTGCGTCCGCAGTATCTGCTGCCGTTCACTCCGGGTCAGTCGATCGGGGTGTCGCATCCGTCGGTGCGTTCGTGGCGGTACTACTCGCCGGCGAACGCGCCGCGGGTGGATGGCACCCTGGAGTTGCATGTGCGGGCGGCGCCGGGTGGCGCGGTGTCGTCGCGGCTGGTCTACGGGTCGGCGGTGGGGGATCGGGTCCACCTGGCGGCGCCGGTCGGGGAGCGGCTGGGCTTGTGGTCGGCGGGCTCCAGTGATCTGTTGCTGCTGGTCGCGGGGACCGGTTGGGCGCCGGTGAAGGCGCTTGTGGAGCAGGTGGCGGCGGAGGGTTCGCGTCGGCGGGTGGACCTGTACGTGGGGGCCCGTTCCCGCAGTGAGCTGTACGACAGTGAGGCGATCGACAAGTTGGCGTCGTCGTGTCCGTGGTTGACGGTCACCTATGTGGTGGGTGCCGACGTGAGCCGGCCCGGGGAGTTCGCGCACGCGGTGGATCGGGCGTTGGCCGACGGTGACTGGCGTTCCCGGCACGTGTTCGTGTGTGGGTCGGACGAGATGGTGTCGTACGCGGTGCGGGCGTTGCTGCAGGCGGGTTTCCACCCGGGTCAGGTGCACCACGAGGGCCTGGGTGAGCAGTGGTACGGCCCGGCGTGGCGTACGGCGGTGCAGCAGTCGCCGGTCGGTGACGTTTCGGGAGGTGGGCACAGGTGAGCGCGACCCCGATCAGCCGGTACGACGGGATGCAGGTGTCCGGCGCGGTGCAGGTGCGGATGACCGCCGATCGGGTGCGGCGGTGGCAGTTCGGGGCGGCGTCGTTCGCGCGGCGTGGTTACGACAACGCCGACGTGGACCGGTTCCGGATGCAGATCGCCGACGAGTTGGACGTGTTGGCGACGCAGATCGCGACGTTGCGGGCGGAGAACGAGCGGCTGACCGACCGGGTGGAGCTGCACCGGCACGGGGTGATCCCGAGCACGGGGGCGGCGGGGAAGGCCCCGGCGGCGCGGGAGGTGAATCTGCTGTCCGCGGCGCAGCGGGAGGCGGAGCAGATCATCGCGCAGGCGCACGACTATGCGCGGCGGGTCGCCGAGTACGCCCGGGTGCAGTATGAGAGTTACCTGCACGCGGCGGAGGCGGAGGCGAAGCAGGAGGCGGAGCGGGCGGTGGCGGAGTATCGCAGCGCGGCGGGGTCGAGCTTCGACGACACGGTGGCCACCCGGGAGGCGTTGCGGATCTTCGGGGAGATGATGGTGTCGCACATGCAGGCGGCGGCGCGGCATCTCGATGATGGCAGTGAGCAGTTGGCGCGGACGATGGATCGGATCGCGGCGGAGACGCCGGGGGCGCCGTTCGTCGGCGGTGTGGTGGGTCAGTCGGCGTTGCCGCGTCACCACCAGCGGTGAGCGCACCGGGTGGGGTGCGACCCCACCCGGTGCTCAGCTGAGGCGTTGTGCGAGGTGGAAGGTGACCTCGGTGCCGGCATCGCTTTTGCCGATGGCCTTGCACAGGGCGGCGCGGATGGGCAGCCAGTGCGGGCCGGCGCCGGAGGGCATGAGGGTGGCGCTGAACGGGTGGCCGTCGATGGTGCCGGTGACCTTGACGGCGCGGCGGGTGCCGAGCAGCTGCGCGGAGTCGGGAACGGTCACGTAGGTGGCGAACGCGCCGTCTTTCTCGATGGGCGCGGTGAAGTGGTGATCGAGTGGTTGCGGGTCCATTGCTGTCCTCCGGGGGGCGGGCGTTCAGGTGGTGGCGGCGCGGTTGGCGTCGGCGATCGGGGTGGGTCCGCTGACGAGTTCCAGGGTCGCACCGGCGGTGGCTGGTGCGTCGAGCAGGGCGACGAGGACGTGGGCGACGTCGGCGCGGCTGATCGCGCCCCGCCCGGTGTGTGGGGTGAGGGTGACCCGTGCGGTGGGATGGTCGTCGGTGAGCCGGCCGGGTCGCAGCACCGTCCAGGCCAGGTCGCGGCCCCGCAGGTCGTCCTCGGCGGCGCGTTTGGCGCGCAGGTACGCCGCCCACACGTCGTCGGTGTCGGGTGTGGGTGGGTCGTCCACGCCCATGGAGGAGACGAGCAGGTAGCGGCGGACACCGGCGCGGGTGGCGGCGTCGGCGAGGAGCGCGGCGGCGGCCCGGTCGACGGTGTCCTTGCGGGCGGCGCCGCTGCCGGGTCCGGCGCCCGCGGCGAAGATCACCGCGTCGGCGGTGTGCAGGTGCGCGGCGACCTCGGTGACGTCGGCGTGTTCCAGGTCGCAGACGACGGGGGTGGCGCCAGCGGCGCGCAGCGTCGCGGCCTGCTGGGGGTTGCGGATCAGGCCGACGGCGGTGTCGCCGCGCCCGGTGAGGTGACGCTGGACCAGGAGGGCGATCCTGCCGTTGCCTCCGGCGATGACGACGCGCATGGGTCCAACGTACCGGCGGTGGTGGTGGCGGAACCGGGAGCCGACGGGGTGGTGTCCTGGCCGGCGGAGGTTGACCTTGACCTTTGGGTAACCCTGAGTGTGGTGCGTGCCGGTCACGGTGACCGGTACGAGGAGGATGCCGTCGTGGAGTTGTTGACCATCGGGGCGTTCGCGCGGGCGGCGAGGCTGACACCGAAGGCGCTGCGCCTGTACGACCAGGTGGGGCTGCTGGTGCCGGCCGCGGTCGATCCCGAGTCCGGGTACCGGCTCTACGACCCGGAGCAGGTGCCGTTGGCGCGCCTGATCGCGCAGTTGCGCGGCATCGGGATGCCGTTGGCGCAGATCCACGCCGTGTCTGGTTTGGCGCCGGCGGCGGCGGCTGAGGCGGTCGCCGCGTACTGGCAGCAGGTCAGCGCCGACACGGCGGCGCGGGCGCGGCTGGCCGCCGTCCTCGTGGACCATCTGTCTGAAGGGGGCACCACCATGTCTGAGGCGACACCCACCTTTGCTGTCCGTCATGCCGCTGGTTGTGTGGCCGGGGCCGCGCGCGACAGCAACGAGGACGCCGCGTACGCCGGCGGGCGGTTGCTGGCCGTCGCCGACGGGATGCGAGGACCGGGCGGCGCCGCCGCCAGCGCTGCCGCCATCGACGCGCTGCGACCGTTGGCGCTGGCTGACGTCGCGGCGGACGATCTGCTGACGGGGCTCGCTGGTGCGGTCACCGACGCCGAGCGCACGGTGCGCGCGTTGGCGACCGACGAGTACCAGCCGGTCACCACGCTGACCGCGGTGCTGTTCGGTGGCTCCCACCTGGCCGTGGTGCACGTGGGGGACACCCGGGCGTATCTCCTGCGCGGCGGTGAGTTGTCGCTGCTCACCCAGGATCACACCTGGGTGCGGGCTCAGGTGGAGCAGGGCCACCTGGACCGGGAGCAGGCCGCCGCGCATCCGCAGCGGGCCGTGCTGGTGCGTGCCCTCGGTGGCGGCCAGCAGGTCGAGGCGGATCTCGCGTTGCGTACCGCGCTGCCCGGTGATCGTTACCTGTTGTGCTCCGACGGTCTGTCCGCCGTCGTCGATCGTGCCGACCTGTGCGCGACGCTGAGCGCGGCGACCGGTCCCGGGCAGACGGTGCGGGCACTGATCGGTCTGGCTGAGGCCGCGGGGGCGCCGGACAACGTCGCCTGCGTCGTCGCCGACGTCGTCGCCGGGTAGGACCGCGACCGCCGCCCTCGGTCGGCGTCAGCGCCGCACCTCCGACCAGTGGCGCCCGCGGGTGGTCGGGGGTTCGGCGTCGGCGGGTGGGGTGAGGCAGCATGGAGGGGTGACGGAGAGCTTCGAGGCGGTGCGCGCGCTGGTGGCCGCTGGTGGGGTGGTGGTGCTCAGCGGCGCGGGCCTGTCCACCGAGTCGGGCATCCCGGATTACCGGGGGCCCAGCGGGGTGGCGCGGCGGCACACCCCGATGACGTTTCAGGCGTTCACCCGGGATCCTCTGGCTCGGCGGCGCTACTGGGCGCGCAGCCACCTGGGGTGGCGGTTGATCGCGGGTGCGGCGCCGAACGCCGGGCACCGGGCCGTCGCCGGGTTGCAACGGGCCGGGCTGGTCGACACGGTGGTCACCCAGAACGTCGACGGTCTGCACGGTGCGGCCGGCAGCACGTCGGTGATCGAGTTGCATGGTCGCCTCGACGAGGTGATCTGCCTGGACTGCGGCAACCTGACCTCCCGGGAGGAGTTGGACCGGCGGTTGCGCGAGGCCAACCCGGACTTCGTGGCCCAGGTCGCCGCGGTGAACCCGGACGGTGACGTTGATCTCCCCGACGAGCAGGTGGCGGCGTTCCGGACGGTGGACTGCGCGATCTGCGGCACCGGGATGCTGAAACCGGACGTGGTGTTCTTCGGGGAGACGGTGCCGCCGCAGCGGGTGGCGCGCTGCTTCGCGGCCGTGGAGCGGGCCCGGTCGGTGCTGGTGCTGGGGTCGTCGTTGACGGTGATGTCCGGGCGACGTTTCGTGATTCGGGCGGCGAAACGGGGCATCCCGGTGGCGATCGTGAACCAGGGTCCGACCCGGGGTGACGGGCACGCCAGCGTGTGTGTCGACGCCCCGTTGGGCGCGTTGCTGCCGGAGCTGGCCGCCCGGGTCGCCGGCGACGCGGCGACGGTCGGCATCTGAGCACTGCCGGGGAGACATCTGCCGGAAACACCGGCGCTGGTAGCGTTGTCCGTGCCGGTAACACCCACGTGGGAGAGACCGCCCGACAGCACGCAGGGCGGCGCCGAAGGGGCAAATCCTCCCCGGAACCTCTCAGGCAAAAGGACCTCGTGGGCAGGCACTGTGGAGCGCCCCCGGGTGCGACAGAGGGGGAGGCCGACACGTCGACCTCGCCCCGGGAGTGCCCCCCTATGACCGTAGAGCAGTTCGCCACCCGTCACATCGGTCCCGGCCCCGACGATGAGCGTCGGATGTTGGAGGTCGTCGGGCACCACTCGATCGACGAGCTGATGGACGCCGCGATCCCCGAGGTGATCCGCTGGCACGGCACCCTGGACCTGCCCGATCCGGCCACCGAGGCCGAGGCGATCGCCGAGCTGCGGGCCCTCGCGGCCCGTAACACCGTCGCCGTGTCCATGATCGGGTTGGGGTACCACGGCACGCACACCCCGGCGGTGATCCGCCGTAACGTGCTGGAGGACCCGGCCTGGTACACGGCGTACACGCCGTACCAGCCGGAGATCAGTCAGGGCCGCCTGGAGGCGCTGCTGAACTTCCAGACCATGGTCAGCGACCTGACCGGTCTGGCCACCGCGAACGCGTCGATGCTCGACGAGGGCACCGCCGCCGCGGAGGCGATGACGCTGGCGCGGCGAGCCTCCAAGAGCAAGAGCCGGGTGTACGTCGTGGACGCCGACGCGTTGCCGCAGACCATCGCGGTCATCACCAGCCGGGCCGAGCCGCTGGGCATCGAGGTGCGGGTCGTCGACGTGGAGCGCGACGAGGTGCCGGCGGAGTTCTTCGGTCTGCACCTGCAGTACCCGGGGGCGTCCGGGGCGGTCCGTGACCACCGCGGCCTCGTCGAGGCCGCGCACGCTGTCGGCGCGCTCGTCACGGTGGCGGCGGACCTGTTGGCGTTGACGCTGCTGCGGGCACCGGGGGAGATCGGCGCGGACATCGCCGCCGGCACCACCCAGCGTTTCGGCGTACCGATGGGCTTCGGGGGGCCGCACGCCGGCTACCTGGCGGTGCGCGCGGGCCTGGAGCGGATGCTGCCCGGGCGCCTGGTCGGGGTGTCCCGCGACGCAGACGGCAACCCGGCGTACCGGTTGGCGTTGCAGACCCGTGAGCAGCACATCCGGCGGGAGAAGGCGACGAGCAACATCTGCACCGCGCAGGTGCTGCTCGCGGTGATGGCCGGCATGTACGCCGTCTACCACGGCCCGGACGGGCTGCGCGACATCGCGACGCGTACCCATGCCATGGCGGCGCGGCTCGCGGCCGGGCTGCGCGCCGGTGGTGTGGACGTCGCGGACGTCGCGTTCTTCGACACCGTCACCGCGACCGTGCCGGGCTGCGCGGCGCGGGTCGTCGCGGCGGCCGCGCAACGTGGGGTGAACCTGCGGCTGGTCGACGCCGACCGGGTGGGGGTGTCCTGCGACGAGACGACCATCGACGCGCACCTGGCGCAGGTGTGGGAGGCGTTCGGGGTGCCCGCGTTCGACGGCGACGGGGACGGGGCCCTGCCGGTCGACCTGGCGCGCGGCAGCGACTTCCTCACCCACCCGGTGTTCCGCAGCCACCACTCGGAGACGGCGATGCTGCGCTACCTGCGGCGCCTGTCGGACTTCGACTACGCCCTGGACCGGGGCATGATCCCGCTCGGGTCGTGCACGATGAAGCTGAACGCCACCACCGAGATGGAGCCGGTCAGCTGGGCCGAGTTCGCGAACATCCACCCGTTCGCGCCGGACGCGCAGACCGTCGGGTACCGGGAGATGATCGGCCAGTTGGAGTCGTGGCTGGCCGAGGTGACCGGCTACGACGCGGTGAGCGTGCAACCCAACGCCGGGTCGCAGGGTGAGCTGGCCGGGTTGCTGGCGATCCGCTCATACCACGCGTCGCGCGGTGAGTCGCACCGCGACGTGTGTCTGATCCCGTCGTCGGCGCACGGCACGAACGCGGCGTCGGCGGTGATGGCCGGCATGCGGGTCGTCGTGGTGGCCTGCGACGACGACGGCAACGTCGACCTCGTCGACCTGGACGCGAAGATCGACAAGCATCGGGACGCGCTCGCCGCGATCATGGTGACGTACCCGTCGACGCACGGGGTGTACGAGACGGGCATCGCGTCGCTGTGCGCGAAGGTCCACGACGCCGGCGGTCAGGTGTACGTCGACGGGGCGAACCTCAACGCCCTGGTCGGGTTCGCGAAGCCCGGTAAGTTCGGCGCGGACGTGTCGCACCTGAACCTGCACAAGACGTTCTGCATCCCGCACGGCGGCGGCGGCCCCGGTGTGGGTCCGGTGGCGGTGCGCGCGCACCTGGCGCCGTTCCTGCCCGGCGACCCGCTGGGCGCGCACGAGGACTCCACGCCGGCGATCTCGGCGGCGAAGTACGGGTCGGCGGGCATCCTGCCGATCCCGTGGGCGTACCTGCGGATGATGGGCGCGCAGGGGCTGACCCGGGCCACCGGCGTCGCGGTCCTCGCGGCGAACTACGTCGCGGCCCGTCTGCGGGGGCACTTCCCGGTGCTGTACGCCGGCAACAAGGGCCTGGTGGCCCACGAGTGCATCCTCGACCTGCGGCCGTTGACGAAGGCGACCGGCGTGAGCGTCGACGACGTCGCGAAGCGGCTGGTCGACTACGGCTTCCACGCGCCCACCATGTCGTTCCCGGTGGCGGGGACGCTGATGGTGGAGCCGACCGAGAGCGAGGACCTGGCCGAGCTGGACCGGTTCTGCGACGCGATGATCGCGATCCGGGCGGAGATCGAGCAGGTCGCGTCGGGGCAGTGGCCGGCGGGGGACAACCCCCTGGCCAACGCGCCGCACACCGCGGCGATGGTCAGCGGCGACGACTGGGCGCACGCGTACCCGCGGTCGGTGGGCGCGTACCCGGCCGGGGTGGACCGGGCCGGGAAGTACTGGCCGCCGGTGCGGCGCATCGACGGCGCGTACGGCGACCGGAACCTGGTCTGCTCGTGCCCGTCGCCGGAGGCGTTCGAGGACTGACAACGCCGGAGGCGTTCGAGGACTGACGGCGGCGCGCCGGGGCGGGCGGTTACGGCCTGCCCCGGCAGCCGCTGCGACCTGGGCGGAGACGTCCCGTACCGGGGGACTAGCCTGGCCGACGGCGGCTAAACGGTAACTCTCGGTGGTCGATCAGGCCACGAGGGCGTGGCGGGCAGGACCGCGGTGCGGTGCGATGCTGCTGCCGTCGGGAAGCAACTCGCCGGTGTCCTCGAAGACGATCACACCATTGCAGAGCAGGCTCCAGCCCTGCTCACGGAAGCAGGCGAGGACCCGTGCGGCTTCCCGGTCGGTGGCTTCAGCGGAGGGGCAGGTCGGTTGGTGCTGGCACATCAGGGTCTCCGGACTGTGGGGGCACTGTGTCATGGTTCACATGACCAGTGACGCACAGTACCAAGCGAAAGTGTCCAGCATCGAGCAGGTGCCGGCCCGGCGCACACGAAATCCACTGAACGGATGAGGAAGGTCGGACCATACGGCGTGGAAACGCTCCCACAGGTTGGTGCCGCGGGCAGCGGCTCAGCCACGTTGGCCGCGGGCAGCGGCTCAGCCACATTGGCCGCGGGCAGCGGCCCGGCTGCACTGGTCGATGCACCCGCGGCACCCACCGCCTGCCGCCACACGCTCACCGAACGCGCCCGCCTGCAATGGCACCGCCGCGACGGCGGCGACCCCGCCGCCCTCGCCGAGGAATTCCTCGCCGCACACGGCCTGCCCCTGCACGACCTGACCCGACCCACCCCCACCCACCACACCAGCGCCTGCGGCGCCGCGCTCTACCTGTCCGCCGCGGCCGGCGCACACCTGGCCGGCACACCCACCACCGCCCCCGAGCCCGCACCCACCCTGCCCGACCTCACCGTCGTCGTCTACGAGCACGGCCCCACCCGAACCACCCCACCAACCGCACCCACCCCCTGGTGGCTCGGCCCATGGACCGACAGCTGGACCCCCCACCAACACGCCGACGCCGTCGACGCGGTCCGCGCCGCCATCGGCCGCGGCGACGTCTACCAGACCAACCTCGTCGGACACGCCGCCGCCCGCTACACCGGCGACCCCCTACCCGCCCTGAAACGCCTCGGCGCGCTCCCCGGCGCCCGCTACGGCGGCGTCCTCACCGGCGACGGCTGGGCCATCGGCTGCGCCTCCCCGGAAACCCTCATCGAGGTCACCGACGGACACCTGATCACCCGACCCATCAAAGGCACCCGCCCGGCCACCCCCGCCGGCCGCGCCGAACTGCTCGCCAGCGCCAAAGAACGCGCCGAACACATCATGATCGTCGACCTGGAACGCAACGACCTCGCCCGCATCGCCCGCACCGGCACCGTCACCGTCGACGACCTGTTCGCCGTACGCCGCTGGTGCGACCTGTGGCAGGCCGAGTCGACAGTGCGCGCCACCGCCGCCGACGGCCTCGGCCTCGCCGACCTGCTGCGCGCCACCTGCCCCGGCGGCTCCGTCACCGGCGCACCCAAACACGCCGCCCTCACCCAGATCAACGCCCTCGAACCCGTCGGCCGCGGCGCCAGCATGGGCGCACTGGGCTGGGTCGCCCCCGGCCGCATCGACCTCGGCCTGACCATCCGCACCGCCGCCGCCGACACCGAACTGCTGCACACCTGGGCCGGCGGCGGCATCACCTGGGACAGCGACCCGCACGCCGAGGTCGCCGAAGCCGCCGCGAAAACCGCCCCGATCCGCGCCACCCTGGCCGGCCACCGAACCCACCCGGACCGGCGATAAACTGCCCCCCATGACCATGCGGCCCATCCGGATCATCGGCGACCCCGTCCTGCGCACCGGATGCGAACCGGTCACCACCTTCGACGCCGAGCTGCGGGCCCTCGTCACCGACCTGATGGACACCCTCCTCGGCGCCCCCGGCCGCGCCGGCGTCGCCGCACCACAGATCGGCGTCAGCGCCCAGGTGTTCGTCTACGACGCCGACGGGCACCGCGGCCACCTCATCAACCCCACCCTGGAACTCTCCGACGACCTCCAGGACGACGACGAAGGCTGCCTGTCCATCCCCGGCCTGTACTTCCCGACCGTACGGGCCCTGCACGCCACCGCCCACGGCGTCGACCAACACGGCGAACCACTCACCATTGCCGGCAGCGGATTCCTCGCCCGCGCCCTGCAACACGAAACCGACCACCTGCGCGGCACCCTCTACGTCGACACCCTGCGCGGCGACACCCGCCGCCGCGCCCTGCGCGAGATCCGCGCCGGCCGCTTCGACTCACCCAGCCGCCGCGGCTGAAACGGTCACCGCCCAGC
The DNA here is from genome assembly GCF_042872705.1 of Micromonospora sp. NPDC005203. Lineage (NCBI taxonomy): Bacteria > Bacillati > Actinomycetota > Actinomycetes > Micromonosporales > Micromonosporaceae > Micromonospora > Micromonospora sp. NPDC005203. The sequence goes on along the minus strand of NZ_JBIAKV010000016.1, from coordinate 121,712 downwards.
CGTCCGAGCCGTCAACGTCCACTCGTCGTAGTCCGCGACCCGGGCGAAACCCACCCGCTCGTACAGGCGCACCGCCGCCACATTGTCGGCCTTCACGTTGAGCGTGACGTGCGCGACGCTGTCCCGCAGACGCGCACACAGCGCCGCCACCACCGACGCGCCCAACCCCCGCCCCCGCCACCGCGGATGCGTCGTGACGTTACCCAACGCCGCCACCCGGTACGTCGGCGAGAACACGTGCACCCCGGCCACCGCCACCAGCGCCCCGCCGTCATAGATCCCCAGGTACTGCCCGGTCCGCAGCATCCGCTCGTCAAACCAGTTGCCGGGATACGCCAGCGCGTACAACTCCCGCACCTGCGGCAGGTCAGCCGCGCCGAGCACCACACCCGCCGCGACCACCGCGTCCAACCGCGCCTCGTCGGTCAACGCCATCCGGTAATGCCGGCCACCGGACTCCCACCGGAACGACCCGGCCAGCGCACCGACCAGCCCGGGGGACAGGTGCGCGTACAGCCGGGCCGGCAGCACCGGCGCCAACTCCGCCAGCAACACCGCAAGCGCCTCCACGTCCCCCGGCGCGGCGAACGCCAACAACGTCGGCACATCGACGCCGTGATACAGCAACGCGACCTGCTCACCCCGACGGAACCACGACATGTACGGCCAGAAAAAATCGTCCAGATCACCCAACTGGTAGGCGTGCAACACCGGGTCACGCCCCAACAACCGCGCCAACACCGCACGGTCGTGCTCGGCCCGCACCACCATCAGCGCGCCACCCACTGGTCGTGACCCAGCTTCGCGACCAACGCCACCACCACCACCACCAACACCACCCGCACGAACCCCGAACCACGACGCAACGCCATCCGCGCCCCCACCACCGCCCCGGCGATGTTGCACACCGCCATCGCCGCCCCCAGCAACCACCACACGTGCCCGGTCACCCCGAACACCAGCAACGCACCCAGATTCGTCCCCGCGTTGACGACCTTCGCCATCGCCGAACCGTGCACGAAATCCGCGCCGACGAGCGCGGTGAACGCCAACACCAGGAACGTCCCCGTACCCGGACCGATCAACCCGTCATACAACGCGATACCCACCCCGGCCACCGCGATCACCGCCACCACCCGCACCGGAGTCCGCCGCTGCGGCAACGCCACCACCCCCAACCGGGGACGCACCAGCACGAACACCGCCACCGCCACCAGCACGACCAACACCACCGGCCGGTACGCCGACGCCGGCACCGCCCCGGCCAACGCCGCGCCCACGCCCGCACTCACCACCGCCAGCCCCGCCGCCGGCGCCACCACCCGCCAGTCCACCTCGGTCCGCCGCGCGTACGTCGCCGCCGCCGTGGCCGTACCGAAGATCGCAGCCAACTTGTTCGTGCCCAACGCAGTGGCCAACGGCAACCCCGGCGCGGCGACCAGCAACGCCGGCAGCAGCAACAACCCACCACCACCGACCACGGCGTCGACCCACCCGGCCATCGCAGCGGCGGCCAGCAGAGTAGTCAGCGATACGGCGTCCACGGGCGGCAATTCTCCCCACCACACCCGCCCCGAACGCCACCCGAGTGGCAAGCCTCACCCGGTCAGCGACCCCGGGCACGCCGCAACCACACCCCCAACGCGCCAACCGCCACGAACACCAGCACAGAACACACCAACAACTTCAGCACCCGGCAACCATGCCACGGCCACGTATGGTGCAGAGGTGCGCCTGGCCACCTTCAACCTGCTGCACGGACGATCCCTGACCGACGGGCTCGTCAACTCCGACCGCCTCACCGCCGCCATCGGCGCCCTCGACGCCGACGTGCTCGCCCTCCAGGAGGTCGACCGCGACCAACACCGCAGCGGCAAACTCGACCTCACCACCATCGCCGCCCACGCCCTCGACGCACCGCAGCACCGCTTCGCCGCCGCCGTCGTCGGCACCCCCGGCGAACACTTCCGACCCCTGCGCCACGAGGACGACGGACACGGCGAACCCTGCTACGGCATCGGCCTGATCAGCCGCCACCCCGTCCGCAGCTGGCACATCACCCGCCTCAAACCCGCCCCCGTACGCTCCCCGGTCTACGTGCCCGGCCCCCGCGGCGGCCTAATCCTCCTCCACGACGAACCCCGCGTCGTGCTCGCCGCCGTCCTGGACACCCCCCACGGCCCCCTCACCGTCGCCGCGACTCACCTGTCCTTCGTACCCGGCTGGAACGCCCGCCAACTGCGCCAGACCGTGCGCGCCCTGCGCGCCCTACCCGGCCCCCGCGTCCTGCTCGGCGACCTCAACCTGCCCGCCGGCGCGGCCCGGCTCATCTCCGGCTGGCACCCCCTGGGCCGCCGCCCCACCTACCCCTCCGGGCAACCCCGCGTCCAACTCGACCACGTCCTCGCCGACCGGCACGCCCTCGACCAACTCCCACCGGTACGCGCCGTCACCACACCGGAGTCCACCATCTCCGACCACCGACCCCTGCTCGTCGACCTCGGCTGAACCCGCCAGCCACCCGCCCGACAGTGCGTAGGTTGGAAACCACCGCCGCCACGGAGCTGACCATGAGCGACACGCCCGACACCATCGTGCTCATCCACGGGTTCTGGGTCACCCCCCGCAGCTGGGAACACTGGGTCACCCACTACCAGGACAAGGGCCTACGGGTCCTCACGCCCACCTACCCCGGGTTGGAAGCCGAGGTCGAGGCGATCAACGCCGACCCGAGCCCCCTGGAGACACTCACCGCGCCGCAGATCATCGCCCACCTGTGCGCGGTGCTCGACGCACTGCCCACGCCACCGATCATCATCGGCCACTCCGCCGGCGGAGCGTTCACCCAGGTGCTCCTCGACCGCGGCTACGGCGCCTCGGCGGTCGTGCTCAACTCCGCACCCACCGAAGGCGTCACGGTGACCCCCCTCTCGCAGCTGCGCTCCACCTTCCCGGTGCTCCGCAACCCCGCCAACCGGCACCGCGCCGTCGGCTTCACCTTCGACCAGTGGAACTACGCGTTCACCAACACCTTCGACGAGCGCACCGCCCGGGCCCTCTACGAGCGCTACGCCATCCCCGCCGCCGGCGGCATCCTCTGGGACGGCGTCCTGGCAAACCTGCTGCCCGGCCCCCAGGACATCGCCGTCGACTACCACAACCAGCGGCGCGCCCCACTGCTGTTCATCTCCGGCTCCGAAGACCACATCATGCCGCCCAGCGTGCAACACGCCAACGCCGCGCACTACCAGGGCGACACCATCACCGAGGTCGAACTCTTCGAGGGATACGCCCACCTGCTGCCCGCGCAGCACGGCTGGGAGCAGATCGCCGACCACGCCCTCGACTGGGCGCTACGACACGCCCGCTGACCGGCGCGCTCAACCCCGGTCCACCGCCACCAACGACGCCAACACCCGATTGGTGCGGTTGGCCCGCACCGCGTCACGCTGCTGCCCGGCCGTCACCTCGATGTACGTCTGCGACGACGCCAACGACGCGTGCCCCAACAACCGCATGATCTCCGCGGCGCTCGCCCCGTCCTCCGCCAGCCGGGTCGCGAACGTGTGCCGCAACGCGTGCAACCGCGCCCCCCGCGGCACCCGGTCCCCGATACCCGCCCGCCGATAACACGACTCCACCAGATACTGCAGCCCCCCACGACGCAGCGGCTCACCGTGACGATCCACCAGCAACGCCGAGTCGGGGCGCACCGACCGCCCCCCGAAACGCCGCCGCCGACTGTCCAGGTAGTCGGCCACCACCCGGTCCAGATCGGCCTCGATCGGCACCACCCGCGGCCGCCCACCCTTGCCCGCCACCTCGATACGCCGCTCGCCCGGCCGACCCGCCAGCGACCCGACCCGCAGCGCCAGCAACTCCGACAGGCGCAGCCCGGCGCACAACGCCACGGCCAGCACCGCCACGTCGCGCTCCGGCCACGGGTCGCGCTGCCGACCGTCGTCGCGGGCGACCGACGCGAGCAGCACCTCGGGGGTGTCCGTGCCCCGCAGCGGCTTGGGCTGGGGGAGTAGCGCCCGAGGCCGCCCGACCGCCGGCATCGGGTTGCCCGCCAGCAGCCCCTCGGCCACCAGGAACGTGAAGAAACTGTTCCAGGTGGACCAGGCGCGGTGCACCGACGCGGCCGCCCGGGGAGCGGCGAACCGCGCGAAGGCCGCCCGCATCACCCGGGGGGAGAGGTCGGTGATCGACAGGTCGGTCAGGGGGAGGGGAGTGGCAGCGTCCCCGGCGATCAGCTCGCCCACCGTGTGCAGGTCACGCCGGTAGGCCGCCAGGGTGTGGGGGGAGGGCTTGCGGGTGGCTCGGGCGGTCAGGAACTCCTCGATCAGCACCCCGAGCGATTCGTCCTTTTTGTCATGCATAAGGGATATTATGCATGATTTTCGTGTTACCGAGAAGAGGGGAGGAGGGGGAGCGATGCCCGGGGGCGTCACCGCTGCGAACCGAACTCGACCGGATCACGCGGCTGCGGAGCTACCAGCGGCTGGTGTTCATGATCAGCCCGCTGGGCCTCATCCGACACACACCCGCACGCCAGATCAGCTACGCCGAATCGCTGGCCTTCGCGCGCGTGCACAGACAGGTGTACGAAGAGTACGGACACCATCCGGTGGACGTGCCGGCCGGACCGCTGTGGAAGCGGGTCGCGGTGATCGAGAGGCACGTATCGTGGCCGACGTGACGTCGCCAGGCGCGAACTGCCCCACCTGCGGTCAGCCCCGCCTGCCGATCACCTACACCGAGCGCGACGACCACACCGAGCGGGCCTGCCCGCAGCGGCACGAGTGGCGGGCCGACGGGGATCCAGCAGCGGTGCCGGGCGCCGTCTCCGACGGTCACGACGGTCGCGGCCCGGCGACAAGCGTGGACTCCGTGCGCAGCAGCGACGGGCGGACCTGGCGGATCGGCACGGCCAGCGACGTCGGCTGGATCGCCGGCCACACCACACCAGGGCTCGCGGTCACCGCGGCGATCCCGCCGGTCTTCGACGCGTACGCCACGTTCCATCCGCCCGACGGCGTCAGCCTGCAGACCCACGAACACGCCGTGGTCCGTGCACTGGCCGCGGCCACCCCGGACCAGCCCTGGTGGCTGGGCTACCTCGACACCGGCGCCCACGACATCGTCTTCCCGTACGCGGCGAAGGTCTCCCTCTATGGAGGCTGGTCCTACGTGCTTGTCGAAGCCGGACCCGAGCAGGCGCTCACCTGGCGGACCGGTCACCTGCGCGGTGACGGAGCGCTGCCCGACCTCTTCTTTCCGACGGATCGCTCCTGGCTCGTCTCCGCCCTCTGGGACGACACCTGGACCGACGTCGGTGCCAGCGCGCCCGTGCTCGCGGGCCTGCGCCGCAGTCCGCTGGTCAACGCGCGCCTCGTCCGACCCGATGAGGACGCCTGCCCGCCGGGTCGGACCCGCGACTAGAGACGGCGCAGCGGACACGGTTCCACCTCGTAGCGGTGTCTTCGAGGGGCAGTCGTGGTGCGGCATCTCGCTACCATGACCGGGTGGCCGCTACCTCTCGCCGGAAGCTGGTGTGGGCCGGATTTCTCCTCCTCATCCTGACCTACGTCGTGTCGCTGGTCACCACGAGTCTCGGCGCGGTATGGGCAGCCTGGTGGTCGGGCGAGTCCACCATGGACATGCGGCTGTGGTGGTGGCCGATGCTGCGCTGGAGTCGCGTGGGCAAGGGCGTCCAGCTCGTGGCTGGACTCGTCGTGATACTCGACCTGATCGATCTGGAGCGGCTGGGGCGATCTGCGGCCCAACTCGACCGCAGAGGACGCGATCTCGATCGCCGGGCACCACTAGAAAGGCACCGCGCCAAGATGTTCGGCGTTCGTGAAGAGCTCGCCAGGTGCATCGTGGACCAGAGATACCTGGCGGCTCGAGGAGGCAAGACTCTCGACACCTCGTCGCTACGAGCCACGCCCAGCGTCACCGTTTCCGAGGAGACGGCGGACCTGCTCGGCACAGTCGACGTTGCCGAACTTCTGCGCAGGGTGCATGCCGAAGCCGCCACGGGAGGTTGGCGCGGCGCGCACCTCCAGTGGCACGTCCGCAATCGCATCGACAGCTTCCTTGGCGAGCATCTCGGTCCAGGTGAGCGGCGATGGTCGGGCGAGGTTGCCCACCAGTTTCAGGCGCGCAGCACCACTTTCGGACTCATCGGGTTGGTGGCAGCGATGGCTGTCAACGCAGCCGTGATCACGGCCCTGCTCGCCACGACGCTCAGTGGATGGATATCCGTACCCATCATGCTCGTCGTCTTGCTCGTGAGCGTCCCCCTCGGCGTATCGCCGATGGGCGATTGGCGTCTCAGCGGGTCCCTGCTGGCGGCCTGGCGCTCCGGCTGCGCCCGGATCTTGCGTCGCTGTGCCACGGTGATCGGCATTGCCCGGCCGGGACACGCGTTCCGTTGGGCGGCGCTGTTCCTCTTCCTCGCGGGTATGCACTTCGACCTGTTGGCCTCCTGATGCCCAGGGTGGCTAGCCGAGCACCCCAGGGGACCCTCAACCTGGTCCACTTTACATAATGTGCATTATCGAATGAGCTGGCGACGCAGCCACTCCTGGGCGTGCGATCGCAGTACCGAGGGCTGCTCGTACGGCAGGTAGTGTCCGGCGTCGTCGACCACGGTGTAGGTGCCACGCGGGTAGTTGCGCATGGCGTGGAACTGGTCGGCGTAGCCGACGACACGGTCCTGGCGGCCGGCGAGCACGGTGACCGGGCCGTCGAAGACGACCTCCGCGGTCTCGTCGGGCAGCGCGTAGTCGGGACCGGACTGCAGTTTCTGCAGGAACGTTTCGTCGCCGGGGCCGCCGGAGTCCAGTGCCGCGATCACTGTCGCGACGACGGTCGGGGTGCGCTGGCCCAGGGCTGAGTCCAGGTGCTCGCGCAGGGCGGCGGGTGCGGCGTCGAGCCAGCCCGTGGGCGCGTCGAGCGGTGGCAAGTCAGGCAGGGTCCGCGTGTCGCGGGCGATGGTGACACCGGGACAGACGAGGAGCAGGCCGCGAACGAGGTCGGGTCGTTGCCGGGCGATGCCGGCGGCCAGGTACGCGCCGTAGGAGGCGCCGGCCAGCAGGACCGGTGCCTCGACGTGGTCGTCGAGCCATGCGCACACGCTGTCCAGCACCGCCTGGGATGTGGGTGCGCAGGTCGCGGGGGTGTCTCCGTGGCCGGGCAGGTCGAGGTAGGTCTCCCGCAGGTCGGCGCCCGCGAGGGCGGGGCCGAAGGCAGTGGCCATGGCGGCGCGGGTCATGCTGAACATGGGCAGGCACACCACGTCCGGGCCGGTGCCCGGTGATCGGTCGTACGCCAGGTTCATGGCAGCAGTCCTCGCGTGAGGTGGTGGGCAGGAGACGCGGCCCCAGCCTACAAACGGGTGTGCGTGGGCGTGGTGCGGTCTCTACAGTGGTGCGCTCTGGGCCGGCGCGTGTGCGCACGTGACCGGTGGAATCGCGTGTTACCACGGGGGAACGCCTTGATGAGTAGGTCTGTCCGTGTCGTGCTGGGTCTGGTCGCGGCCGCTGGTCTTGTGGTGGGTTGCCAGCCTGCCACGAAGGAGAGCGCGGCGCCCGCCACTGGCTCGGCGGTGAGCGCGGTGCCCTCGGTGAGTGTGGTGCCGAGCCCGAGCGTCGACGTCGCGGCGAACAGCACGCAGGTCTGCGCCACGACTCTCGCGGTGGTCAAGAAGCACTACGTGGCGATGGCCGACGATGCGATCGCCGCCATCGACAAGCCGGTCAGTGCCAAGGAGGCGGGCGCGAAGGTCCGTGGTCACTACACGGCGCTTCTGGCGGATCTGCGGAAGGCGGCGCCGAGCGCTGCCGACCCGCAGGTGCGCGCCGCGTTGGAGACGCTGGCCAGCGGGGTTGAGAGGCACCTCGCCGGCCCGAAGGGCACCCAGGTCGAGGCACCGGATCTTGACCCGTTGTTAACGGCGTTGGACACCGTCTGCGGTCGCTGACCATCGTGGGCGCCGGGCCGGGTTGGCCGGCGCCCACGAACAGCGCGAGACGGGGTACGGCTCGACGTTGCGGCACCTGCGGTATAGGTGCCTGGCTCCCCCGCTCCGGTGACGTCGGGGTTTTCGCCCGGTAGCGCTGGGTGTGGTGGGGTGGGCGTAGGGTCTCCCGCCCTTATGATGATCGAAGTCATTCGATCAGGTCCGGCTGGGCGCGTTACCCGCGTCACACCTGGGCTGCAAACCGTCGTCTGGGCTGTAACCCTTCTTCAAGGTAAGCGCCGTCGCTGTCGCCGACCTCACGTGCGCCGTTCGCGGGGGAATTCCGGGAGCGGGTCGCGCGGTTCTCCGTTCGGAAGATCAGGATCACATGATCGAATGGAAGTGCCATGCACATGCGCTCAGATGCGGTAGTGCTGTTCGGTGTCACTGGCGACCTCGTCTCGAAGAAGCTGTTCCCGGCGCTGTACGAGTTGACTCGGCGCGATCGCCTTGACGTTCCGGTGATCGGGGTGGCCCGCTCCCCCTGGGATGATGAGCAGCTCGTCACGATGGCCCGCAAGTCGGTAGCCGAGGCCAACGACGAGGTGGACGACGAGACCTTCGACCGGCTGGCGCACCACCTTTCGATGATCTCCGGCGACTACGCGGACCCGGCCACGTACCAGCGGCTGGCCGAGCGTCTGCGGGGCGCGCAGCGGCCGGTCTTCTATCTGGCGATTCCGCCGGCGGTGTTCGGTTCGGTGGTCGAGGGTCTCGCGGCGGCTGGTCTGGCCGATCGGGGTCGGGTCATCGTGGAGAAGCCGTTCGGGCGTGATCTGGAGTCGTCGCGTGAGCTGGATCGCACGCTGCGGGGGGCCTTCGACCAGGAGCGGGTGTTCCGCATCGATCACTACCTCGGCAAGGAGGCCGTCGAGGGGTTGTACGCCTTCCGGTTCGCGAACCGGTTGTTCGAGCCGCTGTGGAACAACCAGCACATCGACAACATCCAGGTCACTCTGGCTGAGGGTTTCGGCACGCAGGGCCGCGCTGGCTTCTATGACACGGTGGGCGCGACTCGGGACGTGTTGCAGAACCACATCCTGCAGGTCGTCGCGTTGATCGCGATGGAGGCGCCCGACGGTGACGACGCCGCCGCGTTCCGGGAGGCGGAGGTGCGGGTGCTGCGGCAGATCACGCCGTTGTCGCCGGAGTCCACGGTGCGGGGGCAGTATGCGGGTTATCGGGACGAGCGGGGTGTGGCGGCGGAGTCGAACACGGAGACGTTCGTGGCCACGCGGTTGACTGTCGACTCGCCCCGCTGGGCGGGTGTGCCCTTCTATCTGCGGACCGGTAAGTCCCTGCCGGGGACGGCGACGGAGGTTGTGGTCGAGTTCAAGCAGCCGCAGCGGTCGTTGATTCCGGCCGAGCGGGGCACGGTGACTGTCGCGAACCTGCTGCGGTTCCGGTTGGGTCGTGGTGACGGCATCACGATGTCGATCCAGGCGAAGAGCCCGGGTGCGGAGGTGGCGAGTCGTCCGGTGGATCTGTCTGTCGACTTCGGTGCGGCGCTCGGTCGTCGTCAGGAGGCGTACGAGCGGTTGCTCGACGACGCGATGAACGGGCGGCACCTGCGTTTCGCGCGGGCGGAGACGATCGAGCAGGAGTGGCGCATCGTGGAGCCGATTCTGGATCTGCCGGCGGCGGTGCAGTCATACGACAGGGGCAGTTGGGGTCCGGCGGACGCCGACGCGTTGGCCGGTGGGTGGCATACCCCGGATCTGGGGTAGGGCGCGGTGCGGTTTCCGCTCCGTGGTGCTGATTGACCGCTCAGCTCAGCGTGGTGACCGTCCGGCGATGGTGAGGTTTGCCGCCTGCGTGTGGTGTGGGCACGTTGTGCGGGACGTCTATCGTCCTCGTCGGAGAGGAAGCAGCGCATGCTTTCCGCACTCGATCGTCGGCACACCGTCGCGCCGCCCGGCTACAGCAGGTGGCTCATCCCCCCGGCGGCTTTGGCCATTCATCTCTGTATCGGTCAGGTCTATGCCACGAGCGTCTACAAGAACTCGCTGATCGCCCACTTCGACACGAGCCAGACCGCGATCGGGGTGATCTTCAGCATCGCGATCGTGATGTTGGGGTTGTCCGCCGCGGTCGCGGGGACCTGGGTGGAGTCGAACGGGCCGCGTAAGGCGATGTTCGTCTCGGCCTGTTTCTGGGCGGCCGGCTTCCTGGTGGGTTCGCTGGGTATCGCCACGAAGCAGTTGTGGTTGCTGTATCTGGGTTACGGGTTGCTCGGTGGTATCGGTCTGGGTATCGGTTACATCTCCCCCGTCTCCACGTTGATCAAGTGGTTTCCCGATCGGCCGGGTCTGGCCACCGGGTTGGCGATCATGGGGTTCGGTGGTGGGGCGATGGTCGCCTCTCCCCTGTCCCGGCAACTGCTGTCGTTCTACGACCCCGGCTACGACCCGGCGAACGCGGGCTCGACGGCGTCGGGCAGCGCGCTGGTGTGGTTGTTCGTGACGCTCGGCCTGGCCTACTTCGTGATCATGATGTTCGGGGTGGCGAACGTGCGGGTGCCCGCGGAGGGCTGGCGCCCGGCCGGCTTCGATCCCGCGAGCGTGGCGGCGAAACCGCTTGTCACCACGGCGAACGTGTCGGCGGCGAACGCGGTGAAGACCCGCTCGTTCTGGCTGCTGTGGGTGGTGTTGTTCTGCAACGTGACCGCGGGCATCGGCATCCTGGAGCAGGCCAGTCCGATGATCCAGGACTTCTTCCGGGACAACGGCACGTCGGCGGTGTCGGTGGCGGCGGCGGGCGGGTTCGTGGGGCTGCTGTCGCTGTTCAACATGGCGGGTCGGTTCGTGTGGTCGTCGACCTCGGACGTCATCGGCCGCAAGCCGATCTACCTGGTGTACCTGGGTGTCGGCATGGTGCTGTACGCGCTGCTGGCGCTCGTCGGGCAGACCGCGACGGCGTTGTTCGTGCTGTTGGCGTGCGTGATCCTGTCGTTCTACGGGGGCGGGTTCGCCACGGTGCCGGCGTATCTGCGGGACCTGTTCGGCACGTTCCAGGTCGGGGCGATCCATGGCCGGTTGCTGACCGCCTGGTCGGCGGCGGGGATCGCGGGTCCGCTGATCGTCAACGGTTTCCTCGACGCGCAGGGCGAGCCGGGTTCGTTGACGGCGGCGGCGTACCGGCCGGCGCTGTTCACGATGGTGGGCGTGCTGGCCGTGGGTTTCGTGGCGAACCTGCTGGTGCGGCCGGTGCCGCGGCGCTACCACGAACCGTCGTCGGAGCACGGTGTGGATGAGGACACGATGGCGGAGAGGAGTGCCACGCGATGAGTGACGACAGCCGATCCGGGCAGCGGGCCCGGTTGTGGATCTCCTGGTCGGTGGTGGCGGTGCTGCTCGGTTACGGGGTGGTGCAGACCCTCATCACGGCGGCGAAGCTGTTCACGCGGTAAACCTGCTCCGGCGGTCTCCGACCACGAACGTGGTCCGGCGGTCTCTGCCCACGCACGTGGTCCGGCGGTCTCTGCCCACGCACGTGGTCCGGCGGTCTCTGCCCGCGCACGGGTGGTCAGAGACCGCCGGAGACCCGCAGGACCGTGCCGGTGGTGTACGAGGCGTCCGGGCCGAGCAGCCAGGCGATGGCGGCGGCGATCTCGTCGGGTTCGCCGGCGCGGCCCAGCGGGATGCGGCCGGCGGCGGTGTCGGCGCGGTCGGGTACGCCGGAGTCGGCGTGGATGTCGGTGCGCACGATGCCGGGTGCGACGGCGTTGACGCGGATGCCCTTCGGGGCGAGTTCCTTGGCCAGACCGACGGTGAGGGTGTCGGTGGCGGCTTTCACGGCGGCGTAGTGCACGTACTCCCCCGGGCTGCCGAGGGTCGCGGCGGCGGAGGAGACGTTGACGATCGCGCCGCCGTCGGTGAGGCGGCGGGCGGCCTGCTGGGCGCAGAGGACGTAGCCGACGAGGTTGACGTCGACGACTCGGCGCAGGTCATCGACGCGGAGGTCGGTGAAGGGTCCGATCGGGCTGGTGACGCCGGCGTTGTTGACCAGGCCGGTGAGGGGGCCGAGTTGGGCGGCGGCGTCGAAGAGGTGGTGTATCTGCTCGGGGTCGGTGGTGTCGGCGCGTACCGCGATGGCCTGTGCGCCGGCGGCGCGCAGGTCGGCCAGGACGGCGGTGGCGGCGGCCTCGTCGCGGCGGTAGCACAGCGCGATGTGGTGACCGGTGTGGGCGAGGCGGCGGGCGGTGGCCGCGCCGATGCCCCGGCCGCCGCCGGTGATGACGGTGACGGGTGCCACGGTGCCTCCCGGCGGGTGTGACGGCTGCGCGATGGTCGTGCCGACGCTACCGTGACCGGCGCGGGTGGGTCGTCGAGAGGAGCGTCACATGCGGCGGGCGTTGGTGCTCGGCGGGGGCGGGGTGACCGGGGTGGCCTGGGAGTTGGGGCTGCTGGCGGGGTTGGTCGAGCGGGGTGTGCCGGTCACCGAGGCGGACCTGGTGGTGGGTACGTCGGCGGGGTCGGTGGTCGGCGCGCAGGTGTGTTCCGGGTTGCCGGTGCAGCGGTTCTACGCCGAGCAGTTGGCGCCGCCGTCGAGTGCGGTGGCGGCGCGGTTGGGCTTCGCGGTGCTGGCGCGGCTGATCTGGGCTGGTGGTCGTAGTCGGGACGCGGTGCGTTCGCGGGCGCGGATCGGGGCGATGGCGGTGGCGGCGCGCACCCCGTCGGAGGCGTCGCAGCGGGCGGTGATCGAGGCCCGTCTGCCGCAGCGGGAGTGGCCGGCGCGGCGGCTGCTGGTCACGGCGGTGGACGCGGCGTCCGGGGAGTTCGTGGTGTTCGACCGCGACAGTGGGGTGTCGCTGGTGGACGCGGTGGGGGCGAGTTGCGCGGTGCCGGGGGTGTGGCCGCCGGTGACGATCGGCGCGCGCCGGTTCGTCGACGGTGGGATGCGCTCGTCGGTGAACGCGGATCTGGCGGTGGACGCGCGGGCGGTGTTGGTGCTCGCGCCGACGTCGGCGTCGTTCGGGCCGATGCCGCGGCTGTCGGCGCAGGTGGCCGGGTTGCGGGCGGCCGGGTCGCGGGTGGTGGTGGTGACGCCGGACGCGGCGGCGCGTGCGGCGATCGGACGCGACGTGCTGGACCCGGCGCGGCGGGCGGGCGCGGCGCGGGCCGGGCGGGCCCAGGCCGACGGGGTGGGAGACGAGGTGGCGGCGCTCTGGGTGTGATCGCTTACGCTCACCGCGCGGTCGATCAGACGATGGAGGTGCGCGGTGGCGGGTGTGGGTGTCGGCGACGAGGTGCGGGATTTCGAGTTGCCGGATGAGACGGGTACGCCCCGGCGGTTGTCGGAGTTCCTGGCGGCGGGGCCGGTGGTGCTGTTCTTCTACCCGGCGGCGATGACCCGGGGGTGCACGGCGGAGAGTTGCCACTTCCGCGACCTCGCGGCGGAGTTCACGGCGCTGGGCGCGACGCGGGTGGGCATCAGCCGCGACCCGGTGGCGAAGCAGGCCGAGTTCTCGAAGCTGCACGGCTTCGACTATCCGTTGTTGTCGGACGTCGACGGTGCGGTGGCGCAGCAGTTCGGGGTCAAGCGGCGGGTGCCGTTGGGGCCGTTGAGCATGAAGCGGATGACGTTCGTGATCGGGGTCGACCGGCGGGTCGTCGAGGTGATCCACAGCGAGGTCAGCATGAACGAGCACGCGGACCGGGCGCTGCGGGCGTTGGGCGGCTGAGCGGGGTGTGAGCCCCGTGCGGCGGGTGTCGCAGCCGGCTGGTATCAAGACAGCAATCAAACAGGTGTACGGAAGAGGGTTGTGATGGATGCCGGCCAGGGTTTGTCCACTAGCGAGGTGCAGAGCATCCGGGAGGCGTTGGCGGCCGGGCGTAAGCCGCGGGTGGTGTTCACCGCGGCGGCGGGTCAGATCGTCGGTCAGGTCGGTCAGGTGATCGAGCTGACCGATCCCGAGGTGTCCGACGAGTTCGTGGTGGTGCGGTTCGGTCGGGACGAGTTGCCGTTCTCCCCCGCTGACCTGGCGGTGGCGCCCAAGGGTGTGACGCGTCGGGTGGTGGAGCCGAAGCCGGAGCCGGAGCCCGAGGCGCCGGCGGTGGCGGCGCCGGAGTTCGTGTTGGACACGCCGCGGGTGCCCGCGCAGCGACTGGAGGAGCCGAAGGTGGAGCAGACGGAGAAGCCGCCGGCGCGGCGGGCGGTCAAGGCCGTCAAGCCGAAGGGGCCCGCGGGTCTCACCGTGACGTTGGCGTACGCCGATGGTGAGTGGACCGTCGCCGCGCAGCAGGGCAGCAAGGCCTTGGCGAAGCCGTACGTGGTGAAGCCGGCGGAGGCGTTGAAGATGGTGGCTCTGGTCGACGTGCCGGGGGTGCAGGAGGCGGTGGAGCAGATCCTGGGCACGGAGCGGGCCGAGGCAGAGCAGCAGGCGGACAAGCTGCGCGCGGAGCTGGCCGAGATCGAGGCCCGGTTGGCGGAGTTGCGCGAGGCCCGCTGAGCGTGCTCAGCGCCGGGTGTGGTGGTCCAGCAGCCGGGTGAGCAGGTGGGTCAGCTGTTCGCGTTCGGTGGCGGACAGCGGGGCGAGCAGGTCGCGTTGGACGCGGTCGAGGGTGTCGCCCAGCCGGTGGGCCTCGTCGGTGCCGGTGGTGGTGAGGCTGATGACGTTGCGGCGGCGGTCGGCCGGGTCGGGGGCGCGGACGACGAGTCCCCGACCGGCCAGGTCGTTGACGGCGGCGACGACGTCGCTGCGGTCGATGCCGCAGCGCCGGCCGAGGTCGGCCTGGCTGGCGGGGCCGTCCTCGGCGAGCGCGGCGAGCAGCCGGTAGTGGTAGCCGCGCAGGTCGTGCGCGGCGAAGCCTTCGGTGAGCAGGCGGGTGGCGTGGCTGGCGGTCTGGTTGAGCAGCCAGGTCGGGGTGGTGCGCAGCCCGGCGGGTGACTGCGGGGCGGTGGCGTCCATGGGGGCAGCCTAACAGGAATCGTTGGCGCGACCCACGATCGGGTGTAATGTTGGTTCGGCCAACGTTGGTTTAGCCAATGTTTCCTAGGAGGTGTCATGTCCACCACTCCCCCCCTCAACGGTCAGGTCATCGGCCAGGCCCACTACGCCACCCGGGCACTGCTCGAACGGGCCGTCGCGCCCCTCGGCGTCAGCTTCGGCCAGGTGCTCGCGCTCAACGTCCTCGCCGCCGGCCCCGTCGAGCCGGCTCAGCTCGTGCGTCGGATCACCAGCACCCTCAAGGTCGACGAACCGGCCGTGCACGAGGTGATCGCCAGCCTCACCGACGCCGACCTCGCGCACCTCGATGAGGCTTCCGTGCGGCTCACCGACACCGGTCACGCCACGCAGGCCCGCGTCGCCGACGCCGTAGCGGGAATCACCGCCCGGCTGTACGCGGACATGCCCACCGACGAGGCCGGCATCGCGGCACGGGTGCTCACCCTCGTCACCCAACGCGCGAACGCCGAGCTGGCGGCGATTCCGGCCTGACGGCGACGGTGTTCACCGCGCGGCCGGCACCCAGCCCATGGGGTGCCGGCCGCCTGAACCACCTACCGTTGCGGGCGCTGCCCGAGCTGCGCCACCACGGCCCGTTGCAGCACGGCGGTCGTGCCCAGCACCGTCCCGGGCGGCCCGTCGGCGGTGTCCGCCACGAGATAGCTGCGCTCACCGAGGTAGTCGAACGTCCGCTCATCGAAGATCCACTCGTCGCGGCGGCTGCGCTCGGTGTGGGCGACGGCTATCCCCCGCCGCCCGGCCGCGTCGGTGACCCCGCGCACCACCTCGACCCCGGGGATCTTCGCCGCGGCCCGGTAGAGCGCGGCGCTCGTGCGCGGCGGCACCAACGACTCGCGCAGGATGTCACCGATCGCGGTGAACGCCGCACCGTCGCGGCTGGTGCCCCGACCCCGATCCTCGCGTTCCCCGTACAACTTTGCCAGCAGGGCGTCCGGGTCGTCGGGCAGGTCGACGAGCGCGGCGTTCGGGGTCACATCCGTGAGCGTCTCGTTCTCCGGAATCACACCGACGATCGGCGCGTCGAAGAACGGCTGCCGCAGCAGACCGTCACCCCGTTCGTCACGGGGGATCCAGATCTCCCGCTCGTGCACCGGTCGCAGCCGTGCCGGGCCGTCACCGAGTTCGGCGAAGGCGCCCCGGCTCTTGATGTAGACGTAGCCGCCCTCGCCGGGCGGTGGCATCGGCTTGTCGGCGGCGGCCACGGCCATCCGGTTGAGCAACAGCGTCGCGCCGACGCGTTCGCCCTGCACGACCGGGACGACAAGGGGAGCGCTGCGCGGCGCCCACGGCTGGGCGACCACCCCGACCGCGACCACGACGGCCAGCGCCGCCGCCACCGGCACGAGCACCCGGACCCGCCGGGGCCGCCGTCCCGGCCGCCGGACCTCGGCCAGCAGATGATGCCGCAGTGCCTGTCGGCGCAGCGCCGGCAGGGCCGGCACGGGCGGGGCGGAGAACTCTCTCATCGGTATTCTCCCTGCTCGACGGGGGTCATCCGGGTGCCGGTCAACTCCTGCTGCGCCAGCGCTCGCAGCCGGGTGCGGGCCCGCGACAGCCGGGAGCGCACGGTCCCGACGGGTACGCCCAGCGCCTCGGCCGCCGCCGCGTAGTCCAGGTGCGACCACACGCAGAGCAGGAACACCTCCCGGTCGGCGCGGCGCAGCGCCCGCAGTCCCGCCAGGGCGGCGGCCACCTGGTCGGCGTCGTACATCCGGTCGACGACCTCGTCGGCGAAGTCCGCGACGACGTCGCGTACCGGCAGCCGCCGTAACGCCTCCCGGTGCCGGCGCGCCGCCCGACGGCGATTGCGCAGCACGTTCGTCGCGATGCCGAGCAGCCACGGGCGCAGACTGTCCCCGTCCGGGCGTAGGGATTCCCGGATCCGCCACGCCTCGAGGAAGGTCAGCGACACCACGTCCTCGGCGTGCGCCGGGTCGCCTCCGCTCCACAGCGCGTGTCGATGGATCGCGTCGGCGTGCTCATCGAAGAGCTCACCCAACGCCTCGGAGTCTCCGGCCCGGATCCGGGCCCGCATCTCGGCTGTCGCTGTCACACCTGTATCTGTCCGCTGCGACCGTTGAGTTCCCACGTCCGGTGTGCGAATCCACCGGCACCCGGGCGACGCCGGTCAGAAGTAGTCGAGCAACTGCGCCGGGCCGCCGGCGCCGAGCAGGTCGAGCGCGGCCGGGTCGGCGCCCGGGCGGTGGTGCAGCAGGCCGGCCTGCGCGACCGATCGGGCCTGCGCCGCCCCGGTGTACAGCAGGGCGAAACCGCGCACGTCCAACCGCAGGTCGGCCGCGGAGTCGATCCGGGCCAACTCGGCGTCGCCGTCGGTGACGGTCAGCCGCCACGTGCCGGTGTTCCAGTCGGCGAGCGCGTCGGTGAGGGTGAAGTCGACGACACCCTGGGCGTGGGCGGGCCACCCCCGCGCGCTCACCGCGCGGGCGACGTCGACCGGCCGGTGCATCCACAGGTCCCGCTCGTGGTCGCGTGCCGCCTCCAACGGCAGGACGGTGCTGACGGCGTCGCCGTCGAGCGGGCACAGCCGCAGCGTCGGCGCGACACTGGCCCAGCTGGCGAGGACTCCGACGAGTTCCCGGGCGGCCTCGGCGGTGACGGCCAGGGCCTCGTCGACGGTGAGGACCGAGTCGGCGCCGTAGCCTCGGCCCCGCTGCCAGGTGGCGTACCCGACCAGGTCGCCGTCGTTCTCGACGAGGGTGAGACCGTCGCCGGGCAGGCCCCGGTCGGCGGCGAAGAAGTCGAACAGCTCACCCCGGCGGGTCAGCATGCCGTTGCGGTGCCGGGCGACCCGCTCGTAGAGGTCGGCGACGGCCGGCAGGTCGCCCGGTGTGCCGGCCCGCACGGTCAGGTCCGGGCTGGGCCGGTGCCGGGGCAGCGCGGCGGTGGCCAGATCGACGGTACGCAACACGCCGGCGGCCTCCCACCCGCAGACCCGGTACGGGGCGGCGACGGTCGGGTAGAGCGCGCTGACCGCCGCTCCCCGCTCCCGGGCGCCGCGCAGCAGGGCGGTGAGCATGGCACGGGCCACGCCCCGGCCCCGGGTCTCGGGGGCGACCGCCACCCCGGCGACGTCGGCGGCCGGCACCGCGCGGCCCGACCACCACTGGTCGTGGTGCCGGTCGACGGCCTTGCCGACGAGCCGACCACTGGCGTCGAACGCGCCGTAGCGGGTCATGCCGGCGGGCGTGACGGTGGCGTGCGCGGAGGGCTGCGGGTCGGAGCCGAACGCGAACCGACCCAACTCCCAGGCGGCGTCGAGGTCGTCGGCGCCGAGTTCACGAACGTGCACGGGCTCGGGCATCGGCACACCCTAGCGGGAGAGGCCCGCCCAACCCAACGCTCCGCGATCTTGCAGTTTCTGTCGCGGCATAGGGGGCATTTCCGCGTGTAAAGGCGACAGAAACTGCAAGATCGCCGTGCCGGGTCGCGCGTTAGGCGAGCCCGAGCGCGTTCAGCACGTCGACGAGGACCTGCTGGTCGTGTGGGAGCTGTGGGACGTACTCGGTGATCCCCACACCGACCACCTGGTGTCGTGCGCGCAGCGCGCTCAGCGACCCCGCCAGCGCGGCGGCGGTCAGGCCGCCGGGGGTGGGTACGGCCACGGCCGGCAACGCGGACGGGTCCAGCACGTCCAGGTCGAGGTGCACGTACACCGCGGCGTCGGGCGGGGGCAGCGCGGCCAGCCGGGTCGGGTGCGCGCCCAGTGTGGCGCTGTCCAGCACCGTCAGGTCGTGCTGGTGCGCGTACTCGACCTCGGCCGGGTCGAGATCCCGGACCCCCACCAGCGCTACCTGCCCCGGGCAGAGGCACCCGGCCGCCGGCAGCGCGCCGTCCGCGTCTGCGTCGAGCAGCAGGCGCAGCGGCATGCCGTGTGCCGTCCCGCTCGGCGAGCTCGCGGGTGTGTTGAGGTCGCCGTGCGCGTCGATCCAGAGCACGAACAGCCGTTGCGTGTAGTGGCCCGCGAGGTGGGCCACCGACGCGACCTCGACCGTGCAGTCACCGCCCAACGTCAGCAGCCGCCGCGGGCGGTGCCGGGCGAGTACGTCCCGGTGGGCGCGGTAGGCGTCGACGACAGCGGCCCGGTGGCGGACCCCGTCCTCGCGCTCCGACCCGCCGGGTGGGACCGGCACGGTGAGCCGCTGCGTCGCCGGCGCGGTCAGGTCGCCCAGCGCGGCCGCTCCGTCACGTACCCGGATGTCGTCGGCGCCCTGCCACATCGGTACCAGTACGTCGAGATCCCGGTTCCACATGGCGAGCATCTTCCCAGCCGGGCGGCTGCGCGCCCGGTCGGTCAGTGCTGCGGGATGTTGGCCACGCCGATGCGCTTGCGGAACACCCAGTACGTCCAGGCCTGGTACGCGAGCACGACCGGGGTGAAGATCACCGCCACCCAGGTCATGATCTTCAGGGTGTACGGGGTGGCGGCGGCGTTGGTGGCCGTCAGCGTGCCGGCCGCGTCCAGGGTGGACGGCAGCACGTTCGGGAACAGCGCCGCGAACAGGGTCGCCACCGCGAGACCGATCGCCACGGCGGTGCCGGTGAACGCCCAGCCCTCCCGGCGTACCCGGGCGGCGGCCAGGCCACCGAGCAGGGCGAGGGCCGCGCCGACGGCGAGCACGACGGCCGCCGTGCTGGAGCGGATGCTCAACGTCCAGGTCAGGAACGCGACCGCGAGCACGGCGGCGCCGACGCCCAGGCGCACCGCGAGCGCGCCCGCGCGCTCCCGGATGTCGCCGGTGGTTTTGAGGGCGAGGAACACCGCGCCGTGGGTTGCGAACAGCGCGAGAGTGGTCGCGCCACCGAGCAGGGCGTACGGGTTGAGCAGGTCCACGAGCCCACCGACGTACTCGTGGTCGCCGTCCAGCGGGACCCCGCGCAGGATGTTGGCGAAGACGACGCCCCACAGGACTGCCGGCAGCAGCGAGCCGACCACGATCGCCGCGTCCCACCGGCGTTTCCAGGACGCCTCCGGGCGTTTGTGCCGGTACTCGAAGGCCACGCCCCGGGCGATCAGGGCCAGCAGAATCAGCAGCAGCGGCAGGTAGAAGCCGGAGAACAGGGTGGCGTACCACTCGGGAAAGGAGGCGAACATGGCACCGGCGGCGGTGATCAGCCAGACCTCGTTGCCGTCCCAGACCGGGCCGATGGTGTTGATCAGGACGCGGCGCTCGCGGTCGTCGCGGCCGAGGACGGGCAGCAGCATGCCGACGCCGAAGTCGAAGCCCTCCAGGATGAAGTACCCGGTGAACAGCACGGCGACGAGGAGAAACCAGATGGTGGTCAGTTCCACGATGAGCTCCGTCCGGGATCAGTAGGCGAAGGCGAGCGGGCGCTCGGCGTCGTCGGTGTCGTCGGCGGGCGGCTGTTCGCTGACGTCCGGCACGCCGGCCCTGGCGTAGCGCAGCAGCAGCTTCACCTCGATCACGGCGAGGGTGGCGTAGATGAGGGTGAAAGCGGTGAACGAGGTGAGGACCTCGGCCAGCGACACGCTGCGGGACACCCCGTTGCGGGTGAGCATCTCGCCGAAGACGATCCACGGCTGGCGGCCCATCTCGGTGAAGATCCAGCCGAAGGAGTTGGCCAGCAAGGGCAGCACCGGCATGGCCAGCCCGGCGCGCAGCAGCCACCTGCTGCTCGGGGTGCGGCCCTTGCGCTGGCTCCACAGCACCAGCAGGGCGATCGCGCCGGCGGCCAACCCGAAGGTGATCATGAAGCGGAAGCTCCAGTAGGTGACCGGGATGATCGGGGTGTAGCTGCCCGGGCCGTACTGGGTGGCGTATTGGGCCTGCAGGTCGTCGATGCCGCGTACGGTGCCGTGCGGGTCGCCGGTGCCCAGGAACGACAGCAGGTACGGGATCTTGAGGGCGAACACCTCGCGGCTGCCGTCGAGGCTGCCGATGGTGAGCACGGAGAACGAGGCGGGGCTCTCGGTGGTGTAGAGGCCCTCGGCGGCGGCCATCTTCATCGGCTGCACGTCCGTCATGATCTTGCCTTGGATGTCGCCGGTGAACAGCACGGCGGCGGAGGCGACCAGGACCACCCAGGAGCCGAACTTCGTGGCGAAGCGGTAGGCGTCGGTGTCGGCGGAGTCGCGGTTGCGGATCACGTGCCACAGGCCGACCGCGACGATCAGCGACCCGGCGACCAGGAACGAGCCGGCCAGGGTGTGCGGGAAGGTGATCAGGGCGACCTTGTTGGTCAGCACGGCCGGGAAGTCGGTCAGCTCGGCGCGTCCGCTGTCGGGGTTGATCCGGAAGCCGACCGGGTTCTGCATGAACGAGTTCGCCGCGAGGATGAAGTACGCGGACAGGTTCGTGCCGATCGCGGCGGCCCAGATGCTGGCCAGGTGCGCCCGCTTGGGCAGCCGGTCCCAGCCGAAGATCCACAGGCCGATGAACGTCGATTCGAGGAAGAACGCGACGAGCGCCTCGATGGCCAGGGGCGCGCCGAAGATGTCGCCGACGAAGCGGGAGTAGTCGCTCCAGTTCATGCCGAACTGGAATTCCTGCACGATCCCGGTGACCACGCCCATGGCGAAGTTGATCAGGAAGAGCTTGCCGTAGAACTTGGTGAGTTTCAGGTAGCGCTCGTTGCCGGTGCGGTGCCACATCGTCTGCAGGATGGCGACCAGCACGGACAGGCCAATGGTCAGCGGCACGAAGAGGAAGTGGTAGACGGTGGTGACACCGAACTGCCAGCGGGCAACGTCCAACGCGTCCACCTGAAACCCCCAGCTACTCATACTACGAGACGTAGTAAATACTACTGCTCGTCGTAGACGCTCGGCTGACCCGCACCCACCCCGTGCCGATGACCCTGATCACCCCGACCCGACCTCGCGATCACCCCACCGCGTGCGACGATGGCGCGCTGATGAACACCTCCACCTGGCAGCCGCCGCTGATCTGGCGCGCAGCCCTCCTCCTGGCCCGGGGCCTGGTCGGCCTGCTCGCCCGCCTCGACGTCACCGGCGACATCCCGGCGCACCTGCGGCGCGGCCCGCTGGTGCTGACCGCCAACCACATCAGCCCGTTCGACCCCCTCGTCATGGCCGCCGCCTGCCAGACCCGCGGCATCGCCCCTCGGATCATGGCGACCGCCGGGCTGTTCCGCGTGCCGGTGCTCGGCGCCGCCATGCGCCACGCCGGGCACATCCGGGTCGACCGGGGCACCAGCGCCGTCCACCGGGCACTCGACGACGCCGCCAGCGCCGTCGCCAGCGGGTCGGTGATCCTCATCTACCCCGAGGGTCGGATCGGCCTGGACCCCGGCATGTGGCCCGAACGCGGCAAGACCGGCGCCGCCCGACTCGCCCTGGCCTGTGGTGCCCCGGTCGTGCCGATCGCCCAGTGGGGCGCCCACGAGGTGCTGCCCTACCAGGCGCCCCGCGGAATGCTGCGCGGCATCGCTCACGCGCTGTGGCGCCGCCCGGTGATCCGGGTGCACTTCGGCGCGCCTGTCGACCTGGGCGAGACGAACACCGCCACTCCCGGCGCCGCCCGCCGCGCCACCGAGCGGATCATCGACGCGCTCACCGACACCCTCGCCCCGCTGCGCCCCGACGAACCGGACCTGCCCCGCCACGTCGATCCCGGCCGCCCGAGCGACCTCAGCCGCGCTCACCGCCGCCACCCGCGCTGACCGCCGGTTGAGCTAGCCGACCGCGGCAGGCGCCGATGATCGACTCGGCTTCCTCGAAGCCGGGGCATGCCCGCGCCCCGGACGCCCCGACCTGCAGGAAACCGAGTCGATCACCGACCGCGCCCGTAACCTGTTGCCGCGGGCGCCCAGAGGTGGCACGGCCCGCGGCGCCTGCCCCGAAAGGAAAGATCATGAGCGAGCAGACCGTGCTGATCACCGGAACGTCCACCGGCATCGGGCTGGAGATCGCGCTGGGCTGCGCGCGGGCCGGCTGGCGGACCGTCGCCACCATGCGCGACGTCACGCGCGCCGACCGGCTGCGCGACGCCGCCGACGCCGCCGGGGTCGCCGACCTGATCGACGTACGCCGGCTCGACGTCACCGACCCGGACGCGGTCACCGGCTGCGTCGAGGACGTGATCGGCGGGTACGGCCGGCTCGACGCGGTGGTCAACAACGCCGGCGCCGGGCACGTGGGCACCCTGGAACAGGACAGCGTCGACGACGTGCGGGCCGTCATGGAGGTCAACTTCTTCGGCGTCCTGCACGTCAGCCGCGCCGCGCTGCCGCACCTGCGGGCCAGTCGGGGCCGGCTGGTCACCGTCTCCAGCGTCGGCGGGATCGTCGGGCAGCCGTTCAACGAGGCGTACTGCGCGGCGAAGTTCGCCGTCGAGGGATACCTGGAGTCCCTCGCCCCGCTCGCCGCGACCACCGGCGTGCGTGTCACCCTCGTCGAGCCGGGCGCGGTGGCCAGCGAGTTCGTCAGCAACATCGCCATCGACGCCGCCATCGCCGCCGCCGGGGTGTACGGGCCGGCGCTGCGCGCGTACCTGGCCCGCACCGGGCAGGCGTTCGCCGCCGCGCAGTCCCCCGCCGACGCCGCTGCGGCGGTGCTCGCCGTGCTCACTGACCCCGCACCGCCGGTGCGGGCGCAGACCTCCGACGGCGCCCGGCAGTTCGTCGGCGTCAAACTCGCCGACCTCGACGGCGCCGAGGTCGCCCGGATGACCGGCGCCTGGCTCACCTGACAGCGCACGCGAGCAGGCGACAGAGGCCAGCGGGCCACCCGCCGCAGCCCGACGTGCACGGGCTGACCACCGGCTGCCCGCGCGGGCCGGCTTGGGGGGAATCCCCCAGCGCAAGACGGGTGTCAGCCGGCTTCCGCCCGGACAACCGCGCGCCTAGCGTGATCGTCCGTAGCCCACCGACGACGCAGAAAGATCGGGTGATCCGGTGCTGGCCCCGTTCCACAGGCAAGCCGGCCGCGAGCTGGTGTTCTGCCTCTGCGGGCTGCCGTTCATCGTGCTCAACCCGGTGGCACTCTTCGTGGTCGCGGTGGACCTGAGCTGGTTGGTCAGCACCGGCGCTCGGGGTAACCCCGCCCCGACCGACGTGATCATCGCCGTTGTCAGCGTGGGGCTGCTGCTCGTGCTGCTGGTGTCGACGACGGCGGCCCGCAGGCTCGGCGCAGTGCAGCGCATGCTCGCGACCCGGCTGCTCGGGATCCGGGTCGCGCCGCCGCCGCCGGTGCGCGCCGGTCGGGCCTGGCCCGGCCCGCGCGACGGGGCCGGTTGGCGGGTCGTCGGGTATCTACTGGCCAAGCTGCCGGCCAGCCTGATCGAGCTGTACGCCGTGTTCTTCTGGATCGGCGGCCTGGTCAACCTGAGCTACCCGCTGCTGTGGGGGGCGTTCCGCAACCACCCGCCGGGCGTCCGGCTGGACCCGGTGCCGGTGTTCACGCCGTTCGGGTTGTTCGGCGACGGCACGTTCCGCGTCGAGACCCTCGGCGGCACGTTCGCCGCCGCCGCGGCGGGAGCGGCGATGCTGCTGGCCGCGCCGTGGGTGACCAATGCCGTCACGTCCGCCGACGCCTGGCTGATCCGAGGTCTGCTCGGGCCGGGGCGGCTGGCGCAGCGGGTCCACGAGCTGGAGCTGAGCCGGGCGTCGGCCGTGGACGACTCCGCCGCCCTGCTGCGCCGGCTCGAACGCGACCTGCACGACGGCGCGCAGATCAGGCTGGCCACGCTGGCCATGAACCTCGGCATGGCCCGCCGGAAGCTCGGCGACGACGGCGAGGTCGCCGACGCCGCCGCCGTCCGCGAGCTGGTCGACGCCGCGCTGCGCGGCGCGAAGGACGCGCTCGGCGAACTGCGCACTCTGACCCGCGGGATCCACCCGCCGGTGCTCGACAACGGGCTGCCCGACGCCCTCGCCTCGCTGGCCGCCGACAGTGCGATCCCGGTCGAGCTGGAGATCGGCATCCCGGTCCGGCCCACCCCCGCGATCGAGACCATCGCGTACTTCTGCGCCGCCGAACTGCTGGCCAACGCCGCCAAGCACAGCTTCGCGGACACCGTCGCCGTACGGGTGGCCGGCGGGCGGACAGTGCTGCGACTCAGCGTCGCCGACGACGGCACGGGCGGCGCCGACCCGAGCCGGGGCACCGGCCTGTCCGGGCTGGCGCAACGGGTCGCCGTGGTCGACGGCACGCTGAGCATCGCGAGCCCGCCCGGTGGCCCGACGACGGTCACCGTCGAGCTTCCGCTGCGCGCATGAGGGTGCGCGTCGTGATCGCCGAGGACGCCGCCCTGTTCCGGGCGGGGCTGACCCGCCTGATCGAGGACCACGGCCACCAGGTGTGCGCCGCCGTGGGCGACGGCGACATGCTGCTGGCCGCGGTGACCGCGCACCGGCCCGACGTGGTGGTGGCCGACATCCGGATGCCGCCGACGCACACCGACGAGGGGCTGCGCGCCGCACTGGAGATCCGTCGCCAGCACCCCGGCACGGGGGTACTGGTGCTGTCGCAGTACATCGAGACCAGGTATACGGCCCGGTTACTGACAGGCAACGCGGCGGGCATCGGGTACCTGCTGAAGGAACGGGTGGCCGACGTCGCCGAGTTCGCCGACGCGCTGCGGCGGGTCGCCACCGGCGGTACGGCGCTCGACCCGGAGGTCGTCGGTCAACTGCTGCGCGTCAGCCGCCGCGCCGGCGGCGTGGCGGCGATGACCCCGCGCGAACGCCACGTGCTCGCGCTGATGGCCGAGGGGCGCTCGAACGCCGGCGTCGCCGACGCGCTCGTGGTGACCGGCGGAACCGTGGAGAAACACGTTGCGAGCATCTTCGACAAGCTGGGACTGCCCCCGGACGAGGCCGACAACCGCCGCGTCCTCGCGGTCCTGCGCTACCTGAGTTCGTAGGCCCGCAGGCGCGCGCTGACACCGAGGCTGGGGGCTAACCCCCACGTCGAAGCTGGGGTTTTCCGGTTGGTGCGGACATCGAGGCTCTTCGTACCGTTTGGGCACGATTGTTGTCCCGAAGGGAGCCCTGAGATGAGCGTGGTTTTCGCAGGACGAAAGGCGGTGCGGTGGCGCGGCGTCGTCGCAGCCGCGACCGTTGCGGCAGTGCTGGCCACCACCGTCGGCCCGGCGGCCGGGGCGGCCGCGCCGCCCGGCCCGGATCACCGGTCCACGGTCACGGTGCTCCAGGACGGCCTCGACGACCTGCACGGCCTGGGCGTGTCCGGGACGCAGGGCCTGGTCCGCGACGCGGGCCAGGTGACCATGGCGCGCAGCGGCGTGGCCGACCTGGACACCGGCGCAGCGGTGCCGGTCGACGGGTACCTCCGCATCGGCAGCACTACGAAGACGTTCGTGTCGGTGGTCGTGCTCCAACTCGTCGGCGAGGGCCGGATTCGGCTGGACGACCCGGTCGAACGCTGGCTGCCCGGTGTCGTCAGCGGCAACGGCAACGACGGGCGGTACATCAGCGTTCGCCAGCTCCTCCAGCACACCAGCGGCCTCTACGACCCCACCGGCGACCTGGCCGCCCTGCGGTCGGCCGACGAGTTCCGGGCGCACCGCTTCGACCACTACACCGAGGCGCAGCTGGTGGCGACCGCGATGCGGCACGCGCCGCTGTTCGCCGCCGGCACCGGCTGGAGCTACTCGAACACCAACTACCTGCTGGCCGGGATGCTCATCGAACGCGTCACCGGACACCTGTGGCACACCGAGGTGCGCTCCCGGATCCTGCTGCCGCTGCGCCTGACCCACACGTACTACCCGGGTGACCAGGCGACCCTGCCCCGACCGCACGCCAACGGGTACCGGCAGTTCGCACCCGGCGGGCCGCTTGTCGACACGACCGTGTTCAATCCGAGCGTCACCGCCTCGGCCGGCGGCCTGGTCAGCACCCCCACCGACCTGGCCCGCTTCTGGCAGGCGGTCGGCCGCGGCGAGCTACTGCGACCCGCACAACTGGCCGCACTGCGCCAGAGCGTGCTGGCCGACGGATTCCAGGGGATCCGGGCGGGCATCCGTTACGGGCTGGGCATCATGTGGATACCCAACCGGTGCGGCGGCTCCTGGGCGCACGTCGGCTCCATGCCCGGGATGAGCACCCTCGCCGCGGTCAGCCCGGACGGGCGCCGCACGACGGTCCTGTACCTGGCCACCGAGCTGGCCGACCCGGGCCCGGCGGTGGCGGTCATCCAGCGGCAGATGACACTGCTGGACGACCTGATCTGCGGCTGACGGTCAGCGCGGCGGCGCGAGCGGGCGACAGACGCCCGCCGGCCACCCGCCGGCCACCAACCGGGGGCATACTGCGTCGCGTGTTGACCCGATTCGGCTACCTGGACGCGCCCGCGCCGCTGGCGTTCGCCCACCGTGGCGGTGCCGCCGAGGGAGACGAGAACACCACCGAGGCGTTCGCCCGCGCCGTCGGGCTCGGCTACCGGTACGTGGAGACCGACGTGCACGCCACCGCGGACGGCGTCGCGGTGATCTTCCACGACCCGACGCTGCTGAGGGTCACCGGCGAGGCGGGGCGCATCGCCGAGCTGAACTGGGCCGACCTCGCCTCGGTACGCGTCGGCGGCGCGGCCGTCGTACCCCGGCTCGACGAGGTGCTGGGCGCCTGGCCGCAGGTCCGCTTCAACATCGACGTGAAGGCCGACGGCGGTGTCGAGCCGGCGGTCGCGACGGTGACCGGGGCCGGCGCCGGCGACCGGGTGTTGCTCGCGTCGTTCAGCGACGCCCGGCTGACCCGGCTGCGCGCGCTCACGCAGGGGCGGGTGGCGACCAGCCTCGGCATGCGCGGGGTAGCCCGGCTGCGGCTCGCGTCCCTGCACGGGCGGCCGCTGCGGCTGCCCCCGTCGGTGGTCGCCGCGCAGGTGCCACCGCGCTACGGGAGGGTGCCGGTGGTGGACCGCCGGTTCCTCGACTACTGCCACCGGCTCGGCCTTCAGGTGCACGTCTGGACGATCGACGAACCCGCCCAGATGCACGACTTACTGGATCTCGGTGTGGATGGCATCATGACCGATCACGTCGGCGTGCTGCGCGACGTCTACCGCAGCCGCGGCCACTGGGCCGCCTGATCCGTCGAAGGACCCCCGGATGGCCGAGACCGTGACCCCCACGGTGGACGACACCCCGCCCCCGGCGAGCACCCGCCGCGAGCGTCGGGGCTGGTACATCTACGACTGGGCCAACTCCGCGTTCCAGACCACCGTGATCACCGTGTTCCTCGGCCCGTTCCTGACCACCGTCGCCGAGTTGGCGGCCGGCTGCGAGTTGGGCGCGGACACCTGCGACGGGTACGTGCACCCGCTGGGTATCCGGGTCGCGGCCGGGTCCTACTACCCGTACCTGATCTCACTGTCGGTGTTCCTGACCGTGTTCGTGCTGCCGGTCATCGGGGCGATCGCCGATCGGTCGGCGCACAAGAAGCGGCTGCTCGGCGGGGCCGCGTTCACCGGTGCCGGCGCGACGATCCTGATGGCCTTCGTCACCGGCGACCGCTACCTGCTCGGCGGGGCGTTATTCCTGATCGCCAACATCTCCTTCGGCGCGGCGGTCGTGGTGTACCACTCGTTCCTGCCGCAGCTCGGCGGCCCCGACGAACGCGACGGCATCTCCAGCCGCGGCTGGGCGATCGGCTATCTCGGCGGCGGTCTGCTGCTGGCGCTGAACCTCGTGGCGATCACCCTGCTCGACGAGGGGGACAACCCGCAACGCACCCTGGACCTGGCCCGCTGGTCGATCGTGTCCGCCGGGGTGTGGTGGGCGGTGTTCACGCTGGTGCCGCTGCGCTGGATGCGCGAGCACCCCAGCGCGGCGGCCCTGGCCGGTGGCGGCGGCAACGTGGTCACCGACGGGTTCCGGCAGCTCGGCCGCACCATGCGCGAGATCAAGGCGTACCCGTTGACGTTGTTCTTCCTGCTCGCGTTCCTGGTCTACAACGACGGCATCCAGACCGTCATCACCCTGGCCAGCCAGTACGGCACCGAGGAGTTGCGCCTCGAGCAGAGCACCCTGATCATCACGATCCTGCTGGTGCAGTTCCTCGCGTTCGGCGGCGCGCTGAGCCTGGGCGCGCTGGCCAGGCGCATCGGCGCGTGGAAGACCGTGCTGCTCAGCCTGGTGCTCTGGACCGGTGTGATCATCGCCGCGTTCCGGCTGCCCGCCGAGGCGCCGGTGCCGTTCATGATCCTCGGCGCGGGCATCGGCCTGGTCCTCGGCGGCAGCCAGGCGTTGAGCCGGTCGCTGTTCAGCCAGCTCATCCCGGTCGGCAAGGAAGGCGAGTACTACGGCTTCTACGAGATCAGCGACAAGGGCACCAGCTGGCTCGGCCCGCTCGCCTTCGGCCTGGTGTTCCAACTCACCGCCTCCTACCGGGTGGGCCTGGTCTCACTGCTGATCTTCTTCGTGGTCGGCTTCCTGCTCCTGGCCGCCGTGCCGATCCGCCGTGCCATCGTCGCCGCGGGCAACACCCCACCGCGGGTGCTCTGAGCACGCGTCCCGCGCGCGACAGATCAGCCTCGGCCGATCGGCTAGGCTGCCCGACCGTGACAGACGACGCCGCCACCGCTCCGACCTGCCTGGCTCACCCGTTCCCCGGCCAGCCGCACGCACCGGCCGGGTGCGCGGCCGCGCGCGGGCTCGACGGGCGGCCGGTGCACGCCGCGGCGTTGAAGTTCTTCTGGGGGCCGATGGACTGCGGCAAGTCGACGATGGCGTTGCAGATGAACTACAACCACGCCCGGCAGGGCCGCCGAGGGCTGGTCACCACCCGCATCGACAGGTCGCTGGGGCCGCAGGTCACCACGCGCATCGGCCTGGCCCACGAGGCCATCGAGGTCACCGACGACCTGGACCTGCGGGCGCTCGTGCGGGGCCGGTGGGCCGACGGGGTACGCGTCGACTACCTGATCTGCGACGAGGCGTGCTTCTACACCGTCGAGCACGTCGAGCAGATGGCCGAGTTGGTCGACAGCTACGACGTGGACGTGTTCGCGTTCGGCCTGGCCACCGACTTCCGGTCCTGCCTGTTCCCCGCCGCGCAACGGCTGTTCGAGTTGGCCGACGAGGTGGCCCGCATCCAGGTCGAGGTGCTCTGCTGGTGTGGTCGGGAGGGGCTGCTCAACGCCCGTGTCGTCGACGGGCGGGTGGTCCGCGAGGGCGCGCAGGTCGTCATCGGCGACACCGTCGACACCGCCGAGGTGCGCTACCAGGTGCTCTGCCGCCGGCACTACCGCTCGGGCGACCTGGGCCCACGCTCTTAGCCGCCCCAGGCGCAGGGTACGACCAGGAGAACGATGGTCATTGATTCGCTGGTTCGGGATAATGCTTCGATCCAGACTTCACCACCTGAGGTGAATGATGATCAATTCCCGGGACGAATCGAAGTACCTGGACTTCCTCTTTGTGGAGGGGGAACGCCTCGGCTGGATCTTCCGCGACCGGCACCTCTACCGTCACCAGTTCCCCGAGTCGTACCCCACTCTCGAACCCGTGCCGGACGGGGTCTTCTTCGACGCCGCGACGGCGAGCGTGGACAAGTGGCACCGGATGCGGCGCTGGGTGGGCATCGGCTTCGGCGTCATGGTGGTTCTGCTCTGCTTCGGGATACTCAGCAGGGGACTGACCGTCAATGTGGGTGCGATCATCGTGCTCGGGCTTGCGGTGATGGTCGGGGGCGCCCTGCTGAGCTGGTTCAACAGCCGCTCCGCCGAGGACGGGCCGACGCGCGAGCGCGAGAGGCAGCTACGGCGCTACGAGGCTGAGTGCGCGTGGTGGGAGCAGCGCCGCGACCAGTTCGACGCCGCCGAGCGGGAGCGGGTCAGCGGCTATCTCGAATGGGGCGCCGCGCTCCTGCCGGCCACAGCCCGTCGGGTCGACATCGTCGGCGGCAGCGCCTGGGGCTGGGAGGCGCTGCTGACCGTGATGGGCGCCTCGATGCTGCGGACCAGCGGCGCGGTGACCCTCGTGGACTTCTCCGGCGAGCCTGCCTGTCACGAACTGGTCTGGCTGGCCAGAGCGGCCTCCATCGACGTCACCGCCATCCGCCTGCCCGAGCAGTTGGGCGAGACCACGCTGCTGTCCACGATCGAGGGCCGGGGCCTGGTCGACAGCCTCGTCGAGGCGATGCACGGGGACGCCCCCGCCGGCCGGCGGGCCGACCGCGCGCAGGACGACCGCATCCTCTCGACCGTCTGCCGGGCCCTCGGCGAGGATGTCACGATCCCCAGGATCGCCGCGGCGGTCGGCGTCCTGCTCGACGAGCCGGGCGACTTCCCCCAGCTCAGCGAGGCCGAGCGGGACCACATCAGCGACTCGCTCTTCGCCGACGAGTTCCGGCGCCAGACCCACCCCAACCTGCGACGGATCGAATCGCACCTGTACCCGCTGCGCGACCTGTTCGCCGCGACCGACCGGAGACAGGTTCAGCACGATCTGGGGAAACCCGGGCTGACCTGCCTCGTCCACGAGACCGCCACGCACAACGTCCGGGACGAGGTGCTCAAGGAGCTGGTCCTCCAGGGATTGGCCCTGCGGCTCACCTCGCCGGAGCCGTTCATCGGCCCGCTGGTCATCGCCGGAGCGGACGACCTCAGCCACCGGCACATCGAGCGGCTCAGCGACCTGTGCGTACGCCGCGGCGTCCGACTGGTGTTGATGTTCCGTCACCTGCGGGACTCGGCGGTCCGCGCCGTCGGCGGGGACGTGGTCGCGTTCATGCGGCTGAGCAACCACGAGGAGGCCGGGCGAGCGGCCGACTTCATCGGCCGGCAACACACCTTCCTGCTCAGCCAGCTCACCCGCACGCTCGGCGGCAGCGAGACCCACTCCCAGGGCAACAGCGTCGGATTCTCCGACCAGACCAGCGGCGCACTCTGGCAGAGGCGCGTCAGCGTCGGCCGGAACTGGACCCACACCAGGACGGTCGCCGACAGCGTGAACTGGAACGAGTCGGCGAGTGAGCAGCGGGCGTACGAGTACGTGGTCGAGCCCCGCACTCTTCAGGACCTGCCGGACTACGCGTTGATCGAGGTCACGCAGGGCACCGGGAGACTGTCGGTACGCAGTGTGGAGTGCAATCCGGACATCATCTCGCTCCCCGGGGTCACCACCGGAGCGCTGCCGGACCTGCCGCTGCCGGATCCGGCGCAGGTGCCGGTACATCCGTTCAGTGCGCAGGGCCTACCGGGACAGGCACTCCCGGGTGACGACGACGACGAGTTCGAGTGGGCCGAGGAGAACCACCCGGAGGACTGGCGATGACGTCTCCCACCGACCCGCGGTGGGACGTACGCGGCTGGCTCGACCACCTGAGGGCGTACCGGATCGTGGAACTGCCGCGGCTGCCCCCGCGAATGGACCAGGTGAGCGGTGATCCGGGGCGGCGGCAGCGACTGGCCGCCGTCGTCGCGGCGTACCACTCGGCTGCCGCGACCGGGGGCGGCGGCCGCCTCGCCGTCGGCTGGTGCCGTCCGGCCGCGCAGAGCGGGGTGCACGTCTTCACCGGCGGCGGTATCGACGCCACGGGAGCTGCCGGTCGGCACCGAAGCAGCCTCTTCGCTGGCGCTGTCGGCCACGCCTACCCCGCCGGAGGCCTGACCGAGCTGCTCGACGCACTGCCCTGCTGGACGCGGATCGCCGGGATGACGGACGGGCTGGTCGAGGAGCGCGACGACCGGCATCGACCGACCGATCTGCGCCCCCGGCTCGACGACTGCCTGCTCGGCGTCTGGCCGGACGCCTTCGCCTGGCTGCTGCTCGCCGACCCCGTCCCCGCCGACGACGTCGCGGCGCAGGCCAGGCAGCTCGCCGTCCAGGAGCGCGACGCCAGGGCCCGGGGCTCCTCGCCCACCCAGGGGGTACGCGCCCTGCGGCTCGAGCGTCGGCACCGGGAGCTGGCCGCAGCCGAGACGCTCGGGTGGTGGCGGATCCACCTGCTGGCCGCGGGTACGACGCCGGCGGCCGCCGCGGCCGTGGCGGGGCTGCTCAGCGCATCTGTCGACCTGCACGGCCTGCCCTACGCCCTGGCGCCCACCCGCGTCTCCGGTGTCCTGAGCGACCTGCTGGGGCGGGCCGAACTGGCCACCCTGACCGGTGGAGCGGCACGGTCCCCGGAGCGGCGGCCCGCCGCCCCGAGTGCTCCCTTTTTTGGCAGTTCGTCGCTGGTGGCCGCGCTGGCGGTTCCTCCGGCGGAGGAGACACCAGGAGTCCGTCTGACCGTGCAATCGGAGTTCGACGTCACCCCGGAGACCGACGCCGCTACGGACCGGGAGCCACGTCCGGTCCCTGCCGAGTCGATAGCGATCGGTGCCGTGCTCGACCGGCACGGCACCGTGGGCGACCAGTTGCGGGTGCCGCTGACCAGTCTGAACCGGCACACCTTCGTGTGCGGGGCGACCGGGGCCGGCAAGTCGCAGACCGTCCGGCATCTGCTCGAACAGGCCACCGAGGCGGGGCTGCCCTGGCTGGTGATCGAGCCGGCGAAGGCCGAGTACCGGCGGATGGCCAGCCGGCTACCGCGCGCGAGTGTCGTCGTGGTCCGCCCCGGCGAGGCTGCGACGCCGCCCGCCGGGTTCAATCCCCTTCAGCCGGTGCCCGGGTTCCCGCTACAGACCCATGCGGACCTCGTCCGGGCCCTGTTCCTTGCCGCCTTCGACGCGGAAGAGCCCTTCCCGCAGGTTCTCGCCGCGGCCCTGGCCCGTTCGTACGAACAGCTCGGGTGGGACCTGACCCTGGGTGAGCCGCGGCTACCCGGACACCGGCCGCGCTATCCGACCCTGGGCGACCTGCACCAGGCGGCGGAGGAGGTGGTGAACCAGATCGGATACGGCCGCGAGGTCGCCGACAATGTCCGCGGGTTCATCCGGGTCAGGTTGGCCAGCCTGCGACTGGGTACGACCGGGAGCTTCTTCGAAGGTGGCCACCCCATCGACATCGCGCGCCTGCTGGACTCGAACGTCGTCGTCGAGATTGAGGACGTCGGCGACGACCGGGACAAGGCGTTCCTCATGGGTGCCCTGCTCATCCAGCTGACCGAGTACCTACGGGTGCGGGAACGCCGGGAGGATCGCGGGGCCACCCTGCGACATTTGTGCGTCGTCGAGGAGGCGCACCGGCTCCTGCGGCGCACCGACCACCAGGGCCCGGCCGCCGCGTACGCGGTGGAGCTGTTCGCCGGCCTGCTGGCGGAGGTCCGCGCGTACGGGGAGGGCCTGGTGATCGTCGAGCAGATCCCGGAGAAGCTCGCCTCCGACGTCATCAAGAACACCGCCGTGAAGGTCATGCACAGGTTGCCCGCCCGGGACGACCGGGACGCCGTCGGAGCGACGATCAATCTCACCGCCCGTCAGTCGGAGTTCGTCGTGACGCTGCCGTCCGGCGTCGGCGCCGTCTGCACCGACGGCATGGACCACCCGGTGCTCGTCCGGGTGCCGGACGGTACCGATCGCGAGACAGCCGCACCCGTCGGCACCGCCGACCCGTCGGAGATCATCGGCCGTCGTAGCGCCAGCTGCGGCGGCGCGTGCCTGGCCCAGCCCTGCACCCTGCGGGACATGCGCCGGGCACGCCTGCTGCTGGCGGATCTGCCCTGGTTGGGGCTCTGGAGCGAACTGGCGGTGGTGGGACACCTCACTGGGTGGCCCACGCCGGCCATCCGCGCGGAACTGATCCAGATCCTGCACCTGATGCCGGTACGGCTGCGCGAATGCGCCCTCTCGCACGCGGTCGACGCAGCGGTCGCCGCCCGGTCCGCGCACCTGTCGACCCGGTCCGACCCGGACGAGTTGGTCAAGCACGTCGTCGACTCGCTGCGCTGGACGGCGTTCGGCGGCGGGCACTGCGCGGAGCAGGAGCCGGAA
Source organism: Micromonospora sp. NPDC005203 (assembly GCF_042872705.1). NCBI lineage: Bacteria > Bacillati > Actinomycetota > Actinomycetes > Micromonosporales > Micromonosporaceae > Micromonospora > Micromonospora sp. NPDC005203. Next base: position 86,882 of record NZ_JBIAKV010000016.1, on the reverse strand, counting down.
TTCCTGGCACACCGTTACCGCCGGGCGACGCTGCTCGAGATCGACCAGCGGGACCGGGCAGCCGGTCAGGTCGTGGCCTTCGGGTCCCGTACGCCCTCGGTGATCGAGACAACTGTCGGGGTCGAATACGACACCCCGTCCTGGCCCGACCGGCTCGCCGAGACCGTCGACACCCATTTCGCCGCCTGCCGATGGCCGATGCGGGTCCTCGCGAGCGGCCGATATCGCGGAAAGGCGTGACAGATGAGTCCACGCTGGGATGACCCGAAGTCCGCGGCCGGAAGTCCGGACGACGACACGCGACCCTCCGACCGCACCGAGCCGAGCGAGGATCGTGACCGGCTGGAACGCTCGGCCGAGCCGGGCGACGGGAGGGAAACCGAGGATCCGGACACGGGGGCGGAGACGCTGGACCCGGCCGAGGAGCGGGCGGCGACCGACGAGGCGTCGCTACGAGAGCGGTCGCAGGCTGGGGCACAGCAGGCCGGCACGGCGGTGGCGGCCCTGGCCGGGGCGGTCGGGATCTCGGTGGCCAGCGTCCTCGGTTGGCAGAAGACCGACGACAGGCTGTGGGACGTCGCACGGACCGCGACGGCAGCCGCGGAGCCCCTCGAAGGAGCGGCGTCGGACGTCCGGAAGAGAAGAAACCAGGAGGTCGCGACGGAGGAGCCCAACCCGGACGTCGATCGGCAGGAGCAACCACCACCGGACCGGGAGGGCGAGCGGCCGTCAACGGTGGACCGCCCCTCGGCCGAAGGACCGCCCCCGGACGCCACTGACGACGATTGAGCTGGACGTACCGCCCAGGCACGGTGGTGTGGTGGCTGACCGGGTGCCGATCGCGTCAGCCGGCCGCCCCCCGGGTCGGGGACGGCCGGCCCTGGTCCGGGTCGATCAGCCGACGCAGACCTGCTGCGCCCTGATCCTCCACGAGAAGGCGTACGCCGCGATCTCCCTTCCGGTGGCGTCCGCGCTGTCCAGTGCCGGCTTGGGCAGCAGGGTCGCCACCGAGCCGGCCCCGGTCAGTCCGGTCAACACCGCGCCGACCCCCGCGGTCTGCGACCCCGCAGGGCAGGCCGGAGCAGTCGCGGTTTTCGGCGCGGACGCGTTGGAAGCGCTGTCCACCTGCGTCAACGCCATCGCCGGCAGCGGGGTGCCACAGAACGCCTGGGTCTGCAGGGTGAAGTTGCCGGGAGCCCCGAAGACGTACGCCGTGCTGGACACCGAGGTGAGCGCCGGAATGAACTCCAGTTCGTCGATCGCCACCGCGGCGTTCGCGTTGTCCACCCGGTACCCGCCGCCGAAGGTCTTCTTGCCCGGCGGGCACACGGCGGTCACGGCCACCTTGTCCAGCGCGTTGTTCGCCGACGTGGTGGTGACCAGTTGCAGTCCGGCCACCGCCCCGGCCGGGGCGCAGACCGCGAACGCGTCCACCGACCAGGGCACGGCAGTGGCGTTGGCCTCCACGCCCAACACCGTCACCGTGTGCAGGGTGGCATCGGCGTAGACCCGGGTCATCAGGACATCGCCCTGACCGTCGTTGATCCGCCCGCCGGCGCCGACCACCTGGTCGGCACCGTTGCACGAGATGGTCATCGTCTTGGCGTTCGTCGCGTCCAGAACGCTCGTCGCGGCGACCCGGTACAGGCCGACCGACGCCTGCGCCGGGGTTGTCGGTGCGAGCAGCGTCGTGGCCGCCGCCACGCCCGTCAACACTGCCAGACCAGCCAGTTTCCGCTTCATCGGATCTTCCCTCCGCACTGCCTCGTCGACTGTCGACGACGGCGTTGCGACCAGACTCCGCAGCCTCGTCAGGAGCGCGTCAGCAGCGCGGACGCCCACGCCGTACTGACGCCACGATGACGGGTGGCTGCGACAGTGCCGGCGACGTCATCGCGGCGTCACCGGGCTCCGGACGGGGTCCACGAACGGGAGGTCCCATCATGCGTATCCGAGCGGCGGCGCTGGCCGCCCTCCTGGTCAGCGGCGCTCTGATCGGCGTCAGCGGCGGCGCGGCGTACGCCGACCCGGACGCGAATCCGTGCGCCGCCACCGACGGCGACCCGATCATGGGCACCGCCGGCGACGACATCCTGCACGGCAGCGGCGGACCCGACGAGATCTACGGGCTCGGCGGTGACGACATCATCTTCGGCGGCGGTGGTGTCGACACGATCCACGGCGGCGGCGGCGACGACGTCCTGTTCGGTAACGACTGCGGGGACTTCATCGTCGGCGGGGCCGGTGACGATGTGCTGGCCGGTCTCGACGGCGACGACCACCTCTCCGGCGCCAACGGCGCGGACCTGCTGATCGGGGTGGCCGGCGTCACCGTCTGGGGCGTGGTCAGCGACGGCGACAGCCTCGACGGTGGGCCCGGGGAGGACACCTGCGCGGAGGACGACGAGGTCAGCAGCGACATGGTCTTCTACTCGTACGTGGACACCGACGACGGCAACGAGAACCTCTACAACTGCTGACCGGCCGTCGTCCGCAGCACGCCCGGGTCCGGGGGCGGTGCGTCGATCGCGCGCATCGCCCCCACCCACCTGTCGAACGCCCGCCGAGCCTCTCCGTGCCGGCCGGCACCGACAAGCGTCGCGACCAGCGCTTGGTGCGCCCACTCGTCGTAGGAGTCGGCGTCGAGCAGCCGGACCAGAGTGGTGACGGCCCGGTCGGCGTCACCGTCGCGCCGGTATCGGCGGGCCAGTTCACGCAGCGCCCGCAACCACACCGAGCGGGCCTCTTCCCGCAGCCCGTCGGCCCAGTCCTCGTAGGGCTCGTCGGCGAAGGCGTCCCCCCGGTAGGCGGCGTCCACCTCGGCGAGCATCGCGCGGGCGCGCGCCGGGTCACCGTCGCGGGCGAGTCGCTCGGCCCGCGGGACGTCAGCGAGGACGTTCTCCGCGTCGACGACCACCCGGGTCAGGTCGATGCGCACGCCGGTCAGGTCGGCGCGCACGTACCGGTCGACGGGCCACCGCCGGGGAGGATCGAGCACGGCACGCACAGCGGACAGCAACACCGACAGGCGGTGCGCGGTCCGCCGGGGCTCGTCGTCGGGCCACAGCAGCTCGCACAGCTCCGCTCGCCCCACGGCACGGCCGCGCCGGGCGACGAGGATCTTCAGTAACGTGCGGGCCTGCCGGGACCGCCACGACGGCAGCGGTACCTCCCGCCCGCCGACGATGACTTCGAACCGCCCGAGCACCCGCACCTCGACGGTCCCACCGTCGACGGACGGCTCGGACAACTGCCGACCGTCGATCGTCTCGACCCCGAGCGCCAGCAACCGGTCGGCTGCCGCCTGCGCCGCCGAGCGCTGCGCGTCGTCTGCGCCCGGGACCCGACCCAGCAGGACGACTGTCTGTTCGGCGGCCGGTCCCGCGCCCGCCGCCCGCCAGATCGCCCCGGCCTCCAGCAGCGCGTCGCGGCTCGCGGCCGGGTCGGCGGCGACGGTGGCGGTGAGTTCCAACGCCTCGGCCAACGCGTCGGCCTGCCGACCGGTCCGGGCCGCCCGCACCGCTTCGGCCGCCCGCCGCCGGGCCACCTCCAGGTCACCCCCGGCGTACGCCACCCAGCCCGTCGCCGCCAGCGCGCAGGAGAGCAGGAACGCCGGTGCCAGTCGGTATGCCTCGTCAGCGGCGGCACGGGCGGCGGTGAGGTCGGCTGCGGCGCCCTCACAACGCAGCCGGGCCAGGCCGACCAGCGCCGGGATGCGTACCTGTAGGTCGCCCACGTCCCGGGCCAGCTCCGCGGCCTCGGTGAAGGCCGCCAACGCCTCCTCCCGTCGGCCAAGGCGGCGACTGACCTCGGCCAACCCGTACACGCCGAAGGCCGCCCGGTTGAGTCCCAACCGCTGCGAGACCAGTTTGGAACGGGTGAAGTGCAGGGTCGCCTCGTCGTAGCGGCCCAACCGCACCAGCGCCTCACCCGCGTTGTGCAGCGCGGTCACCAACACTCCCGGCGGTCCGGCGAGTTCCGCCGCGCGGACCGCCCGCACGGCGGTGGCCAGCGCCGACGGGTACCGGGCCTCCCGCAGCAGGCAGTGCGCCTGGTTGACCAGGACCCGCGCCTGTTGGACCAGGTCACCCGCGCGTTCCGCCGCCGTCAGCGCCTCGGCCAGGTGCCCGTCGCGGCGGACACCGGACGAGGTCAGCGCGGCCGCGATGTGCGCCGCCGCCAACGGGGCGTCCTCGTTGAGCTGCCGCGCCGCGCCCAGCGCCCGCGCCCCGGTGCTGACCGCCTCGTCGACCCGGCCGAGCTGGGCGAGGGTGCTGGCGCGGCAGGCCAGCAGCAGGACGTCGTCGGGGCCGGGTGGGGTGAGCGTCGGCGGCGCGCTCACCCGGTCGAGCACCGCGAGGGCACCGGCGTAGTCGGTGCGCAGGTACGGCACCATCGCGGCCCGCCACAGCAGCCGGGCCGGCCAGCGACGGTCGTGCTCCGACCGGGCCAGCAGCGGGGCGAAGACCCGCGACGCCCAGGTCACCGAGCCGGACATCCGCAACGCGTCGCCGAAGATCAGTTGGAGGTCGGGGTTCTGCTCGGCCGATGGCAACACGCTGACCAGGTCGACGACGTCCGGTGCCCCACCACCGGCGAGCATGTCCTCACCGTGGCTGACGATCAGGCCGGCACAGCGGGGGATGTCGCTCGCGTCGTGCAGGGCTCGGGCAGCCGCCAGCGGGTACGCGTTGGCGAGATACCAGTCGGCGGCGGCGGACAACCGCTGGCGGCCCGAGGTGTCCGGGTGGCCCGCCTGCTGGGCGAGCACCGCCGCGAGCACAGGTACCAGCTGCACGGTCGGTGAGGTGGGGCCGGAACGTCGGCGCGGATGGGCGACCAGCAGACCGGTGCGGGTCGACCAGCGCAACGCCTGCGTGGTGGCGTCGGCCGGTGTGTCGGGATCGATGGCCACGCACAGCGGCGCGGTGATCGGGTCGAGGTGGTGGACGCGCTCCAGCAGACCCGCCACCTGCGCGGGAAGGTCGGCGAGGATCTCGTCGCGGGCGAAGTGCCCGCCGGCGGTGCCGGGCTCGGTCAGGGCGGCGAGCAGGTCCCGCCGGCCGACGCCCTGCCGACCGAGGGCGTCACCGGCGAGGTGCACCCACGCTGGCCAGCCGGCGGTCAGGTGGTAGACCAGGTAGGCCAGGTCGCTGTCGGGCACCGCGTGTTCGTCACGCAGGATCCGGGCGACCGCGTCCCGCCCGAGGGCGAGGGTTTCCGGCCCCCGGTGCACCACGCGCCCGGCGCAGGCGTCGCGTGCCGCGTCGGCGAGTGGTTGTCGAGCGGCCAGCGTCACCGCCGGCCGACCCGGCAGCGCGCTCAGCAGCCGTACCAGGGCCAGTTGGTCGTCTGCGGTGAGCGCGGACATCTCGTCCACGGCGACCCTTGCCAGCGGGTACGCGCCCGGCGGGCCGGGCTGCGACAGCGCGTCGAGCAGGTCCGCCGCCAGGTGACACGCCGTCGGAGCGTCCCCGCCGATGGTCTCCAGGGCGGTGGTCTTGCCGTAGCCGGCGGCGGCCACCAGGATCAGCCACCTCGGCGGTCGGGTCCGGCGGTCGGTTGCCATCGCGTCGCCTCCGCTCGTGCGAGCACCGCGCAGGCTCACGCTAACGACGAGACGGGCTGCCCACGCCGGCGTTGTCCGGGAACCGACGCAGGTTCCCGGCGCGCACTGCCGCGCGACGGCGAGTACCCGCACCGGGCGGCCGAAGCTGCGCGCCAGCCGGGCGCGGTGGCAGCCCGGCGGCCCAGTGGTGATCGGTACCTGAGCGACCGAGCCCCGCGTCGGGGCGGTCGGTCACACCTCGGATGCTGGGTCCGTGACCGGACGTGCGGGCGTCGATGCGGGCTTGCGGTACCGGCCGTGCTCCCGAACCGTGCGAAAGCCCAGGCGCTCGTACAGCGAGCGCGCCCCGGCTGGGTCGTCGCCTTCGGTGTGGAGTCGGACGGGCCCGGCGCCGCGCCGCGCCAGTTCGACGACAACGCGCCCGACCAGCGCGGATGCCAGACCGCGGCGCTGAAACGCAGGATCTGTCTGTACGTCGACGATTTCGGCGAATCCGGCACGGGGCACCGCGGCGACGAGGCCCACCAGCTGGTTGTCCGTGCTGGCCACCTGGAACAGGCTGAGGTCCGTTCGGGCGAGCCAGTCGCGCAGCCCGTCCTCATCGGGCCGGATGAAGAAGGGCCGCCCGGCCCAGGCACGCGCGGTGAGGCCGATCAGTGCGGCGGCGTCGCCAACCGTGGCGGTCCGGACGGCGACGCCGCCGGGTAGTGGGTGTAGTGGCCGGTCCTGCCCGTCGTGGACCATCTCGACCAGGGAGAACACGCGGCGGTAGCCGTGGCGCTGCAGGAGGGCGACCCGGTCCGGCTGGACGGACGACGCGTTCGCGGCCAGGACGCCCTCCCCCGCCAATTCCCGCGCGGCGGCCTCGGTGGCCACCAGCAGTCGGGTGCCTATTCCTCGCCGCCGCGCCGGCGGCGCGACGTACCCGTCGGCGCGGCGGACGGTGGTGCCGTCGTCCTCGGTCCAGCTGATCAGCATCGCCCACCCGACGGGTCCACCGGAGCCGTCCAGTGCGACGGCCGCCCAGTTTGCGACCTCGCAGCGTCGGCGCAGCTCGTCGACGTCCGGCAGCGGGGCGACGGTGGAGTGCGGGTCGATGTGGTCGGCGGCGACGTGCCGCAGGTGCAGTGCGTGCACCGCCACCGCGTCGTCGGGGCGAAACGGACGCAGTTCAATCTCTGGCATACCGCCAGTAGATCGCCGTCGTCAATCGATATCGCGGTGTCCGTTCGCGTTGGAAACTACGGCTGGCCCGGTCAGGACGGCTGCCGTTCGGCCGGGCGTGCCCGCAGCCGGTCGGTCACGATGACGGCGACGGTCACCGCCAACGCCAGCGCGGCGCACACCGCGACGGGCAGTCCCAGCCGCACGCAGATCGGCACCAGCGCCAGCAGCACCAGCACGGCGGCGATCCGGCTGGTCGGTGGGCGTCGCCACAGCAACGCCTTGTAGGCGCCGTGCCCGGCGAGGAACAACGCCGGACCACCCAGGGTGAACAGCGCGGCGACAGTGGTGGCCGGCGCGCCGGGCTCCCGCAGCAACAGCTCGTCGCCCGCGGAGGCGACGATCACGCCGGCGACGATCACGGGGTGCAGGTAGTTGAACGCGACCCGGCTCAACGCCCCGGTGCGCTCGCCCGCCCCCGCGATCACCTCGGTCGCGGCCGGGGCCGAGCGGGCGAAGTACACCCACCACAGCGCCACCGAACCGGCGAACGCCAGCAGGAACGCCCCGGACGTCACCAGGTCCACGTGTGAGGTGAGGGTGCTCCCGGTGACCAGGATCGACTCGCCCAACGCGATCAGGACGAACGCCGCGCACCGCTCGGCCAGGTGCCCACCCTCCACCATCCACCGTTCGGCGTGGGTGCGACCCCGCCCAGGCAGCGGGTAACCGATCAACAGGCCGACCACCTCGATCACGATCACCGTCGCCCACAATGCCTCCCGGGCGACACCGTCGACCAGGCCGCCGAGCACCACGAGCACCGACGTGGCGAAGAACCACGGCAGCAGGTGCTGAAATCCGTCGACCAGCCATGGGCTGCCCTTCACCGCCCACATGGCGAACAGGGTGCGGCCCACCTGTACGGCCACGTAGACCACCGCGAAGAGCAGGCCGGTCCCGGCGAACGCGTCCGGAATCGCTGCCGACAACGACAGGCTGCCCAACGCCACCCCGATCAGCGCCGTGCGCACCGGCCCCTGATCCGGTTGCAACCAGTTGGTCAGCCAGGTGGTGTAGACCCAGACGAACCAGACGAGCGCCAGCAGCAGGGCCGTGCGCGCGGCGCCCCGCCAGTCCGGGTGGGCGATCAGGTAGTGCGACAACTGGGTGACGCTGAAGATGAAGACCAGGTCGAAGAAGAGTTCCGTGGACGTGGTCGGCTGCACCCCCGTGCGCGGGCGCAACAGCCAGGGACGCACCGGCGTGATGGCCGGTGGCTCAGAAGGGGTCACCGCACACCCGCCAGTCCCCGCCCTCGCGGACCACCGGCAGACGCCGTTCCTCGCTGAGCCCGCCGTCGCGGGTCACCTTCACGGTCACCGTGCCGTGCGGTCGTCCGCTGCGGGTGGCGACCGACACGTCGGTGATCTCGTAGTCGGTGACCATCGGCGGCGTCCGCACCCAACTGGTGAAGCCGATCGCGCTCCACCGGCTGCGCGCGTCCGCACAGAGCCGCTCGTACGCCTGGTCGCTGTCGCCCAGGGCCACCTCGCTGAGAAAGTCGTCGGCGGTCTCCCGGATCGGGCCGGCGGCCTGGCGGACGGTCTGCAGGTTCCAGGCGGCCACCCCGGCCACGCCGACGCAGCACAGCGCCACACCGAACCCGGCGAACGCCAGCCCGGTGCGCATCGGGCGGTTGCGCCGGGCCGGTCGGCTCCACGGCTGGCCGGCACCCACGACTACCGACCGTAGAGAACGCCATCGCACTGAAGTGCGACAAGTCGGAAATCGGGCGTACCTGGGTTGGTGGGACTGCCCTGTTCGGACCGACCACGGATCGTCTACCGTCGGCGCACGTCCCCGAGCAGTACCAGGAGTCGATCGATGAGCCGCTTCGTGCAGCCGGTGCCACCCCCCGTCGATCCGTACGCCGGTGACGGCCTGCTGCGCTCCTGGCTGGAGCGCCACCTGGGTCCGGACGGGCACGCCGCCGCGAAGGGACGCCTCGCCGACCTGGCCGCCGACGTCAGCGGGCCGCTGCGCGCGGCCCACGCCGACGCGGAGGCGCACCCGCCGACCCTGGTCCGCTATGACCCGTGGGGCGCCCGGGTCGACCGGATCGACACCTCCGCCGGCTGGCAGGCGCAGCGTGCCGCCGCCGCCCGACACGCCGTGGTCGCGCTGCCCTACCTGACCGAGGCGCGCGGCACCTGGGGCGCCGCCGCGCGGGTCGTGCAACACGCCCTGCTGCACCTGTACGGGCCGGAGTCGGCGACGTTCTCCTGCCCGGTGGCGATGGCCGACGGGGCGGCGGCGCTGCTGAGCATGCCCGACGTGGACGCCGGGGTGCGCGACGCGTGGCTGCCCCGGCTGATCTCCACGGACCCGGCCACGGCGATCACCAGTGGGCAGTGGATGACCGAGTCGCAGGGCGGCTCCGACCTGGGCCGGTCGAGCACGATCGGCCGACCGGCGGCGGATGGGTCCTGGCGGCTGACCGGGGAGAAGTGGTTCTGCTCGGCCGCCGACGCGGCGATGGCGGTGGCGCTGGCCCGGCCGGAGGACGCCGGGCGCGGCAGTCGGGTGCTCGCACCGTTCCTGGTCCCCCGCTACGCGGCCGACTCGCCGTTGAGCATCGGCGGGGCGCCGGACGCGCCCGCATCGGGTGTCACCGTGCGCCGCCTCAAGGACAAGCTCGGCACCCGGGCGCTGCCCACCGCCGAGATCGGTCTGCACGACGCGTACGCGCTCCCGCTGGGCGACCCGGCGGTGCCCGGCCTGGTCCGGGCGATGACCCTGGTCGTGGTGACCCGGGTGCACAACGCCGCCGCGGCGGCCGGCGGGATGCGCCGCGGGCTGGACTACGCCCGCGCGTACGCCGACGTGCGGCACGTCGCCGGCGGCCCGCTGATGTCCTCGCCGCTGCACCGGGCCACGCTGGGCACCCTCGCGGTCGACGCGGCGGGCGCGTTCGCCCTCGCCGGGCACGCGTTCGCCCTGCTGGGGCGGGTCGAGGTCGGCGCCGACCCGGAGGCCGCGGCGGAGCTGCGCATCGTGGCGCCGCTGGCGAAGCTGGCCACCGGCCGACTGGCCGTCAGCTCCGCCAGCGAGTACGTGGAGAGTTTCGGCGGCGCCGGTTACGTGGAGGACACCGGTGTGCCCCGGCTGCTGCGCGACGCGCAGGTGCTGCCGATCTGGGAGGGCACCACAAATGTGCTGGCCCTGGACGTGCTGCGCGCGTTGACCAGGGAGGACGCCGGGACCCCGGTGCTGGGCCGGCTCGCCGCCGCGGTCGACCTGGCCCGACCGCTGTCGCCGACGCTCGCCGACACCCTGGCCGCCGCCGCCACGCGGCTGGGCGACACGATCACCTCGGTGACCGCCGATCCGGGCGCCGCCGCGGTGCAGGCCGGTGCCCGTGGTCTGGCGCTGCGCCTCGCGTACGCGCTGACCACCGCGTTGCTCGTCGAGCACGCCGCGTGGGGTGACGAGCAGGCGGAGCTGGCGGCCCGGCTGTGGGCGCGGCGCTGGCTGCGGCACGAGGAGATCGCCGAGGACGCCCACCACCACCTGGAGTTGCTCTGCTGACCGCCCGGAGCGAGCGCACGGACGGGCACCCATGTCGGTGCTGATCGAGCTGGGCGACGACCGGGGTGCGCCCCGAGACGACGACAGACCCCCGCCGCAGGTGTCGCGGGGTCGGCGGGTGGCGCTGCTGGTGGTGGCGTGCGCCCTGCTCGGCGGGGCCGCCGAGCCCGAATACCTGACGCCTGAGCTGGGACCGAGGACGCCTGCCGGTGCGACCGTGCTCGGCGCGGGGCCGCTGCTTCTGGTCGTCGACCCCGGCCCGGACCCGCCGACGATGACTGCCTACGACGCGGCCGCGCCACGTAACCCGGCGCGGTGGCGGGTCGCGGTGCCGCCGGGCTCCGGGTGGTCCGCCGAAACAGTCGGTGACGTGGTGCTGGTCGCCGAACGCGACCAGGTACGCGGGACGCGAGTGACCACCGCCCGGTCGATCCGCACGGGTCAGGTGGTGTGGCGACGACCCGAGCGGGTGTACGCGGCCGGCGACGTGGCAGTCGCGGTGAGCGAGGTACGCAGTGCCTCCGAGCCGGGTCGCCGGATCGAGGGCGGAGTGCACGGGGTCGATCCGGCCACCGGTGTCAATCGTTGGTCGGTGCCGGTGCCATCCACGGCCGTCCTGCGGGTGCTGCCCGACGTGCCCGGGCGGTTGCTGCTGGTCCAGGACGACGGGCTGGCCCGGCTGCTCGACATCCGCGACGGCGCCGACCGCGGGCGGGGGTGGCTTCCGCCGGCCGACTACGGCCCGGACAATCCGCAGGTCGTTGGCGCACATCTGGTGCTGCGGCATCCGAGCGGCAGCAGCGGGTCGGCGCTGAGCGGTTACGACCTGCCCGGGCTGACGCCGCGCTGGCAGGTGGCGGCCGAGCCGGGCGAGATGACCCTGCGGCCCTGCCAGGGTCTGATCTGCGGGCAGGACGAGCAGGGCCGCTGGGCCATCGACGCGGGCACCGGCGTGCGGCGGTGGACGTGGCCGGGCGGGGCGCGCTGGCACACCGTCGCGGGCGCTCGGGTCGCCGGCGATTCGTTGGTGCTGCTGGGCTTGGCCTCGGACGGCCGGCGCGTGCTGGTCGCGACGGTGGGCGCGGACGGTCACCGGGTGATCGCGGTGCTTCCGGCCGGGCTGAGCGGCTGCCGGCGGGTCGGCACCCGGCTCATCTGCGGCGACGGCACCCGCGTGACGCTCTGGCCGCTGGGTGCCCCCTGACCCGATCGCGTCCGCGGGTCGACGCTCAGCGCAGCGGGCCTCGGGCGACGGCGGCGCGCATCGTGCCCGGGTCGCCGACCGGGACGAACTCCAACCACCAGGTGGCGCCGGCCGCCGCGAGCTCACCGAGGTACGCCCGTTCAGCGCGTTCGTCGGATCGGCGCCGCCGGCCACCGATCGCCACGTCGAACGGTTGACCGTCGGCGCGGGTCGCTGGCAGGGCGCTGACCAGGTCGTGGACCTCGTCGGGGGTGAAGTCGGACCACCCGTCGGTGTCGGTGAGCTTGTACGGAACGATGCCGTCGGCGCGGGCCGCGCGGCGGCGCGCCGCCCCGGCCTGGGTGCTGCCGCCGACCCACACCGGCACCCGGGGCGACTGCACCGGCGCAGGTCGCAGCGCAACGTCGTCGGCGCGGTAGTGGGTGCCGTGGTGGTTGACCCGCTCACCGCTGAGCAGCCCGGTCAGCAGGTCGAGGCCCTCGTCGAGCATCGCGGCGCGCACGGACACCTCGGTCTGCTCGCCGAACGCGGCCATCCCCCGATCGGCGGGGTCGCCGACGCCGACCGCCACGGTGGCGCGGCCCGCGCTGAGGTGGTCGAGGGTGAGGACCTCCCGTGCCAGCTTCGCCGGGCGGCGTCGGGGCAGCGCGGTGACCGTGGTGCCCAGCCGCACCCGGTCGGTGCGGCCGGCTATCGCGGTGAGCACCAACCACGGGTCGTAGGTGGACGGGTCGTCGCCGGAGTAGTGGATCAGGTAGTCCTCCAGGAACACGCCGTCCCAACCGGCGCGCTCGGCGCGCTCACCCAGCTCGACCAGGGTGGACACCGCGACGGCCGCGCCGCCGCAGGAGATTTCCAGACCGTGTCTCATCCGTCGACCGTAGGCCGGGGGTCCGACGTCAGCCGCGGCGGCGGGACCGGGCCTGCCACACCACGTAGGCCGGGTCGCGGTCGAGGTTGTACCGGTCGCGGTCGTAGCGGCGGGTGGTGCGCGGGTCGGCGTGGCCCATGGCGTCCTGCACGTCCTCCAGCGGCACCCCCTCCGAGCGGGCGGTGGTGGCGAAGGCGTGCCGCAGTGAGTGCGGTGACAGCTTCGCCCAGGCCGGGATCCCGGCGGCGCGGGCGAGGCGGCGGACCATCCGGAACACCGAGTGCCGGTCCAGGCGGGCGCCGCTGGCGGTGACCAGCAGCGGCCCGGTGAGCTGCGGCACGGGCACACCGGTGGCGGCGGCCCGCTGGGCCAGGTAGGCGTCCACGGCGTACCCGCTGCCGGGGGTGAGGGCCCGGCGGCGTTGCTTGCCGCCCTTGCCGACGAAGCGCACGCTGCGGTGCCCGCGTTCGGTGCCGAGGTCGGTCAGGTCCAGCGAGATCAGCTCCCCGACCCGCAGGCCCAGGTCGGCGAGGAGCGCGATCGCCGCCCGGTTGCGCAGGGCGGTCGGGCCGGTGTCCGCGTCGGCGGCGGCGAGCAGGGCGTCGACCTCCTCGGGGCTGAGCCCGAGGGTGGCCGAGTGGTCGCGGTCGACCCGGGGCCGGTCCGCGCCGGAGACCGGGTTGGCCGGCACCGCGCCCAGCTTCACCAGGAAGTCGTACCAGCTGGACAGCGCGGAGAGCCGTCGCGCCACGGTCGCCGGGGTCAGCGGTCGCCCGCTGTGGGCGGCGAGTGTGGACTCCAACGCCCGGGCATAGTCGTTGACGTGCAGGAACGTGGCCCGCAGCGGGTCGAGGTCGCGGCCGGCGCACCAGGTGAGCCAGCCGGTGACGTCGCGTCGGTACGCGTCGCGGGTGTGCTCGGACAACCGCCGGTTACGCAGCCACGCCTCGGTGACCTCGACCGGTCCACTCGGCAGCGCGGGTGGCGCGGACGGGCGGGCCAGCACCGGAGCGTCGGAGAACACCATGTGAAAAAGGCTCTCAGCCTCGGGTGGGATCAGCGGGTAGGCGCGCCGATCCCACCGAGACCGTGATCATGCGTGGTGGGCGAGCACCAGCAACCCGCTCCGCGGTCTTCGGCGAGAGCGCCGGCGGGACGGTCGCCGCGCTGAGCGCGATCCGCGCCCGGGAGGCACATGTGCCGCTACGCGCCCAGGTGCTCGTCAACCCCTGCACGGACCTGACCGCAACCGCCTTCGACTACCCCTCGATGCGGGAACACGCCACCAGCCCGACCCTCACTGTCACCCAGATGGAGTTCTTCTGCCGGCTGGCCGTCCCGGACGGCTCGGACGCCCGCGCCGTCTCGCCGCTGCACTCCGACGACCTGGGCGGCCTCGCCCCGGCTCTCGTCGTCGTGCCGACCCTCGACCCGGTGGCCGATCAGGGCCGCACCTACGCCGCCCGCCTGCGCTCCGCCGGAACGCCTGCCACCCTCACCGAGCATCCCAACGCGCCACACGCGTTCCTCAGCATGCCCGGCGTCGTGCGCCAGGCCCGAGCCGCCCGAGGAGACATCGCTGACTTCCTCCGCGAGCGGCTCGCCTAACCGGCTCATCCCGGCCCCGCGGACTTCTGTGTCGCTGTTCCGCGGCGGGCGGCGTGTCGCGAGGTCTACCGGCGGGCGCGGGGCAGCAGGGCGATGAGCGGGACCGCCACGGCCAGGTGCGCCGCGCCGAGGGTCAGCTTGGCCCCGCCGGTGGCCTCGACGCCCAGCAGCGGGACGAGGGACACCGCCGTCACCACCACAGCGAGGGAGATCCAGACCGGCCGGGCGACCCGTGGGGCGAACCGCTCCAGCAGGGCCAGCGTCGCCCAGCCGAGCAGGGCGGCGCCCAGGGCGACGATGACGATCGCGCCGGCCCCGATGTCGGTGGCGGGTTGACCTGGGCTCTCGATCGTGAAGTCGACTCCGGCCAGCGCGCCGATCGCCCAGACGGCCAGGGCAGCCACGACGGCGGCGGCGACGCCGAGGGCGCGGCGGCGCAGGGTCGAGGTGGTGGGGGTCGTGACGGCGGTAGCGCTCATGACGGCTCCTCGTTCAGGGGAAACGAACGAGTACGACCGTAGCAGATAGTCTTGTTCGGAACTATCTCTCTCGGAACTAACAGGTGGAGCGGCCGCCCGGCGCGTACGGGGAGGTAGTGGCCAGCGGCCCGCTCACCAACGCCAGCAGGGCGCGCAGAAACGCCTCCCGATCCTGCTCGGGCAGGGTCGCGAGCAGGTCGTCCTGAATACGCCGGACCACCTGCTGCGCCCGTTGCAGGACCTGCTCCCCCGCCGGAGTCACCACGACCAGCCGGGCTCGCCGATCCGTCGGCGCCGGTCGGCGCTCGGCCAGCCCGGTCCGCTCCAACTGGTCGAGCGTGACGACCATCGTGGTCTTGTCCACGCCACACCGCTCGCCGATCTCGCGCTGGGTCAGCTCGCCGGCGCGGGCCTGCGCCAGCACGTAGTGCGCCCGCGGCGAGATACCCAGCTCGGCCAGCCCCGCGGCATGCTCGGTCTGCAACGCGTGACTCGCCCAGGAGAGCAGAAACAACAGGTCCGGTGGGCCGTCGGCGGGCGTGCAGGAGGTCATACGCCGAGGCTAGCAAGATGCTCCGCGACCAGACGGTTTGCGCCGTGGACGATCAGGGCCGCTGGTAGCTGCCGTGCTCCCGGGTGAGCAACTGTTCGTCAATCAGATAGCGACGCAGCGTGGCGTGGTCCGACCCGCCCGCCGCGCACCACGCCTTGAGCGCCTCGTCGACGGCCCGCTCCGGATAGCGGGCACCCGGCTCGAACGACCGCTCGGCGATGTGCGCGAGCAGAACGCGCCGCCGTTTCGGCTGCGCCGGCAGGCCCACCAGGACGTCGCCGCGCAGAAACGTCCGCAGCACCGGATCGGCGGCCGGGTCGGTGTCGTCGGCCGGGCGACTGTCGCGGGCGGCCGCCCGCAGCGATGCCTCGTCGGCCGCGAGCGCGCCGTCCGCACCGGCGACGAGGCCCGCGTCGGTGAGCCGGCGGACCCCGGTGAGCGCGACCCGCGCCGGCAGGCCGGTGCGCTCGGCGACCTGCGCCGCGCTTGTCGCGCCGAGCACGATCGCCGCGAAGATCCGTCGCCGTCCGTCGTCGGCCAGTGCCCCGGCCAGGGTATGCGCAGTCACGCCGGTCACCCTCGCATCAGCGGTACGCCGACCGCCAGGCGTTTTCCGGCCGGCCGCCCATCTGCCGTTATACCTTCGGACCCGACACATTGAGGGCGTGGAGACACCGGTACGCGAACCCACGTTCCTGATCCTCACGGCGCTGGCCGCGGAGCCGCTTCATGGCTATGGACTGATCACCGAAGTAGCCCGGCTCTCCGAAGGCCGCGTGTCGTTGCGCCCCGGCACGCTCTACGGCGCCCTCGACCGGCTGCTCGACGCGGGTCTGGTCATCGTCGAGCGGGAGGAGGTGGTGGACAGCCGGCTGCGCCGCTACTACCGGCTCACCGAGCACGGCGGTGACCTGCTCGCCAACGAGACCGAGCGGATGCGCCGCAACGTCGAGGCCGCAACCGCCCGGTTGACCACACGTACCCGCCAAGGTATGCCCCGACTCAGTGGGGGGACGGCATGAGCGACCTGGAACGCCGCTATCTGCGATTGGTCCGGATCTTCTATCCGGCCGGCTACCGCGACGCGCGCGGCACCGAGATCGTGGACACGTACCTCGCTCTGTCCTCGCCGGACCGGCGGTGGCCTTCGGTCGCCGACCTGACCGACATAGCCGGCGGCGGGCTACGCCAGCGCCTACGCGCGATCCGCGCCACCGGCATCGGCAACGGCGTGCGGCTGGCCGCGACGCTGGCGTTGTTGACCGCCACGGCTCTAGCCGGCGGCTGGGCCGTGCTGGAGCTCAATCCGTGGACGACGGCGTGGTTCGGCTTCGCGCAGCACGGCACGTCCGTCTCGCTCGGTATCGGCGTGTGGGCGGCATGGCTGCTCGCCGCGGTGGTGCACGCGGTGGCACCCGGTCGGTGGACCCGCCTGGCGATCGGTCTCGCCCTTGTCCTCACCGTCGCCGTCGTGCCGCTTGCCGCCATCGTGGACCGGTCCCGGCCCCCACTGTTCGTCCTCCTCGCCCAGGTCTGCCTCGGGTTCGTGGCGCTCGGCGTTCCCGGCCAGCCGCCCGTGTGGCGACGACTGCTGCCCGTCGCCGGCGCCGCCGCGGCCCTACCCGTAGCGGCGACCTTTGCCCGTAACGGCGGCGACGTGCTCCGTGCGTACTACGGCTGGCCCGCCGGGCAGGTCCTGCCCGGCGCCGGGATGGCACTTCTCTCGGTGACGCTGCTCGTCGCCGTCGGGCTGGCGGCGCGCAACGACCTTCGTGGTGCGTGGGCACTGCTGGTGCTGCTCTGCCCGATCGGCATGCTGCGGCTGCATCCGCTGGCCGAAGAACTCGCCGTCAGCTTCTACGGCGGCGGACCGGGTGCGGACCGGGCGACGCTGGCCACAGCGGCCATCATCGTGGCGGTCGCGGCGGCGACCGTCATGTCGGCCGTGCTGATAATCCAACGACGGGTCGTCCTGCCGCCGACACCTTCCACACGCATCTCGCCGCGCCCTGGATCAACTGCTTAGCTCAGTCGGCCGTCGGCTGCTCGGCGACGAGGAGCACCCGGCGTAGCAGGTCGGCGAGGTGTCGTCGTTCGGTCGCCGTGAGCGCGCCGAGCAACCGGTGCTCCTCCGCGCCCTGGATCTCCATCGCCCCGTGCCACGCCGCCTGCCCCGCGTCGGTGAGCTCCACGTCCACCCGCCGGCGGTCGACTGTGGACGGGATGCGGCGCACGAAACCCCGCCGCAGCAGGGCGTCCACCCGCGCGGTGATCGAGGCGGGCGCCATCGCGAGGTCCGCGGCGAGGTCCGAGGGCGCCGCCCGGCCGCGGCGGCCGGCCAGGGCCTGCAGGGTGTCGTACTCGTGGACCGACAGGTCGAAATCGACCAGGACCCGCTCCTTGACCGAACGCAGGTGCCGGGTCAGCTTGATCATCCTGGTCACCGCGCCCTCGACATCTACGTCGAGGTGCGGCACCACCGGCAGCCACCGCTCGATGTGGCTGTCGACGGAATCGGGAGTCGTGGTCACCGCCCGAGTTTACCTCAACGTCGAAATATTCATTGCCGAAAGGTTCGACGTCGAAGTATATTGCCGGTATGACCCATCCCCTGCGCACCCGCTCGTTCCGGTTGCTGTTCCTGGGCCGGACCGTCTCCGCCGTCGGCGACGCGGTGGTGCCCGCCGCGCTGGCCCTGGCCGTGCTGCGGGCCACCGGCTCCACCGGCGCGCTGGCCGTCGTCCTGGCCGCGGCGATGGTCCCCCGGCTGCTGCTGTTACCACTCGGTGGTGTCGTCGCCGACCGGTTCGACGCCCGACGGGTCGCGTTGCTGGCCGACCTGGTCCGCTGCGCCACCCAGCTCGCGGTCGGCGTGGAGCTGCTCGGCGGTGACCCGTCACTGACCACAGTCGTCATCGCGTCCGCCCTCGGCGGCACCGCCTCGGCGTTCGCGATGCCGACCGCGTCTCCGCTGGTCGCCGGCGCCGTCGAACCGGCCGGCCGGCAGCGGGCAAACGCCCTGATGGGAATCACCGCCAACACCAGTCGCCTTGCCGGCCCCGCGCTGGCCGGCGCGCTGGTCTGGGCCGCCGGGCCCGGCTGGGCGTTCATCCTCGACGGCGCGTCGTTCGCACTGAGCGCCCTGCTGCTCGCGCTGGTGCGGATCCGCCACGTGCCGGTGCCCCACCGGTCCGTACTCGCCGACCTGCGCCACGGCTTCGCGGAGGTCCGCGCCCGCGACTGGTTCTGGACCAGCCTGCTCGGGCACGGCGTGTGGAACGGCGCCGCCGCCGTGCTGATGACCCTCGGGCCGGCCGTCGCCATCGACCGCCTCGGCGGCGAGACGACCTGGGTGCTGTTGTTGCAGGCCGGCGCGGTCGGCATGCTCACCGGATCCCTGCTGGCCGGGCGGGTCCGCCTGCGCCGACCGGTGCTGCTGGCCAACCTCGCGCTGGCGAGCTACGCCACGCCGCTGGTCCTGCTCGCCGTCGCCGCGCCCGCCTCGGCGGTGATCGCCACGTACGCCGTGGCGCTGACCGCCCTCGGCTACTTCAACCCGGTCTGGGAGACCGTCGTGCAGCACCACTTCCCGCCGGAGGTCCTGGCCCGCGTCACCTCGTACGACTGGCTGGTGTCGCTGGCCGCCATGCCGCTGGGGTACGCGCTGGCGCCACTGGCCGCCGACGCGTTCGGCGCACCCGTGCCGCTGGCCGTCGCCGGCCTGCTGGTCCTCGTCTCCTGCGCGGGCACCTCACTCGTCCCCGGCGTACGCCGACTCACCTGGCCGGCCAGCCCGCGAGCGGTCGAACCTGCCGGCGTCAGGTGAGCCAAGCCGCGCGCGCCCACGCGAAAGGCCCCCGACCAGCGCCGGGAGCCTGTGTGCGGGGTGCTCGGTCAGCCGGCGTCGCGGGTCATCGCGACGAAGCCACGCCACGCCTGCGGGCTGAAGGTCAGGGTGCCGCCGTCGCGATCCTTCGTGTCCCGCACGAGGACCATGCCCGGGAGGTTGTCGGCGACCTCGACGCAGTTGCCACCGTTGCCGCCGCTCTTCGTGCTCTTACGCCACCGCGCGCCGCTCATGTCCATGATGCTGCCGCTTCTCTCAGAAGGTCCAGGGAACGCCCTCGGGGCAGTGCCTCTCCACGAATACGCTCCCACCGTCGTTCCAGGTTAACAAGCTCCGATGCCTGGTCGAGGATCTGCGCCTGCGCCGGGCCGTCGACGTGCGCGACCCGCGACCCGTCCGGCATGTCGGCGATGGTGAACGGGCCGTCCAGGCCGGGATAGCTGGGCGCGTCCGCCGGAACCATGTGGAGCTGGACGCTGTCGGTCTCGGCGTGCCCGAGCAGGCGGGTCAGTTGCGCCGCCATCAGGGCGCGGTCGTCGCCGACGCGTCGCCGGAGCACCGCCTCGTCCAGCACGGCGATCAGCAGCGGTCCACTGTCCCGGGTGAGGATCGCCTGCCGGTTGATCCGCGCCTCGGCGAACTCGACTACCGCATCCGGTCGCAGCACCCCACCCGCCAGGGTCGCCCGCGCGTACGCCTCGGTCTGCAACAGTCCGGGCACCCAGGCCAATTCGAATGACCGCAGCGTCACCGCCTCGCGTTCGATGTCGACCCACCGCCGGAACCACACCGGCTCGCGGCGACGAACGATGTCCGGCCAAAGCGCGTCGGTGTCCTTTGCCAACAACTCCGCGACGGTCGAGCGATGTCGACTCTGCGGAATGTGGCCCGGGTTCGCCCATCTCGCGACGGTCTTCGGGTGCACGCCGATCCGACCTGCGAGGCTCTCGGCGGTGTGACCCGCCTCGGCGAGCGCCGCAACAAAGGCGTGATTCATGCCGATCCTCCCCAAGAACAAACCAACTGTCCGAAGAAGATTGCACAACGCTGTGTGACTGTCCAGCAACTCTCGGCAAAGTGCGGTGTAGACGGCGCGGCCGGCAGGGACCCGAACCCGGCGGACGCGTTCGTGGCGGGGCCGCCCCGACGGGGCGGCCCCCTTCCCAACGCCAGCCAGGGGGCATCGATGCCAGCCGAAGAAGCCGGAGCAGCGCGGCCACAGCCACAGGAGCCGCGATGACCGGCACCCTGCGGGCCGGGGACGTGATCCTGCTGAGCACCGCCGCCAGCGTCCAGTTCCACAGACCGATAGTCGTCCGGGTCATCCGCGAACTGCCCCGACCGACACACCTACGACGGATGGCTCTGGCTCGACGCCTACGAGCTGAACCCGAAGGGCGAGGCGGTCGCGCGGCGCGAACTGTTCGTCATGCGTGCGGGCGTGCGGATCCAGGCGTTGTCCCCGCGCCGGGCCACCGAGACCCACCGGCCCGCACCGAGCCGGCGTACCGGTCCCGTGGGGTGCGCTGATGCCACGCCCGACGCACTCCCCGCTGCGGCCGTCGTGGCGGTGCCGGGTCTGCGGCATCCGGTGGCCGTGTTCGGCCGCGAAGTTGCGCCTGCTCGGCGAGTACCGCGAGGATCGGCCCGGCCTGTTGGCTCACCTGACAGAGCTTCAGGAGGCGGCCGAAGCCGACCTCAGCACGCTCAACCCGGGTATCACGTCGCCCGAACTCGCACCGCGTTTCGTCGGCTGGGCCGAAGCCCGCTGAGCCATCCCGCTCCCGACCGGCGACGGGGACCGCCGCGCCGAGCGGTCCGGCGGTACGCACCGGTGTCGGGCAAGCGCAGAGGTAGGTCGGCGCTGCCTGCGCCGCTGGTCGGGGCGCCCGGCATTAATCGCGCGCTCTTCGACGCCGGTATGGCTAACCTCACCCAGAGGCTGGTCGGTCAACGGCACCTCCATGAATCGGGGGATTCAGATGTCAGACGCAGCGACCGGCGGCGTCTCGCTGCGTCCCACCCAACTGCTTCGCCGCAGTCGACCCCTTCGCGCTCTCTTCTCGGCCCGACTCGTCTCGTACGCGGGCGATTCGCTCAGCCTTGTCGCGCTCATGCTGCACGTCAGCGAGACGACGGGAAAGGCGCTGGCGGTCTCCCTCCTGCTGCTTGTCGGAGATCTCGCGCCCTCGATGTTGGGTCCCTTCAGCGGCGCCCTCGTCGACCGGCTCAACCTCCGGCGGCTGATGGTCGTCTGCGAACTCGTCCAGGCCGCGGTCCTGCTGGTGATCGTGGTGACGCTGCCCCCGCTGCCGGTGCTGCTGGCCCTCGTCGCGATTCGCGCCACCGCCTCGCAGATCTTTCAACCGGCGTCTCGGGCGGCGGTGCCCGCACTGGTCGCCGACCGTGACCTGGAGACCGCCAACTCCACAGTCGGGTTCGGCTCGAACGCGGCGGAGGCGGCCGGCCCGCTCCTCGCCGCAGCTCTGTTCCCGCTGGTCGGAGTGCGTGGGCTGCTGCTCGTCGACGCGGTGACGTTCCTCGTCTCGGCCGTGCTGCTCGCGACTCTCCCCTCGATCCCGGCGGTGACTACCGAGGGGCGCCAGCCGTCGCTCCTGCGCCAGGCCAGATCGGGAATCGGCTATCTGCTCAGCGTTCCGACGGTGCGGGTGATCTTCCTGGGCTTCACCGCGGTGGTCGCCTTCAACGGGGTCGACGACGTGGCACTGCTGGTGTTGGCCCGGGACACTTTCGAGGTGGGCAACTCCGCGTTCGGGCTGCTGCTGGGCGCGGTCGGCATCGGACTCGTCGCCGGGTACGCCATGTTGTCCCGGTGGGGCACCCGGGCGTCGATGGCGCTGCTGCTGATCGTGGGCTTCGGGGTCAGCAGTCTCGGGAACCTGCTGACCGGCCTCGCCTGGGCCGTCGCCGCCGCGATTGCGCTCCAGGGGGTCCGGGGGCTCGGGCTGGCGGCCATGGACGTCGCCTCCAGCACGCTGCTGCAACGGACGGTCCCCGCGGGCATGCTCGGCCGGGTCTTCGGAAATCTGTACGGCGCGATCGGGGTCGCCGCCGCGCTGTCCTACCTGGTCGGTGGTCTGCTGCTGGACCTCACGTCCGCTCCGGTGACCCTGGTGATCGCGGGCGTCGGCGGCCTGGTGGCCACCGGCGTCGTCGCGCTGCGACTGCCACGGGCGATGCGACGCGCCGACGGTGCGACACCGACGGCGTCCACCGAGGAGATCGGCTGATCAGACCGAGCCGGCGGCGTCACTCCCCGGTCGGGCCCCCGGCGAGTTCCGCGACCACGTCGAGGTGACCGAGGTGGCGGGCGTACTCCTGGACCAGGTGGAACAACACCCGCTCCAGCGACGCCGGGGCCGCGCCGTTCCAGCGCGGCCCCGGCGCGCCGACCTCCGCCAGGTCGTGCGCCGTCACCACCGCCGTGGTGTGCGCGCCCTGCGCCCGCAGCGCCGCCACCAGGTCCTCCCGCGTCTCGTCGGGGGCGACGTACCAGCGGTCCTCGCGGCGGTCGCCCCACGGCTGCGCGACGTCCCGGCCCTGGAAACCCCACTCGATCCACCGCCGCTCGACGTGCCGCAGATGCGTGAGCAACTCCAGCGGGGTCCACCCGGACGGCAGCCGGCTGCGCCGCAGCTCCGGCTCGGCCAACGCGGACACCCTGGCCACCATGGACTCGCGGAAGTAGTCCAGGTAGCGCAGGAAGACCTCGGTGCGGCTGCCGGCCGGGTCGGTCGGCTCGGGGAAGGCGATCACGACCCGGTGGGCAGGTCGCGGGCGCGCTGTCGCACACCCGCCCCGCCGTACGGGTAGTCACCCACCAACGGGGCGCTCGCCTCGTCCAGCGACCGCATCTGCTCGGCGTCGAGGACCAGGTCCGCGGCGGTCAGGTTGTCGTCGAGCTGCTCGGTGTTACGAGCACCGAGGATCACCGAGGTGACCGCCGGCCGGGCGGCCAGCCAGGCCAACGCCACCGCCGACATGGACACGCCCCGTTCGTCGGCGACCCGGCGCACCGCGTCGAGCACCCGCCAGGTGCGCTCCTCGGCGTTGCGACCGGCGTACGCCTCGACGCCGCGCTGCGGGTTCTCACCGAGCCGGGTCGCGCCGGTGGGCGTGCTGTCGCGCTGGTACTTGCCGGTCAGCCAGCCGCCGCCCAGTGGCGACCACGGCAGGATGCCGATGCCCTCGTTCTCGCAGACCGGCACCAGCTCGAACTCGATCTCCCGGGCCAGCAGGTTGTACTGCGGTTGCAGGGTCACGATCGGGGTGAGGTTGAGGTGCTGGGTGAGCAGGGCCGCCTTCTGCAACTGCCAACCGGTGAAGTTGCTGACCCCCGCGTAGCGGATCTTCCCGGCGCGCACCGCGTCGTCGAAGAACCGCAGCGTCTCCGGCAGCGGGGTGAGCGGGTCCCAGGCGTGCGCCTGGTACAGGTCCACGGCCTCGACACCGAGCCGCCGCAGGCTGGCGTCCAGGGCACGGGTGAGGTGCACCCGGGACAGGCCGGCGTCGTTGCCGCCCGGACCCATCGGGAACCGCCCCTTGGTGGCGATCACCAGTCGGTCACGCAGGTCGGGCCGCGTCCGCAGCCAGCGTCCCACGATGTCCTCGGAGACACCCGCGGAGTAGACGTCAGCGGTGTCGATGAGGGTGCCACCGGCCTCGACGAACCGGTCCAGTTGGGCGAAGCTGCCGGCTTCGTCAGTTTCCGCCCCGAACGTCATCGTGCCCAGACACAGGGTCGACACCACCGTGCCGGTGCCCCCCAGAGTGCGATAGCGCATATCGTCCTTTCGGTCCGAGTGACAAAGCCGATCTTCGCACTCGGCGGGGCCACCCGCACAGGGAGGCCGCCAGGCCCCGGTACGGGCACCCGCGCTGCCACCTCGCCGGTCATCATGGGCGGGTGAGCGAGTCCGCGATCAACATCGAC
This sequence comes from Micromonospora sp. NPDC005203, assembly GCF_042872705.1. Classification (NCBI taxonomy): domain Bacteria; kingdom Bacillati; phylum Actinomycetota; class Actinomycetes; order Micromonosporales; family Micromonosporaceae; genus Micromonospora; species Micromonospora sp. NPDC005203. Next base: position 63,042 of record NZ_JBIAKV010000016.1, on the reverse strand, counting down.
CGACCCCAGCGGTCGGCTCCGACGTCACCGCCGGGAGCACCGGAGCCCGGTGCGCCCACCCGCCTCCCGGGGCTGGTGGCCCTGACGACAAGCATGGTCCTGCTGCTGCTCGCGGGGCGCTACGGCTATCACCGCGACGAGTTGTACTTCCTGCTCGCCGGCCGGCACCTCGACTGGGGTTACGTCGACCAGGGTCCGCTGGTCCCGGCGCTGGCCCGGTTGCTGGACACGATCGCGCCGGACAACCTGGTGATCCTGCGGACCCCGTCGGCGCTGCTGGCCGGTGGCGCGGTGCTGCTGGTCGCCGCCATCGCCCGCGAGCTGGGCGCCGGTCGCGGCGCGCAGACCTGCGCGGCGGTGTTGGCCGCGCTGTCCGGCATCGTGCTCGCCAGCGGGCACCTGCTCAGCACCACCACCGTCGACCTGCTGGTCTGGCTGGCCGCGGTGTGGTGTGCGGTGCGGTTGCTGCGCACCGGCGACAGCCGCTGGGCGCTGGGCATCGGGCTGGCGCTCGGTGTGGGCATGCTCAGCAAGGTGTTGCCCGCGCTGCTGGCCGTCGGCCTGATCGCCGGCGTGCTCATCGCCGGGCCGCGTCGGCTGTTGCGCGACCGCTGGGTGCTCGCCGCCGCCGGGATCGCCCTGCTGCTCGCCGCACCGAACCTGATCTGGCAGGCGGCGCACGGCTTTCCCCAGCTCGGCGTGGCGGCGTCCATCGCCGACGGTGACAGCTCCTACAGTGGCCGCCGCGACGCGTTGACCCTCCAGTTCGTCATCATCAGCCCGTACGCCGTACCCATCTGGATCGCCGGCCTCGTCGCGCTGCTGCGCCGCCCGGCCTGGCGGGCCTATCGGGCGGTGGCCTGGGCCTGGTTGGTGGTGTTCGGCATCGTGCTGGTCGCCGGCGGCAAGGGCTACTACGACGCGCCGCTGCTGTTGGTGCTCACCGCCGCCGGCGCGGTGGTGACCGTCGGGTGGGCGTCGCGCGGGTCGGTCCGGCTGCGCCGAGGGCTGCTCGCGTTGGGCGTGGTGCCGCTCCTGCTGCCCAACATCGTGCTGCTGCTGCCGGTGCTGCCGGCCGAGCGGTTGCCCGGTTTCGTGGTCGACGTCAACTACGACGCCGGCGAGACGATCGGCTGGCCGGCGTTCGCCGACTCGGTCGCCACCGTCCATCGTGGGCTGCCGCCCGCGGAGCGCCCCCGCGCGGTCATCCTGACCAGCAACTACGGCGAGGCCGGCGCGCTGGCCCGCTACGGTCCGGTCCGTGAGCTGCCCCGGGCATACTCCGGGCACAACAGCATGGTCGACTTCGGCCAGCCGCCGGCCAGCGCGGACGTGGTCATCGCGGTCGGCTGGGAGCGCCCCGAGCCGCTGACCGCCTGGTTCGACGAGTGCACGCTCGCGGGGCGGGTGGATCAGCGGGTCGAGGTGGACAACGACGAGAACGGCGGCCCGATCCACGTCTGCCGGGGGCTGCGGCGTCCGTGGGCGCAGATCTGGGACACCGAGGTACGCCACACCGGGTGACCGGCCCTCAGCCGGCTCCGCTGGTCAGCCAGGCCTGGATGCCGGCCAGCGCTTCGGGGCCCGAGGTGGCGTCGACGTCGCGGGCGAGGTCGGCGATGGTGACGGCGGCGAGCGCCTGGCGCCAGGCGTCCTCGGCTGCCCACATCGCCCGGGCGACCGGACACGGCGTGGTGCAGGCGTCGGCCGGGGTCGCGAACGGGCCGCGCTGGCGGATCTCGGTGCAGACGAAGGTCGGGCCGGGGCCGTCGACGGCCCGGACCACATCGAGCAGGGTGATGCTCTGCGGTGCCCGGGTCAGCACGTAGCCGCCCGACTTGCCCTGCACGGAGTGGATCAGGCCGGCGCGGGCCAGGGCCTGGAGCTGCTTGGCGAGGTAGCTGCCGGACACGTCGTGCAGCTCCGCCAGCCTGGCCGCCGGCACGGGTGCGCTGCTGACGGTGAGCACCACGCAGCAGTGCAGCGCCCACTCGACCCCGCCGGACATCTTCATGACCTCACCCTAGCCAACCCCACTTACTCGGACTTCAATTGTCCGAGTATTGTTCCCGGACAGGAAAGGTCCGAGTATCGGCCGCCTCGCTGGGGACCGGACAAAGACCCCACAACGTCACGGGAAGGTGCATTCATGAAGATCGCCGTACTGGGTGGGACCGGGCTCATCGGCTCGCAGGTCGTGCGGATCCTGCGGACCGCCGGGCACGACGCGGCGCCGCTCTCGCCCTCCACCGGGGTGGACCTGCTCACCGGGCAGGGCCTGTCCGAAGGGCTCACCGGCGCCGAGGTCGTCGTCAACCTGACGAACTCGCCGACCTTCGACGACGCCTCCCCCGCCTTCTTCCAGACGACCATGGACAACCTCCTCGCCGCCGCCGATCGCGCGGGCGTCAGCCACGCCGTGGTGCTCTCCATCGTCGGCGTCGACCAGGTGCCCGACCTGGCCTACTACCGCGCCAAGGTCCTGCAGGAGGACATCCTCAAGGCCGGTCCCGTCCCGTACTCGATCGTCCGCGCCACCCAGTTCTTCGAGTTCGTCGAGGCGATCCTGTCGTGGACGGCCGACGACACCACCGTCCGCCTGCCCCGCACCCCCGTGCAGCCCATGGCCGCGGCCGACGTGGCGCAGGCCGTCGCGGACGTCAGCACGGGCGCACCGCTGCGCGGTGTCCGCAACGTCGCCGGCCCCGACGTCTTCGCCCTCGACGAGCTGGGACGGGTCACCCTCGCCGCGCGAGGTGACCAGCGCACCGTCACCACCGACGACAACGTCGGCATGTTCGCCGCCGTACCCGGCGCGGCGCTCATCGCCGTCGACGACGCCGTCATCGCCTCCACCACCTACCGGGAGTGGCTCGACCGCCAGGGCTGAGGCGTCCGCCGGCCCGCACGCCGACGTGCGGGCCGGTGCCGGTCGTGGAGTCGGGGCCGCGAAGACGAGGTGGTGACGGCTAAGGTCCGCGTCGTGACCGACACCGCGGCCGAGGTCGACAGGCGCGTTGCCGAGGCGTGGGCGCGGATCGAGGCGGGCCTCGGTGGCGTCCTGCCGTCGTCCCTACGGCTACTCAACGCGCCAGCGCCGGCACCCGCGATCGATGCGGCCGAAGCCGCCCTGGGCAGGACACTGCCGCCCGATTTCCGCGCCAGTCTCCGCATCCACGACGGGACCGAACCCGGTGCCACACTGCCGTCCCTCGCGCCCAGCCCGGTGCCGCTGACCAACCTCTGCGACACCGACCTGATCGTCGAGATGACCCAGATGTGGCGCGACAACTATGGTCCGGAGCCGGACTGGGACGATCCGCAGGTCTGGGCGCACCTGGTCGACAGCGAGATGCTCTGCCTGAACGGGCCGGTGCGGCCGATCATCGGTTCGCCGGGCGCGGTGGTCGTGGGCGACCTGAACGGCGACGTGCTGTGGCTGCTCGACGGTGACCCGGCACCGGGAGGAACGCCCGGACAGGTGGTTCGGGTGGATATCGAATGCGCCTCCTGGGACGTGCTGGCCCCATCCTGGACGCAGCTGCTCGTCCGCTACGCCGAGGACCTCGCCCTGTTCGCGGCGGACCCGGACACCTCGCCCCTGCAGATCGATCCCCTCGTGGGGCCGGCCTGCGAGTGGGGCAGCACCCCGTCGTCCTCCTGGGGAACGCGTCCGGCCTGGCTTCGGGACGTCCAAGCTCGCAGCCCCTACATCTGATCACCGCCGACCTGGACGGGCGGTCAGTGTCGCAGCAGGCCGGTCGTGGGGATCGGCCCCACGTGCCCGGTGGGTGGCGCGCTGCGGTGCAACTCCAGACCGATGTCGACGACGACGGAACGCTCCAGGGCAACGACCTGCGCCATCGGAACCCACTGCGCCAGGTCGGTCGTGCCGCGGGTCTCCGATCGAAGCTCACCGCCCACGATCCGGGCTCGATAGAACACCGCGAGCATGTGCAGCTCGACAACGTCGTCGTCGAGCCGTTCCACGTTCCTGGTCCGCGAGTTCACCCCGAGCAACTGCTCGACCCGCGCCGCGTACCCCGTCTCCTCCGCCACCTCGCGCACGACGGCGTCGAACGGATCCTCGGTGTGCTCGACCCCGCCGCCGGGCAACGTCCAGTGCCGCCGAGCCCCGTCCGGCGACACCCAACGGGCGAGCAGCAGGCTCTCGTCCCGCAGACACACCGCGTACGCGGCCACTCGGAGCCGTTGCGTGATCACAGTGACCAGGATCGCGCAGTTGCCGGGAATGTGGGGTCGTCCGCGTCGGTCAGTTCGGGGAGGGGTTGCGGGCGGCGGCTGCGGCGACGGTTGCCAGGTCGTCGCTCGAGAAGCCGGCGCGGCTCAGCACCGCCAGGGACTTGTTCGTTGCCAGCGCGCACAACGCCAACTCTGCCGCCTCCTGCTCATCGGCCCCCGCCGCCAGCAACGCCTGTCGCAGCATCGCCCGCAAACCGTCGATCATGGCGCCGACCATCTCCTGGCCCTCCGCGTCGAGGGCCGGGAACTGCGTTGCCGACACCGTGAGCAGGCAGCCGTCCGGGACCGTCGGGTCGGCGATGCGGTTCAGGGTGACCTGCAGGTAGGCGGCCACGACGGCGCTCGGGCTCGGGTGAGGGCCGGTCAGTGCCTGCTCGTACAGCGGGTGGTAGGTCTGCGCGTAGCGCTGGAGGCTTTTGCGAAAGAGGGTGCTCTTGTCGCCGAAAGTGCCGTAGAGCGAGCCCCGACCCAGGCCCGTGCCCTCGGTGAGGCGATCGATCGAGGCCTCCGAATAGCCCCAGCGCCAGAAGACGTACATCGCGCGTCGGAGCGCCTCGTCCACGTCGAATTGCTTGCGGCCCGCCATGGTTCGTCAGTCTACACATCTTGTACCGATCGTTCCAAGCAGTCTTGTACTGATCGTTCCAACATGCGTATGGTCACCGGCATGACAAACCTGAGTTCGCTACGGCTGCCCGACGGGTTCACCGATGCCTTCACCAGCCGCCTCGTGGCGGCGAACGGGCTGCGGCTGCACGCCGTCACCGGCGGGGAAGGCCCGCCGCTGCTGCTGGTCGGCGGGTGGCCGCAGACCTGGTACGCCTGGCGGGACGTGATGCCCGCGCTCGCCCGCCAGCACACCGTCGTCGCCGTCGACTCACGCGGGGCTGGGCTCTCCGACAAGCCCGACGACGGGTACGACGCCGGCACCCTCGCCGCCGACCTGGTCGCGTTGATGGCGGCGCTCGGGCACGACCGGTTCGACGCGGTCGGCCACGACATCGGCATGTGGACCGCGTACGCCATCGCCGCCGATCACCCCGAGCGGGTCGGCCGGCTCGCCGTCGTCGACGCCATCATCCCGGGCATCACGCCGACCCCGTCGGTCTTCAGCCCGGCCGCGGTCAACCAGCGGTTCTGGCACTTCGGCTTCAATCAGCTCACCGACCTCAACGAGGAACTGGTCCGGGGGCGGGAGCGGCTCTTCTTCGGCTACCAGTTTGCCAAGAAGGCAGCCACCGCGGACGCGGTCCCCGCGTACGCCGTCGACGTCTACGTCGATGCGATCGTCGCGGATCCTCGCGGGCTGCAGGCGAGCTTCGCGTACTACCGGGCGCTGGACGAGACGATCGCGCAGAACGAGCAGCGCGCGAAGACCCGGCTGACGCTGCCGGTGCTCGCCGTCGGCGGCGCGCAGTACAGCGGCGCAGCGGCCGCCGCGACGATGCGGCTGGCTGCCGACGACGTCACCGAGGTGATCATCGACGACTGCGGCCATTACGTGGCCGAGGAGCAACCGGCGCGGTTCATTCAGGTCCTCAAGGATTTTCTCGGTGGCACACCGGCAGCAGGCATGCCGCTCAGCTGACACATCGTGCTACCACCCCCGCTCATTCCTGCTGGCGATGAGTCTGGTGGTCAGGATGGCTGGACGTGGTCGAAGAGGGCGAGGGCCTCGGCGGGGTCCGGGCTCACGAGGCGTTCCAGACCGGCCGTCGTGATCGTCGCCCACCTGCCGGCCCGTGCCCACATCCGTTCCTCGAAGGCGCGCACGGCCTGGTCCAGATCTTCTGGGTTGGCGGCGATGGCCTCGGCGAGTTCGGCACCGTCCAGCATGGCGAGGTTCGCGCCCGCCCCCAACGGTGGCATCAGGTGGGCGGCGTCACCCAGGAGCGTCACCCCGCGGACGTGGGCCCAGCTGTGGGATTCGGGCAGGACGTAGAAGGGGCGGTGGACGAAAGCGGTGCCGTGGCCGAGCAGGTCGAGGACGGGCGCGGCCCAGCCGTCGAACAGGGCCAGAAGGCGCGTGCGGGTGGCCTCGACGTCGGTCAGGTCCAGGTCGGCGTGCCAGTCCAGCGGGGCGCGGAACTTGGCGTACACCTTGACGTGACCGCCGCTGTTGCGCTGGGCGACGAGGGATCGGTTCACGCCGTACACGGCCACCGACCCGTCGCCGACCAACCGGGCGAGGTCGGGGTGGCGGGCGTCGATGTCGTCGAGGCAGGTCTCGACCGAGGTGACGCCGGTGTACCGCGGCGTCACCGACGAGACCGCCGGGCGGACCCGGGACCAGGCGCCGTCGGCGCCCACCACGAGGTCGTACGTCTCCTGCCGCCCGTCCGCGACATGAACCAGTACGCCATCCCCGGTCCCGGGCACCACCTGGATCACCTCTCGCCCCCACCGCACGTCGAGAGAGCCGAGCAGCAGGTCACGGAGGTGCCCCCGGTCGATCTCCGGATTGGCCCGCTCATCCGGGCCGGGTCGCCAGTCGCGCAGAACGGTCCCAGCAGTGTCCAGGATCCGCATGGCCTGCCCCTCGGGACGAGACAGCGCCTGGAACTCGGCCAGCAGCCCCGCCTTGTCCAGTGCCAGCTGGCCCAGCCCTTCGTGCAGGTCGAGCGTGCCGCCCGGGGGGCGGGAGTCGGGCGCCGGGTCACGTTCGAGGACGGTGACGGGGTGGCCGTGGCGGTGCAGGACACGGGCAAAGGTCAGGCCCGCCGGGCCGCCTCCGACCACCGCGATACGCTGTCTCATAGCAATACACCGTATCGGGCTCGTACAATGACTCGCAACAGCAGGGAGTGACAATGACCGTGTGGGACCGGCCGGAGCCGCCGCCTCCCCCCGTGCCACTCGACCGGCAGCAGATCATCGCCGCCGCCATCGCGCTGGCCGACGAGGGCGGGCTGGGCGCGGTGTCGGTGCGCAAGGTCGCCGCCCGCCTGAACGCCGGCCCGATGCGGCTGTACGGCTACATCTCCACCAAGGACGAGCTGCTCGACCTCATCGTGGACGAGGTCCACGCCGAGATTCTCCCCGACGAGCGACCCGGTGACTGGCGGGAGGCGCTAGGCGTCCTCGCCCACCGCACCAGGCAGGCCGCCCTGCGCCACGTTTGGCTGGCCGATCTGCTCGGCGGCCGCCCGACCCTGGGCCCGAACGGCATGGCCGTGACCGAGGCCAACCTGGCCGCCCTCGACGGCCTCGCCGACATCGACACCGTCCTGCGGGCCGTGGCAACCGTCAGCGCCTACGTCACCGGCGCGATCCGGCGCGAGATCGCGAACCTGCGGGCCGAGCGCGCCACGGGCCTGTCCAAGCGCGAGTGGCAGCGCGCCTTCGGCCCGCACGTGACGACAATGTTGGCCACGGGCCGCTTCCCGGCACTCTCCAAGGCCGTGCACGACGGCACGGAGGTGGACGCCGAGGCATCCTTCGCGACCGGCTTGGACTGGGTCCTCGACGCCGTGGCCGCCAAACTCACCCGACCGCCGGCGTGACGCTCACCTCCTGCCCAACAGGAGGGCGAGCGTCGACTCGGATTCGGCCAAGGCCTCGCCGATGACACGAACTGTTCGACGATCTGCACAGATCCGCTGGCCTCTCGCCGGGGCTCAACTCGGCTCACGCCCGAACGGTGACCAGGTAGAAGGTGAACCCGGCAAGGAACGGCCCGGTCCGGAGGCGCTGGAGCCATCCCGCGGCATCCGCTTCGGCAACCACACCCGCTTCGACGGCCCGCGCCGAATTTCGACGTAACCCCAGGATCTGGTCGGCCGTCGCAAAATCTCGGAAGACCACCGGAAGAGCTTCCACCGACCTGATTTCGAAGCCTGCCTCTGTGCAGAGCCGGGCCACCTCGCGGCCGACCGTCGCGTTACGCACCCGCCCAGCCACGAAACGCGAGAAGCGCCGACTCGTCTCTGCGTCTTCCTCGGCGACGACGAGGGAGTCCCAGTCCGGCTCGGCCATGCCGAACACACCTCCGGGCCGAAGCACCCGCCGGACCTGCGTGATCGCCACCGCGGGATCGTCGACGTGCTGAAGGACGCGGTCCGTTCGGGCCCGGTCAACGCATGCATCGGCGAGCGGAAGGGTGTGCACGTCGCCCGCACGCAACTCGACATTGGGACGCTCCGCATGGCGGCGACCCGCTTCCGCCACCATCCGAGGCTCACGATCAACGCCGATCACCGCACCGGTTTCGCCTACCGCGTCGGCCAGTCGACCGAGGTCCGTGCCGGGTCCACAACCAATGTCGACCACCGCGTGCCCCGGCGACAGATCGAGAGCTGCGAGGAAACGCCGCTTGTAATCCAGGCCCACCGCAGTGCCAGCGGCGGCGTCCAGGTATGCGATCGGGTCCGGTGCGGCGGTCGCCTCGGCGTGCTGAGTCATGCATCCACCCAACACGAAAGATTAGTCCGGTTGGTGGAGAAGTTGCGCAGAAGATGGTCGGGATCCGGATGCGAGCCGTCGCGTCGGGCCATCCGTAGGGTGAGTCACCGCAGTGCCGCTGCGAGTTCGGCGGCGTTGTCGAACGCGGATGCCGCCCTTTCGGATTCGTCTTCCGTGAGCGTGACGGACTGGGCGCGGGCCAGCATCTCGGCCGCGGTCTCTGGGTCGTGCAGCACCAGTGCGAGTTCGGCGCGGTAGACCAGGACTTCTACCTGCTCGACCGGGTCGTCGTCGGCCTGCGGGCGGGCCAACGCGCTGTCAAGGATCCGTTGGGCCTGTCCGACGCTTCCCCTGGAGTCGGCCTGCACGACAGCATTCGCCAGAGCCTTGGCCAGCCGCCCGGCAGTCGGGGCGGCTGGCGGCAGGGGCGCGGTGGTGGCGTCCCGGAAGACGCGGATCCAGTTGCCGCCCGGGTCGATGACGCTGAATCCGCCCAACCCGTCGGCGTTCTTCCGTGCCCTGGGCCGGGTCATCCGCGGCGTTCCGGACACCAGAACCTTGCCGTACGCAGCGCGCATGCCGGCTGCGAAGGCCCGATGCAGCCCTTCGATGTCCGCGGTGAGCACGAGACACGAACCATAGGACTGCTCCGGATCGAATCCGGCGATCTCGAAGAACTGCAGATGCAGGTCCTCCCGCTGCACCCCCACACACGCGTTGGGCTTGCGTTGCTTGTACGTGGTGCGGAAACCGAGAACTCCGTAGAAGGCCTCGATGTCGTCAATGGATGCGCACGGCAGCAGGGGAACGGTCCGCTCGTTGGTCATGCCTCCTTCCTAGGCGTCGCAGGGTGCCCGTCGCACATGGAAATAGCCGATCATCGCCTCCGGGCGCCCGATCGGCTGATGACCCAGAACGCAACGCAGCCGGGCCAAGTCATCGGCGGCGCTTGCCTGCCCGTCGTCCGTGTCTCGCCGAGGTCGGACGCACGGATCTGCCGCCGGTCGCGACGCGTTGGGGGCGCCCACCTAGCCTGGTGAGATGCTGTCGCAGTTGACGGGTCTATCTCGACACTTCACGGAGCAGACCCTGCGCGCGTACCTCATCGATCGTTCGGTTCGTCGAGACGACGGCTGCCTGATCGTGCGCGGCTACGGTAGCCGGCGGGGCGTGCGCCAGAAGGTCGCCGGGAGGGCGTGGGCACACATCGCGGCCTACGTCGTCTTCGTGGGTGGTTACGACCCCGAGTTGGACGTACGCCACATCTGTGGCACGCCGGACTGCATCGAACCCACCCATCTGCAGCAGGTGACCCACGCCGAGACCTGTCGCGACCGCGCCCAGCAGCCGCACTGTCGCAACGGGCACGAGCGAGATATCGATCCCACGAGTGGTCGATACCGCAAGGTATGCCGAGTGTGCAACAGCGAGGCCCAGCAGAGGTGGCGCGTGCGCCAATCCGCGGAGGTCGCCGCAGCACGGGCCGCGTACGGGCGGCAGGTGGGCTGAGTACGCACGGGCGGCGTCCGGTCCGAGTCGGGCCGGCGATCAGCCAGACCAGTCCAGATCGGCCGCGAACTCGCCCGGACGCGCACCAAGGACCGTCGGGCGGGAGAAACTGTCGCGCTCGGCGTTCGGTCCCGGCGGCGCCGGAACAGTCGTGCCGGCTTCATCGCCCGTGGGGCGGGTCGACCATGGCCAACAGGTGCAGGGTTCTCGCGATCCGGCCGTACTGGGCCAGGGTCTGGCCGAGCGGGGTCACCGAGACAGTGTGTAGAGGGTCAGCGCGGCAAGCGACGGCGCATCCACGATTTCACCGGCCAACGCCATGGCACGGATCTGCGCGTCGGTGAACGACCGGTGCACCATGTCCTGCTCGGTCGCCTCGCGGTCCGGCTCCCCCTCGGTCAACCCGGTGGCCAGGTAGACGTCGAAGCCCTGGGTGGAAAAGCCGTACGCCTCGTACAGGTGCCCCAGATGGGTGACCGTCTCCGCACGCAGTCCGGTCTCCTCGGCCAACTCCTGACGAGCCAACGCGGAGGCGTCGCCCCTGACTCCGTGACCCCAACTGCCCTGCGGGAACTCCCAGGCTCGCCGGCCGACCGGGTAGCGGAACTGCTCGACCAGCCAAAAGCCCTCAGCCCAGCGGGGCAGGACCAGCGCGGAGTCCGGCTTCTCCACGACCCCGTAGATGCCAGTCGAGCCGTCGGGCCGGCGTACGCGATCCTCCCGGACGGTCATCCAGGCGTTGGTGTAGACGGTCCGACTGTCCAAGCGCTCCACCGCACGATGCTCCCAGATCAACTGCCGTCGGCAGCTGGTTGGTCCGGGGCAGGACAGAGAAGTCAACCCGGTGCGCGCACCAGCCTGATCCCTTACGCACAAGAACTGTCATTATGATGCATGCCAGTTTCGTCCCTTATGTGGCCTAAATTATCGAATTATTGTTACTAGCAATCCATCAATCCATTGGGCTCGGTCCGCCGCCGGTGAAACTTCGGGGGCTGGTGATGGGTCGGGTGGAGCTGATCCGGCATCGGCGTTCGCAGGGGTCGTGGCGGCGACGGACGGCGTGGTGGACCGCCTTCCTGCGGCAAGGGCTCCACCGGGGCCCGAGAACCTGGTCGCCGAAAGGGTCAGGGATGTGCCACCGTGACATCACTCTCGCCCACGTCCCGGAGGTCCGGACCTTGACCGAGCTGTACCCGCCGATCGAGCCGTACGAGACCGGCATACTCGACGTCGGCGACGGCAACCTCGTGTACTGGGAGGTGTGCGGTAACCCGGCCGGTAAGCCAGCGCTCGTCGTGCACGGTGGGCCCGGCTCGGGGTGTGCGGCCGGCTGGCGTCGGTACTTCGATCCAGACCAGTATCGGGTCGTCCTGTTCGACCAGCGTGGTTGCGGTCGCAGCACACCACACGCGAGCGATCCGACAACCGACATGCGGCACAACACCATCTGGCACCTGATCGCCGACATGGAGCGGCTGCGCGAACGCCTCGGCATCGACCGCTGGCTCCTGCATGGCGGTTCCTGGGGCTCCACGCTCATCCTGGCTTACGCGCAGCAACACCCCCGGCGGGTGTCCGAGATCGTCATCGCCGCCGTCACCATGACCAGGCGTGCCGACGTCGACTGGCTCTACCGAGGTGTCGGCCGGTTCTTCCCCGAGCAGTGGGAACGATTCCTCGCAGGCGCCCCGGGCACATCCCGCGACGGGGACGTCGTCGCCGCGTACGCCCGCCTGATGGAACACCCTGACCCCGCGGTGCGGGACAGGGCCACGATCGATTGGTGCGCCTGGGAAGACGCGGTCCTGTCCGGTGAGACCGGCGGCAAATCACGTCCGTACGGGGGCCGCCCTCGCACGGCGCGGCTGGCCTTCGTGCGGATCTGCGCGCACTACTTCGCCCATGGCGCGTGGCTGGAGGAAGGCGCACTGCTGCGCGACGCTGCCCAGCTGGCCGGCATCGCCGGTGTCCTCATCCATGGCCGACTCGACCTGGGCGGACCGCTGCAAACAGCCTGGGACCTGCACCGCGCCTGGCCCGACTCGACGTTGACCGTGATCGAGAGCGCAGGGCATCTCGGCACCGCCGAGACGCGCGAGCACGTTCTTCATGCCCTCGATCGGTTCGCAGTCAGCGACTCACCTGGCGTGCGAAGCCGCCCGTGATTGGCGATGGCTACTCGTTGACCTCCACTCAACTCAGCCAGCGATCGAACCAGGCACGGGTCCGCCGCAGCACGTCGATCTGGTGGTGGCGTTCCCGGATCGAGTGGCCCTCTCTCGGGTAGATCACGAACTCGTGTTCGACGTCGAAGTGGCGCAGCGCGCGATGCAGGTACACGGCCTGTCCGAGGGGAACGTTCGTGTCCTCGGCGCCGTGCAGGATGAGCACCGGAGTGCGGATGTGGCTGGCGAAGGAGATCGGGCTGACCGCGTCGTGTGGGTGTGGTCCGGTGCCGGACCAGCCGTCGCTGCCACCCAGTGCGGCTTCGAACTGGCCGTTCTCCCCGGTCGCGGCGAGCATGCCCCAGTCGACGACGCCGGCGCCGACCAACGCGGCGCGGAAACGGTCGGTCTGGCCGACGGCCCAGGCGGACATGAAGCCGCCGTGACTCCAGCCGGCGATGCCCAGCCGATCGGGGTCGGCGACGCCGTCGGCGACGAGCAGGTCGATGCCGGTCAGGATGTCCGTCCATTCCTGCTGTCCGACCCGGCCGGCGACGCTGGCGGCGAAGCCGTGGCCATGTCCCTGACCACCGCGCGGGTTGGGCAACAACACGGCGTAGCCGGCGGCGGCCAGCCACTGCGCGCTGGGGAACCAGAACAACTGGCACCGATCGGCGTAGCGGTCGTACGGGCCGCCGTGCACGATCGTGATGAGCGGGAACGGACCCTGCGCTGCGGTTCTTCCGACCGGCAGGACGAGCAGGCCGTCCAGGTCGAGGCCGTCGGCGGCCCGGTAGGCCAACGGTTGTTGCGTGCCGAGTGCGATGCCGTCCAGTTCCGGGCGCGTGTTGGTGATTCTTCGCAGCGCCCCGGTTGGCGGTCCGACGTGGACGTTCGGCGGGTCATAGCGGGTGCCGGTAAGGACGGCGATCACCTCACCGGCAGGGGTGGTGGTGAGGTTGTCGAGGCGTCCGGGGTGCTGCGACAGGGTCGTGAGGCCGGTGGGGTCGAGCCGGGCCAGGGTCGTGTTCAGGCCATCAGCGCAGACCACCAACGGCGCCGCGCCGGTCTGGCAGAGTTCGGTGGGGCAGATCGGAAGACCAGCCGTGCGGTTGCGCAGGACGCGGCTGTCGACGGCCAGGTCGAACACGGCAGTGCCGGCCTGCAGACCCGGTGGGGTGAGCGCGAGGTGTGCGAGGTGCCAGCCGTCCTCGCCCGGCCACCAGGCCAGCGATTGTGCGTCGACCCCGACCGGCCCGAGGTTCTCCACGGTTGCGGTGGTGGGGTCGAGCAGGTGCAGTTGGCCGCTGCGCGGGCCGTGGTCGTTGTCGGCGCTGGCCCTCGTCAGCACGGCAAGTGGCCCGCCGTCGGGACGTTGCCGCAGTTCCACGACGTGCCGGTCAGCGAACACGTTCGGGGTGGTGATCCGGCCGGTGCGCAGGTCGAGCAGACGCAACCGGGCACGCGGTTCGCGCTCGCCGACGACGATGGCGTCGTCGCGGTCCCGGGCACGGCGCGCGGCCGGCCCGGTGGGTTCGTCCTCGGCGAGCAGAGCCACCAGGGTGGGGTCGACCAGCGGCAGATGGTCGATGACGCCGGTGCGCCAGCTGGTCACCGTGGTCACCGTGCCGTCGGGAAGGTTAAGCGCGTGTAGCTGCGGGGTGCCACGGACGGCGCGGTCGGACCGGAAGAACAGGGTCGTCGAGTCGGAAGACCAGCGTGGTAGGGACTCGGTCGCGGTGTCGGCGGTCGCCCGGCGCGACGCGACGGCGCCATCGGTGTCGACGAGCCAGAGTTCGGTGTCGAGGTGGTCACCGGTCCGGCTGATCGGGGCGAGGACGTAGCAGAGCCGGCGCCCGTTTGGGGCGAGCGCCGGGCTCTGCGGGGTGCGACCGTCGACCACGAGCCCGGCGGTCAGACCTGTCATGCCATCAGTCTGCCCGGTGTCGATCGAGTCGATCAAGAAGCGACGTCAGTGGGTGGACGTGCCAAACCAGCGGGAAAGGTGATCGTCCAGGCTTGCCTGGTCGTTGCCGATCCAGGCGACGTGCCCGTCGGGGCGCAGCAGGACACCCGGCACGTCCAGCGCCGCGGTGGGATCTGCGAGGTGGTCGACCCGGTCTGACCAGCCGCCGACGGTCAGGCGTTCGGTGCGGTCCAGCAGCAGGCCACGACCGCGATGCAGCAGACCGTAGAGATTGCCCTGTTTCAGGGCGACGTCGCCCAGGCGGCGTCCGAGCAGATCGGGACCCTCGCCGAAGTCATAGCGGATGGCGACCGCGCTGATCTTCTCCAGCAGGTAGCGGTTGACCTCGTCGAAGTCCATCAGTTCGGTGAGCAGCCTGCGCACGGCCCGTGGACCCGGTTCGGTGGACAGCAGCTCGGTCTGGGCGCGCGTGTTGTCCAGCACGTCCTCGGCGACCGGACGGCGTTCGGCCTGATAGGTGTCCAGCAGGTCATCCGGTGCCCAGCCGCGGATCCGCCCGGCCAGTTTCCAGCCCAGGTTGACCGCGTCCTGGACGCCCAGGTTGAGGCCCTGTCCGCCGATGGGCGGGTGGATGTGCGCCGCGTCGCCGGCCAGGAGCACCCGCCCGACTCGATAGCGTTCGGCGAGCCGGGTGGCATCGCCGAAGCGGGACAACCAGCGCGGAGAGTGGACGCCGAAATCGGTTCCGGCGATGCTGCGCAAGTGGTGTTGGAAGTCCTCAAGGGTGGGTGCTTCCGTGCGGTCGCTGACTTTCGCGGCGGGGACCAGCACGCTGTAGACCCCTCCCCCGAAAGGCCGGAGCCAGAACCGGTGTGGGGCCTCGCCGAGCGCGGCCACCGTGGCGGCGACCTCCTCCGGGGGCATGCCCACCTTCATCTCACCCATCAGCGTCTCGGTGCGTGTCGGCTCACCGGGAAAGCCGACACCGAGCAGTTTGCGTACGGTGCTGCGCCCGCCGTCGCAGCCGACGAGGTAGCGCGACCGCAACCGTTCCCCGTCGGCCAGCAGGACTGTCACACCCTCGTCGTCCTGCTGCACGTCGACGACCGCGCACCCGTGCCGTACCTGCGCACCCAGTTCGAGCGCGCGGTCCTCGAGCACCTTAACGATGACCGGCTGCGGGATTCCCAGCAAATAGGCGTACGCGGAGTCCAGGCTCTCGGGCGCGGGTTTGGCGATGGCGGCGAAGAAGCCGGCGGCCGGACGCCGTCGCCCGTGCGGGAGGACCCGATCCAGCAGACCGCGCATCGCCATCAGCTCGAGACTGCGCATGTGCAGACCCACGATGCGGACGAACGACGCGGGCTCGGTCTCCTTCTCCAGGACGAGTACCCGCACCTCGTGCAGCCGTAGTTCGGCGGCCAGCATGGCTCCGGTGGGCCCACATCCGGTGATGATCACATCGAAGGCGAGGGGTGCACGGTCGGCCCGACCGTCGGACGGCTGAGCGCTGGTGAATTGCGGAGAACGCATAGGTGTTGCCCTTCGAGAGTGCCTTGTTGGCGAGGCGCTCCCGGCGACACCTACGTCAGTCGCCCGGCCATGACGGGATGGGGAGCACCCACATCGATACAGCGGTCATGGGTCTCACCTCCTCAGGCGGTGTCACGGTCAGCCGCAAACTACAAGCCGCGCACCAGCGCGTCCAGCGCTTTTCCCCTCCGAGACGGACTGCCGTCGATGGCCCCGCGCGGCGCGGTCAGGCATTCAGCGATCGGCGGAGCCACTCCGTCATGAGCGCGCGTTCGGCGTCGGTGAGCCCCGGAAGGTCGGGCACCACGGTGGCGAAGGTGACCGCCACCGCGCTCACTGTGGTGTCGGGTGTCGCCGGAGTGCTCACGAGGATGCTGCTGAGCACGGCGTCGAACATGGCGTCACCCAGACCACTGTCGCGCTCCTGCGGAGGTGTCGCCAGGAGGGCGAGGATGGTTCCGTTGCCCGCAGCATGGATCATCATGAGTGCACGCCGCTCGTCGACGCCCAGCAGGCCGGCCGCGGCCAGTCGCCGGACGCGGGTGCGCAGCACCTCGATGCCGGCAGCCGTCGCCGGCGACGGCCTGCCGGCCTCCCGAGTGCCAATGAGGGCGTACAACTCGGGGTTCGCCAGGCCGAACTCGATGTGCACCCGCCATCCGAGCCGCAGGTCCGCTACCGGATCTCCCTCGGCGGCTTGCACCACGGCGGATTTGGCGGCCACGTAGGTGGCCATGACGTGTTCCGCGACGGCATCGATCAGGCCGTCCTTGTCACCGAAGAGACGGTAGATGGTGGGCGCCTGCACACCCGCCGCCTGGGCGACGGCTCGCGTCGTCACCGCGTTCGCGCCCTTCTCGCGCAGCAGCCGGCTGGCTGCCGTGACGATGCCGAGCCGCACGTCGTCTCGGGATGCCGTGTCCTGCGCCGCAGTCATGAATCAATGCTAACAGAAAGTTGTTATCCTCGAACTATCACTGCTAACGTTGAGTCGATAGCGTCGATAACAGGGAGTGCTCATCATGTTCGTCATCACCGGTGCCACCGGTCAGCTCGGCTCCCAGATCGTCGACCGGTTGCTCGAGCGGGTGCCCGCCGACACCGTGGGCGTCAGCGTGCGCGACGTGACCAAGGCGGCGGGTCTCGCCGCGCGCGGCGTACGGGTCCGCGCTGGAGACTTCACCGAACCGACCACGTTGCAGCACGCCTTCGAAGGCGCCGAGAAGGTCCTCGTCGTGTCCGCCGCCATTCGCGGCAGCGCCGCGATCACCGCGAACCGCGCCGCCATCGACGCCGCCCACGCCGCCGGGGCCACGCGCGTCCTGTACACAAGCCACCAGGCGGCGGCCAGGGACTCGCTCTTCCCCGCCCAGCTCACGCACGCCGAGACCGAGGAGTATCTGGCCGGGCTGGGCGTCCCGTTCACCGCGCTGCGCAACGGCTTCTACGCGAGCACGCTCAGCTTCGCCATCGGTGCGGCCCTCGACACCGGGCAGCTCGTGGCACCAGCGGACGGCCCGGTGTCCTGGACCGCACACGCGGACCTCGCCGAGGCCGCGGCCATCGCTCTCGCCGAGGACGGCGCACTCGACGGAGTCACGGCCCCACTCACCGCGCCGGAGATGCTCGACCTCGAAGCGGTGGCTGGCGTGCTCAGTGCCATCACGGGTCGCACCATCAGGCGCGTCGTCGTGGATGACGACCAGTGGCGGGCCGCCGCCGTCGCACGTGGCATGCCCGCGCCAGCAGCAGACTTCACCCTCGGCATGTACCGCGCGGCCCGCCGTGGCGAGTTCGCCGTCACCGACCCGACACTGGAGGCCCTCATCGGTCACCGTCCGACGTCCGCCCGTACGGTGCTCACGGCCATCGCCGCCCAGGCCTGAGGGGCGCAGGCTCAGTCGACGGCCCGGCCTCGCCTTTCGTACGGTTGGCTGGGTCGCCGACCAGCCACCCCGCGCGGTGCCGTGCGTACCCCGACGGATCGCGGCTCAACTCGCACCGGCGGGCCGGGCCGGTGCCGGCGACACCTCGCCCGTGGCCAACGTCTGGAAGCACGGACGAAGCAGCTCGATGATCTCATCGGGTGCGGCGTCCGCGAGTCGGCCGAGTCGTAGCAGGTAACGCTCGATGATCACGCCGTGGACGATTGCGCTGAGCAGGCTGGCGCGCAGTTCGGCGTCCTCGGTGGGAATCGCGGTGGTGATCTGGCTGAGCTGTGGCTCGGCGGCGGCCCGGTACCGCTCGGCGGCGTCGCTGTGGGTGAGCATGGAACGCAGGACCGCCAGTGAGGCGACCGGTTCGCCGACCAGGCGGCTGGCGAGCGACGCGAGCAGGACTTCGACGATCTCTTCACCGCCGCCGCCGGGCAGCTCGGCGGCGGGCAGCTCGGCGGCGCGGGAGAAGAGAATGTCCTTGGTGCCGTAGTAGTGCATCACCAGGCCGGCATCGACCCCGGCCGCCCTGGCCACGGCACGGATCGTGGTGCGCTCGTAGCCGAGTTCGGCGAACATCTGCCGGGCCGTCAGGGGCGGCGTAGACGCAGGGCGACGAAGCTCGGGCGCTCGGTCAGCCGCTCATAGCGCTCCGGGTCGACGGCGCGCAGCGTCTCGACCGCCCTCGGCTCGACCAGCCGCTCCAGCACGAACCCGGCGTCGAGCACCTCGGACACCAGAGACTCGATGGTCATCCGCTGGAAGCGCATGGTGAAGCCGTCGGCCATCGGGAACTCGACCCAGCTCTCGTCGAAGTACGATCCGCCGAAGTACCGCCAGTCCGACGTCGGGTGGGTCGTCGACAGCAGGAACCAGCCGCCCGGCCGCAGCACTCGCCGCACCTCCCCGAGGAACCGGGCACGGTCGGTCAGGTGTTGCAGCACCAGCGCGCAGACGACTCCGTCGAACGACGCGTCGGCCGCGAACTCCAGCGGGGCGTCCAGGTCGTGCTGCTGGACCTCGGCGCGGTCGCCGAGCAGTGCCCTCGCGTGCCGGACCAGCGTCGCGCTGCCGTCCACCGCCACCACCTCGGCTTCCCGGTCGACCAACTCGGCCGCGTAGTGGCCGCCGCCGCAGCCGGCGTCCAGGATCCGGAGACCGGCGACGTCGCCGGCAAGCGTCAGCATCGCCGGCCGGTCCGTGTAGGCGTTGTGCGGACCGTCGGCGGCGTGCGCGGCAAAGGCGTCACCGGCCTGGTCGTGGTAGGCGTGGGCTGCGGGCATCCGGGCATCGTGCCCGGGTGCTGGCGCGGGCCGCAACCCCTATCGGGCCAGAGACAGCGGGTGGCCGGCACCGAATCCCTCGGGTTCCCGTCCACCGAGGCTGATTTGACCCTCGACCGGGTCGAGGCCCGAGCATCGGCGGCATGGACGACCAACCGGCACCCGACCCGACAATGACCCGTATCGGCGAGGCGGTGCAGCTCGGCCGGTCGGGGCAGAAGGGTCCCGCCCGCGACACTCTCACCGCGTTGTGGGACGAGATCGGCCCCACCGGCGACGCCTTCCACCGCTGCACCCTCGCCCACTACCTCGCCGATCTCCAGGACACCACCGAGGCGGAGCTGACCTGGGACGAGCGCGCCCTGGCCGCCGTGTCCGACCTGACCGACGAACGCGCCCAGCGCTACCTGTCGTCCCTCCAGGTCCAGGCGTTCCTGCCGTCGCTGTATCTCAACCTGGCCGACTGCCACCGGCGTCTGGGCAACCCCGCCCGGGCTCGGGAGCACCTGGCTCGGGCGAGCGACCACTTAGTGCACCTGCCCGACGACCCGTACGGCGAGGCGATCCGCGCCGCCGTCCGCGACTTCGCCGCGGACGATCCGACCGACGCACGGCGGTGACCACCAGCGGACCGACCGGACCCAGCCGCACCGTCAGCGCAGCATCATCCGGGTCATGCGACGGGTCGCGACGATCATCGCGATCGAGCCGAACGCGAGCAGGTAGACCACCGGGATCAGCAGGTCCCAGCCGAGCCGACCCAACGTCGGTTCGCGGACCAGCTCGATGCTGTGGTAGAGCGGCAGCGCCTGGATCAGGGGTCGCACCGCCTCCGGGTAGACCGACAGAGGGTAGAACGTCGTCGCGAACAGGTACATCGGCAGCATGAAGAGCTGGATGTACTGGAAGTCCGGGAAGTCGCGCAGGTACGTCGTGACGGCCAGCCCGCCTGCGGCGAACGCGTACGCGATCAGCAGCGACGCGGGTAGGGCCAGCAGCACCCAGGCCGAGGTCACCAGCCCACCGACCGCCATGAGGATGAGGAATCCGATCGAGGTGAGCAATGCGTTGATCATCGCGCTGGTGACCTCGCCGACGGCGATGTCGCTGACGGACAGCGGCGTCGGCAGGATCGCCTGGTAGGTCTTCTCGATCCTCATCCGCACGAAGACACCGAAGCTGGTCTGGTTGAACGCGGTGTTCATCGCGGTCGTGGCCAGGATCGCCGGGGCCACGTAGACGGCGTACGGGACGTCGACCCCGGGTACGGCGCCGACGAGCATCCCGACGCCGACGCCGATAGACAGCAGGTACAGGATCGGTTCGACGAGCGCGTTGAGCAGCGGCGTGACCGACCGACGGTAGATCATGAAGTTGCGTTCGACGAGCGCGAACGCGCGACGTCGCGTCCAGGCCGGTACGACCACGACGGTGCTCATGCTGTCTCCACGGGACTCGGTGGGTGGGCCGTCACGGGTGCAACCGTCGCCGGTAGGTGACCCGGGCGACCAGGAAGCCGCCGACGGCCAGCGTCAGCAGATAGGCGATGTGGACGGAACTGCCGGTGATCGTCGCCGTGCCGAGGCTGAGGGTGCGGCACAGTTCCACCCCGTGCCAGAGCGGCAGCAGGTAGGACACCGGGCGGATCCACTCCGGCAACTGGGAGACGGCGAAGAACGTGCCGGAGAACATGTAGAGCGGCATGATGACGAAGCGGAACACCGTGTCGATGTGGCGCAGCTTGCGTACCCCAACCGCCCACGCGGCGGCCGGTGCCGCGAACGCGACCCCGGTCAGTGTCGCGCCGAGCAGGGCGCCGAGCGCCCACCAGCCCCCGATCAACCCGAACGCCGCCATCACCACGATGAAGGCGCCGCTGGCGATGAGCACCCGGAAGGTGATGAAGAGCAGGTGCCCGGCGGCGAGCTGCTCCGGATCCAGTGGCGTCGGGGTGGCGCTCCGGTACGCCCCGACGCCCGCGGCCCGGGCAACTCCCCCGGCCCCCTCCAGGAACGCGTTCTGCATCGCCGCGGCGGCCAGCACGCCCGGGGCGAAGAACGCCGCGTACGAGACGCCGGCGATCTGGGCCGGCGCGTTGTCGTCGACGAGGGCGCCCAGGCCGGCGCCGATACCGATGAGGAACAGCAGCGGGTTCAGTACGTTGATCACGATCGAGCCACGCCAGGTGCGTCGGTAGCGGACCATCCAGTATCCGAATGCATTCAACACCGTGGTCTCCTCTGCTACTCGATGAGCGATCGGCCGGTGAGCGTGAGGAACACGTCCTCCAACGTCGCGCGACGGACCAGGGCGGTGAGCGGCGTGAGCGACATGGCGTGCACCGCGGCGAGGGCGGCCTCACCGTCGGCGGTGTAGACGAGCACCCGGTCGGGAAGCGACTCGACCCGGCCGTCGGTGTCGTTGCCGCCGGTGGCCAGGGCCGACGTCCGGAGCTTCTCCGTCGCGGTGTCCCGGTCGTCGAGGCGGAACCGCAGTTCGAGGACCTCCCGGGTGGCGTACCTGGTGATCAGGTCCCGGGGTGAGCCCTGCGCGACGATCCGGCCGTGGTCGACGACGATGAGCCGGTCGCAGAGCTGCTCGGCCTCGTCCATGTAGTGGGTGGTGAGGATGAGCGTGACGCCCTCCTGCTTGAGCTGGAAGAGCCGGTCCCACAGGATGTGCCGGGCCTGCGGGTCGAGGCCGGTGGTGGGCTCGTCGAGGAGCAGGATGTCGGGTTCGTTGATCAGGGAACGGGCGATGGTCAGGCGTCGGCGCATACCGCCGGAGAGCGTCTCCACCTGGTCGCCGGCCTTCTCCTGAAGCTGGGCGAAGTCCAGCAGTCGGGTCGCGCGGTCCCGGATGACGGCCCGGGGCAGACTGAAGTAGCGCCCGTAGATGTGCAGGTTCTCCCGGACGGTCAGCTCGTTGTCCAGGTGGTCGTCCTGGGTGACGACGCCGAGCCGGGCGCGGATCTCCGGCCCCTGTCGTGTCGGGTCCAGGCCGAGCACACGCAGGCTGCCGCCGCTGATCGGCGACGTCGCGGCGATCATCCGCATGGTCGTGGACTTGCCGGCGCCGTTGGGGCCGAGCAGCCCGAAGGACTCCCCCCGCTGGACCTCGAAGTCGATGCCGTCGACCGCGCGGAACTCCGCTGTGGATCCACGCGGCGGATAGACCTTGGTCAACTGCCTCGCCTGCACCAGGGGCTGATCGATCACCACGGCAGCCTACAGAAAATCAACAGTTGGCTGCAAGATCCGAGCACAGCCTTGAAATTTTCTACGCGAGCGTGGATCTCGGTTGCTTCGGCCGACCGGCGCTGCGAGAGTCGTCGGATGTCCGCAGTGACCGGCGCCGACCTGCTTCAGGCGGCCGAGGAGATGACCCGGGTGTTGCACCCACACCGCGAGCGCGACTGGTCCGTGCCCGCCGGCCCGCTGACCTGGAACTGCTGGACCACCGCCGCGCACGTCGCACACGACCTGCTCGCGTACGCCGGCCAGGTCACCGGCCGCCCGGAGGACGGCTACCTGCCGTACGACCTGCGGGTCTCCCCCGACGCGAGCCCGGCGCAGACCCTCACCGTGGCGCGGGCCTGCGCCGGGCTGCTCGCCGCCGCCGTCGACGCCGCCCCGCCGGACGCGCGGGCCTGGCACTACGGCCCCTGCGACCCGGCCGGATTCGCCGCCATGGGGGTGGCCGAGACCCTGCTGCACACCCACGACATCACCCTCGGCCTCGGTGTGCCGTGGCAGCCGCCGCAGCGGTTGAGCGCGGCAGTGCTGCGGCGACTCTTCCCGGACGCCCCGGACGGGGTCGCAGCGGAGGTGCTGCTCTGGATGACCGGCCGCGGTGAGCTGCCCGGCCGGGCACGACGCACCTCGTGGACGTGGCAGGCGGCGGTGGGCTGACCCCTAGCCGGCGCTCAGCGAGTGCCGGTGACCGTCCAGCGGAAACGGCGGCCGGGCCGGCAGCACCTCCTGGAACACGTAGCCGCTCTTCTGCGCCACCCGGCAGGACGCCACATTGTCCACCTGGTGCAGCAGGTCGAGGCGCTCCAGCGCGGGGAACCGGTCGAACGCCCACCGGCTGAGCGCGGTGACCGCCCGCGGAGCGACGCCGCGCCCGCGCGCCCACGCCGCCGTCCAGTAACCCACCTCGGGCGCGGGCCAATCCGCGCTGACCCTCTTGAGCACCACGTTCGCCACCAACCGCGGACCGTCCTCGTCGTCCTCGACGACCGCGAAGCTGTACCGCCGACCCGCGTCCCAGTCCTCTCGCACCCGCTCCAGCCACTGCCGGCCCTCGGCCGGTTCGGTCACCGGCAGCCGGGTCCACCGACGCAACACCGGATCCCGGTACGCGTCCAGCAGGGCGTCCAGATCGTGGTCCGCCCAGGGACGCAGTGCCAGGCCCGGCACCGAGGAGATGCCGGAGGTCCGTGGGTCGATCACCATCCGCACAGTCTGCCGGTGCCGGGCACGGCCGGGCAGACGGGTCAGCGCGACCGACGGCGCCACGGCAACCACCAGGCGCGACGCGACCGGCGTGGCGCGACGACGGTCACCCGGTCGGTCTTCGGCGTCGGGAGGCTGGGCGGGGCGTGCTCGGCGCGCCAGCGGCGTACCACCTCGTCGGCGTTGACCGGACGCACGGCCACGCGGGGGCCGTCCGGGTTGCGCAGCCATGCCACGATCTGCGAGTTCAACTGACCCACGAAGTCACGTACGGCCTGTTCGGTGGGCAGGTCGCGGACTTCGTCGGGGACCTGCTCGACGCGTCGGCGCAGTTGCAGCGGGGTGGGCAGGAGCAGGTCGCTGGGCAGCGCCTCCCGTTCCAGGAAGCTCTTGATCCACCACGACTCGTCGTACGGGGCTCCCCGGCCGGGAATCGGCTTGCCCATGCCGGGCAGGTCGTCGAATTCGCCGCGTTGCACGGCTCCCCGGATCTGCGCCTCCACGGCCGCTTCCCACGCATCGGTCACTCTGCGGCACCTCCCCCTGGCCACCGTAACGCGCCGCCTCCGCCCGGCGACGCGCGCTCGTAGGGGGCCAGCGCGCCCGCGACGGTGACCATTCCCGGCGGCGACCGGCCAAGGTGGTTTCGGCGCAGGTGTCCGATTCGAGGGCCACGACCTGCCAGGTGGCCCTCGAATCGACACGGTCGCCCCGCCTACGGTCGGTACGGGGCTGACGAACGGGGGAAAACGTCATGGTCGGTACGGGCGCACTGCTGGGCATCGCGCTTGTGGCGTTGGGGCTGGTGCTTACGCCCGGCCCGAACATGGTCTACCTGGTGTCCCGCTCGGTGGCCCAGGGTCGCCGAGCCGGTCTGGTCTCACTGCTCGGGGTGGCCGCCGGCTTCGGGGTGTACCTGGCGGCGGCGGTCGCCGGTCTGGCCACCGTCTTCGTGCTGGTGCCGACCCTGTACGCGGTGGTGAAGCTGGCCGGGGCCGCCTACCTGCTCTGGCTGGCCTGGCAGACGCTGCGCCCGGGTGGGCACTCACCGTTCACGCCGACGCCGCTGCCGCCGGACCCGCCCCGGC
Source organism: Micromonospora sp. NPDC005203 (assembly GCF_042872705.1). Taxonomy (NCBI): domain Bacteria; kingdom Bacillati; phylum Actinomycetota; class Actinomycetes; order Micromonosporales; family Micromonosporaceae; genus Micromonospora; species Micromonospora sp. NPDC005203. Next base: position 38,479 of record NZ_JBIAKV010000016.1, on the reverse strand, counting down.
GGCTGTTCACCATGGGCCTGGTCACCAACCTGCTGAACCCGAAGATCGCGATCCTCTACGTGTCGGTGCTACCCCAGTTCATCGACCCGGCGCGCGGGCAGGTGGCGACGCAGAGTCTGCTGCTGGGCCTGACCCAGATCACCGTGGCGCTGTTCGTGAACACGCTGATCGTGCTCAGCGCCGGCTCGTTGGCCGGGTTCTTCGCCCGCCGACCGGGGTGGCTGCGGGTGCAGCGGTGGGTGACCGGGACGGCCCTGGCCGCGCTGGCCGTCCGGATCGCCGCCGACCGCTCCCGCGCGGCGGTCGCCACGCCCTGACCGAACGGTCGCTGCCACCATCGCGGCGGACCACCGAGAGCCACGCCCGGACCGAGACGGTCAATGCCCCCGGTGGCGGCGGACCATCCCGGCGGCCAGCGGCGCGGCGTCCAGGTCACCGGCGGCGAGCCGGGCGGCGAGGGTACGACGGACCATCCGGTCGGCGAGCGCGGGCGCGTGCCGGCCGACGGCCAACTCCAGCCGACCGCGCGTCGTGGTCGCCACGTCGCGGGGTGCCCGCCGGGCCGTTGCGGTTCGCAGGATCGCCGCGACCACCCCCTCGACGGGCTCGGGGCGGGACACCCCCCGCAGGGACAGGCCGGCCTCGGCGGTGCTGTGGTGGATGGGTGAGACGACCATGCTCGGGTAGACCACGCTCACCCCGACGTGCGTGCCCACCTCGTGGCGCAGCGCGTCGGCGTACGCGACCAGAGCCCGTTTGCTGACTCCGTACGCGGCGGCGAGCGGCAGGGGCAGCACCGCCATCCGACTGGCCACGAAGATGACTCGTCCGCGCGCGGTGAGCAGCGGTGGCAGTGCCGCCGCGGTGGTCCGCCAGGCGGCGAGCAGGTTGACCTCCAGTTGTCGGCGGACCACCTGGTCGGGTGGCAACTCGGCGGGGGCGGGACCACCGACACCGGCGTTGTTGATCAGCAGGTCCAGCCCGCCGAGCCGGTCGACAGCGGCTTGTACGGCCGGTGCCACGGCGTCCGGGTCGGTCAGGTCGCAGCCGAGCACCGGCAGTTCGACGTCGGGGCGCGCGCGCAGGTCGAGACCCACCACGTGAGCGCCAGCGGCGGTGAACGCCGCGCCGAGATGCCGGCCGAAGGTTCCGCTCGCGCCGGTCAGCAGCACCCGACGGCCCGCCAATGCGCTGGCCCTCACTGCTGCACCCCGACCGAGGAGGCCGTACCGGTAGGAGCGGCGGCACCGGATCGGGCGCGGCGGGTGCCGGCGGTCAACTCGCGGGCCAGGTCGGCCAGGTAGGCGTCGAAGTCCACGCGCATCGCCGGGCGGCGCTGGCCCCACCGGGCGGTCGCGGCCCGCAACTCGGCCCGGCACATGGCCCGCTGTCGGTCCGGGTCCGGCAGCGCGTACCGGCCGGCGAGCTGCGCGGCGATCAGTTTGGCCTGTGCCTCCACCAGGGGTAACGCGGACCCGGTGGACTGCATCAGGCCGACGAAGGTCAGGCCGGGGGCGTCGGTGTGGAACACGTGCCGATACAGCGGCAGGGTGTCGGCGCCACCGCCGAGCAGCGCCGGGTCGAGAAACGGGATCTCCACCCGGTAGCCGGTGCACCAGACGATCAGGTCGACGCTGTCGCTGCGGCCGTCGGTGAACTCGACCCGGTCGCCGTCGAGGGCGGCGACGCCGGGTCGGGCCTCGACGTCGCCGTGGGTCAGCCGCGACAGCAGCCCGTCGGAGAGCGTCGGATGGTCCTGCAGTAAACCGTGCGTCGGCGCGGGCAGCCCGTAGCGGGCCGGGCTGCCGAGGGTGGCGCTGAGCATCGTCTGGCTGATGCGCTGGCGCAGCCGCCACGGCAGTCGGCGGGCCAGCGCACCGTTGAGGGTGTCCGAGGGGCGACCCAGCAGGTACTTCGGCACCACCCAGACACCCCGGCGCAACGACAGCAGGGTGCGGGTGGCGGCGTACGAGGCGTCCACGGCGATGTCCATCGCGGAGTTGCCGCCGCCGACGACGAGGACCCGCCTGCCGGCCAACTGATCCGGGCCCCGGTAGTCGTGGCTGTGGATCTGCTCCGCCGTGCAGGTCCCGGGGTACGCGGGGTCGGGCAGCCGCGGCACCCGGTTGTGCCCGTTGGCGACGACGACGGCGTCGACGGTGACCTCGGCCGACCCGTTCGGCCCGCGAGCGGTCACCGTCCAGGTGCCGGCGGAGTCCCGGGTGACCTGCTCGACGGTGTGGCGTAGCCGGATGTCCTCGCCCAGCCCGAAACGGTCGGCGTAGTCGGCGAGGTAACCGGCGACCCGGCGGTGGTCGGGGTAGTCGGGCCAGTCGCCGGGCATCGGGTGGTCGGCGAACTGGGTACGTGCCCGGCTGGTGTTCAGGTGCAGCGTGCGGTACGCGGGGGAGTCGGGTGCCCCGTACACCCAGAGGCCACCGACCTGGTCGGCGGCCTCGAAGCCGATCACCGGCACCGCGGCGTCGCGCAGTGCCTTGACGGCGGCAAGCCCGGCCGCGCCAGCGCCGATCACCGCCACCCTGGGTGGTACACCCATCGCCGCCCCCATGTAATCCAACGTCTGCTGGATAATCGTCGCGCGGCGGCGACGCGTCAAGTGCTCGACGGTCCGTACAGGCCGTCGAGCAGGCGATGCACGAACGCGCGGAACTCGCGCCGCTCCCGAGCGCCCGGCGCACCCGCGGCCAGCGCGACCACGTGCCCGTGGGTCGCCCACACCAGGCTGCGGACGGTGATGTGCGGGGTCGGCTCGGCCAGTGCCCCGGCCGCCGCGGCGGCGGTGAGCAACTCCGCGATCAGCCGGTACAACGGCTCGGCGTACCGCTTGTCGAGCTCGTCGTGCCGCTGTGGTTCGAGCCAGCGGCGCAACCAGAGCGCGGTGGTCTCCGGGCGGTCCTCCAGGAAGTCGACGAAGACGTCGACCAGGTCGTGCAGTGCGCGCCGGGAGGCGTCCGGCCCCGCGTCGAGGGCCGCCCGGGCCTGCTCGGCGGCGCGGGTGAGCACCTCCTGCTCGGCGGCGAAGACCCGGGCGAAGCAGGCGTCGTAGAGCGCCGCCTTCGTACCCGTGTGGTGCGCGACCGTGGCGACGTCGACCCCGGCGGCGGCGGCGACCTCCCGCAGCCCGACGGCGTCGAAGCCACGCTCGGCGAACAGCGCGGTCGCCGCGCTGAGCACCACCTCGCGGGTCGGCCGGGTCTCGTCGCGGCGGGGCCGACCGGGACGGCGGCGAGGCATGGTCATGGCCGCCATTCTGCCCCTAGAATCCAGCAACCGTTGGATTACCGAGGGGATGCGGCGATGACCGGGCTCGACCGGCGGCCCGTGGCCGCCACCGACGCGACGCTAGCCCGTGGTCCCCTGGCGGGCTTCGCGGCCGGCTCGCTCGGCATGGGTGTCTGGGTGACAGTTCCGGGCCTGCTGCTGCTGTACTTCCTCACCGACGTGCTGGCGGTCGGGCCGTGGTTGGCCGGCCTCGCGCTGCTGCTGCCGAAGATCGCCGACGTGCTGCTGCACCCCTGGGTGGGGCACCGCGCCGACGTCGAGCAGACCCGCCGGGGCGACCGTCGCCGCCTGCTGCTGCTCGGCTGTGCCCTGCCGGTTGCGTTCGCCGCGCTCTTCGCGGTGCCCGGCGGCCTGACCGGCGTGTCGGCGGCCGCGTGGGTGGCGGTGTTCTTCGTCGCCGGCAACCTGCTCTTCGCCGCCTACCAGGTCCCCTACCTGGCCACCCCGGCCGACCTGCGGATCGGCTACCACGAACGCACCCGGCTGATGGCGTTCCGGATGGTCGTGCTGACCCTGGGGATCCTGCTTTCCGGGTTGCTGGCCCCGCTGCTCACCGGCGGCGACGCCGCGACCCGGGGCGGCTACCAGCGAATGGGGGTGGTCCTCGCCGTCGGCATGCTGGCCGCCATGCTGGTCGGTGTCGCCGGCATCGCCCGGCTGCGCGGCGGCGCGGCGGACCCCACGCGAGCGGGGCACGGCGGGTGGCGGGCGCTGCGCACCGCGCTGCGCGACCGACAGTTCCGCTGGCTGGTGACCGCGTACCTGGCCATGTCCACCGCCACCCACCTGGTGCTCGCCGGGGTGCCCTACTACGCCGAGTACGAGTTGCGCGCGCCCGGCCTGACCACGGTGCTGGTGGCCGCGTTCGTGGCACCGGCGCTGCTGGTGACCCCGGTCTGGCTGGTGGTGGCCCGTCGGGTCGGCAAGCAGCGGGCTCTGCTCGGCGCACAGGGCGCGTTCGCCCTCGGGTCGCTGGTGCTCGCGGTGGGTCGCCCGGCCGGACTGCCGATGCTGATCGGCGCGGTGGCGGTGCTCGGGGTGGCGTTCGCCGGCATGCAACTACTGCCCTTCTCGATGCTGCCCGACGTGATCCGCGCCGCCGCGAGCGACCGCGCGGCGGCCGCCGACAGCACCGGTACCACCGCGACGACAGGTGCCGGCACCTACACCGGGGTGTGGACGGCCACCGAGGCAACCGGCGCGGCCCTGGGTCCGTACGCGTACGCGCTGTGCCTGGCCGTCGGGGGTTTCGTGGCCTCGACGGCCGGTGAGTCGCCGACGCAGCCGGACGCGGCGCTGGCGGCGGTCCGCTACGGCTTCGGGGTGCTGCCGGCGGTGGCGATGCTCGCGGCGCTGCTGCTGCAACGCCGCTACACCCTGGACGCGAGCGCCCGCGCCGCGAGCTGACCCCGCCGCGGTGCGCCGGGCGGCGCCGCCCGGCACTAGACTGCCACCTCGATGGACGCCCAGCCCAGCACCACCGAAACCCGCCCGTGCGCCCACTGTGGACTGCCGGTGCCGCAGCGTGTCGGCGCCGGCCGACCGTTTCGGTACTGCCGGGACAACGACGGCGCCTGCCAGCGCGCCTCCCGCAACAGCCGGATGCGCCACCGTAACGCCCCCGGCCTGCCGGGGCAGGTGGCCCGCACCTGGGAGGCGGTGGACCGCCTCGACCAGATCGTCGAGACGTTGACCGAGTCCCTGCACGCCGAGTTGTCCCCGGTGGGTGTGCAGCGCCAGATCGCCCAGACTCGCGCGGAGGCCGCCACCGAGGTCGCGGCGGCGCAGACCGAGCGCGACGAGGCCCGCGACGACGCCGAGACCGCCGCCGCCGACGCGGCGCGTGCCCGGGAGCAGGCCCGCACGGCTCTCGCCGACGCCGACGAGGCCCGGCGACGCGCCGAGCAGGCCACCGAGGCCACCGCGCGGGCGCGCGAGCAGGCCACCGCTGCCGACGAGCGGGCGCGGCACGCCGAGGCGGCCCGCGACCAGGCCCGCCACGACGTCAGTGCCGCCGAGGCGTTGCGCGCCCAGGCCGAACGCGACCGGGACCAGGCCCGCGCCGAGGTGCGGGACCTGCGCACGCAACGCGATGCCGAGCGGCAGCGGGTGGCCGACCTGACCGCGGAACGCGACGCGGTCCGCGCCGACGCCGAGCGGGCCGGCCGGGTCGCCGCCGAGGCGACCGAACGGGCCGGCCGGTGGCAGGCCGAGGTGCAGGACGTGCGCCGCCAGATCGAGCAGGCCCGCGCCGACGCCGCGCGTGCCCGCGCCGAGGCCGCCGACGCCACGCGGGCGCGGGAGCAGGCCGACCGGGCCCGCGAGCACGCCCAGGTCGCCGCCCGCCAGGTCGACGACGCCCGGCAGGAGGTCGCGCAGGTGGCGGCACGGCTGCGCGCGGAACTGGCCGCCACCGAAGCCCAGCGCGACACGCTCACCGCCGAGCTGACCGCGGCCCGGCAGGCGGCGGCCACCGCCGAGAGCCAGGTCACCGCCCTGACGGTACGACTCGACGCGGCTGAAGGTGGCCGGGACCTGGCTCAGCAGCGGGTGGCGCAGCTCGGTGACCAGGTCAGCGACCTGGCGGCGGCGCTGGCCCGGCTCGGCTCGGTGCCGACGACCGGTTGAGCCGCCCGGGGGGCGCAACTTCCGCCGCCCCCGGGCGGTTAACCTCCCCGGTGGCAGCGGATCCACACCCCCGTTGCGACAGGCCTGGGGATCACCTGGCCGGGTGCGCGTCCCGGCCGGCTACCCTTGGTCGAGGCCCCACCCGTGGACGCCTCACGCCCTCGGGCGGGAATGGCTCGACGGGAACGCGCCGTTACACCCAGAAGACCAGCACCACGAACGAGGGGAAGTCGATCATGGGCGAGCGTATGCTGCGCGGAAGCCGCCTTGGCGCGGTGAGCTACGAATCCGACCGCAACACGGAGCTCGCGCCGCGTCAGACCCGCGAGTACCTCTGCGCCAAGGGCCATCAGTTCGAGGTGCCGTTCGCCGTCGACGCCGAGGTCCCGATGACCTGGGAATGCAAGTTCGACGGCAGCGTCGCCCGACTCGTCGACGGCAACGAGCCGGAGCAGAAGAAGGCCAAGCCGCCGCGTACCCACTGGGACATGCTGCTGGAGCGGCGTTCGATCGCCGAGCTCGAGGACATCCTCGAGGAGCGTCTGCAGGAGGTTCGGACCCGCCGCGGCCGCGCCTGAGCCGCACGACACACGGCGCCCCCGGGATCATCCCGGGGGCGCCGTCGTGTTCGCGTGCGGTGCTCGGCCTACTGGCGACCGGGCTCGATGATCTCGCCCTCGATGGCCCGACCGCCGTCGACGACCACCGGCTGCTGCGGCTGCGGGGCCGGTTGCGGCGCACCCTGACGCACCCGCACCGTGCGAGGGCCGAACAGGTCACCGGCGACCATCGCCGACACCCGCCGCTCGGTGGCGCGTCGCACCCCCGCGCGGGCCAGTCGACGCACCGGAGGCACCAGCAGCAGCAACCCGATCAGCCCGCTGACGAGCCCGGGCGCCGCCAGCAACAGGGCGCCGCCCAACCCGACAAGCCCGTCGGTCACCTGCCCACCCGGTGGTTGCCCGGCCGAGGCGGCGGAGCGGAAACCACGCCAGGCGCGCATCCCCTCCCGGCGCAGCAGCACCAGGCCCAGCAGGGACGCGGCGAACACCAGCAGCACCGCCGCCCCGAACCCCAGCGCCCGCCCGACTCCGACGAACACCGCCAACTCCAGCACCACCGCCAGCAACAGGGCCAACGGCACGAACCTCAGTCCTCGGCGCATCTCACCTCATCGCCATTCCCGCGACACCATGGACGTGTCCCGCTCATCCAGCATGACACGGTGGCGCTCACGGCCACCGCGCCTGCGGCGCCTCACGGCCACCGCGCCTGCGGCGCCTCACGGCCACCGCGCCTGACCGGTGGCCGTGCCGTGCAGGCCACGGCGTACCGCCTGCCGCCGGTCCTGCACACCCCAGGCGGTGATCCGCCACAGCGCCTCGGCCACGATCCGCGGGCTCATCTTGCTGTCCCCGTGTTCCCGTTCGGCGAAGGTGATCGGCACCTCCACGATCCGCACCCCGGCCCGGTGCGCCAGCCGGGACAGCTCCACCTGGAACGAGTACCCCTGTGACGTCACCGACTCCAGGTCGATGGCGTCCAACGCGCTGATCCGGTACACCCGGTATCCGCCGGTGGCGTCCGAGACGGGCATGCCCAGGGCGAGGCGCGCGTACAGGTTGCCGCCGCGCGACAGCAGCAGCCGCCGCAGCGGCCAGTTGAGCACCCGCGCGCCCCTGGTCCAGCGCGACCCGATCACCACGTCGGCGTCGCGGGCGGCCTCCAGCAGCGCCGGCAGGTCCTCCGGCGCGTGCGAGCCGTCGGCGTCCATCTCCACGACCGCCTGGTAGTCGCGCTCACGCGCCCACCCGAACCCCGCCAGGTACGCCGCGCCGAGGCCCTGCTTGCCCTGGCGGTGCAACACCTGCACGTGCGCGTCGCCGTCGGCGAGGGCGTCGGCGATCGCGCCGGTGCCGTCGGGGCTGTTGTCGTCGGCGATGAGGATCCGCACCGCCGGGACGGCACGTCGGACCCGACCGACGATCGAGGCGATGTTGGCGGCCTCGTTGTAGGTGGGGATCACCACCAGCACCCGGCCCACCCCGGGCACCTCGTCCGGGCGTCGGATCGTATCGGTCGCCTGGATCATGGTTCCTCCGCTCCCGCCGGCGTACCGGCTGTTGCTACCCGGGCATGACCCGTTGCCGCCGGCGCAGCACCGCCGCGCCGACCAGGGCCGCCACGGCCAGCGCGGCGAGCGTCACCTCCGGCCACCAGCCGAGGCGGGTGGCGAGGGTACGTCCGTCGTCGAGCCGCAACTGCCGCACCACGACCTCCCGGGTGTTGAACCCGGTGGCATCGCTTACCCGCCCGTCGGGTGCGACGAACCCGGACACGCCGACCGTGGAGGCCATCAACGCCGGTCGGCCGTGCTCCACCGCCCGCAGCCGCACCATGGCCATCTGCTGGCGGGCCTCCGCCACGTTGAAGGTGGCGTTGTTGGTCTGCACGACCAGCAGCTGCGCGCCGCCGTCGACGGTGTCGCGGACCACGTGGTCGTAGGCGACCTCGAAGCAGATCACGTCGCCGAGCACGGCCGGGCCGGCGCGTACCACGCCCGGGGTGCTTCCGGGCACGAAGTCGCTGCGGATCAGGTCGACCTGCTTGCTGACCATCCGGGCAATGTCGCGCAGCGGCACGTACTCGGCGAACGGCACAGGGTGGCGCTTGGTGTACAGCTGGTCCAGGTCGGCGCCGGTGCCGGGGTGCCACAGGATGCCCGCGTTGCGGACCTGCCCGGGGCCGGGGCCGAGCAGCACCGCCCCGACGAGGATCGGCGCGCCGATGGTGTCGGCGGCCTGGGAGATCCGCGCGCCGGCCGTGGGGTTGCGCAGCGGGTCGATGTCGCTGGAGTTCTCCGGCCACACCACCAGGTCGGGGCGACGTTCCTGACCGGCGGTGACCCGCGCGGCCAGCTCGATGGTGGCGTCGACGTGGTTGTTGAGCACCGCCTGCCGTTGGGCGTTGAAATCCAGGCCCAGCCGCGGCACGTTGCCCTGCACGATCGCCACGGTGGTGGTGGCGCCCGACCCGGCGGTGGCGACCGGCACGAGCAGGCCCCCAGCGGTCAGCGCGAGGGCCACAGCGGCCGGTGCGGCCACCGGCGCCCACCGGCGAGCCGACGTGACCCCCCGCCCGCCGTCGGCGTCCTGGGAGCCCTCAGCGGGCGAGGCGGGGGGACGGGCGGCGGCCCAGGCCCGCCACGCGGCGGTGACCAGCAACCCGCCGACGAGCGCCGTCGTGAACGTCACCAGCGGCGCGCCGCCCAGCGCGGCCAGACGCAGCAGCGGGGAGGTGTCCTGACTGAACGCCAACCGCCCCCACGGGAACCCACCGAACGGGGTGCGGTCGCGCAGCGCCTCCTGCCCCACCCACAGCAGCCCGGTCAGCACCGGCCACGCCCAACGGACCCGGTCGGCCAGCGGCGACACCCAGGCGGTGGCCACGCCCAGCAGCGCCAGGTAACCGGCCTGCAGCAACGACAGCAGCACCCACGGCAGGTAACCGGTGTGCAGGTTCGTCCAGGCCAACAGCGGGGCGAACAACGCCACCCCGGTCAGGAAGCCCAGGCCGGCGCCGGCGCGCAACCGCCGCCGGTGTGCGGCGGCGGCCAGCAACGCCACCCCGACCGGCGCGAGCGGCCACACCCCGTACGGGGGGAACGCCACCAGCAGGGCCAGCCCGGCGGCCACGGCCAGGGGCACGGCGACCCGCAGCGGCAGCGGCCGACCGGTCCCGACCGGCTGACTCGGCGCGGCCGGGCTGTGGGTGTCGTCCCGGTCCAGAATCGTCACCGCTTCACCTCGATCACGGGGCGAAGGCTACCTGGCTGGCCTGCGAACCGACCGCATCGGGCCGGCGGGCACAGACCGCCCAGCGGACATGAAATCGGGGCGCGGCTCACGCCGCGCCCCGATGCTCCCAGGCCCTTCCCGGCCGGTGTGGCGAGAGTGGGGTACGACGACCTTCGGACCGACCGGACGTGGACTGGCTGCCCCCGCCGGGCCGTTGTCTACTGGCCGTGCACCTCACCCTGCCCGTACACCGGTAACCGCGGCCGGTTCGCGCCGCCCCGCCGACCCCCGCCCGCTGGACCTGGCCGCCGCGACGATGACGCTGAAAATGTCGCTCGGCCAGCGGACGAGAGGACGAAGCGAACAACAGCCGCTTCCCGTGGTAGGACTCAAAGACGGTACGTGGCGACCCCCGTCGGTTGTCAACCCACCCCCGGCCTGTCGTGTGTTGCGACACGGCGTGTCGGGTCGGCGAGTCTCAATGCGTGCGCAGATGGTGGCGCAGCAACGCCCCCGCCGCCGCCCGGTGCTCCTCGGCGAGCAACCCCCCGGCGGCCAGCACGTACTCGGTGTCGACGACCGCGGCGGCGGCGCGCGGCAACGCCCACCCGCCGGCGTGGTCGGCCAGCACCGCCGCCAACACCTGCGCGGACGTGTCCGCCGAGGCGTGCCGCAGCACCCCACCGGAACCCACGAGCAACCGCACGTCGCGCAGGTCCCGCCCGGCCCGTTCACCGGTGGCGGCGCCGCGGGCGTGCCGGCGCAACGCCACCGTCGCCGCGAGGGTGGCGATCCGCTGGTCCACGGCCCGCTCGGCGTCGTCGACGGCCAGAAACGCCGGGTCGGCGGCCCGAGCCGTCGCGGCGGCGCTCAGGTCGTCGGCCTCGTCCGGGGTGAGCAGCCGCTCCTCGACGGCGGCCCGCACCACCCCGGGCGCACTCCACCGCATGCCCAGGTCACCCTCCACGGTGCGGGCCCGCCACAGGCTGCCGGCGACCTCCCGGCCCGGCCCGCTGGCCCGCTCGTCGGGGGTGAGCACCGAGTACACGTCGGTGGTGGCACCACCCACGTCGACCACGGCGAGGTCACCGCCGAGGGTGTCGGCGAGCACCTCCACACCGGTGAGCACCGCGTCCGGGGTGGCCGCACGGACCAGGCGCGCGAACCGGGTGCCCCTCGACAGTCGTTTGCCCCCGATGACGTGGCGCAGGAACACCGCGCGGATCGCCGCCCGCGCCGACGTTGGGGCGAGCACCCCGATGCGGGGCAGCACGTTCTCCGCGGCGGTCACCGGCACCCCGGCGGCCTCCAGCAACCCGGTCAGCTCGGCGCGCACGTCGCCGTTGCCCGCGTACACCACCGGGACCCGCCACCGGGCGCGGGCCAGGCGGGTCGCGTTGTGGGTGACCGTCTCGGCGTCACCGCCGTCGGTGCCACCGACGAGCAGCACCACGTCGCATCGGGCCGCCCGCATCGCCGCCAGGTCCGCCGCGCCGAGCCGACCGGCCGCCACGTGCACCACGTGGGCGCCGGCGGACAACCCGACCCGCCGGCCCGCCTGCGCGGTGACCAGCGGCTCGTAGCCGACCACGGCCAGCCGAAGCCCACCACCGGCCGACGAGCACACGTACCACGGCACGTCGCGCACCCCCAGTCCGGCGGTGGCCGCCGCGACCGCGGCGTCCAGGCCGTGCAGCACGTCGGTGCCCACCGTGGTCGGCGCCGCCGCCGCGCCGACCAGCACACCGGCGGCCAGGTCCACCACCGCCACCTTGGTGTACGTGGAGCCGACGTCCGCGCAGACCGCCAGGGTCACGAATTTCCCTGTTCGCGACTGCGGGGCTCGCAACCCCGGCTCACTCCTCGCGACTCACGGTGCCTCTGGTGTTCGCGACTGCGGGGCTCGCAACCCCGGCTCACTCCTCGCGACTCACGGTGGCGGCGGGAACGACAACGGTGCCGGTCGCGGTGACCGCCACGATCGGCGGGTCGAGGACCTCGGCGGCGGACGCGGAGCGCTCCGGGCGGCCCCGGCACACCACCGCACAGCTCAACTCCAGGGTGCGGCTGCGGGTGCCCACCCGCGACACCTGGGCGGTGACCTCGATGACGTCACCGGCGTGGATCGGCGCGTGGAAGCGCACGTCGGCGTAACCGGCGAACAGGCCCTCGTCGCCGTCGGTGCGGATACACACCTCCGTGGCGACATCGCCGAACAACCCGAGGGCGTACGCCCCGTCGACGAGGTTGCCGGCGTAGTGGGCGTGCGAGTACGGCACATACCGCCGGTGCGTCACCGTCAACCCGAGCCGTGCGTCGGTCATGCGTTCACCTTCCGTTGCGTGATCAGGGCGTGCACGAGGTAGCTGGCCACCTCGCCGGGCGTGGTGCCCCGACCGAAGATCCGGTCCACGCCCAACTCGTCGGTCATCGACTCGTCGAACCGGGGACCACCGACGATCAACAGGGGCCGCCGGCCCGCCGGCATCGCCTCCCGGAACGCCGCCGACATCTCCCGGGTGTTGTGCAGGTGCGCGTCGCGTTGCGTGACGACCTGCGACACGAGCACCGCGTCGGCCTTCTCCACCCGGGCGGCCTCCACCAACTCCGGCACACTGACCTGCGCGCCCAGGTTGGTGACCTTCAACTCCCGGTAGTACTCCAGGCCCTTCTCCCCCGCGATGCCCTTGACGTTGAGGATCGCGTCGATGCCCACGGTGTGCGCGTCGGTGCCGATGCACGCCCCGACCACGGACAGCTTGCGCCGCAACCGCTGCTTGACCACCGTGTTGACCTCCTTCGCCGACAGCAGCGCGAAGTCCCGTTCCACCACCTGCACCGCGTTCAGGTCGACCAGGTGGTTGACCCGCCCGTAGACCACGAAGAACGTGAACCCGTCACCCATCGGCTTGGCGTGCACCACCATCGCCGGGTCGATGCCCATCTTGTTGGCCAACTGCACCGCCGCGCCCTCGGCCCGCTTGTCGTGGACCACCGGCAGGGTGAACGACACCTGCACCATCCCGTCACCGGTGGTGTCCCCGTACGGGCGCACGATCTGCTTGCTCACGCCGCCGCTTCGCGGCGTCGCGAGCGTGGGGCTGCTGTGCTTGCCGGTTCGCTCGCTACGCTCGCTCACGCCGCCGCTTCGCGGCGTCGCGAGCGTGGGGCTGCTGTGCTTGCCGGTTCGCTCGCTACGCTCGCTCACGCCGCCGCCTCCAGGATGTCGGTGGCCGGGTTGTAGTAGTCGGCCTCGTGCGCGGCGACTCCCGCCAGGCCCTTGCCCCGGTCCGCGGGCCGCTTCATGATCCCGAAGGTGCCCTCGGCGATGGCCGTGAGCAACGTCTGCTCCCCGATGCGCTCCAGCAGGTCCAGCGCCTCACCGAGAACCTGGTTGGCGCGACGGCGGATGAACCCACCAGCCGCCGGCACGAAGTCCTCGTGCAGCCCGCCGGCGGCGCCCAGCACGTACCGCACGTTCTGCAACGCGATGTCCCGGTCGGACAACCACGGCGTCACCACCGCCTCGGTCATCATCCCCACCAGCAGGATCCCCTGACCGGTCAGCGCGCCCGCCAGGTTGAAGAAGCCGTCGAGCAGGTTGCCCCGGAACACGTCACCGGTCATGTGCTTCGTCGGGGGCATCCACTTCAACGGCGCGTCCGGGAACAACTCCCGGGCCAGCAGGGCGTGCGCCAACTCCAGGCGGAACGACTCCGGCACCTCTGGGTTGATCTCGAACGCGTGCCCCAGCCCCAACTGCCAGTCCGCCAACCCCGCCTCGTGCGCGAAGAACTCGTTGAGCAGCTGCGACACCGTCACCGTGTGCGCCTCGTCGACCGCGTCGGCGGTGGTCAGGTAGTTGTCCTCACCGGTGTTGATGATGATCCCGGCGCGGGCGTGCACCTGCCGGGAGAACCGCTGGTCGACGAACGTGCGCACCGGGTTGATGTCGCGGAACAGGATCCCGTACATCGAGTCGTTCAACATCATGTCGAGGCGTTCCAGCCCGGCCAGGGTCGCCATCTCCGGCATGCACAACCCGGACGCGTAGTTGGTCAACCGCACGTAGCGGCCCACCTCCCGCGACGACTCGTCCAACGCCGCCCGCATCAGCCGGAAGTTCTCCTGCGTGGCGTACGTGCCGGCGAACCCCTCCCGGGTCGCACCCTCGGGCACGTAGTCCAGCAACGACTGCCCCGTGGAGCGGATCACCGCGATCACGTCCGCGCCCGCCCGCGCGGCCGCCTGCGCCTGCGGGATGTCCTCGTAGATGTCCCCGGTGGCCACGATCAGGTAGATCCACGGCCGCTGCTTCGGGTCACCGTGGCGCTTGATCAGCCGGTCCCGCTCGGCGCGCCGCCGGTCGATGCGCCGAAGGCCCGCGCCGACGGCCCTGCGCGCCGCCGACCGGGCGGCCGTGGCGGCCCGCCCGGCAGGCAGGTCGAACCGCACCGACCCGGCGGCGGCCTTCTGCGCCAGCAACGTCACGTCGGTGCCGCCCTCGCGGGCCAGGGCGTCGAACACCGGCACCGCGACCCCGTGACCCAACCCGACGTCCGCGGCGACCGCGTCGACGAGCCGGTTCACCCACGGAATCCCGTCCGGGTCCGCACCGGTCACCCCGGCCAACCGCAGCACCGCCCGTTCCACCGACACGGTGGTGTGGCTGCGTGCCAGGTCCACCACCGGCTGCCCGGCCCGACGCGCCAACTCCCGCGCCCGCGCCACCAGCACCGGATCAAGATCAAGCTTCCCGGTCATGATGACCCTTCCTCGTAGATGACCTCACCGCGCAGCACCAGCCGCCGGCACACCGGCAACGGCGTCGGGTCGTCCGGACCCCGCGCCTCCGGATCCTCGGCCAGCAACACCGGCAGTCCCCGCTGCACCCCCGCCGGCGTCGACCACACCGCGAACGTCGCCGGCGCGCCCAACGCGAGGACCCCCTCGACGTCCAGGTGCACCGCCCGCCACCCACCACGGGTGTGCGCGGCGAACGCCGAACGCACACTCATCCGCTGCGTCGGGTTGTGGTGCGCCGCGGCCGCCCGCACCGACCCCCACGGGTCCAACGGCGTCACCGGCGAATCCGACCCGAACGCCAACGCCACACCCACCGAGTGCATCGCACCCATCGGGTTCGACTCCAACGACCGGTCCAACCCCAACCGCGACTCGTACATCCGGCCCGCGCCGCCCCACAACCTGTCGAACGCCGGCTGCATGCTCGCCACCACCCCGAACTCCACGAACCGCGCGATCAACCGCTTGTTCATGATCTCCGCGTGCTCGATGCGGTGCCGGGCCGCGCGCAGCCGCTCCACACCCAGCGTCGCCGCCGCCGCCGCGAACCCGTCCAGGACCGTGCCGATCGCCGCGTCACCGATCGCGTGGAACCCACCCTGCACGCCGTGCGCCGCACAGTCCAACAGGTGATCGCGCACCTGCTCGGTCGTCAGGTACCCGTGCCCACACCCGTCACCGTCGCCGTACCCCTGCGACAGATGCGCCGTCCGCGAGCCCAACGCGCCATCGGCGAACAGGTCACCACCGGCGCCCACCGCACCCAACTCCCGGGCCCGCGCCGCGCCACCCAACTCACCCCAGTACCCGTACACCTCCGGCAACCCCGCACCCGAGATGCCCAGCAGGCCGGTGAAGTCCTCCTCGTCGGAGATCTCCGGCCCACCACACTCGTGCACCGCCGCGATCCCCAACGACGCCGCGTGCGACAGGGCCACCCGCTGCGCGGCGACCCGCTGCGCCCGACTCACCGACCCCTGCGCCGCCGCCCGCACCACGTGGTGCGCGTCGCGACGCAACCAGCCCGACGCGTCGTAACCGACCGACCCGACCACCTGCGGGCACGCCGCCAGCATCGCCGACGACACCAACGCCGAATGCAGCGACGCCTGCGACAGATACACCCGCCGTCCACCAGCCGCCCGGCCCACCGCCGCCGCGTCCGGCAACGTCGCATCCGGCCAGCCCGACTCGTCCCAGCCGTGCCCCAGCACCACCGCGTCCGCCGGCAGACCCGCCGCGAACCCCGCCACCGCGTCCAGCAACTGCCCCGCCGAGCGCGCCCCGGCCACATCCAGCCCGGCCAACGCCAACCCGGTGTCCGTGGCGTGCACGTGCGCGTCGACAAACGCCGGCGTCACCAGCGCCCCACCCAGATCCACCACCTTCTCGGCCGGCGGCGCGTCACCGTCGGTCCCCAACCAGGTGATCCGCCCACCGGACACCAGCAGCGCGGTGGCGCTCGGGTCGGCGGGGCAGTGCAGCACACCGCCGCGGTACAACGTCGAGGGGTTCGTCATGACCTCAGTCTGCCGCGATCCGCGCCGCGAAAAGCTGACGCACCCCCGGCTCGGCCCGCAACAGGCCCAGCGCCAACTCCGCGTGCCCCGGCACGTACCCGTTGCCCACCAGCATCGTCACGTCCGCCGCCAACCCCTCGGCGCCCAACGCCGCCGCGGAGAAGCTCGTCGCCATCGAGAAGAAGATCACCGTGCCGCCGTCCGCGGTGGCCAACACCGCCCCGTGCTCACACCCCGGCACGTCCACGCACACCACCGTGACGTCCGCCGGCGCCCCCAGGGCCGTGGTCACCGCCGTGGACAACCCCACCGGGTCCCGGGCGTCGGCCAACGCCACCACCGACGCCAGGCCGGCGGCCGTCAGCGCGTCGCGCTCCGCCGCCACCGGCACCACCCCGACGGTTCGCGCGGCACCGGCCCGCCGCGCCGCGGCGAGCGACAGCGACCCACTCTTGCCCGCCCCGCCGATCACCGCGACCCGCACCGGCGTCGGGTCACCGAGGCGACCGCGCTCCTCGACGTAGCGCGACACCACCCGGGCGGTCAGCGCGGGCGCCCCGCACACGTCCAGCACCGCCAGGGACAACTGCGGATCCTCGTCGTCGGGCAGCACCGCGGCGATGGACCGCGCGAACAGGATCGCCCACCCGTCACAGGGCACCTGCTCGCTGCGCCCGTCCCAGCGGGCCAACCCGTCGGTGATCACCAGGGGCGTCAGCGTCAACGACACCAGGGTCGCGACCCGCTCCCCCGCCCTGAGCCCGAGCGGGGAGCGCCGGCCGGCCTCCTCGACCGTGCCGATCAGCATGCCGCCGGACCCGGTCACCGGGTTCTGCATCTTCCCCCGGGTGGAGATGATCTCCAACACCTCGGCGCGGACCGCGTCGCCGTCCCCGCCGTGCTTCTCCGACAACTGCCGGAAGCTCGCCGCGTCCAGGTTGAGCCGCTGCACCCGGATCCGCACCTCGTTCGGCCCGATCGCCGCCGACGCGTCCAGGCGCCACGCCGCCTGCGGCAGCACCCCCGCCGGTTGCACGACACGGTGCAAGCCCACCGGTGACGTCACGCCAACCTCCCCCAGCCGCCGCCCGAAGCCCCCGGTCAAGGCTCGCGTAACGGGAAAACTTACGGCAGACTAGTTTCTGAACCGAATATTTTCCAGTAGCCTTCGGGCCTTGCTGATCAGCCGTAACACCGAGGAGGGGCCGTGACCCAGACCATGCCGCAACCCCGTCACGCCCCGGTCGCCGTACCGACCGCCGGGCAGCCCTACGAATACCACCGCCGCCCCCTGGTCGAACCGGACTGGACCCGTTTCCCCGGCTGGCGCCACATCACCCGCGACCAGTGGGAATCCGCCCAGTGGCAACGCGTCAACTGCGTCAAGAACACCAAGCAGCTGCGCGCCGTCTTCGGTGACCTCATCGACGACACCTTCTACGCCGACCTCGAGGCCGACCAGCAGGCCATGGCCACCATGTCCATGCTGGTGCCACCCCAAATGATCAACACGATGGTGCCGTTCGCGACCCCCACCACCGAGGCGCTGCTCGCCGACCCCATCCGCCGCTACATGATCCCGGTCGCCTCCGACCGACGCACCGACTGGCCCTCACACCCCTACGCCAGCCGCGACAGCCTCCACGAGCACGACATGTGGGTCGCCGAAGGCCTCACCCACCGCTACCCCACCAAGGTCCTCGCCGAGCTGCTCTCCACCTGCCCCCAGTACTGCGGGCACTGCACCCGCATGGACCTCGTCGGCAACTCCACCCCCGCCGTCGACAAACTGAAGCTCACCCTCAAGCCCGTCGACCGCTACGACGCCCACATCGCCTACCTCAAGGCCCACCCCGGCGTCCGCGACGTGGTCGTCTCCGGCGGCGACGTCGCCAACGTCCCCTGGCGCAACCTCGAGTCGTACCTCATGCGCCTGCTGGAACTGGAAACGGTCCGCGACATCCGGCTCGCCACCAAGGCCCTCATGGGCCTCCCCCAGCACTGGCTGCAACCCGACGTCGTCCAAGGCCTGGAACGAGTCGCCCGCACCGCCGCCCGCCGCGGCGTCAACCTCGCCATCCACACCCACGTCAATCACGCCCAGTCGCTCACCCCACTGGTCGCCAGGGCCGCCCAGACCGCCCTCGACGTCGGCGTCCGCGACGTCCGCAACCAGGGCGTCCTCATGCGCGGCGTCAACGCCACCACCCCGGAACTGCTCGACCTCTGCTTCGCCCTCCAGGGCGAAGCCGGGATCCTGCCGTACTACTTCTACATGTGCGACATGATCCCCAACGCCGAACACTGGCGGGTTCCGGTCTGGCACGCCCAGCAACTCCAGCACGACATCATGGGCTACCTCCCCGGCTACGCCACCCCCCGCATCGTCTGCGACGTGCCCTTCGTCGGCAAACGCTGGGTGCACATGCTCACCGACTACGACCGCGAGCGCGGCATCTCCTACTGGACCAAGAACTACCGCACCTCCATCGAATCCGCCGACCTGGAGGCGCTCAACAAGCGCTACGCCTACTACGACCCGATCGACACCCTCCCGGCCGACGGCCAGCAGTGGTGGACCGACCACCGCGACGACTGACCCACCGACGGCGACGCCCCGGACGGCCTCCCCCCCGAGGGCGTCGCCGCCCCTGCTAGAGAATCCTCAACCCCGGAACGCCACGCAGCACCGACGACTAGCGTCCACCACCATGAGACACCCGCAGCCGGCCCCCGACACGGGCACCGGCGACCGGGTCACCCTCGACGAAGTCTTCTTCGACGTCGTGTTCGTCCTCACCGTCACCCAACTCGCCCACGCCCTCGAAACACACCTCAACTGGGCCGGATTCGGCCGCAGCGCCCTGATCCTCGGCCTGCTCTGGTACCTCTACACCGGCTACGCCTGGCTCAACAACCACCTGCCACCCCGACAGAACGCCACCAAGCTGCTGCTCTTCGCCGGCATGGCCGGCTTCCTGCTCAGCGCCGTCGCCCTACCCGACGCCCTCACCGGCGGCGGCAAGCTCTTCGCCGTCGGCTACCTCGTCGTCGTCGCCGTGCACCTCATCCTTTTCCTGCACACCAACGCCCGCACCGGCGCACTGCGACTCGCCCCCTACAACCTCGCAGCCGCGCTCCTCGTCCTCGCCGCCGCCGCGTTCACCGGCCCCGCCGTACCCCCCCTCTGGGCCGCCGCCGTGTTCACCCAGTCCGTGCTGCCCTACCTGCTCCCCCGGCTGTCCTGGACCGGCGTTCCCGACGCCTTCCACCTGCGCCCCGCGCACTTCGTCGAACGACACGGACTGCTCGTCATCGTCGCCCTCGGCGAATCCGTCGTCACCATCGGCATGGGCGTACCCGCCGACGAGCTCACCGCCGCAACAGCCGCCTCGATCGTGCTCGCCCTCGCCGTACCCGTCGCCCTCTGGTGGACCTACTTCACCGACACCCGACCCGCCACGGCCACCCTGGCCGCCGCAGCACCCGCCGCTCGCAGCCAGCTGGCCGCCCGTACCTACGTGTTCCCCCACTTCCTGCTGCTGCTCGGCGTCATCGCGACGGTCGCCGGTCTGCATGCCGCCGTCGCCCGACCTGACGAGCCAGCCACCACTGGTGCCGCCCTGGCCCTCGGCGGCGGCGTCGCGCTCTACCTGGTCGGCATCGCCGCCGTGCGCCGCGCCCTACGCGTGCCTATCCCCCTGGCCCGACTCGTCGCCGCGGTGGCGGCGCTGACCACCGTCGCCATCGGCGTCACTCTTCCGGTGACCGTTCAGCTCGTCACCACCATCGCCATCCTGGTGCTGATGCTGGTGACCGACAGCCGGCGGTCCACCCGCCGCGGAGACGACGAGAGAACATCCCTCGAAGCGAAACGAGCGTAAGGCCCTGATTGCCCGGGCCAGTTCGACCTCGCCCACCACGAGATCGAACGACTCCTGCCGCCCGTCCGCGAAGCGGACCAGTACGCCCCGCCGACAGCCCACACCAGTCAGGCACTGATACCGGCGAGGACGAGGTCCGCGACCCTACCGATCACCCGGGCACCCGTCGTCGCCGGCAATCGCCGTAGCGACGCGATGGCCAGCAGACCAGCCCGGACGTCGTCCGCGCCGACGCCGTCGCGCAGCACACCCGCGGCCCGGGCCCGCCCGACCAGCACGTTCAACGCCTGCGCGTGCTCCCGCCGCTCCCGCTGGAACGCCTCACCCGGCCCCAACAACGCCTCGTTGAGCGCCCGGTCATGGATCTGCCGCTCGGCGAACTCCCGCACCACCCCCGACAGCGCCCGCCACGGGTCCGGGTCGTCGAGCGCGCGGCGCATCCGCACACCGCAGTCGTCCACCCGCTCGGCCAGGACCGTCGCCACCAACTCCGTACGTGTCGGGAAGTGCCGGTAGAGGGTCGCCACACCCACCCCCGCCCGTCGCGCCACCTCCCGCATGGGCACCTCGAGCCCCGCCGACGCGAACGCCTCCCGTGCCGCCGCCACCACCCGATCACGGTTGAACCGGGCATCGGCACGCTGCATCTGAGACATCTCCGACCGGCCTCCCTCTCACTTGACCCCACAGCGGAACAGCTGCTCCGTTTCCGGCCTACGGTACGACTACCACCCAGTCTTCCCAGGCAGAGGAGCCCCTGATGTTCGCCGTGCAGTACGACCGGTGCGGTGGCCCCGAGGTACTCCACCTCGGCACCACCGACGCGCCACGGCCCCGGGCCGGCCAGATCCGCATCCGCGTCCAGGCCGCCGGCGTCTCCCCCGTCGACGTCGGCCTCCGCGCCGGCCGCACCCCGATGAGCGCCCAACTGCCGTTGCCACACATCCCCGGCGTCGACGCGGCCGGCGTCGTCGACGAGATCGGCGACGACGTCGACGGCGTGACCCTCGGCGACCACGTCTTCGGCATCGTCGAGCTGGCCAGACTCGGCGGCGCGAGCGCACAGTTCGCGGTACTACAGCTCTGGGCGCACAAGCCCACCACCATGCCGTGGGCCCAGGCGGGCGCGGCGGGCACCAGCATCGAAACCGCCACCCGGGCCCTCGACCTGCTGGACCTACGACCCGGCATGACC
This sequence comes from Micromonospora sp. NPDC005203, assembly GCF_042872705.1. Lineage (NCBI taxonomy): Bacteria > Bacillati > Actinomycetota > Actinomycetes > Micromonosporales > Micromonosporaceae > Micromonospora > Micromonospora sp. NPDC005203. Next base: position 17,346 of record NZ_JBIAKV010000016.1, on the reverse strand, counting down.
CTCCTCGTCGACGGCGCTGCCGGCGGCGTCGGCAGCACCGCCGTCCAACTCGCCGCCGCCCGCGGCGTCCACGTCATCGGCACCGCCCGCGCCGACAACCACGATTTCCTCCGCCAACTCGGGGCGACACCGGTCACCTACGGCCCCGACCTCACCAACCGCCTCGACGCCCTGTGCGTCACCCCGATCGACCGCGCCCTCGACGTCGCCGGCGCCGGGTCCCTGCCCGAACTGCTCCACCTCACCGGCGACCCGGCAGCGGTGCTCACCCTGGCCGACTTCACCGCCCCCACCCACGGCGTCCGCCTGTCCATGGGGCAGCTGGCCGGCGAACCCGACGGCCGCCACGGCCTGCCCGCCGCCGCCGAACTGTTCACCGAGGGCCGGTTCAGGGTGCCGATCGAAGCGACCTTCCCGCTTGACAAGGCCGCCGACGCACACCAGACGGCCGAGCACGGATCCCGCCGCGGAAAGATCGTCCTGACCGTCGACGACGTGCGGGAGGGCTGAGCCTCAACCCTCGGCCAGCACCTCGGACAACGGTGCCGGCACCAGCCCTCGCTCCCGCAACCCCGCCAGGATGTGCGGCAACGCCTCATCCGTCATCGCCGCGTTCGCCTCGGTGACATGCATGATCACCACCGATCCGGGGCGAACGTGGTCCAACACCGCCCGCACCAACGGCTTCCACGCCGTCGCGAACGGATCGCCGCTGACCACGTCCCCGTCGACCACCGTCACACCCAGCGGCGCCAACGCGTCCAACGCCGCGGCGTCGTGGCACAACCCGGGGAACCGGAAGTACCGGGTCTGCCGACCCCCGTACGGCGCGATCACCTCGAACGTCTTCGCCACATCACCGGCCAGCTCGTCGACCGGCAACCGCGGCAGGTCGTAACAGTCGGCGGTGAACGCCGCGTGCCCGTAGGTGTGATTGGCCAACTCGAAGCGCGGATTGCCGGCGATCCGCCGGGTCACGTCCGGATACCGCTGCACCCACTTGCCGGTCAGGAAGAACGTCGCCGGCACCTCGTCCCGCTCCAGCAGGTCGAGGATGCGCAGGTTCGCGTACGACTTCACCCGGCCGGCCCGCAGGCTGGCCAGCATCCCGTCGGTCATGTCCGCGTCGAAGGTCAACGCGACCTTGGCGCCGGTCCGCGGCCCGTGATCGACCACCGGTGCCCGGGTCCCCATCCGCGTCGCCCCCGGCACTGTCAGCACTGTCGGTGCTGTCGGTGCTGTCGGTGCTGTCGGTGCTGTCGGTGCTGTCGGGGCTGTCGGGGCTGTCGGGGCTGGCTGGGCTGGCTGGGCTGGCTGGGCGCTGGCCGGCGAACCGACGAAGACCGGCCCGTCCGGCGGCGGCACGCGGGATGCCGTGCACGCGGCGCTGCCGACGACGACCACCGCAACCAGGACGCCACCCAACGGGCGAATCCAAGATCGAATCACGCAGCAGATCATCGCAGAAGTGAACGAGACTCACTGCCCCCCGGCACCGCCCCAGGCCGCCGAACTACCGTTGCGTCGCCGCTGATCGACTCGGGCTTCTTGATACCGGGCTGTCCCACCCGCCCGGACACCCCGACATCAGGAAACCAAGTCGAGCGGGCTCCGCCGAGCCCTCAGCGGGCTGCTACGCCGAGCCGCCGCGGGCTGTCACGCCGGGCCGCCGCGCGGGGCGTACATGATGACCGCCACGCCCAGCAGGCACAGCGTCGCACCGGCCAGGTCCCACCGGTCCGGACGGAAGCCGTCGACCACCATCGCCCAACCCAACGAGCCGGCCACGAACACCCCGCCGTACGCGGCCAGAATCCGGCCGAAGTTCGCGTCCGGTTGGAACGTGGCGACGAAGCCGTAACAGCCCAGCGCCACCACGCCGGCAGCGACCCACCACAGCCCGCGCTGCTCCCGCCAGCCCTGCCAGACCAGCCAGGCGCCGCCGATCTCGGCCACGGCGGCCAGTACGAACAACACCAGGGAACGCAGCACGGTCACCGGCCGACACTAACCGCAGCAAGCGACAGGTCCCCGGGCGGTCATGCCCCCCGGGGACCCGTGGACCGCTCAGGTCACTTCGTGAAGGAGTCCTTCATGTTGCGACCGGCGTCCTTGACGTTCTGACCGGCCTGCTTGGCGCGCGCGTCGCTCTCCTGGCTGGCGCCCTCGCCACGCATCCGCTCGTTGTCGGTCATGTCGCCGACGCGCTCACGTGCTGCGCCGGCCATCTGCTCGACCTTGTTCTTGGCCTTCTCGGTGAAGCTCATCGCGCCTCCTCGGTCTGGCGGTTGTCCTCGTTCGCTTGCCCGGTCTCTGGGTGCCGAAACCGGTGGTGCCGGTCGGCACACCCGCTACAGCATCCTAGGAAGATAGGTTGAGGCAGGGTCGCCTGCCGGCGACGGCCACGGTGGTTAACTGGCCGTATGGGAGAGCTCCTGCTGATCCGGCACGGCGAGACCACCTGGAGCGCCAGCCTCCGGCACACCTCGTACACCGACCTTGAGCTGACCCCCGACGGCGAGCGGCAGGCCCGCACCCTCGCCGCCTTCCTCGCCTGCCGGCGGTTCGCGACAGTGCTGGCCAGCCCCCGCGCCCGGGCGCTGCGCACCGCGCAGCTGGCCGGGCTCACCGTCGACGGAGTCGACGAGGACCTCAGCGAGTGGAACTACGGCGAGTACGAGGGCCGCACCACCGTCGACATCCACGCCGACGACCCGCACTGGAACATCTGGACCGACGGCTGCCCCGGCGGAGAGTCACCCGCGCAGGTGGGCGAACGGCTCGACCGGGTGCTCGCACGCGTCACCCCACTGCTCGACCGGGGCACCGTCGCGCTTGTCGGCCACGCGCACAGCCTGCGCGTGCTCGGCGCTCGCTGGATCGGCCTGCCCCCGTCCGCCGGCGGACGACTGCGCCTGGAAACCGCCACGGTCAGCGCGCTCGGTCACGAGCACGGCCGGCAGGTCATCCTGCGGTGGAACCAGCCGGCTCCTCCGGCGCCCGGGACCGCGACCGACTCGATACCGCAGCGGTGACCTTCGGCGGCCGGTTCTCGTACGGGGTGGACAGCACCACGGTCGTCCGGGTCGTCACGTTCGCCGAGGTGCGGATCTCCTGGAGCAACCGCTCCAGGTCGGTGGGGCTGGCCACCCGCACCAACAACATGTAGAAGTCCTCCCCCGCCACCGAGTAGCAGGAGTCGATCTCGGGCAGGTGCGCGAGACGCTCCGGCGCGTCGTCCGGCTGCGACGGGTCGAACGGGCGGATCGCCACGAACGCCGTCAGGGGCAGGTCCAGCGCCTCGAACGACACCCGCGCGGCGTACCCCTTGATCACCCCACGCTGCTCCAGCCGGCGCACCCGCTGGTGCACGGCGGACACCGACAGCCCCACCTTCTCGGCCAGGTCGGTGTACGACAGTCGGCCGTCGGCGGTCAGCGCGGCGACGATGGCGCGGTCGATCTCCTCCACGGCGTGCAACCTACCGGGAAAACCGCCGCACGGCGACGCGGCACCCGAGCGGCGGGCCGCGGCGGATTCGCCGCGGCCCCACCAGCCCGCGTCGACCTCAGCCCTGGGCGAGTGCCCGGGAGATCACCAGGCGCTGGATCTGGTTGGTGCCCTCCACGATCTGCAACACCTTGGCCTCGCGCATGTACCGCTCCACCGGGTGATCGGCCACGTAGCCGGCGCCGCCGAGCACCTGGACCGCGTCGGTGGTCACCCGCATCGCCATGTCGGTGGCGAAGAGCTTCGCCTTGGCCGCCTCGATCCCGTACGGGCGGCCGGCGTCGCGCAGCCGGGCCGCGGCGAGGGTCAACGCGCGGGCGGCGGAGATCTGGGTGGCCGCGTCGGCGAGGAGGAACCCGAGGCCCTGGAAGTCGATGATGGAACGGCCGAACTGCTGCCGCTCCCGAGCGTAGGAGACCGCGTAGTCCAACGCCGCCTGGGCCAGCCCGACCGCGCAGGCGGCGATGCCCAGGCGACCGGAGTCGAGCGCGGACATGGCGATGGTGAAGCCCGCGCCCTCACCGCCGATCAGCCGGTCGGCCGGCACCCGCGCCTCGTCGAAGACGATCTGCGCCACCGGCGAGGCGCGCAGCCCCATCGTCCGTTCGGCCGCCTGCGGGCTGATGCCAGCCGTGCCCGCGTCGGCGAGCAGGCAGGAGATCCCCTTCGGCCCGGGTCCGCCGGTGCGGCAGAAGATGTTGTAGAAGTCGGCCGTCCCCGCATGGGTGATCCACGCCTTGGTGCCGGACACCAGGTACGCGTCCCCGTCGCGAACCGCCCGGGTGCTCAGCGCGGCCGCGTCCGAGCCGCCCTGCGGCTCGGAGAGGCAGTACGCGCCCAGCAGCTCGCCGCCGATCATGTCCGGCAGCAGTTTGCGCTGCTCGTCGGTGCCGAACGCGAACACCGGGTAACAGGCCAGGGTGTGCACGCTGACCGCCTCGGCGACCGCGAGCCAGCGGCTGGCCAGGATCTCCAGCACCTGCAGGTACACCTCGTACGGCTGGGCCGCGCCGCCGTACTCCTCGGGGTAGGGCAGGCCGAGCAGGCCGGCGCGGCCCAGGGTCCGGAGCAGGCCGCGGGGGAACTCGGCGCGCTCCTCGAAGGCGGCGGCGTTCGGCGCGAGCTCGCGATCGGCGAGCTCGGTGGCGAGACCCAGCAGGTCGTGGGCCTCGTCGGTGGGGAGGATCCGGTCGACAGTCATAGCGCGATGAGCTCCGTGGGGGTGGTGTTGAGCCGTTGCACGCCGTCTGTGGTGCAGACGACGATGTCCTCGATGCGGGCGCCGTGCCGGCCCGCCAGGTAGATGCCCGGCTCGATGGAGAACGCCATTCCGGCCTCGACCGGGCGGTCGTTGCCCGCCACCAGGTAGGGCTCCTCGTGACCGTCGAGACCGATGCCGTGGCCGGTGCGGTGCAGGAACGCGCGGCCGTAGCCGGCGGCGGCGATCGGGTCCCGGGCTGCGGCGTCGGCCGCCGTCGCGGTGATCCCGGGCCGCACCGCGGCGACGGCGGCGCGCTGGGCGTCGTGCAGCACCGCGTAGTAGTCCAGGAAGTCCGCCGGCGCCGGCCCGCCCGCCACGTAGGTGCGGGTGCAGTCCGAGCGGTATCCCGAGGCCATCGTGCCGCCGATGTCGACCACCACGGGCTCGCCGACGCCGATCGGCCGGTCCGAGGTGCCGTGGTGCGGGCTGGCGCCGTTCGGCCCGGCCGCCACGATGACGAAGTCGACCCGGACGTGTCCGGCGGCCCGGATCGCCGCGGCGATGTCGGTGGCGACCTCGGCCTCGGTGCGCCCGGGGCGCAGCCACTGCCCCATCCGCAGGTGCACCTCGTCGATCGCCGCGCCGGCCTCGGCGAGCGCGGCCACCTCCGCCGGGGACTTGCGCACGCGCAGCTCGCCCAGGACCTCGCCGGCGAGGTGTTGCGCGGCGCCGGGCAGGGCGGCGCGCAGCGCGAGGACCTGCTCGGCCCACATCCGGTCGGCCAGCCCCACCGCCGCCGGCGGGCCGTCGAGGGCGGCGACGACAAGCGGGTACGGGTCGGTGCCGTCGAGGTGGTCGACGATGCGGACGCCGGTGGACGGTGCCGCCTCGGCCGCCGGGCGTTCCAGCCTGGGCACGATGAGGGTCGGCTCGCCCTGGGCGGGCAGCACCAGGCAGGTCAGCCGCTCCCCCGCGTGGGCGTCGTAGCCGGTCAGGTACCGCAGGTCGGAACCGGGGGTGAGCAGCAGGGCGTCCAGCCCCGCAGCGGCGGTGGCGCGCTGCGCGGCGATCAGCCGATCCGGCGGGTACAGCTCGTCGAGTCCCACCCCATCAGCTTAACGGTCGTTTGGGTAAACCCCCATATCGGCACCAGTGCCGGGGGAATTCACAGATGTTGATTGACGCGGACAGTTAACATTCTTTAAGATTTGGCTACCTCGAGGCCCACCCGTTCCTGCGTCCCGCACCGCCCGCCCGCGACAACCCGCGTGGGCGGGTGTCGTCCCCCGCCCACGGGAAGGCCCCCGATGTCCTCACCACTGCGCCGCGCCCTCGCCGCCGGCCTCCTCGCGCTGGCTACCGCCGGCGCCACCCTCACCGTCACCTCCACCGCCGCGCAGGCCGCGGTGCTGCCGAACAACTTCAAGAGCGTCGGCTACATGCCCTCCTGGGCCGGCAACATCAACACCATTCAGTACAACAAGCTCACCCACATCAACTACGCCTTCATCCTGCCCAACGCCGACGGCAGCCTGCAGGGAGTCGACGGGGGCCGGCTCTCCTCGCTGGTCTCGCAGGGACACGCCAACAACGTCAAGGTCTCGATCGCGGTCGGCGGCTGGAACGACGGCAACGACTCGGCCTTCGAAGCCCTGGCGGCCAACTCCGGCAGCCGGACCAACTTCGTCAACAACCTGGTCAACTTCGTCAACCAGTACAACCTCGACGGCGTCGACATGGACTGGGAGTACCCCGACCCGGGCACCTCGGCCAACAACTACACGGCGCTCATGACGCAGCTCGGCAGCGCCATGCACAGCCGCGGCAAGCTGCTCACCGCCGCCGTGGTCTCCGAGGGCGGCAGCGTGCAGGGCGTGCAGACCGCCGTCTTCAACCAGGTCGACTGGCTCAACATCATGGCGTACGACGGCGGCAGCCCACACGCCAACTACGACTGGTCGATCAACAGCATCAACCTGTGGAAGGCGCGCGGCCTGCCGGCCAGCAAGGCGGTGCTCGGCATCCCCTTCTACAGCCGCCCGGTGTACTACAACTACTCGTACATCGTCGGCCTGGACCCGGCGAACGCCAACCGGGACTGCGCCACCATCGGCGGGTCACAGCAGTGCTGGAACGGCATCCCGACGGTCAAGCGCAAGACGCAGTGGGCGCTGGCCAACGCCGGCGGCGTGATGAACTGGGAGTTGAGCCAGGACACCAGCGGCTCGACCTCACTGCTCAGCGCGATGTACGACACCATCATGGGCGGCACCACCCCGCCGCCGACCGGGCGTACCGGCCGGATCACCGGCCTCGGCGGCAAGTGCGTCGACGTGGCCGCGGCCAGCACCGCCAACGGCGCCGCCATCCAGCTCTACGGCTGCAACGGCACCACCGCGCAGACCTGGACGGTGGCCAGCGACAGCACGCTGCGGGCCCTCGGTAAGTGCGCCGACATCGCCAGCGGTTCCACCGCCAACGGCGCGAAGGTCCAGCTCTGGGAGTGCAACGGCAGCGGCGCCCAGGTGTGGCAGGCGCAGTCCAACGGCACGTTGCGCAACCCGCAGTCGAACAAGTGCCTGGACGTCACGGACAACAGCTCCGCCGACGGCACCCGGCTGCAGATCTGGGACTGCTTCGCCGGCGCCAACCAGCGCTGGACTCTCCCGGCCTGACCGGCATGGTCCGGGTCCCCGGTCGACGCCCAGGCGTCAACCGGGGACCGCCGCGTGTTCCCGGGCCAGGGTGAGCATCTCCTGCACCGAGCCGGCCGGGTCGGTGACCGGGAACTGCACGGCGCGCACCACCGCCGACGGGTCGACGAGCAGCGTCAGCCGCTTGAACCGGGTCACCCCGCCGGCTCGGAAGACCGGCAGCAGCAGGCCCGCGGCCAGGCGGCCATCCTCGTCGGACAGCAGCGGAAACGGCAGTTCGGCGTACGCGGCGAAGTCGGCGAGCTGGTCCGGGCGCTGGGTGCTGATCCCGTGCACCCGCACCCCCACGGCCTGGAAGTCCGGGTGACGCGTGGCGTACGTGCGCGACTCCAGGGTGCAGCCCCGGGCGCCGGGGATCTCCCCCCAGCCCGGCGGATAGCCGGGCGTCCCCGGCGCGTACGCCCCGGGGAAGAGGTAGAGGACCGCCCAGGTGCCCATCGTGGCCAACGCAACCGGCCGACCGTCGGGACCGGGCAGGGCTACCTTGGGCAGTCGCCGCCCGACCAGGTGGTGCGCCCGGTGCGCCTCGGCGGAGTCGGCGTCGGCCGTCGCGGTCAGATCGCCGTCACCCATGAGGTGCCTCGTTCCCCAGTCCTGTAGGGCGATCAGCACCGGCAGCAGCCCCTCGCCCCGAGGAGTGAGCAGGTAGTCGTAGCGCGGTGGGTGCCGCGAGTAGGACCGACGCTCCAGCACCCCGTGCTGCACCAGGGCGGCGAGGCGTTCGGTCAGCGCCCGCCGGCTGACGCCCAGCTCGCGTTGCAGCGCGTCGAAGCGGGTCGTTCCCCCGGCGACGTCGCGCACGATGAGGAACGTCCACCAATCCCCCAGCACGCCGAGCGCCTGCGCGATGCCGCAGTCCGCATCGGCGAGATCCTCTCGCCGCACCCGTTACCTCCGTCGGTCCCCACCGACTATAGTGCGTTCCAGATTGGAACGCACCAGTCCGACGAACGGGGGCCGACGACGTGCGCGTCGACGATCGGGCCGGAATCTTCTGGCGCTGGTGGACCGCCGGCACGACCAGCATGGTCGGGTCGGCGGTCGGCTCGGTGGCCCTGCCGCTGACCGCGCTCACCGTGCTCGACGCCTCCGCGTTCCAGCTGGGCGTGATCACCGCGGCCAGCTACGTCGCCTGGCTCGTGATCGGGCTGCCCGCCGGCGTCATCGTGCAACGCCTGCCGCTACGCGGCGCCCAGGTGGGTGCCGACCTGGCCCGCGCGGTCGCCGTCGCGTCCATACCGCTTGTCTGGTGGTGGGGGCACCTCACCGTCGCTCACCTGGTGGTCACCGCGCTCGTGGTCAGCTTCGCCAACGTGCTCTTCGACGTGGCCAACTCGACCTTCCTGCCCAGCATCGTGGAACGGGAGCAGTTGCAGTCGCGCAACAGCCTCACGTCGGGCACCCACGCCGTGACCCTGCTCAGCGGCCCGTCCCTCGGCGGGCTCGCGGTGCAGACGCTCGGCGCGGTGCCCACCCTGCTCGTCGACTCGGCCAGCTACCTCGTCTCGGCGGCACTGCTGCGCACGCTGCCCGCCGGTCGGGTCGACGCGCCGGACCGCTGGCCGCCGGTCGGCGAACTGATCCGCGCCGGCTGGCGTTTCGTCGCGCACCACCCGGTGATCGGACCGAGCATGTGGGCCGCGACAGCGATGAACCTCGTCTGCGGCGCACAGCTCGCGCTCTTCCCGCTCTACCTGGTCCGCGAGCTGAACGCACCAGTCGGCCTGGTCGGGGTGCTGCTCGCCGTCGAGGGAGTCGGCGCGTTGGTCGGGGCCGCGCTCACCACGCCCATCACCGCGCGGATCGGCACCGCCCGAGCGTTGCTCGCCGCCGCGTTCACCACGGTCGCCGGGTCGTTCCTGCTCCCCTGGGGCACCGGCTGGCCGGCGTACGCCGCCTTCGCCACCGGCAGCGTCGTCTTCTCCCTCGGGACGGTGGTGCTGAGCGTGACCACCCGGACGTACCGGCAGATCGCCAGCCCTCCCGAGCTGCTCTCCCGGGTGATGGCCGCCGTGCGGTTCTTCTCCTGGGGCGCGATCCCGGTCGGCGGGCTGGTCGCCGGCGCGCTGGCCGGCCCGCTCGGCGCCCGCGCCACCCTGTTCGTCTTCGCGGCGACACTGGTGTGCGCGCCGCTGGTGCTGCTGCTCTCCCCCGTCCGCAACCTGCGCGACCTCACCGACCACGACGAACCACGCCCGGTCGCGTCGCCCGTCGCCGCCGTTCGGCGGTGACCGCGCCACCGCAGGAGGCACTCTCGGCGAGCCGCGGCGACGACGGCCGTGTCGCCGCCGATCACCCGGCGCGCGACGCCGCCATCCGCAACGCGGTCGCGGAGTCCGGCGGGCCGAGCACGATCCACGAGCCGTCGGCGAAGAGCAGGGCGAGACGTCCGATCATGCCGCCGGGCAGCGCGTCGAGGCGGACCAACGACTCCAGACCCACCTGCCAGGCCACCTCCAGTGGCGCGTCGCGGTCCGCCGGGCCGGGCCCCTGCCAGGCCGCCCGCACCTGGCTGGCCGCCGCCGACAGGCGATCCCGCAGACCGCCACCGGCGGCCGGCTGCGTCCCCACCGGTCGCGCGCGGCGGCGGAGCACCAACACCCGGCGGTGTGTCAACGCCAGGACCCGCACCACGCTGGGGTCGGGCAACTGCTCGTCCAGCCCGACCGCCAACGAACCCGGCGGACCGCCGAGCACCCCGTTGCGGGCCGTCTCGTACCACTCCACCCCCGGCCCGGTGGATGCGCTCACCCCGACGGCATCCCCGGCCAGCCCCTCCGCCACCCGCAGCGGGTTGAACGCCGCACGGAACACCTCCCCCGCCGACCGGCGGCCCGGGACGCGGCCCACCCAGCACGCCTCCCGCAGGGTCTCGCCCGGCGCCAACACGGCTCGCACCTGAGTGAGCAGCTCTGCTCGGCGCGCCGCCGGCTCGTCCATCGACCCTCCCCGCGTCTCGGCACCCGGCCGGCTGCCGGGTCCGTCCTGACGCGGCTGCGCGACGAGCGTATCGATGACGATCCGACCTGGCTGCCCCGACGCGACGGCGTGGCCAGGTCACCCCACAGGCGCCGCGATTTCCCGTTCGACCGGGCGGACGGGGCCATAGCCTGGACCCGGGATGCCCGCGCGGGCGTCGCCGGCCGGGAGGATCACGTGGCACCGAACGAGGGGGACCGGGCGGCGACCCGCCGACGCCGCCAACTGTGGGCGGGAGTGCTCGCGCTCGTCGGCCTGGTCCTGCTGATCATCGGTGTCACCGCGGCCGACGGCGTCGCGGCCTGGGTCGAGGTGCTGGTCGCGATCCTGCTGCTGGTGACCAGTTACGTCGTGCAGCACCTGGCCCGGCGCGCGACCGTCTACCGGCACGACGAGCGGCGCTGACACCGCCGACGGCCGGGCGTACCCCGGATCGTCGGAGGCTTGTGCCAGGCTGTCCGGCGTGGCACACCGACCCCCGATCCTGCTGATCGACGCAGCCAGCCTCTACTTCCGGGCCTACTTCGGCATCCCGGAGTCCGCCGCCCGCACCGAGGACGGCACCCCGGTCAACGCGGTGCGTGGCTTCCTCGACATGCTGGCCACCCTCATCCGCGGACGCGGCGCCGACCGGATGGTGTGCGCCCTGGACCACGACTGGCGTCCCGCCTGGCGGGTCGATCTGCTGCCCTCCTACAAGGCGCACCGGGTCGCCCCGCAGGGCGGCGAGATCGTTCCGGACACCCTGTCCCCGCAGGTGCCGATGATCCTGGAGGTGCTCGCCGCGGTCGGCATCACCGCGGTCGGGGCGACCGGCTACGAGGCCGACGACGTGCTCGGCACGCTCTCGGTCACCCAGCCGGGCCCGGTCGAGGTGGTCTCCGGCGACCGGGACCTGTTCCAGCTCATCGACGACGCGCGGCCGGTCCGGCTGCTCTACGTGGGGCGCGGCGTCAGCAAGCTCGACGACTGCGACGACGCGGCGGTCCGGTCCCGCTACGGCGTGCCCGCCGACCGGTACGCCGACTTCGCCGCGCTGCGCGGCGACCCCAGCGACGGGTTGCCCGGCGTGGCGGGCGTCGGCGAGAAGACCGCGGCCCGGCTCATCCAGCGCTACGGCGACATCGCCGGCATCCTGGCCGCGCTCGACGACTCCGACTCGTCGTTCGCACCGGGCCTGCGTACCAAGCTGGCCGCGGCCCGCGACTACCTGGCCGTCGCGCCCACGGTGGTCCGGGTCGCGCTGGACGTGCCGCTGCCGGAGCTGCCCACCGCGCTGCCGAGCGCGCCTGTCGATCCGGACCGGCTGCTCGAGCTCGCCGGCCGCTGGAACCTGGCCGGCTCCACCCGCCGGCTGGTGGACGCCCTCGCCGCCCGCGCCGACGGCTGACCGTCGAGGCGGTTGCGCCGGCCGGCGTGGTGCGGGGCGCGGAAGGTGGCCACTGTCATCGTTCGGCTCACCAGGGATGCGCAGGTCAGGCTCGTCGAACTCTACTTGATCTTTCGGGTGGACCGGACCACGACGCCCTCGTACTCCGGGTGTTTGACCAGCCAGTCGGCGAGGAACGGACAGATGGGTACGACCGTCCGCTTCCTGGCCCGCGCGTCGTCCATCACCGCGCGGGCCAGGGTCGAGCCGACGCCCCTGCCCTCGAACGCCGGGTCGACCTCGGTGTGGGTGTAGGCGATGATGCTGCCGGTCAACTGGTAGGTGACAAACCCGGCGACCGTCCCCGCCTCGTCGCGCGCCTCGAATCGCTCCCGCTCCGGCGCGTCTGTCACGGTGATCTGCATCCGGTCATCCAACCACCCGCCGCGCCACCGCTCGCCGCGCGGCCGAGGTCAGGTGACGCCGCGCGCATTGTCCCGGCGGTAACGGGAAACGCAGCGCCGCCGGCCGAGACGCGGGAGGAGGCGTGCCAGGTGACGAACCCATCGACAGACCGCGGCTTCGCCGTCGTGGAGATGTTCACCTCGCAGGGCTGCTCAAGCTGCCCTCCGGCGGAGGAGGTGCTGACCGAGATCGAGCGTGACGCCCGGGATCGGGGACAGCCGGTCTTCGCCCTCGGGTTCCACGTCGACTACTGGGACGACCTGGGCTGGCCCGACCGTTTCGCGGACGGGGCGTACAGCGCACGGCAGGAGGCGTACGCCCGCGCCTTCGGCACCGGACGTCTGTACACACCGCAGATGGTCGTCAACGGCAGCGTCGAGTTCGTCGGATCGGACCGACGGCGTGCGGCGGGTGCGATCGCGTCCGCCCTCGCGTCGAGCGCCACCACAGCGGTCACGCTCCGGACAGCGGACCTCGGCGGGCGGGTGGCGGTGGACTACCAGTGCGCGCCGCCGCCGGAGGGCGCGGTGCTGCACGTGGCGATCGTGGAACGTGGCCTGGACAGCGAGATCGCCCGGGGGGAGAACGCCGGGCGGACGCTACGGCAGGACAATGTCGTCCGCGCCTTCACGTCGGTGGACCTGCGCGCCGAGCGGGGACGGGTGGAGGTGGCGACACCACCCGATCTCGATCCTCGCGGGGCCTCGGTGGTCGGCTACGTGCAGCAGGACGGTAACCGGGCCGTCATCGGCGCCGCCGCCGTCGACCTGTCCACCGCGTAATCTCGGCACATGCTGATCGGGTGTGGTGCGGGGGGCCTCGGTGGCTGACGCCGATGACGTACGCCGGGTGGCGCTGGCACTGCCGCACACGGTGGAGATCCCCAGTGACGGCTTCGACTTCCGGGTGGCGGACAAGGGCTTCATCTGGTCCTACCCGGAGCGCGTCCCCGGACAGCCCCGGGTGCTCCGACTCGACATCGCCGTGCTGTTCGTCGGCGACGAGGCCGAGAAGCAGGCGCTCGTGCTCGGCGAGCCCGACCTCTTCTTCACCACACCCGGCTACGCCGGACTGCCCCTGGTGCTGGTGCGGTTGGCGGCGGTCGATCTGGAGCGGTTGCGCGAGCTGGTGACCGACGCGTGGCGGATGCGCGCGCCCGAGGCGCTCCTGGGCGACCTCGACGACGCTGGCGCGCCGGTCGTCGCGTCGGACGCGGGCGCTGGCGGTTAGCGACATCAGCACGCAACGGGTTTGACACATTGACGGGGATCTAGGTACTCCACTACCGTTGCCGTGAGAGCGCTCTCTCGCCTGACCTTCTCCCTAATTCAGACGCAACGCGTCGGACCCGGCACCTGCCGCACCCCGGCGCGCGATGGAGGCACCATGACACCTCCCGTCCCCCACCGCCGCTGGGCCCTGGCCATCGCGACCGCCCTGGCCCTGGTCGTCGGCGGTCTCACGATCCCCGTCACCCGCGCCGCCGAGGCCGCACCTGTCGGCGCCGGCAGCTACACCACCACCGCAGTCGGCGCGCTCCCCAGCGGCTGCGGCGCGATGGCCAGCAACCCCCGGCAGTTCGCCACCGCCAACGCACCCGCCGGGCCGATCCCCACCAACGACTGGTGGTCCTCCCTGCTGTGGAAGCGCACCGACTGCTCCTTCAGCGAACCCCTGCACGCCCACCCGATCTCGTACGACACCTTCACCGACGGCCTGGGCTTCTCCGCCAACTCCACACCTACCATCAGCGGCACCGCGACCGGCGTCGGTGAATACCACTACCCCTACGTGCAGGACATCCGGGTCGGCGTGGCCGGGCTCGGCGCACCCCAGGTCAGGGTGGACGGCTGGACCGACTGGACGGTCAGCCCACACTGGAGCGACGGCACCCGCACCATGCGCGCCACCATCGGCCACGGGCTGCCCTTCGCGTACTTCCAGACCACCGGCGGAGACGCGGTGATCGGCACCGCCGGCACCCCCGACGTGTGGTCCGCCAGCGGCGCCACCATCGGGTTCCGGGTCAACGGGCACGACTACGTCGCGTACGCGCCCAGCGGCGCCAGCTGGACCGTCGCCGGTGGTCGGATCTCGTCCACCCTCGCCGGCCGGGGCTACTTCTCGGTGGCCCTGCTGCCACCGACGTCCAGCGCCACGGAGCGCGCCGACCTGGCCGCGACCTACGGCCGGTACGCCCACGCCCACGTGACCGGCACCCAGGTGTCGTACGCGTACAACCCGTCGACCAGCGGCCTGACCACCACGTACGCGTTCACCACGACCGCCCGGGAGGGCTCTGCCACACAGACCGTGGTCAGTCTCTACCCGCACCAGTGGAAGTCGCTGAGCGGGTCCACCGCCATCACCCCGACCTACCCGTCGGCGCGCGGCCGGATGAAGGTGCTCACCGGCGTCAACCAGTTCCGCACCGCCATGACGTTCCAGGGCGTCCTGCCGGAGTTGCCGGCCGTCGGCGACGGCAGCGGAAGCGATCTGGCCACGTTGAACAGCCAACTGGCCGCCACCCGCGCGAACCCGATGGACCAGCGCGGCAACGACACGTACTGGACCGGCAAGGGGCTCGGCCGGGCCGCGCGAATCGCCGAGATCGCCGACCAGGTCAACGACACCACGACGCGCGACAGCGCGCTGAACGCGATCCGCGGCACGCTCACCGACTGGTTCACCGCGTCCAGCGGCAAGACCAGCCGGGTCTTCTACTACGACAACAACTGGGGCACCCTGATCGGCTATCCGGCGTCGTACGGCTCCGACCAGGAACTCAACGACCACCACTTCCACTACGGCTACTTCATCGCCGCCGCCGCCACGCTCGCCAAGTTCGACCCGACGTGGGCCACCGCCAGCCGCTACGGCGGCATGGTGGACCTGCTGATCCGCGACGCCAACAACTACCAGCGCGACGACACCCGCTTCCCCTACCTGCGGGACTTCGACATCTACGCCGGCCACGACTGGGCGTCCGGGCACGGCTCGTTCGGTTCCGGAAACAACCAGGAGTCCTCATCCGAGGGGATGAACTTCGCCAACGCCCTGATCCAGTGGGGGCAGGTCACCGGCAACACCGCCGTCCGTGACGCCGGTGTCTTCCTCTACACCACGCAGGCCGCCGCCATCCAGGAATACTGGTTCGACTCCAGCGACCAGAACTTCCCCGCCGCCTTCGGGCACTCCACGGTCGGCATGGTCTGGGGCGACGGCGGCGCGTACGCCACCTGGTTCAGCGGCGAACCGGAGATGATCCAGGGCATCAACCTGCTGCCGGTCACCGGTGGACACCTCTACCTGGGCAACAACCCGGCGTACGTGCGGACCAACTACGCCGAACTGGTCCGCAACAACGGCGGGCAACCGACGGTGTGGCAGGACATCCTCTGGCAGTTCCAGGCCCTCGGTGACCCCGACGCGGCGCTGGCGAACCTCCGCGCGAACCCCGGCTACACCCCGGAGGAGGGCGAGAGCCGGGCACACACCTTCCACTGGATCCGCAACCTCGCGGCCCTCGGGTCCGTCGACACGACGGTGACCGGCAACCACCCGCTGTCGGCGGTGTTCTCCCGCAACGGGGCACGCACCTACGTGGCCTCGAACCCGACCGCCGCGCCGATCACCGTGACGTTCTCCAATGGCACCAGACTCACCGTGGCGGCGGGCCGGACGGCAACCACCGGGGCGTACACCTGGAGTGGAGGCAACGCGTCCGGCGGCGTACCGCCGACCACCCCACCCACGACCGCGCCACCGACCACGGCGCCACCCACGACGGCGCCACCGACCACCGCGCCACCCACCACCGCGCCACCCACGACCGCGCCACCGACCACCTCGCCGCCGACCTCGGGCGGTCCCACCCGGTACCTGCTGCCCGGGGGCGGGTTGGGCGCGGCCGGTAGCGCGGCCACGACGACGGTCGCGGCAGCCAACGGCAACCACGACGGTACGCCCACCAACGCCCAGGTCTTCACGGCGACCGGCCTGAACCTCGCCTACTCCGGCGGGCAGACCGCGTTCGACCTGCTCGTGGATGCCGGGACGGCGGTTGGCAACGGCGTGCAGGTGCGGATCTCCTACGACCTCACCGGCAACGGCAGTTGGGACCGGGTGGAGACCCTGCGCTACTTCGCGACCGACCCGGTCCCGGGCTACGAGCGCTACACCCAGAGCACCGGCCTGGCCTCGGCCACCGGCACGTTGGGCACGTTGAGCAACGGCACGGTCCGGGTGGAGATCTGGTCCGCGATCGGCAACAACCCCAGCACCGTGGGCATCGGCAACCAGTCGGTGGTGCGGCTGCCGTACTCCTGATCGGCTCGTCCAGCGCGAACGGGCGGGGGGGGGGGGGGGGGGGCGGGGCCCCCCCCCCCCCCCCCCCGGGGGGGGGGGGGGGGGGGGGGGGGGGGGGGGGGGGGGGGGGGGGGGGGGGGGGGGCGCCCCCCCCCCCCGGCCCGCCCCCCCCCGCCGCGCCCCCCCCCCCCCCCCCCCCCCCCCCCCCCCCCCCCCCCCCCCCCGACGGGGGGACGGGTCGGTCAGTCGCGCTCGGTCAGGAGGCGGTGCAGGTGGGCGTCAGACCAGCCCCGCTGCCGGTGCCCTGGAAGCCGAACTCGGTGACCTGACCGGCGCCGAGCCGGCCGTTGTAGTTGACGTTGGCGAACCGCACCGTGCCGGTGGAACCACTGGCCGTCGCACTCCAGGTGTTGGTGACACTCGCACCACCGGGCAGCGTGACGCTGACGTTCCAGCCGTTCGTGCCGGCCGCGCCGGCGGTGACCTTGACGCTGGCCACGAAACCACCGGTCCACGAGTTCAGTGACACCGATGCGGTGCAACCACCCGGCGGAGGGGTCGTCGGCGGAGGAGTCGTGGGCGACGGGCTCGTCGGCGGAGGGCTCGTCGGCCCCGGGGTCGTCGGCCCCGGCGTCGTGGGCGACGGGGTGATGCCCGGGCCGGCGTTGAGGGCGTTCAGAACGCTCGTGTACGCGGCCTTCTTGTTCCCACTGCACTCGAAGAGCAGGGCGTTGTCCGACCCACGCCACGAGTCACAGTCGCGCACACCCCAGGTGGTGATGCCGGTGCAGCGGGAGACC
>NZ_JBIAKV010000015.1:58349-157651 GCF_042872705.1 Micromonospora sp. NPDC005203 | reverse complement strand
CGGATCAGATCGGTACGCATGATGGCGTGCTCCTCTGCATCGGGGGTGCCCGCACCACACCCGGGGGGTGGGTGGTGGTGTGGGAGAAGTTCGTGCCCGGCAGCCCACAACGGGGGCCGGCATCGGGTAGCGGTGTAACGGCTCGCGCCGGCGTGGCATTCCGTCTGCCAGGGGCTCGCCGGGTTGTGGTGCTCGGTCCTGCGGGGGATGTAACCGTGGCGGCCCGGCGGGTGTTCCCGGCGGCTGCCGCACACCAACGACCCGACGGTCGCGGTGGCATGCCAGGTATAACGACCCGGCCCGGCCCCCCATTCCGCCGCCATGGTGACCCCGACCATGGGACGAAACCCCCCAGACAGAACGAATCGTTCACGCGGTGCTCCCACCCCGTGGGCAGCGCACGATGATCCACTCGCGGTCAGGAATATCGCGGTGTCGGCGCGGCCCGGACACCGCGATTTCGGCAAACGGGAGTGGACCATGCCCGTGTCCGGTTCCGGCCCGAAACGGGGCACGCCTTCCGCATCCCGGCCGCGCATCCGACTACCGCCTAAATATCGGCGAATCAGGCAAAAATCCCCACGACCTGGTCGACCTGCCGCCAGGAGCGGGAGGTGCCGAAGGGGTCGGCAGCACGCGCACCAGCGCGACCGCTACCGTCGCGACGACCGTCCAGGAGGGAGGCCCGAGGGCGCGGTGGTGCGGGAGTCGGTCGAGCTGGTCAGGCGCCGTCTGCGGGCTTCGTGGCGTCGCCGGCCTGGGCGTGCCGTTCCCGCAGGCGCTGCCGGATCTCCTCCGGGGTGTACGCGCGCCGGCGTCGTTCGGCCCGCGCGATGACCACGCCGGAGGCCGCCACGCCAGCGAGACCGGCCAGACCGAGGACCTTCCACCACCGCAATCCTTGCCGCATCGGCCTAGGCTAGTCCCTCATGAGCATCAGCCTGGATGAGGCCGTCGAGTTGACCCGTACCGGAGACGTGTGGGTGTTCCGGGGTCGCAGCGTGCCGGACCGGGCGATCCAGTCCATTACCAACAGCCCGGTCAACCACGTCGGGATGGCGGTCGTGCTGGACGACATGCCCCCGTTGATGTGGCACGCGGAGCTGGGCAGGTCGTTGCCGGACCTGTGGTCGGGCACCCACCAGCGCGGCGTCCAACTGCACGACCTACGGGACGCGGTCTGCGTCTGGGCCAACCGGTACGGCCAACGTGCCTGGCTGCGGCAACTCGACCCGCCGGCCGACGATGAGATGGAGCGGGCGGTGCTGCGGACGATCGCGCGGTTGGACGGCACGCCGTTCCCGTCGACGGCGCAGTTGGCGTGGCGCTGGGTACGTGGTCGGGTGCCGACGCTGCCGCTCCCCGGCCGCCTGTCCGCGCTGGCGCTCCCCGGCCGCCTGTCCGCGCTGTCGCGCCCCGCTCGGCCAACACCTGCGCCAACCCCGGCCGCCCCCGGCAGCGCGGTCGCCTCTGGCAGCGCGGTCGCCCCCGGGAGCACGGCCACGTCGGCGGGGGAGCGGGACCGGGCGTTGGAGACGGCGTACTGCGCCGAGGTGGTGGCGGTGACCTATGAGGCCATGGGGTTGCTGCCGGCGGGCCGGCGTCCGAACTGGTACGACCCGGGGCGGTTCTGGAGTGGGGACGACCTTGGCCTGGCCGGCGACGCCCGGTTGGGTTCGGAGATCGAGGTACGGGTGCCGCCGCGCTGAGGTTTGACCTGGGCGGAGACTGGCAACTGCGGTGACCGTGAACGCCTCCACGGATCTTGACACGTTGGCCGACTTCTTCGACAGGTACGGCGTGGCGTTGACCTCGGGCGACCTGCCGGCCATCGCTGGCTGTTACGCCCTGCCGGGGTTGGTGGTGGCCGACACCTACAGCTTCTCGTTCACGTCCGCGGCGGCGGTGGCGCTGTCCTTCGTGGGTGCCGCGCCCGACTACCAGGACCGGGAGTTGGTCGCGGCCCACGCCCGGATCGAGGACGTGCAGCCGCTGTCCGCGTTGTTGACGATGGTGGTCGTGGAGTGGGAGTTCCTGGACAGTCGGGGGCAGGCGGTGCCGGGGGAGCGGTACCGGTACCTGCTGCGGCTTGCGAATGGTGGACCACTGATCTGCACGGTTGTCCGGACGGGCTGACCGACCCGGGCCGGTTGGCCCGATCCGTACCCGCCCGGTTTCCGGTCCGTGCGCCGCTGGCTACGCTGTCGCGTCGGTGGGGACGAGGGGAGACCTGATGGCGGTGCGGCCGGACGGTGCGGCAGGGACACGAGCGGCGCGGGTGTTGGCATCGATGCCGTGGGTCGTGGTGCTGCTCGGTGTGTGCGCGCTGGTGGTGCTCCTGGTGATCGCGCTGCTGTCGTTCCGGACCAGGGAGCGGGACGTCGCGCCGTGGGCCGCACCCACGGTGTTCCTGCCGACCGTGCCGGCTGCCTCGTCGGCCAGCGGTGGGCCGAGTCCGGCCGCGGTGGAGCGGCGCTCGGTGTCGCCGCGGCCGTCGCGCAGTAGTCGGACGCCGTCGCCGCGGGCCACCACCGTGACCAGTTCGCCGACTCCGCTGCGGACGAGTGCTCCGGCGGTGCCGGTCGTGCCGGTCAGGCCGACCAACGGCACGGTGGGTGCCCGGTACCAGGTCGGTGAGAACGGCTGGGGCGGCGACGCCGCGGTGCTGTCGATAACGAACGAGTCGGGTCGGTCGGTGGACTGGTCGGTGGAGTTGGCGTTCGACGACGACCTGTGGGCTCTGCGGGCCACTGACGACTCGGGTGTCGCGGTGCGGGGTCGGGGGAACGGCGAGTTCGTGGTGCGCGGCACGCGTTCGCTGGAGGCGGGTGACTCTCGGACGGTGCGGCTGCGGGTCGGCTGGGGTGAGTCGGCGCAGCGGCCGCTCCGGTGCACGATCAACGGGGTCGACTGCCGGCTCGGCTGAGCCGGGAGGGCACCGGGGCGTGTCGTTGGCGCTTCCGGCTCCGGCCGCCGATCGCTAGGCTGCCCGGACGGTGCGCTGAGGGAGGTACATGTCCGGAATGCGTCGGGCCCCGTGGCTGTCGCACGGTCGGGCCGCGATCGTGTCGTCGCCCTGGATCGTGGTGGGCGTTGGTGTCCTCGTGATGGTGGTCCTGCTCTTCATGGCCCTGGGCGCGTACCGGGGGCGTAGTCCCGCGCCGGCCGGCGCGCCGGTGCCCCCGGTGGTGCCGCTGCCCACGGGGGTGGGGTTGCCGAGCGCTCCCGGCCCGGCGTCGTCGCCTCCGCCGGTGCGCCCGGGGTTGTCCGGGCGGGCGAGCGGGCTGCCGCCGAGCGCGTCGGCGGGGTCGCCGTCGCCGTCGGTCGGCCCGTCTGTCGGCGCGACGGCCAGTGGGCCGGTGGTGACGCGGTCACCGAGTCGGGCTCCGCAGGGGCAGCCGGCGATGAGTGGGCGGTACCGGGTGGTGCAGAGCTTCGACGGGGGTTTCATCGGCGAGGTGTCGATGATCAACCGGTCCCCGCAGGGTCGTGGGTGGACGGTCCGGTTGGAGTTCTCCGGTGGGCGGTTGGTGACCGCCTGGGTGGAGGGCGTGCCACAGGGGACGCTTCGCGAGTCCGGTGACGGTTTCACCTACGTCAGTGGGGTGGACGTGCGCCCCGGTGGGTCGGTGTCGTTGCGGTTCCACCTGGAGCGGACTTCCAGCACCCCCCGCGAGTGCACTGTCGACGGGGTGCGCTGTAGCGGATTCTGAGCGGCGCTTCCGCAAGGATGCTGCTGTGTTACGACCGTGTTTGCAAGGCATTGCAGAATGTTTCGGCAAGGGTTAGCGTGCGGCGCATCACGACCAGAGGAAGGCGTCGATGAGACCCACGCCGATACCGCGCACCGCCCTGCTGGCCCTCGTCCCCCTGCTCACCCTCACGCTTGTCGGCACTCCGGTCGCCGCGCATCCGGCCGCCGCCGCTGTCCGGCCCTCGGACGCCGCCGCGTCCGCCCCCACCGGCGCCGCGCAGTGGCGTGCCGAACCCACCGCCGAGGCGCTGCTGAAGGCGGGCGACAATTCGGCGCGCGCCGAGCAGTTCTACTTCGTCCTGCCGGACCGCTTCGCCAACGGTGACCCCCGCAACGACCAGGGCGGGCTGACCGGTGACCGGTTGCGGACCGGGCTCGACCCGACCGACAAGGGCTTCTACCACGGCGGTGACCTCAAGGGCGTCATCGACAGGTTGGACTACATCCAGGGGATGGGCACCACGGCCATCTGGCTCGCCCCGGTCTTCAAGAACCGGCCGGTGCAGGGTGCCGGCAACGACATCTCGGCCGGCTACCACGGCTACTGGATCACCGACTTCACCGAGGTGGACCCGCACTTCGGCACCAACGAGGAGATGAAGCGGCTGGTCACGCTCGCCCACCGGCGCGGCATCAAGATCTACCTCGATGTGATCGTCAACCACACCGCCGACGTCATCAAGTACGCCGAGGACACGTACGCGTACGTGGACAAGGCGACCTCGCCGTACACGGACGCGCAGGGGCGGGCGTTCGAGGACCGCAACTACGCCGACGGCAGCCGCGCGTTCCCGCCGGTCGACAAGGAGTCCTTCCCGTACACCCCGGTCCTTCCGGAGCCGGGTGACGCGAGCGTCAAGGTTCCGGCGTGGCTGAACGACGCGACGATGTACCACAACCGGGGAGACTCGACCTTCGCGGGCGAGAACAGCGAGTACGGCGACTTCTTCGGCCTCGACGACCTGTGGACCGAGCGGCCCGAGGTGGTCCGGGGGATGACCAAGGCGTACGGGGACTGGATTGGCGCGATCGGCGTCGACGGGTTCCGGCTGGACACCGTGAAGCACGTCAACATGGAGTTCTGGCCGCAGTTCAGCCAGGGTATCGAGCGGGCCGCCGAGAAGGCCGGCAAGAAGGACTTCTTCATGTTCGGTGAGGTCTACAGTGCCGACCCGGAGATCAGTTCCCGTTACGTGCGGCAGGGTGGCCTGCCGGCGACCCTCGACTTCGCCTTCCAGGAGGCCGCGCGCGGGTACACCGCCGGCGCCGGCTCGGCGAAGGCGCTCGCCGACGTGTACGCCCGCGACGACCTCTACGCCGCCCGGGACACCGACGCGGGCCGGTCGCCCACCTTCCTCGGCAACCACGACATGGGCCGGATCGGCTCGTTCATCGCCGGCGGTGGCACCGACCCGGCCAGCCACCTGCGCCGCGACCAGCTCGCGCACCAGCTGATGTTCCTGACCCGGGGCCAACCGGTGATCTACTCCGGCGACGAGCAGGGCTTCACCGGACCCGGCGGGGACAAGGACGCCCGGCAGGACATGTTCGCCTCGTCGGTGCCCGACTACCTCGACGACGACCTGCTCGGCACCGACCGCACCCACGCCAGCGACCAGTTCGACACCGGCCACCCGCTGTACCGGACGATCGCCGAGCTGGGCCGGCTGCGCCAGGCGCACCCCGGGCTGCGCGACGGTGTGCAGGTCACCCGGTACGCCGCCGACGGCCCGGGCGTGTTCGCCGCCGCCCGGATTGCCCCCGCCGACCGGACGGAGTACGTGGTGGCGGTGAACAACGCCGACACCGCGCAGACTGTCACCGTGGACACCTGGTCGGCCGGCGCAACCTTCACCGGCATCTACGGCGGCAGCCAGACTGCCGGGGCCGGCGCCGACGGCAAGCTGAGCGTGACCGTGCCGCCGCTGTCCGCGGTGGTGTACCGGGCCGGCACCCCGATCGCGCGCCCGGTCGCCGCATCGCGCATCACCATCACCAGCCCGGCCCCGGACGCGCCGGTCGCCACCCGGGCAGCGGTCACCGCCCAGGTGACAGGTGACCCCCTCGCCACCGTCACCGTCGCCGCCCGGGTCGCGGGTGGGCGGTGGACGTTGCTGGGCAGCGCGGACCACGCGCCGTACACCGTGCAGCACGACCTGACCGGCCTGGCCGGCGGCACCCGGATCGAGTACAAGGCGGTGGTCCGCGACGGCCGGGGCCGCACCGCGACGGCCCGGTCCACCGCCACCGTGGGTACGCCCCCGCCCGGCGGTTCGCGGGACTGGGCGGTGGTGCACTACCAGCGCCCCGCGGGTGGGTACGACGACTGGGGGCTGTACGCCTGGGGTGACATCGACCCGGCGTACGTCACCGAGTGGCCCAGCGGGCAGCCGTTCGCGGGGGAGGACTCCTACGGCCGGTTCACGTGGGTGAAACTCAAGCCGGGCGCGACGTCGGTGAACTTCCTGGTCGTCGACAGGACTGGTGCGAAGGACGTCGCCCAGGACCGCAGCATCGACGTGACCTCCACCGGGGAGATCTGGCTCAAACAGGGCGACCCGACGATCTACCCGACCCGGCAGGCGGCCACCGGTGAGCCGGACCCGCCGGTCGAGGAGGGCACCGCGGTGATCCACTACCGGCGGGCCGACAACACCTACGACGGCTGGGGCCTGCACGTGTGGGACGGCGCGGCCAACCCGACCGAGTGGTCGACGCCGCTGAAGCCCGTCCGGACCGACGCGTTCGGGGCGGTGTTCCAGGTGCCGCTGGCGGCCGGCGCGACCGCGCTGAACTACATCATCCACAACGGTGACACCAAGGATCTGCCCGAGGATCAGCGGCTCGACCTGGCCGGCACGGGCCGGGAGGTGTGGCTGCTCGCCGCCACGCCGGGCCGGTTGCTGCCGACGACGACGACCACCGCCAGCGGGGACACCGACATCGGCAAGCAGAAGGCACACTGGATCGACAGGTCCACCGTGGCGTGGCAGACGTCGCCGACCGACGGCAGGACGTACGCGCTCGTCGTCGCGCCCGAGGGCGGGGTCGGCGTGGTCGACGGGGAGCTGACCGGGGCGTACACGACGTTGCCGTTGCGGGCGCAGCGCAACGGGCTCACCGAGGCCCAACGCACGAGGTTCCCGCACCTGTGGTCGTACCGTAGCTTCGCCCTGGACCGGGGCGACCTGGCCAAGGTCCCGGCGGCGCTGCGCGGGCAGGTGCTGGTGACCGAGCGCGACGCGGCGGGTGCCCTGCTCGCGGCGACCGCCGTGCAGATCCCCGGTGTGCTCGACGACGTGTACGCGCGGGCCGCCGACGCCACCCTCGGGCCGACGTTCGCGGGCCGGACGCCGAGCGTCGCGCTGTGGGCGCCGACCGCGCGGACGGTGGCGTTGCAGGTGTTCGACTCGCCCACCGCGTCGCCGAGGACCGTGGGAATGCGGCGTGACGACCGCACCGGTGTGTGGTCGGCGCGCGGCGACCGGAGCTGGGTCGGGAAGTACTACCGGTACCAGGTGCGGGCGTGGCAGCCCGCCGTACAGAAGATGGTCACCGCGGCGGTGACCGACCCGTACTCGGTGGCCCTCGCCGCGGACTCCACGCACAGCCAGTTGGTCGACCTGAACGACCCGGCGCTGGCCCCGGCGGGCTGGCGGACGAGACGCAAACCAGCTCCGGTGCCCCCGGCGAAGGTGCAGATCACCGAGCTGTCGGTGCGGGACTTCTCCATCGCCGACGAGACCGTGCCGGCCGAGCGGCGGGGGACGTACCTCGCCTTCACCGACCCGATGACCGCCGGCATGACCCACCTGAAGGCCCTCGGTGACGCCGGTGTCAGCCACCTGCACCTGCTGCCGGCGTTCGACTTCGCGACGATCCCGGAGCAGCGAGCCGATCAGCGTCAACCCGCCTGCGACCTGGCCGCGCTCCCGCCGGACTCCGCCGAACAGCAGAAGTGCGTGGCGGCGGTCGCCGACACCGACGGCTACAACTGGGGGTACGACCCGCTGCACTACACCGTGCCCGAGGGCGGTTACGCCGTCGACCCGGCCGGGGCGGCGCGGACCACCGAGTTCCGGCGGATGGTCGCCGGGGCGAACGACGCCGGGCTGCGGGTCGTCATGGACGTGGTCTACAACCACACGGCCGCGGCCGGCACCGACCCGAAGTCGGTGCTCGACCAGATCGTGCCCGGCTACTACCACCGGTTGCTGGAGGACGGCACGGTCGCCAACTCCACCTGCTGCGCCAACACCGCCCCCGAGCACACCATGATGGGCAAACTGGTCGTGGACTCGCTCGTCACCTGGGCGCGGCAGTACAAGGTGGACGGCTTCCGGTTCGACCTGATGGGTCACCACCCGAAGGCGAACATCCTGGCCGTCCGCCAGGCGCTGGACCGGCTGACCGTCGCCCGCGAAGGCGTGGACGGCCGGTCGATCCTGCTCTACGGCGAGGGCTGGAACTTCGGCGAGGTCGCCAACGACGCCCGTTTCGTCCAGGCCACCCAGGCCAACATGGCCGGCACCGGCATCGGCACCTTCAACGACCGGCTGCGCGACGCGGTGCGCGGCGGCGGACCGTTCGACACCAACCCACGGGTGCAGGGCTTCGCGTCCGGGCTCTACACCGACCCGAACGGCGACACGGTCAACGGGTCGGCGGCCGAGCAGAAGGCGCGCCTGCTGCACGCCCACGACCTGATCAAGGTGGGGCTGACCGGCAACCTGGGCGGCTACCGGTTCACCGACACCGCCGGGCGGCAGGTCACCGGGGCGCAGGTGGACTACAACGGCTCCCCGGCCGGCTACACCGCCGCGCCGGGGGAGGCCGTCACCTACGTCGACGCGCACGACAACGAGATCCTGTACGACGCGCTGGCGTACAAGCTGCCGCAGGCCACCTCGGCGACCGACCGCTCCCGGATGCAGGTGCTGGCGCTGGGCACTGTGGTGCTGGGACAGGGCACCGGGTTCGTCACCGCCGGCACCGAGCGGCTGCGGTCGAAGTCGCTGGACCGCAACTCGTTCAACTCCGGTGACTGGTTCAACCAGATTCGCTGGGGTTGTGAACGGGGCAACGGGTTCGGCGCCGGTCTGCCGCCCGCGCCCGACAACGAGGACAAGTGGTCGTACGCGTTGCCGCTGCTGGCGGACCCTGCGCTGGTGCCGGACTGCGCGGCGATCAACACCACGAACGCCCGGTACGCCGAGTTGCTGCGCATCCGGGCGTCGTCGCCGGTGTTCGGGCTGGCCACCGCCGAGCAGGTGCAGCGGCGGGTGGCGTTCCCGCTGTCCGGGGAGCAGGAGACGCCGGGCGTGCTGACCATGACGCTGGACGCCCGGGGGCTGGGCGGGGCGTGGCAGTCGGTGACTGTCGTCTTCAACGGCACCCCGGAGACGGCGACGCAGACGGTGGCCGACCTGCGCGGTGCGGATGTGGCGCTGCACCCGGTGCTCGTCGACTCGGCCGATCGGGCGCTGCGTACCGCCTCGTTCCACCGGGCGGCCGGCACGTTCAGCGTCCCGGCGCGCAGCGTGGCGGTGTTCGTCCAGCGGTAGCGAACGTGAACCGGCCCCCTTCCGCGTGGCGCGGAAGGGGGCCGGTGCGTTGTGCTGGCGCTACCTGATCGATCAGGCGAAGCAGTTCTCGATGGTGCCGCCCGGGATGGCCAGGCAGTTCGTCGGACGGTTCGCGGTGATGGCGGACTTGTCGTCCACGTTTACCTCGCCGAAGAAGCTGAGGACACCGCCCGGCTCGAAGGTGGAGAAGTTGTGGGCGACCTTCGTCTTCGACAGGTTGACCTCGCCGAAGATGTTGAAGATGCCGCCGCCGACCCCGATCGGGCCCACGGCCCGGTTGCCGACGACCTCGCTGTCGCGCAGCGTGGTGACGCTGCCAGCGTTGAAGAGCCCGCCGCCGAAGAAGCCGGCGGTGTTGTCCTTGATGTTGCTCTGCTCGAACGTGACCACGCTGTCGAAGGCGATGGCCACACCGCCACCGACACCGGCGGTGCTGTTCTTCTCGATCGTGACGTGGTGCAGGTTGAGCTGGCTGTCCGCCGCCGCGAGGCCGCCACCGGCGAGGACCGCGGTGTTCGAGGCGAACTTCGTCTCGTACGCCGTGGTGTTGCCCTCGATGTCGAGGTAGCCGCCGCCGAAGCCGAGCGTCTCGTTGTCGGTGATCTCGGCCTTCTTGAGCTCGACGGTCCCACCGTCGACGTCGTCGGTGAAGATCTCCGCGGCGCCGTTGGAGATACCGCCACCACCGATGACGGCGGTGTTGTCGGTGATCTTCGACTCCTCGACCTTGAGCAGGCCGGCGTTGAAGACACCGCCACCGAAGAAGAAGGCGGTGTTACGGGTGACGGTGCTGTGCCAGATCTTCGTGGTGCCGAAGTTGGCCACGCCACCGCCGTTGCCGCCCGACTGGTTCAGGACGACCTCGGACTCCAGGATCTCGGCGGTGCCGCCCGGCTGGACCAGGATGCCGGCGCCGTCGTTCTCCTCCGGCTCCTCGACGAGCGGCGTGACGACGCCCGGCGTGACCTTCTTGGTGACCTTCGGCGCGGCCTTCAGGCCTGCCTTCGGGTTGGCCTGTCGGGTGCTGAGCGCCTGGGCCAACGGGGTGCCCGCCTTCACCTGCGCGGCGAGCGCCTCGGAGTCCGAGTAGGCCGCCCAGACCGCGGCCGGCTCGACGCTGTTCTCCAGTTCGATGGTCTGGCCACCCTTGATGGTCAGGCCCTTGATGGTGAGGTGACCACCGGCGCCGACGTTGAGGATGCGGAAGTAGTCCGCCGTGGCTTCCCGGGAGATCGTGGTGTGCTCACCCTTGAGGGTGATGCTCTCGGTGATCACCGGAAGGCCGTTGCCCTCGTAGTCGTTGCGGGTCAGGTTGTAGGTGCAGCCCTTGGCCAGCTCCAGCACACCGCCGTGCTTGTTGTTGGCGAACACGATGGCCTGAATCAGCTTGTCGGTGTCGCAGGGCACCTCCTTCCCGCGCTCGTGGTCCTTGTCCCGGTCCTTGTCGTTGTCCCGGCCCTTGTCCTTGTCCCACTCGCGCCCCTCGTCACCCCGCTGGTCGCCGTCTTTGCTGACCTGCGCGGTGTTCCAGTTCAGGCCGACCGCTCCGGCGCTGCCCGCGACGCCAACCGCCGCGAGACTGATCACGCCCGTCAAACCGGCCACGCCACTGGCGAGCCAGAGCTTGCGGCGGCGCTTGGCCGTCGCCCGCCCGGAGGCTTCGTTGTTCGTTAGGTAGTTGGACATCGGAGCTCTCTGCCCTCTCCTCGTACCAGACAGGGTCGCCGCCGTCAGACGGGTGTCCCCTGCTACAAATCGGTTGTAGCTCCCAAAACCACCGTATGAGAAGGTTCCTCGCCTCGCGGGCTTATCCGAGAGAACCCCACATTCGGTTCATGTCGCGTCGGGAAGGGTCGGGACACCCCGCCGGACCCACTGCCGCCCAGGACGCCGTAGACCCCTCTTGACCTGCCAAAACGGGTACGCCCCTCCGAGCCGTTGACGGCGCGGAGGGGCGTACCTCTCTATGTGGTTCAGCCCCACCCGATCAGGCGAAGCAGTCCGAAACGTTGAAGCAGTTGGTCGGGCGGTTGGCAGTGACCGCGGACTCGTCGTCAAGCGTCACGGTGCCGCCGATGCTGTTGAAGATGCCCCCCGGCTCGAGGGTGGAGAAGTTGTGCGCCACAGTCGTCCGGTGGAGTCTGACCTCGCTCCCATCGGCGTTGACGATGCCGCCGCCGCGGGCGAACGGACCGACGGCCCGGTTGCCCACCACTTCGCTGTCGCGCAGCGTGGTGACGCCGTCGTCGTTGTAGAGGCCGGCGCCGGACAAGCCCGAGGTGTTGTCCTTGATCCTGCTGCTCTCGATCGTCGCGACGCTGTCGGAGCTCACGAACAGGCCGCCACCCTCGCGAGCGGCGCTGTTCCTGGCCACCGTGGCGTCCTTGAGGGTGAGCTGGCTGTCCGCCACCGCGATGCCACCACCCTCGAGCACCGCGGTGTTGTCACCGACCGTCGTCTGGTGCAGCGTCGTGGTGCCCTCGACATCCAGCACGCCGCCGCCGAAGCCGAGCGTGTCGTTGTCGGTGACCTCACTCTTGTAGACCCAGACCGAACCGCCCACAACGCCCTCGCTGCGAATCGCCGGCGCGCCGTTGGAGATGCCACCGCCACCGATGATTCCGGTGTTGTCCTTGATCTTCGACTCGTCGACCTGGAGTACGCCGGCGTTGAAGATGCCGCCGCCGACGAGGAAGGCGGTGTTGTGCGCGACCGTCGTCTTGCTGAGCCGGGTGCTGCCGAAGTTGGCCAGCCCACCGCCGTTGCTGCCGGACTGGTTGTAGAGCAACTCGCTGTCCAGGATCTCGGCCCGACCACCGGGCTGCACCAGCACCCCGGCACCGTCGGTGAACCCGGGCTCCTCGACCAGCGGCGTCACCGCCGACCCGGCCGGCGCCGGCTTGGCCGCCACGGGCGTGGCCGGTGCCGCCTTGGCGGCCGTGGTTGCCGCCGCCGTGGCCGGTGCGGCCTTGGTTGCTGTTGCCGCCTTGGCCGCGGGTGCCGTGGCGGGTGCTGCCTTGGCGGCCGTTGTTGCGGCGGGCTTCGCTGCTGCCTTGGCGGCTGTTGTTGCGGCGGGCTTGGCTGGTGCCGCCTTGGCCGCTGGTGCGGCGGCCTTGGCGGCGGGTGCTGCCTTGGTCGCCGGTGCCGGTGCGGGCTTCGCTGCCGTGCCGGTGGTGGTGGAGCGGGTCAGAGCCGAGTACGGCGCCCAGACCGTCGCCGGGTCGGCGGTTATCGGGGACTGAAGGGTCTGGCCGCCCCTGATGCTCAGGCCCTTGAGGGTGAGGTGCCCGCCGGGGCCGACGTTGAGGATGCGGAAGTAGTCGGCGGTGGCCTCCCGGCCGATGGTGGTGTGCTCGCCCTTCAGGGTGATGTTCTCGGTGATCACCGGAAGGCCGTTGCCGTCCTGGTTGCGGGTCAGCGTGTAGGTGCAGCCCTTGGCCAGCTCCAACACGCCGCCGTCCTCGTTGTTGGCGAAGGTGATCGCCTGGATCAGCTTGTCGGTGTCGCACGGGACCTGCCTGCCACGGTCCTTCTCGTCGCGCTTGTCGTCCTGGCGCTTGTCGTCGCCGGACCGGTCGTCGAAGCCGCTCCAGTCGTCGCCGCCCCACTCGTGGTCCTGAGCGTCGGTTTCCTTGGCGTCGTTCTCGTCCGCACCGCCAGCGTCGCTGATGTTCTGCCGGTTGGTCGACGGCTGCGCGTCGGACACCTGGTCGGATTTGGGCTTGTCATTCCGGGCGGCCACACCGCCGAGGGCCGCCAGACCGACCACGCCGGTCAACCCGGCAACGCCGGCGACCCACAGCGCCCGCCGTCGTCGTGTTGGCGGAGCCGTCGAGGCCCCGCCGTCGGTACTCGTTACGTCGTTGGACATCAGAGCCTTCCGCCCTCTCCTGCTACCAGACGGGATCGCACCGCCCGAGGCGCCACGACCAGCTACAAATGGCTTGCAGCCTCTGATCCCCACCGTATGAGAACCATCTTCGCGACGCGGACTTATCCGAGATAACCCCGCATTTGGCGCAAGACGGATGAGGACGGGCAGCCGGTCCGGGCCGGTGAAAAGGGTGTGAGCAGCGCAAAGACGGCTCTGACGGGCGTCTGTCACCGCCATCGCGGGACAGGCATCGCCCGCCGCCCGCCGCCCGCCGACCGCCGCCCACGCCGCAGGCGTTGCCCAAGGGCGTGATCCACTCGGGTTTCAGCAAAAGGCGGTGTTCGTGCGGTCTGGATGGGGCGGTTTCCGTGAAGTCGAGTGGATCACGGGTGTGGTCGACCGTCACGGGGTGTGGTCGACCGTCACGGGGTGTGGTCGACCGTCACGGGGTGTGGTCGACCGTCACGGGGTGTGGTCGACCGCTACGGGTGTGGTCGGCCGTCACGGGTGTGGGCTGCCGCTGCCGGGGCGGCGCCAGCACACGGTGCTTGGCCGAGCCGGAGGTCTCGTCAACAACGGCGCACCGGCGCTGACGGGGGCCGGAGGTCTTTCGACAACCGCGCACTGGCGTTGGGCTGGGGCCGGAGGTCTTCGACAACGACGCACCGGCGTCGCCGGGCCGGTGGTCGGCTGGCGGCGGCGCCGGTGCGGTGGTCGGGTGGCGGGGCTGGTGGGGCGGTCAGCCGGGCAGGCGGGGGCCTGCCTCACGCTGCTCGGCCAGCCAGGTCTCCACCTGGTCGGAGGTGCGCGGCAGCCCAGCCGACAGGTTCACCGCGCCGGTCGCGGTGACCAGTACGTCGTCCTCGATCCGGATGCCCACGCCGCGCAGCTCGGCGGGGACCAGCTCGTCCTCCGGCTGGAAGTACAGGCCGGGCTCGACGGTGAGCACGTAGCCCTCGCCCAGCGCGCCGTCGCGGTAGGTCTCCTTGCGGGCGTTGGAGCAGTCGTGCACGTCGATACCGAGCATGTGGCCGAAGCCGTGCAGCGTCCACCGCCGGTAGACGGTCGACTTCTCATCCATCGCCTCGTCCACGCTCACCGGCAGCAGGCCCAGCTCGGATAGGCCCTCGGCGAGCACCCGCATGCAGGTCAGGTGGACGTCCTTGAACTTCACGCCGGGGCGGATGGCGTCGATGCCGGCCTGCTGCGAGGCGTACACGATGTCGTAGACCTGGCGTTGCAGCGCGGTGAACCGGCCGTTGACCG
Source organism: Micromonospora sp. NPDC005203 (assembly GCF_042872705.1). NCBI lineage: Bacteria > Bacillati > Actinomycetota > Actinomycetes > Micromonosporales > Micromonosporaceae > Micromonospora > Micromonospora sp. NPDC005203. Next base: position 143,172 of record NZ_JBIAKV010000015.1, on the reverse strand, counting down.
GCAGGACCCGGGTGACGTCGGCGGTGTAGAGGTTGCGGCCCTCGACGCCCATGTCCATCAGCAGCAGGTCACCCGGTCGGGTGGAGCCGTGGTTGTGCACCCAGTGCAGGATCGTGGCGTGCTCGCCGGCGCCGACGATCGAGCTGTACCCGACGTCGTTGCCGTCGTGCCGGGCCCGCAGCGCGAAGACACCCTCCAGGAGCCGCTCGGACACCGCGCGGTCGGCCGGGAGGATCCGGGCCACGTCCTCGAAGCCGCGGACGGTGGCGTCGATCGCATCCTGGAGTTGGCCGATCTCCCACTCGTCCTTGACCAGCTTCATTTCCGAGATGGCGATCGCCAACTCCCGGTCGCGGGCCGGCTGGCCCTCGGCGCGCGGTCCGTCGTAGCCACGGACGGCCGCGTCCACCTGGGTGTCGAAACCGCGCAACACCCGGGTACGCCCCGGCGCCAGGTCGGCGAGGGTCGCCTCCAGGCCGGTCAGGTCGGCGGTGGGCAGGCCCAGCTCGGTCGACTTCTCGCTGAGCGTGTGTCGCCGGCCCACCCACAGCTCGCCGTTGCGGCTGCGGAAGAACTCGTCGGTCTCCCGGGACGATCGGGGCCGCATGTACAGCGTCGCGTCGTGCCCCGAGCCGTTGGGGCGCAGCACCAGCACGCTGTCGGCGTCGTGGTCGCCGGTCAGGTAGGCGAAGTCGCTGCCCGGCCGGAACGGGTAGTCGGTGTCGTTGGCCCGGACCTTCTCGGTGCCGGTGGGGATGACAAGCGTCTCGCCCGGGAAGGCCGCGGAGAGCGCGGCACGCCGCTTGGCGTAGTTGGGCGTCTCCGGGCGGGGCGTCACGGGGAGCGCGGTGTCACGCCAGCCCTGCCGCATGAAGGACAGGAACGCCTCCGGGAAGTCCGGATCGTGCGATTCCGTGCCGTCCGTCGGCGTACCGTCGGTTTGTCCCTCGGTCATTGCGCCGCTCCCTCCGCCTCGTTGCTGATCTCGACGGTACCGCGCGCCCGGTTCCCGTTGGCGACCCCGGGAGTCGGATCGACGGACGGCTGCGACGGGCCGACAGCGCGCGTGGAAAGATGACCACCATGTGCGGACTTCTGGCCTTCTTCAGCGCGAACGGTAACGCCGCCGCGCACCGCGACCACATCGCCGGAGCGTTGGAATGCCTGCACCACCGCGGCCCCGACGAGACCGGGGTCGAGGTGGTCGGCGACGCTTCCGGCCGGTACGCGGACGGCGTGTTCGCCCACAAGCGGCTGGCCATCATCGACGTCGCGTCGAGTCACGAGCCGCTGCCCTACGCGAACGGCCGTTACCTGCTCACCTTCAACGGTGAGATCTACAACTACATCGAGCTGCGCGAGGAGTTGATCAGGAACTTCGGCGCGCAGTTCGCCACCGCCGGTGACGGCGAGGTGATCGTGGCGGGCTACCACTTCTGGGGCGAGCAGGTGCTCACCCGGCTGCGGGGCATGTTCGCCTTCGTCATCTGGGACCGGCAGGAGCGGCGCGCGTTCGGTGCCCGCGACTACTTCGGCATCAAGCCGATGCACTACCTGGAGACCGCCGACGGGCTCTACCTGGCGTCGGAGAAGAAGGCGCTGCTGCCGTTCGCGCACAGCAGCTACCAGGGTGACGCGGGCGTCGACGGAGCCAGCCTCAGCCACTACCTGACCCTGCAGTACGTCCCCGAGCCCGGCACCCTGCACAAGGGCATCAGCCGGATCGGCTCGGGGGAGTACCTGAACTGGACCCCGGGTGGGCGCATCGACGTACGGCGGTGGTACCGGCCGGTGTTCCGGCCGGCGCCTGTCGACGACGAGCAGAAGCTCTACCACGAGATCCGGGAGACGCTGCGGGAGAGCGTGCGCATGCACATGCGCTCCGACGTGCCGGTCGGCTCGTTCCTGTCCAGTGGCATCGACTCGACAGCGGTGGTGGCGCTGGCCCGGGAGTTCAACCCGAACATCCTCACCTTCACCGTCGGCTACGACGTCCCGGGTTACTCCGAGATCGACGTCGCCCAGGAGTCGGCGCGGCACCTGGACGTCACGACGATCCCCACCAAGATCGGTCCGCAGGACATGATCGACGCGCTGCCGAAGATCGTCTGGCACCTGGACGACCCGGTGGCCGACCCGGCGCTGGTGCCGCTCTACTTCGTGGCCAAGAAGGCCGCCGAGCACGTCACAGTGGTGCTCTCCGGCGAGGGCGCGGACGAGTTCTTCGGCGGCTACACGATCTACCGGGAGCCGCTGTCGCTGGGCACCGTCAACGGCCTGCCCGGCGGGGTGCAGAAGGGCCTGCGCGCGGTCTCCAAGGCGATCCCGCAGGGGGTCAAGGGCAAGAGCTTCCTGGAGCGGGGCACCACCCCGATCGAGGAGCGTTACTACGGCAACGCGCGGATGTTCACCGAGGAGGAGAAGCAGCACCTGATGCGCCGCTACGACCCCTCGGTGCGCTACACCGACGTCACCGCCCCGATCTACGCCGAGTGCACCGAGCTGGACGACGTCACCAAGATGCAGTACGTCGACCTCTACACCTGGCTGCGCGGCGACATCCTGGTCAAGGCCGACCGGATCTCGATGTCGCACTCGCTGGAGGTGCGGGTGCCGTTCCTCGACCGCGAGGTGTTCGACGTCGCGGCGAAGATCCCGGTGGACCTGAAGCTGCCGCCGCGCTCCGACGCCACCAAGTACGCGATGCGTCAGGCGTTGCAGGGTGTCGTGCCGCCGGCGATCGTCAACCGCAAGAAGCTGGGCTTCCCGACCCCCACCCGGGTCTGGCTGCGCGGCGAGATGTACGAGTGGGCCCGGCACGTGTTGAGCACCTCGGGCGCGGGCGACCTGCTCGACCTGTCGTACGCGCTGCGGCTGCTCGACGAGCACAAGCGGGAGGAGGCCGACCACTCCCGCAAGGTGTGGACGGTGTTGATCTTCTGCATCTGGCACGCGATCTTCGTGGCCAAGACCCTCGACCCGGGCATCCAGCGCAACCAGTCCGCCCTGCTCACGAAGCCGGTGGTCGGTTCGATGGTCCGCTGACACCCTGTTGACCAAGAGGTTTGCGTCATCCGGAGCAGTTCCGGTGACGCAAACCTCTTGATCATTCCAGGGGGTGGTGACGGCTACTTGCGGGCGCAGGTGACCGTCGGGAGTCCGTTCGTTCCTGTGCTGCTGGCCAGGAAGCCGAACGTGGTGGTGCCCTCCGGCGCGACGGTGCCGTTGTAGTTGACGTTCGTCGCCGTCACCGACGAGCCGGACGACGTCTGGGTGGCGCCCCAGATCTGACTTATCGCCTGCCCGTTGGGCCAGGTCCAGCTCGCGGTCCAGCCGTTGAACGGCGTACTGCCGTGGTTCATGATCGTGACCTCGCCCTGGAAGCCACCCTGCCAGGGAGTGCCCACCACCTTGTAGACCGCCATGCAGTCACCGCCCGGCGCTGGCGTGGTCGGGTTCGGTGGCGGGGTGGTCGGGTTCGGTGGCGGGGTGGTCGGGTCCGGCGGCGGCGTGGTCGGGTTGGGCGGCGGCGTGGTCGGGTCCGGCGGCGGGGTCGTCGGGTCGGGCGACGGCGAACCGGTACCCGGACCCACCCCGGTCACCTGACCGTTGCCGCCGTCGAAGGTCACGTCGGAGCAACCGAAGAAGTTCTCCTGCGAGTCCGAACGCACCCAGCGGGAGTAGATGATGTGCCGGCCACTCTTACCCGACGGCAGGTTGCCGCTGAAGTAGTAGTGCCCGTCGTTGGTGCCGACCGCGCCGCGCTGCGGCGGGTTGGTCACCGTCAGGAACGGCTGCTCCAGGTCGCTCCAGGCCAGCGCCCGGGTCGGGCTCCAGCTGTCCTTGGTCACGTAGAAGTAGAACGTGCCCGGGTGGTGCGCCCAGTTGCTGTACTTGAAGTCCAGCCGCGACCCGGCGGTCAGGTGGGTCAGCGGCCAGTCGGTGCGGGGCAGGTCGTAGCCGCGGAAACCGGTGGCGCCGCCGCTGCACAGCTGCCCGTCCGGGATGAAACCGGTGGTCCGGCCGCCAGCGTCGGAGCGCAGCACACTGAACCAGTTGTAGAGCGAGTTCGCCCCGCTCTGCGCCACCGCGGCGGAGCACGCGGGGTTGTTCGGCCGGATCTCACCGGTCTGGCTGCGGCCGTCCTGCCAGCACAGGTAGGTACGGCTGCCCGGGGTCATCGCCGCGCCGTGCGCGGCGGCGGGCTGGGGACTGGACGCCAGGGCGACAGCGCCCAGCGCGAGGGTCATGGCCGCGGTGAGCAACGCGGCCGTACGGGAACGGTTCACGGGTTCTCCTGACTCGCGAGGCGCGCCGCCCGAGCCGCCCCGCCGCGAACGGACGGGACGTGGCCTGCTCGCCCCGCTGAAATGAGCGGTGCGACGATCACGGCGACGTGCCCCGGCGGAAGCCCAGCCGGTGGACGCGTGCCATCAACGGTCCTGTCAGGGACCGGCGCCCTCGCGTGTGTCGAACCCGGCAACCGGTGGCGCGGCAGCCCTCGCACCGCCCGGTAGACGTCATCCCATCACGCCACGCCGTGCCAGCGCAATAGCTGTTCCTCGATGGATGAGTTGACCCGCCGGCCGCCGCCGAACGCCATATCCTGCGGACGGGGACGACGGAGGCGGAGAGGCGGCGGCCGGTGCCGGACGTATTCGACGAGGTGCTGCGCCGGTGCCGTTGCGGTGAGCCGGTCGCGCTGGCCACCGTCGTGGCCACCTGGCACTCCGCACCGCAACCGCCCGGCGCGGCGATGGCGGTGGCGACCGACGGCACGGTCACCGGCAGCGTCTCCGGCGGCTGCGTCGAGGCGGACCTCTACGAACGGTCCCGCCGGGTCCTGGACACCGGCGCCGCCGAGCTGATCCGGTACGGCATCAGCGACGACGACGCGTACTCCGTGGGTCTGACCTGCGGTGGCATCCTCGACGTGTTTGTGGAGCGCGTCGAGGCCAGCGCCCTGCCGGGGCTGGCAGCGGTCGCCGCCGCCCGCCGGGACGGCCAACCGGCGGCGGTGGTCACCTGCGTGGCCGCCGACGCCGGCGATCCACCGGGCGCGGTGCCGACCGATCCAGCTCGGCGGTTGGGCCGGCGACTGGTGCTGACCGGCCAACTGCCGATCGGGTCGCTGGGTGACGACCGGCTCGACGACGCCGCCCGCGTCGACGCCCTCGGGCTGCTCGCGGCCGGGCACAGCGGGGTGCTCCGGTACGGCTACCACGGGCAGCGCCGCGGCAGCGGGATCAGCCTCTTCGTGACCGCGTACGCCACCCCGCCTCGGATGATCGTCTTCGGGGCGATCGACTTCGCCGCCGCGGTGGCCCGGATCGGCGCGTTCCTCGGCTACCGGGTCACCGTCTGCGACGCCCGAGGAGTCTTCACCACCGCCCGGCGTTTCCCCGAGGCCGACGAGGTGGTGGTGCAGTGGCCGCACCGCTACCTGCGAGACGAGCTGGACGCGGGCCGGACCGACGGGCGGACCGTGGTGTGTGTCCTCACCCACGATCCGAAGTTCGACGTGCCGGTGCTGGAACTGGCGTTGCGCCACCGGTTGGCGTACGTCGGCGCGATGGGTTCGCGGCGCACCCACGACGAGCGGCACAAACTGCTGCGCGAGGCGGGGCTCGGCGCGGAGCAGCTCGCCCGGCTCGCCTCGCCGATCGGGTTGGACCTCGGTGGTCGTACCCCGGAGGAGACCGCGGTGAGTGTGGCCGCGCAGATCGTCGCGGCCCGCTGGGGTGGCAGCGGTCGCCCCCTCGCGGCGCTCGACGGGCCGGTCCACCGGCCCAGGTAGCCCCGTGCACCGCTTCGGTGCCCGCCGGGCGGCGCGCTGTGCCAGCCTGGGGGCACGGCGATCGGCTCGGCGTGCGGCGGCCGGTGGTTGGTGACGACGAGAGGATCTCCCATGGGCTACGCGGTGGTACTCGGCGAGGCACTCGTCGACCTGCTCGACACCGAGCGCGACGGGGAGCGGGTCTACCGGCAGGCGGTCGGCGGCGGGCCGCTCAACGTCGCCGTCGGGGTGGCCCGCCTCGGCGGCGCGGCACAGTTCGTCGGGTCCCTCGGCGACGACGTGCTGGGCGGCCGGATCCGCGCCTTCCTCAGCGCCGCCGACGTCGGGGTGGCCGGTGCGGTGACGGTGCCGGCGCCGACCACGCTCGCGGTGGTCACGTACGCCGGGCCGGAACCCGACTTCCGTTTCTACGGCGAACCGGCGTCCTACGGCCTGCTCGGGCCCGACGACCTGGACCTCGCGCTGGTGGAGGGCGCCGACGTGGTCTGCTGCGGCTCGATCGCGCTGCTCCAGCCCGGCCCGCTGGCCGCCGCCCGGCGCGCCTGGTCGCTCGCCACGGGTCTGCGGGTCTTCGACCCGAACGTGCGCCCCCGGGTGCTGGCCGGGCCGGAGGCGCTGGACGGGCTCCGCCAGGTGGTGGCCGAATTCGCCCCCGGCGCGCACCTGGTCAAGCTGAGCTCCGCCGACGCCGGGCTGCTCTATCCCGGTGAACCGGTCGAGGGGGTGGCCGCGTATCTGCGCGAGTTGGGGGCCGCCACGGTGGTGGTGACGCTCGGCGCGGCCGGCGCGGTGCTGGCCGCCGCCGACGCCGACCCGGTCCGGGTGCCGGCACCGAAGGTCGACGCGGTCGACGCCACCGGCGCCGGCGACTCGGTGCTGGCCGCGCTGATCGCCGACCTGCTCAACGACGGCGAACCGGACTCCCCGGCAGGTTGGGTCGAGCGGGTCGCGTTCGCGCTGCGGGTGGCGGGCCTGGTCTGCGAGCGCCCCGGCGGTGCCACCGCCATGCCCACCCGCGCCGACGTCGAACGCCGCTTCGCGGGTTAGCCCCCGCCCCCACCCCGCCCCCGCCCCGCCCCCCACCCCCCGCGCGCGCGCCCCACCCCACCCCCCGCGCGCGCCCCACCCCACCCCCCGCGCGCGCCCCACCCCACCCCGCGCGCGCGCCCCACCCCACCCCGCGCGCGTCGATCTTGCACTTTCTGTCGCCGTTCGGTCCCGCTGTGCCCCTTATGTCGGGACACAAACTGCAAGATCGACGCGGGTGGGGGGTGGGGGGTGGGGGGTGGGGGGTGGGGGTGGGGGTTAGATTTCGCCGTCCAGCTCCTGGTAGCCGCGGCGGGCGGCGACCAGGGCGGCGCGGGCGCCGAAGGGAGCCTCCGCGGCCACCCTCTCGGGCGGCGCGCTGCCGGTGTGCGCGGCCCGGATCAGCCAGGCCAACCTCACCAGGTCGGCATGTTGGGCGCGGACGAACTCGACGTTTACCGGGTCGCCGTGACCCGGCACCACAACCGTGCGCGCGGTGGTCAGCCGCAGCAGGTCCGCGACCGCGTCCGGCCACCGCAGGGGGTACGCGTCCTCGAAGGCGGGCGGGCCGCTCTGCTCCACCAGGTCCCCGGCGACCAGCACGTCGGCGTCCGGCACGTGCACCACCAGATCCGCGTCGGTGTGTCCCCGCCCCGGGTGGCGCAGCAGCACCCGCCGGCCACCCAGATCGAGCGACGTCTCGGTGTGCACGGTGTGCGTGGGGGCGAGCAGCGGGGTGTCGGCCAGCTCGGCGGCGAGCGCCGGGTGTTCCTCGCGCAGCTCCGCGTACGCCTCCCGGCGCAGCCCCTCCGGGTCCGTGCGCAGCGCCGTGGCGGCCAGCTCGTGCGCGTACACCGGGCGGGGTGGGTCGCCGGCCAGGACGGCGTTGCCGAAGCAGTGGTCGTAGTGGTGGTGGGTGTTGACAAGCGTCAACGGGCGGTCGGTGACCGTCCGGACGGCTGCGGCCAGGTCGGTGGCCTGCGCGGCCGACGAGAGCGTGTCCACCAGCAGCGCCTCGTCGTCCCCGACGACGAGTGTGACGTTGACCCGCAGCAGTGGTTCGCGAAGCACGTGCACCCGGTCGGCGACCTCGACGAACCCGGTGGTCACGACGGACGCCCGGCGCGTTCGACGAAGCGTTGCCGATCCACCAGGATCCGGTCCACCCGACCCCGGGCCACCGTCTGGTCACCGTCGCTGACCGTGACCTCGAACGACAGCCGGCGACCGTCGACGGTCGCCAGCAGCGCCTGCGCCCGGACCGTCCGGCCGACCACGGTCGGCGCCAGGTGCTCCAACTCGACCCGGGTGCCCACGGTCGTCGACCCGGGCGGCATCCCGGTCGCCGTCGCCGCGACGGTGGCCGCCTCGGCCAGCGCCAGCACCCGGGGAGTGCCCAGCACCGGTACGTCCCCGGAACCGACCGCCTGGGCGGTGTCCGCGTCGGTGACGGTCAACTCGACCTGGGCGGTCAGACCCGGCGCGAAGGCCGGCTCGGGCTGCTCCTGCATGGTCGTCAGCCTAGGTGTTCGGCGGACACGGTGAGCACGCGCCCGGCGATCCGGGCGCACCCGCCCGCGACGAGCACCGGGGTGGTCCCCCGTCGGTCGATGCCGTACCCGTCGTTAACCTTGACGACGATGGCCGTCGTGACTGACCCCCAGCCCCCCGCCCGGACCGAGCCGCCCGCGTCCCCGGACGGGGGTCGTCGGCGCGTCGTCGCGATGACCGTCTGGGCGGTCGCCTTCGTCGCCGCGTGGCTGGCCATCGGCCTGCCCACCGACCCGGCGTACGCCTTCGTCTGGATCTGGCTCGCGACCATCGCCTGGAACAGCGACCGACCCTGGCGCAGCCACCTGCGCTTCGCCCGGGACTGGGTGCCGGTGGTGCTGCTGTTCGTGATCTACAACCTCTCGCGCGGGTTCGCCGACAACGGGGCCACGCCGCACGCGATGGAGTTGATCGTCGCCGACCGGTTCATGTTCGGCTGGGCCACCGGCGGGGAGGTGCCCACCGTCTGGTTGCAGCAGCACCTCTACCACCCGCAGGTGCACTGGTGGGACGTTGCCGCGAGCTGGGTGTACTTCTCCCACTTCGTGGTGGCGCTGACCGCCGCCGCGGTGCTCTGGATGCGCGACCGGCACCGCTGGGCGGCGTACATGCGGCGCTGGGGTTTCCTCTGCGCAGCCGGCCTGGTGACCTACTTCATCTACCCGGCCGCCCCGCCCTGGTGGGCGGCGCAGAACGGCCTGCTCACCGAGGTCGCCCGGATCTCGACCCGGGGCTGGAAGGCGTTCGGCATGCACGGCGCCGGCAACGTGCTCAACGCCGGCCAGATCGCCTCCAACCCGGTCGCCGCGATGCCGTCGCTGCACACCGCGTGGGCGTTGTTCGTGGTGCTGTTCTTCCTGACCGCCACCCGCCGTCGCTGGTGGCCGCTACTGCTCGCGTACCCGCTGGCGATGACCTTCACCCTGGTCTACTCGGGTGAGCACTACGTGATCGACGTGCTGGTCGGCTGGGCGTACGTGGGTCTGACGTTCCTGGTGGTCGGTCTGGCGGAGCGTGGTTGGGCAGCGTGGCGCGTCGGTCACCCGCGCGCCAGGTCGGCCACGGAACCCCTACCGAATCCCGCCGACCCCCCGCCCGGTGAGCCCCCCACCCCCCGACAACCAGACACCACCACAACCCACCCCGCAATCCCCGCCGACCGCTGACCCCCACCCCGGCCCCCGGCTCCTCCGGCCCCCGGGGGCAGCGCGGACGGGCAGCGCGGCGCGGGCGGGCGGGCACCGCGGGCAGCGCAGCGCGGGCGGGCACCGCGGGCAGCGCAGCGCGGGCGGGCACCGCGGGCAGCGCAGCGCGGGCGGGCACCGCGGGCAGCGCAGCGCGGGCGGGCAGCGCGCGGCAGGGCAGCGGCGGGTCAGGGTTGGGTGCGGGCTTGGTGGGCTCTTTCGGTCAGGTCCGCTGCCAGGGACCAGGCCTCTGCCAGGTCGCGGTCCTGGGCGGTGGCGCCGGAGCCGCCCGCGGTGTCCGCGTGCACGGTGGCCAACCCGAGGCGGCGCTGGATGGGCCCCTGGACCACTCGCACGCTCTGGATCCGGGCGTACGGCACGATCACCAGCTGCCGGGTGAGCCGCCCGGACCGGGTGGCGAAGACCTGCTCGAACAGCCCCGCGCCGAACGCGGCACGGCCCAGTGGGTGCAGCCAACGGGTCCGGCGCGGAGGTGGGCTCAGCGGGAGCGCGTCGAGGCGTACCCCGGGAAGCACCTCGGCGACGATCATCGTCGCCGTCGGCAGGTCGCCGACCGGCAGCAGCCGGTCGGGCCGGCTGCGGTCGTCGGCCTCCGCGACGGAGTAACCGGCCACCTCCAGCCGCAGCCGCAGCCAGCCCTTCATCCGCCAGAGCAGCGGCCAGGTGGCCCGCACGGTCTGCACCCGCTCCAACGGCACGGTCTGCGCCCGCGTCTCCAGCAGGCCGTTGTGCACCCGCAGCGTGGCGCCGTCGCGGGCCAGCCGGAAGTTCCAGTCGTCGAGGACCCGGCGGATCGGCTGCAGCAGCACACCCGCCATCGCGGTCAGGGTGCTCGCCACCGCCACGAACGACCACGACCCGGCGGTGAGGAACTGCACCACGACGAAGGCCACACCGAACGGGAGCAGGAACGCCTGCGGGGTGAGCAGTTGGCTGATCAGCAGGTTCTGGTTGCGTACCGCGTGCAGTGGCCGACCCGGCGCGGCCGCCGGTGGCGCCGACGCACCCGGGGCCACCGGGGCGGTCGCGACGCCGGACGCGGGTAGCTGCGCCACCCGCCCGGCCAGCGCCAGCAGACGCTCGCGCAGCAGGGCGGCGTCGGCCACCCCGAGGTACGCCAGTGGCGCCTCGGTCTTGCCTCCGCCGACCACTTCCAGACGCAGCTCGGCCAGACCGGTGAGCTGGGCGAGCAGCGGCCGGACCACCTCCACGGCCTGCAACCGTTCCAACGGGATGGCCCGGGTACGCCGCCAGAGCAGCCCCTCGTACACCCGAAGTTCCCGGGCGACGACGTGGTAGCCGGTGTTGTACCAGCTGATCACCGACAGCACTGTCGCGCCGAGCGCCAGCACCGCCACCATCGCGGCGAACCAGCCGAAGCCGACCCGGGACAGCGTCGACCAGGACAGCCCGGCGATCACCACGACGAGGGACTTGGCGCCGTGCAGCACAGGGCTGAGCGGGTGCAGTCGCTGCCGGGGTTCGCCCTCGCCGCCGCCGGGTGGTGCCGGCCACGGTTCGCGCGCGCCGAACGGGTCAGCGGGAGCCGCGTCGGTGCCTGGCACGCCAGTGGCTGCCGGGCCAGTGGGCAGCACCGGCCCGGGTGGCGTCGGGCCAGTGGGTGGCAGGGTGCTCGGCCCGTCGCTCATCGCAGCGGCCCTCGGTGGGGACGGTGGTTGCCCGCGCGGGTGCTCACAGCCCCTCCGCCCGGTCCTCGCCGAGCGCGGTGAGCCGGTCGCGCAGCCGGGACGCCTCCGCCGGCCGCAGCCCGGGAACCCGCGCGTCGCTCGCCGCCGCCGCGGTGTGCAACTGCACGGTGGCCAGGTCGAAGGCGCGCTCCAACGGCCCGGCGCTCACATCGACGAACTGCATCCGCGAGTACGGCACGATGGAGAGCCGGCGGACCAGCAACCCGTGCCGGACCAGCAGGTCGTTCTCCCGCTCGGCGTACCCCCAGGCCCGCACCGCCCGGCCGATCGCGATGGCCCGCCACACGCCGAGCACCACCACGACGGCGACGGCGAGCCCGAACAGCCACTGGCCGCTGAGCGCCCAGCCGACGGCCGTCACCGCCAGCCCGATGGCGACGACGATCGCCAGCCGGATCAGCTCCACCCAGATCAGGTCGGTGGAGATCGGTTGCCAGTCGACCGTGTCCGGCCAGGGCTCCAGCGGCCCCCGGCCCGCCGGTGCGGCCGTCGAGGCGTCGGGTCCGGAAGGCGGTGGGGCGCCGGGTGTGCTCACGTGTCGAGCGTAGGCGATTCGGGCACCGCGGTGACGGCACGCAGGAAGCCGCGAGCGTCCAGGAAGTCACCGAGGCTGGTCCGATGGTCGGCGCAGGCCAGCCAGGTCTTGCGACGATCGGCGTCGTGCAGCCGGGGATTGTTCCACTCCAGGACCCAGACGGCGGCGGCCCGACAGCCGCGGGCCGAACAGACGAGGGCGTCGTCGGCGGTGGAGGGGATGCTCATCCGGGCCAGTCTAGGGGTGGCCGCACGGGAAGTTTGATCGCCGGGCGACCACGGGGGGAGCCGCCCGGCGACGGGGTGAATCGTACACGCGGCAGGCCGGTCCAGGTACACCCTCGACGGGCGATTCTGCTGCCGCGGACGGCGCGGCGAAAATCGGCTTCTCCCCACCTCGACACTCAGCAAGGCATGCGAGTCTTGATACCGCACGAGCCGCGACGACCGACAAACGCTGTGGAGGACCGGTGGCCCAGCCGACCATGCCCGACGCCCCGACGCCGAACGGAGCGGCACCCGCGCCGGTGACCACCCCCGCGCAGGACGCCACTCTCTTGGAGAAGGCGCTGTTCGAGATCAAACGTGTGATCGTCGGGCAGGACCGGATGGTGGAGCGGATGTTCGTCGCGCTGCTCGCTCGCGGTCACTGTCTGCTCGAAGGGGTGCCCGGGGTCGCCAAGACCCTGGCGGTGGAGACCCTCGCCAAGGTCGTCGGTGGGTCGTTCGCCCGGGTGCAGTTCACCCCGGACCTGGTGCCCGCCGACATCATGGGCACCCGCATCTACCGGCAGTCCAGCGAGAAGTTCGACGTCGAGCTGGGGCCGGTCTTCGTCAACTTCCTGCTCGCCGACGAGATCAACCGGGCTCCGGCGAAGGTGCAGTCCGCGCTGCTGGAGGTGATGAGCGAGCGGCAGGTGTCCATCGGCGGCGAGAGCCACCGGGTGCCCGACCCGTTCCTGGTGATGGCCACCCAGAACCCGATCGAGCAGGAGGGTGTCTACCCGCTGCCGGAGGCGCAACGCGACAGATTCCTCATGAAGATCGTGGTGGGTTACCCGACCGACGCGGAGGAACGCGAGATCGTCTACCGGATGGGTGTGTCCGCGCCCGAGCCGAGCGCGGTCTTCGACACACCTGAGCTGGTTGCCCTGCAACGTAAGGCGGACCAGGTCTTCGTGCACAACGCCCTGGTCGACTACGCGGTCCGGTTGGTGCTGGCGACGCGTACCCCCGCCGAGCACGGCATGCCCGACGTCGCGCAACTGATCCAGTACGGGGCCAGCCCACGCGCCTCGCTGGGCCTGGTCCGGGCGACGCGTGCGCTGGCGCTGCTGCGCGGGCGCGACTACGCCCTGCCGCAGGACGTGCAGGACATCGCGCCGGACATCCTGCGGCACCGGTTGGTGCTCAGCTACGACGCGCTCGCCGACGACGTGCCCGCCGACCACATCGTGCACCGGGTGATGTCGACGATTCCCCTGCCGGCGGTCGCGCCCCGGCAGCAGGCCACCGGACCGACGACCGCGCCGCCGCCGGGCGCTGGCTGGCCCGGGCAGCGGCCGTGACCTCACCCACCCCTCGTCCCGCCCCCGACCGCAGCGAGGCCGTGCTGTCCCGGCTGCAACTGCTCGTCACCCGCAAACTCGACGGTCTGCTCCAGGGCGACTACGCCGGTCTGCTGCCCGGGCCGGGCAGCGAGGCGGGCGAATCCCGGGAGTACCGCCCGGGCGACGACGTGCGCCGGATGGACTGGCCGGTCACCGCACGGACCACCACACCGCACGTGCGGCGTACGGTCGCCGACCGGGAACTGGAGACCTGGTTGGCGGTGGACCTGTCCGCCAGCCTGGACTTCGGCACCGGGAAGTGGCTCAAACGCGAGGTGGTGGTGGCCGCCGCGGCAGCCGTCACCCACCTGACCGTGCGCGGCGGCAACCGGATCGGCGCGGTGATCGGCACCGGTGGCGGTGTGTCCGCACCGGCCCGCCGCTGGCGTGGCGGAGCCGCACCGCCGGCCGGCCCTGGCGTGCTCACCCGGCTGCCGGCCCGCTCCGGCCGCAAGGAGGCGCAGGGCCTGCTGCGTACCCTCGCCGGCACCGCCATCCAGCCCGGCCGTGGTGACCTGGGCGCCCTGATCGAGATGCTCAACCGTCCGCCCCGGCGGCGCGGGGTGGCGGTGGTGATCTCGGACTTCCTCGCGCCGGCCGAGCAGTGGGCGCGGCCGATGCGCAAGCTGCGGGTCCGCCACGACGTGCTCGCGATCGAGGTGATCGACCCGCGCGAGCTGGAGTTGCCCGACGTGGGGGTGTTGCCGGTGGTCGACCCGGAGAGCGGCGAGCTGCATGAGGTGCAGACCGCCGATCCACGGCTGCGGCAGCGCTACGCCGACGCCGCGACCGCCCAACGGGCCACCATCGCCGCCGCCCTGCGTGGCGCCGGCGCGGCCCACCTGCGTCTGCGTACGGACCGAGACTGGCTGCTGGACATGGTGCGATTCGTGGCCGCGCAGCGGCACGCGCGTACCCGGGGGACGACACGATGATCCGTTTCATGCAACCGTGGTGGCTGTTGGCGGTGCTGCCGGTGCTCGCCCTCGCGGCGTTCTACGTGTGGCGGCAGCTGCACCGTCGGGCGTTCGCGATGCGCTTCACCAATGTGGACCTGCTGCGTACGGTGGCCCCGAAGGGCCTCGGTTGGCGTCGGCACGTTCCGGCGACGGCGTTCCTGCTCTGCCTGCTGGTGCTGGCCACCGCGCTGGCCCGGCCGGCGGTGGACACCCGGGAGCCGCTGGAGCGGGCCACCGTGATGCTCGCCATCGACGTGTCGCTGTCGATGCAGGCCGACGACGTGGCGCCGAACCGGTTGGAGGCGGCGCAGGAGGCGGCCAAGCAGTTCGTCGGTGAGCTGCCGGAGAGCTACAACCTGGGTCTCGTGTCGTTCGCCAAGGCGGCGAACGTGCTGGTGCCGCCGGGCAAGGACCGGGACGCGGTGACGAGCGCCATCGACGGTCTGGTGCTGGCCGAGGCGACCGCCACGGGTGAGGCGGTGTTCACCTGTCTGGAGGCGATCCGGTCGGTGCCGGCCGACGGCGCGGCGGGCATCCCGCCGGCACGGATCGTGCTGCTCTCCGACGGGTTCCGCACCTCCGGGCGGGCGGTGGAGGAGGCGGCGGCGGCCGCCCAGGCGGCGAACGTCCCGGTCTCCACCATCGCGTTCGGCACCGACACCGGGCAGGTCGACATCGGCGGGCAGTTGCAGCGGGTGCCGGTGGACCGGTTGGCCCTGGCCGAGCTTGCCGAGACCACCGAGGGCTACTTCTACGAGGCGGCCTCGGTGAGCGAGCTGAAGCAGGTCTATCAGGACATGGGCAGCTCGATCGGCTTCCGGACCGAGCCGCGGGAGGTGACCCAGTGGTACGCCGGGTTGGCGCTGCTGTTGGCGCTCTGCGCCGGTGCGCTCAGCCTGGTGTGGTCGTCACGGATGCTCTGAGCGGTGCACCGGCGGCGATCACCGACCGCCGCCGGTCGATCAGCACCACCTCAGTGGCCGCCGCCGGCGAGCACGAAGACGATGGCCACCCAGACGGCGGCGAGGGTGAAGCCCAGCGGGGCGACATAACGGCTCATGGACGGCTCCGGGTGGCGGCTGCTGGACGGTCCGCGTGCGGGGGCGGACCGCAGGGGGTGGGGAGGCGCACACGAAGTCGTGACCGGGCGGCTCCCGGCGACCGTCGGCGAACCGGACGGCGCGGCACGCTCCTCGGCGTGTGCCGAGGAGCGGGGGAGCGGAGCGGGGTCAGCTCACCAGACTGAGTCGTGGCTCAGCGGGGCTGACCATCGGCCCGGCCACGACTGGGAGGATCGCTATCTCGCACAGCGATCACCTCCTGCAAGTCGGGCGGGCCGGAACGTCGATGATCGTACACCTGCGCAGCCGACGAGACGCACTCGGCCGACCGGCCGGCGACCCCTCCACCGCCCGGTCGGCGCCCCGGCCGCGACTGGCCCGTCCGCACGATCGTGACCAGCACCGCGGCGAGCAACGGCAGCCAGCACAAGCGCGCCAGCACCCAGCCCGGGCCGTCCGGCACGGTGTGCAACCCGGGCAGCGCCAGCCCGCCGCGGGCGGTGAGCGCGGTCACCCCCACCAGTATCGGCTGGTGGCACAGATAGATCCGGAACGCGCAACGGTTCACCTCGGTCACCGCTCGGCCCGGCACCGGCCGGGCCAGCAGCCGTTCCAGCGCCGGCCGGGCGAGCAGCCCCAGCCCGACCTGGGTCACCGCCAGCGCCACGGCCAGCAGCGACGGCGGGTTCAGGTTGGACACCCCGGCCCCGGGCACGCCGACCGCGCTCACCGGGTAGCCCAGGGCCAGCAATGCCGCGAGCGCGGCCACGCCGCCGGCCGCGAGCGTGCCCGCCGCCCGTCGGCCGGCCAGCCGCCCGTCGGCGTGCGCCACGCCGAGCAGGTACGGCACGGACCAGGCCGCCACCACGCTGACCGGGGGCAGGTGGCTGCCGGCCGGCAGCAGACGCACCGCCACGTCCGCCGCGGCGACCACGATGACCGCCGGTACGACACAATGGCCCAACCCCCACCGGCGGACGGCGGCGCGCAGCGGTCCGGTCATCGCGATGAGGAACACCAGCGGCACCAGGAACCACAGCGGACTGATCGCGAGCCGCAGCGCGACGGCGAGCGTGTCGTCCGGGGTGCCGGCCACGGTGGCGGCGAGCAACACGGCGGCACCCACCCCGAGCAGCGCCACCGTCGGCAGCAGCAGCCGGCGCAGCCGACCGGCCAACCAGCCACCCGCACCGCCCCGGTGACCGGCCAACGAGCGGGCCGAGCCGAAGCCGGCGGTGAAGAAGAACAGCCCGAGCGTCTGCAACACCCAGGTCACCGGGGCCAGAGCGGGCAACGCGGTGAGCGGGCTGGCCTGGTGCAGCCCTCCGTCGCCGGTCAGCACCAACCCGGTGACCAGCCAGTGTCCCAGCACCACCCCGCCGATGGCGTACGCCCGCAACGCGTCGACGGTACGGTCCCGGTTCACCGCGGGTCCCCGACCCGGTCGGCGTCGACAGCGCCCAGCACGACGGCCGCCACCGCGACGAGCGTGGCGCTGCCCGGGGCCAGGTAGCCGTCGTGCCCGGTCACCCCGCCCGCCGGCAGGGTGCGGGCGCCGAACGACGGGTCGCCGGGGCGGCGGCCGAAGCCGAGACCGGGCAGCCGTACCGGCGGAACCCGACGGATCCAGTCGGTGCTCGCCTCCGCGGCCCAGAACCGCCGCCCGCCGGGCAGGTCGTCGGCGCGCTGCACCCCGGCGCCGACGCCGCCGAGGCTCACCACGTCGGTGACCTGGGCCGGGGCGTCCGCAGCCGCCAGGGCCACCACCAGCGACCCGTAGCTGTGCCCGACCAGGGTGATCGTCGCCGCCGGACGACGCGCCGCCAGTTCCCGCAGCAGTCCGGCCAGCCCGGCAGCGCCGCGCCGGGCGCTGAGGCCACCGGCGGCCGTCAACACCCCGTCGGGCGGGTCGTAGCCGAGCCAGGCCAGCACCACGACCCGCGCCGCCGGCTCGCTCGCCCGCAGCTCCCGGTAGAGCTGCCGGGCCTGCGTCGCCGGCGCCCGCCGGGCCACCCCGCCCAAACCCCTGTCGAAGTCGGCCAGGGTGCTGCCCACCCCAGGCACCAGCACCGCGATCCGGTCCGCGTCGGCCAGGTCGCCGAGCACCTCGACCGCGCGGCCGTCGCCGCGCCTGTCGAACGAGAGGAAACGACGCCCGTGGGCCGCCCAGTCCGCGTACGGCGGACCCGCCGCGCGCATCGCCGCCGCCGTGACCGGGTACGCCTCCACGAACCCGCTCGCCGCGACCGGCTCGGGTCGGGTCGGCAGGACCAGGTTCACGCCGAGCAGCGCGGCCAGCGCCACTCGGCTGGCACCTCGTCGTCGCATCTCGTTCTCCCTCCGGAATGTTCCTCCGGAGGCACAGTGCGCGGAAGGGCGGTGCGCGGTCGTCGTCCCGGGGAGCCGTCTGCGGGCTGGCTCCGGGGGACTACTCGCCGGCGGCCACCAGACCCGTCTCGTACGCCAGCACCACGGCCTGGGCCCGGTCGCGCAACCCCAGCTTGGCCAGGATCCGCCCGACGTGCGTCTTCACGGTCTGCTCGGCGACCACCAGGTCGCCCGCGATCTCCGCGTTGTTGCGACCCCGGGCGATCAACCGCAGCACCTCGGTTTCCCGGGGGGTGAGCCCGGCCAGGTCGGTGGGTCGGGGCCGGCGGCGGTCCGGGCGGGCCGCGAACTCGGCGATCAGCCGGCGGGTGACCGCCGGGGCGAGCAGCGCGTCCCCGGCCGCCACCACCCGCACCGCCTGCACCAGATCGGCCGCCGGGGCGTCCTTGAGCAGGAAGCCGCTCGCCCCGGCGCGCAGCGCCTCGTACACGTAGTCGTCGAGGTCGAAGGTGGTGAGGATGAGCACCCGGGGGCGCTGCGCCGACCGGTCGCCGAGCAGCTTGCGGGTGGCCTCCAGCCCGTCCATGACCGGCATCCGCACGTCCATCAGCACCACGTCCGGGTCGAGCCGGCGGGTGGCGGCGACGGCCTGCGCGCCGTCGGCGGCGTCACCCACCACCAGCAGGTCCGGTTGGGCGGCGAGCAGCGCTCCGAAGCCCTGTCGGACCATCGCCTGGTCGTCGGCGATCAGCACCTTGATCACGCGTCCCCGCCCTCCGCGTCGTACGGCAACTCGGCCGCCACCGCGTAACCCCCGTCGGGCAGTGGCCCGGCGGTGAACGTACCGCCCAGCGAGGTGGCCCGCTCCCGCATGCCGGTCAGCCCGTGCCCGGAGCCGCCGTCGGCGGTCGGTCGGACGTCGGCCGGGGAGTTCTCCACGCGTACCCCCAGCCCGGAGGGACCGGTGCGGACGCTGACCCGCACCGCGGCCCCGGCCGCGTGGCGGGCCGCGTTGGCCAGGCTCTCCTGCACGATGCGGTACGCGGCCAGCCCGACCGGCGCGGGCACCCGGTCGTCGTCCATCGGCTCGGCGTCCAGGGAGACCGCCAGCCCGGCCCGGCGCGCCGCGTCCACCATCGCGCCCAGGTCGGTCAGGTCCGGTTGCGGCGCGGTCTGCGGACCGATCGCCTCGCTGCGCAGCACGCCCAACAGCCGCCGCATGTCGGTGAGCGCGTCGCGGGCCGACGCGGCGATCGCGACGAACTCGGCGGCGGCCGGCGCGGGCACGTCCGACAGCCGGTACGGCGCGGTCTCCGCCTGCACCGCGATCAGTGACATGTGGTGCGCCACCACATCGTGCATCTCCCGGGCGATCCGGGTGCGCTCCTCCAGCACCGCGCGCCGCTCCTGCTCCCGTTCGCTCAGCTCGGTCTGCGCGTCCAGCGCCCGCCGGGACAGCCGGTTGCGCCGGATCAGGTCGCCGACGATCGCCAGCGCGCCGAGCAGCAGCAGGACCGGAACCCGGTTGTTGGGGTCGACGAAGGTCAGCACCGGCACCGTGCTGATCGTCACCACCCAGGCCAGCACCGGCCGGTCGACCCGCGCGACGACCACCGCCAGCACCGCGACCGACCCGAGCGCCAGCGGCGGGGTCCACGGCCAGGCCTGGTCGGCCGGCGCGTTGAACGTGCAGATCAGCAGGGCCAGCACCGTCAGCCGCCAGGCCAGCAGCGGACGCCGGGGCAGCGCCAGCAGCGGCGCCACCGTCAGCGCCGCGAACAGCAACGCGATCGGCGGCGGCAGGCCCCAGTCGCTCTCCACCGTCAGCGTGATCAGGAAGAGGCCGAGGACGGCCAGCAGACCGACCGGGGCGGCGTAACGGGCTGGCCCGGGCCAACCGGCCAGCAGCGGCCGTTCGGGCCGGGCGTCCGGGCCTACCAGGGTCTGCCGTAGGGCCCACAGGGCCACCGCGATCGGATGCCGGTTCACCACCCGGAGGCTACGGGCCGACCCCGTCACGAGGCGTGCCACCAGGGGTTGATCCCGGTGTCCTACCTCAGTGTGACGCGACTCCCGTTAGCGCTTACCTACCGGTAACGCCTAGGCTCCGACGCGTCCGTGCTGACCATTCGCAAGGGGGAACAGTGGCCCGTACCGTGCTGGTGACCGGGGGTAACCGGGGGATCGGCCTGGCCATCGCGCAGGCCTTCGCCAAGCAGGGCGACCGGGTGGCGGTCACCCACCGCAGCGGCGAGGCACCCGACGGGCTGTTCGGCGTACGCGCCGACGTCACCGACGCGGCCTCCATCGACGCCGCGTTCACCGCCGTCGAAGCCGAGTTGGGGCCGGTCGAGGTGCTCGTCGCGAACGCCGGCATGACCGCCGACACGCTGCTGCTGCGGATGACCGAGGAACAGTTCACCGGGGTGGTGGACACCAACCTCACCGGTGCGTTCCGGGTTGCCAAGCGGGCCTCCGCGAAGATGCTCCGCGCCAGGTGGGGCCGCATGATCTTCATCTCCTCGGTGGTCGGCCTCGCCGGCGGCGCCGGGCAGGTCAACTACGCCGCCAGCAAGGCCGGTCTGGTCGGCGTCGCTCGCTCGATCACCCGGGAGCTGGGCGGCCGCAACATCACCGCCAACGTGGTGGCGCCCGGCTTCGTCGACACCGACATGACCGCCGGCCTCACCGACGACCGCAAGGCGGAGCTGCTCAAGTCCATCCCGGCCGGCCGGATGGCCAGCCCGGACGAGGTCGCCGCCGTGGTCACCTGGCTGGCCTCGGACAGCGCCGGGTACGTCTCCGGCGCCGTCATCCCGGTCGACGGCGGCCTCGGCATGGGCCACTAACCCTTTTGACTACGGAGGAAATCAGCGATGTCCGGACTGCTCGCCGGTAAGCGACTGCTCGTCACCGGTGTCATCACCGACGCCTCGATCGCCTTCTCGGTGGCGAAGCTCGCTCAGGAAAACGGCGCGCAGGTCGTGCTCACCGGCTACGGCCGGCTCTCCCTGGTCGAGCGGATCGCCAAGCGGCTGCCCGAGGTGGCCCCGGTCATCGAGGTGGACGTCACCAACACCGAGCACCTGGCCGGCCTCGCCGACCGGGTACGCGAGCACGTCGACGGCCTCGACGGCGTCGTGCACTCGATCGGCTTCGCCCCGCAGAGCTGCCTGGGCGGCGGCTTCCTCGACGCCCCCTGGGAGGACGTGGCGACCGCGCTGCACGTCTCCACCTTCTCGTACAAGTCGCTGGCCATGGCGGCGCTGCCGCTGATGTCGCCGGGCGGCGCGGTGGTCGGCCTGACCTTCGACGCGACGAAGGCGTGGCCGGTCTACGACTGGATGGGCGTGGCCAAGGCCGGCCTGGAGTCCACGTCCCGCTACCTCGCCATGCACCTGGGCAAGCAGGGCATCCGCAGCAACCTGGTCGCCGCCGGGCCGCTGCGCACCATCGCCGCGAAGTCGATCCCCGGCTTCGACCAGTTCGAGGAGACCTGGTCCGAGCGGGCGCCGCTGGGCTGGAGCCTCACCGACCAGGAGCCGGCCGCGCGAGCCTGCCTGGCGCTGCTGTCCGACTGGTTCCCGGCCACCACCGGCGAGATCGTCCACGTCGACGGCGGCTACCACGCCATCGGCTCCTGACGCTCCACCGCGACGCTCCCTGGCCCCCGTCCGCGTGATCCACGCGTCCGGAGCAGGGGGCGTCGCCGGGCCGTCCCGGTCGAGGGACAAGAATGAGCCCATGTCGTACGACGCGGTGGTGCTGGTGTCCTTCGGTGGCCCGGAGCGGCCCGAGGACGTGATGCCGTTCCTGCAAAACGTGACCCGGGGTCGAGGCGTGCCGCCCGAGCGGCTGGCCGAGGTCGCCGAGCACTACCAGCACTTCGGCGGGGTGTCCCCGATCAACCAGCAGAACCGCGAGCTGCTGGCCGCGATCCGCGCCGACCTCGCCGCGCACGGCCTCGACCTGCCCGTCTACTGGGGCAACCGCAACTGGGACCCGATGCTCGCCGAGACCGTGACCCAGATGCGCGACGACGGGGTCACCCGGGCGCTGGCCTTCGTCACCAGCGCGTACGGCGGTTACTCGTCCTGCCGGCAGTACCAGGAGGACATCGCCGCCGCGCGCGCCGCGGTCGGCGCGGACGCCCCGGTGATCGAGAAGCTGCGCCAGTTCTGGGACCACCCCGGCTTCGTCGAGCCGCACACCGACGCGGTCCGGGCAGCCCTGGGTCAACTCGACCCGGCGATGCGGGAGACCACCCGGCTGGTCTTCACCGCCCACTCCATCCCCAGTTCGATGGCGGCCAACGCCGGCCCGCACGGCGGCCGGTACGAGGCGCAACTGCACGAGACCGCCCGGCTCGTGGCCGCGGCCGCCGCCCCCGACCTCGCGTACGACCTGGTCTGGCAGAGCCGCTCCGGCCCACCACAGATGCCGTGGCTGGAGCCGGACATCAACGAGCACCTGACCGCCCTCGCGCAGGGCGGCACCACCTCGGTGGTGGTCAGCCCGATCGGTTTCGTCTCCGATCACCTGGAGGTCGTCTGGGACCTGGACACCGAGGCGCTGGAAACGGCCAAGCAGCTCGGCCTGGACTTCGTCCGGGCTGCCACCCCGGGCATTGACCCGCGCTTCGTGAGCATGGTGCGGGAGCTCATCACCGAGCGGACCGACCCGGACGGCGCGCAACTGCGCCGTCGCCTGGGCGAGCTGCCGATCTGGGACACCTGCCCGACCGTCTGCTGCGTACCGACCCGCCGTCCGACGCCTGCTGGGGGCACCGATGCATGACCGCAAGCCCGTGCAGAGTTGGCTGACCGACATGGACGGCGTGCTGGTGCACGAGGGCCAGCCGGTGCCCGGGGCACCGGAGTTCATCAACCGGATGCGCGCCTCCGGCAAGCCGTTCCTGGTGCTGACCAATAACTCGATCTACACCCCGCGTGACCTGACGGCCCGACTGAGCCGGATGGGGCTGGACGTGCCGGAGGAGTCGATCTGGTCGTCCGCGCTGGCCACCGGCCAGTTCCTCGCCGACCAGCGGCCGGGTGGCACCGCGTACGTCATCGGTGAGGCCGGGCTGACCACGGCGCTGCACGCGGTCGGCTACGTGCTCACCGACTTCGCCCCGGACTACGTGGTGCTCGGTGAGACCCGCACCTACAGCTTCGAGGCGATCACCAAGGCGGTCCGTCTGATCAACGACGGGGCGCGGTTCATCTGCACCAACCCCGATGTGACCGGCCCATCGGTGGAGGGTGCGCTGCCGGCCGCCGGCTCGGTCGCGGCGATGATCTCCAAGGCGACCGGGGTGGAGCCGTACTTTGTCGGCAAACCCAACCCGATGATGATGCGCTCGGCGCTCAACACGATCAACGCGCACTCGGAGACCACCGCGATGATCGGCGACCGGATGGACACCGACATCCTCTGCGGCCTGGAGGCCGGGCTGGAGACCATCCTGGTGTTGACCGGGATCAGCAGCCGTACCGAGGCGGAGCGCTACCCGTACCGCCCGTCCCGGATCATCAACTCGGTCGCGGACCTGCTCGACGAGATCTGATCGACCGGCCTCGCCGGGCTGCCTCCGTCAGGGGCGTAGGGGGGCGTTGCAGGCGGCCACCAGCGCCTGGCGGCAGGCCGCGGTGAGGGGGCGCAGAGCCGCGTCGCGCTGCTGGGCCTCGTAATTGTTGATCGCGCCGCCGGGCGCGGCGTGCCCGGCCAACGCGAGCACCCGGTCGAGCACCGCGGCGCGGGCGAAGAGCCGGCGGGCTCGCGGGTCGAAGCCTGGTGGCAGGTCGGTGGTGCCGTCCGGACGGCGCAGCGCGGCCAGCGCGCCGGCCAATTCGGGTCGCCACTGGGCCACGTCGAGACGGGTCAGCGCGGCGGTCGTCTCGGCCAGCGCGGCGGCCAGCTCGGCCTCCGCCTCGGCGGCGCCAGGCAACGACAGTGACGCGGCGGGGGCGTTGGCCGGCAGCGGGTAGACCCGCCAGAGCACCGTCTCGAAGCAGTCCCCGGAGCCGGAGGTGTGCGAGCGGACCTCCGGGATCAACCCGAGCCCGCCGGCTACCACCGCCTCGCCCGTGACCAGCGCCGCGCCGGCGAAGTCACCGGGGCCGGGCAGTCCCCGGGGGTCGCCCGGCGCGGGGAGCACCAGGCGGATGTCGTCCGGGGAGAGCTTGGCCAGGGTGGGCAGCGCGGCGCCCAGCGGGACGTCGGTCCAGGTGCCGGGGGCGTCCGCGACGAGATGTTCCTCGTCGCCGGCGATGGCGTCGGCGACCTCGTCGTACGGCACCAACCCGGCGCGCCACGCGCGCACCCAGGCGACGAACCGGCTCGACCGGCGCGGCGTGAGTGTGGCCGCGCCCGTTGCGGGGGTGGACATGCCGAAAGGGTACGTGGTCCCGACCGGCCCTGTCTCGACTGCCGCTCCGGTCGCCCGGCCTGCCACCAACTGCCCTGTTCGCCCCAATCCCCGGCCCCTGGCGTGCGTGTGTGGTCGGCGCTCCTGGGACGGGCGGTGTGTCGAGGGCCGGGGTGGGCGCGGGCTGGGTTTAGCGTGATCGACATGGCGGGGCGATACGGCGAGGACGTGTTGGCGGGAGACTGGCGACGGCGGAAGGTCACCCCGGAGGTGGACGCCGAACCGGATCTCGTGGTCGAGGATGCCGACTCCGGGTTCTGCGGAGCGGTGGTGGGTTTCGAGGCCGGCGCGGTGGTGTTGGAGGACCGGCACGGTAAACGGCGCAACTTTCCGCTGCTGCCGGCGGCGTTCCTGCTCGACGGCCGCCCCGTGACGCTGCGCCGGCCGAGTCGCGCGTCGGTGCCGGCGGCCCGTCGACGGACGGCGTCCGGTTCGGTGGCGGTGGACAACGTCCGCGCCCAGGTGGCGAAGGCCAGCCGGATCTGGGTGGAGGGCATCCACGACGCCGCGCTGGTCGAGCGGATCTGGGGCGACGACCTGCGGATCGAGGGTGTGGTCGTCGAACCGTTGGACGGCATCGACGCCCTCGACGCCGAGGTACGCGGCTTCACCCCCGGTCCGACCCGACGGCTCGGCGTGCTCGTCGACCATCTCGTGCCGGGCAGCAAGGAGAGCCGGATCGTCGCCCGGGTGAACTCGCCGTACGTGCTGGTCACCGGCCACCCCTACGTGGACGTCTGGCAGGCGGTGAAGCCGGCTGCACTGGGCATCGCGGCATGGCCGGTGGTGCCACCGGGGCAGCCGTGGAAGGAAGGGGTCTGCGCGGCCCTCGGAGTGGCCGAGCCGGCCGCGATGTGGCGGCACATCCTCTCCCGGGTGAACAGCTTCGCCGACGTGGAGACACCCCTGATCAACGCGATGGAACGCCTGATCGACTTCGTCACCGAGCCGCTCTGACCTAGCCCCCGCCCCGCCCGCCTTGGCTCGCCCCGCCCGCCTTGGCTCGCCCCGCCCGCCCCCGCCCGCCTTGGCTCGCCCAGCCCGCCCCGCCGCCGCCCGGCCTTCGTTGATCGACCCGGTTTTCCGGAAGTCGGGGTGTCGGATCGTCCCGGATGCCCCGACTTTCGGGAAACCGAGTCGATCATGCGTGGAGCGGCTTGCGTGGGGGTGCAGGTGCCGGGTCGAGGCCGCCGCAGCGGCTCCTTCCGGGGCTGGGCACCGCAGCCACCCCTCAGTCCGCGGCGCCCGCGGATCTTGGACGGGTAGCGCGGGGGTTGCGTTGACGACGTGCGGACCTTGGACGGGTCGGGGCGGTGCTGGTTGGGGCGGTGCCGGAAGGCGGGGCGCCGGGCGACTCAGGGTTCCTGGTCGGGGGTGCGGGTGTAGACGAAGGTGGCGATGTCCAGCGCGACCGCTCGGCCCTGCTCGTCGCGGCGCACGGTGAGGATCTCGCCGTCCTGGACGCCGGCCCGGCCCCGCCACCGGTCCGGTCCCTCGGCGACGAAGCGGAGATTCGGCGCGCCGAGCGGGCCGGCGTGCAGGTCGCCGGCGGTGTCCGCGTACACCTCGATCGTGGTGCCCATCCACCACCAGCGGCCGGTCAGCTCGGCCAGTTCGGCGGTCGGCGGGGCGGCGGCCGGCCGCCACGGGGTGACCGGCGCGGGTTCGGCGTCCAGCACCTGGGTGAGCAACTGTCGTCCGAGCACGCCGAGGTGCACGCCGTGCAGCGTGTACGCGTTGACCAGGCCGACCACGGCGGTACGGGTGGGTCGGTGCACGGCCAGGGAGGCGCCGTAGCCGGGCATCGAGCCGCCGTGGCCGACGTACACCCGGTTGCCCTCCCGGAAGAGTTCCAGCCCGAGGCCGTGCCCGTGGGTCCAGGACTCCAGGTCGCTGACCACGACGGGGGAGCACATCTCGGTGAGCGTCTCGGCGGCGAGCACCGAGGGGTTGGGGTCGGCCAGGAACGCGGCCCACCGACCCAGGTCCTCGATCGTCGACCAGAGTTGCCCGGCGGGGGCCATGGCACCGGTGTCGGTCCGCGGTTCCTCGCGCAGCGTGTCGTGCCAGGGGTGGACGACGTAGCCGCGGGCGAACGGCTCGGTGGCCGCGTACGTGGTGCGGCGCAGGCCCAGGGGGGCGAGGATCCGTACGCCGAGCAGGTCGGCCCAGGGTGTCCCGGTGAGTCGTTCGAGGACGCCGCCGAGCAGCCCGTACGCGAGGTTGGAGTAGTGGTAGGTGGCGTGCGGCGGATAGGCGATCTTGTCGGGGGTGACCCCGGTGAGCAGGGTGGTCAGGTCGACCCCGGCGGTCCGCTCCCACCAGTCGCCCTCAGGCTCGCGCTGGATGCCGCTGGCGTGCCCGAGGAGTTGGCGCAGGGTGAGCGCGCCGACGCCGGTGCCGGGGAGGTGCTCCTCCAGCGGGTCATCGACGGCGAGCCGGCCGGCGTCGCGCAGTTGCATGATCAGGGTCGCGGTCATCGTCTTGCTGATCGAGCCCAGCCGGTACTGCAGGTCGGCGTCCGGGCGGGGGTGCTCGCCGGCGGTGGCCAGGTGAACCAGCGCGCCGTCGCGGACCACGCCCAGCACCAGTGACGGGGCGTGCCCGTCGAGCTGCGCCCGGGCGACCTGGGCGTCGAACTGTCGGGCGGTCTCGGGCAGCAGAGTCAACGGGATCTCCTCGGGTCGGGCCGCCGAATCACTTCTCGGAAAGGGATCCGCCGAGCCTACTGATCTTCCGGGGGAGGCCGCGCGTGCATATACGTGTCACGATCGTGGTGTGGACGCCGTGGTGTGGATCGTATTGGGTGTGCTGCTGGCCGTCGCGGAGATCTTCACGACGACACTGTTTCTGATCATGTTCGCGGCTGGCGCGTTCGCCGCTGGCGGTGCTGCCGCCCTGGGCGCGCCGGTAGCGGTGCAGGCGTTGGTCTTCGCGGTGGTGTCGGCGCTGAGTCTGTTGGTGGCCCGGCCGGCCCTCCGGCGGCACCAGCGCTCGTCGCTGGAAAGCGGCGAGCAGCCGTTCGGCGTGGAAGCGATCGAGGGTTCCACGGCGTTGGTGCTGGAGCGGGTGGACGCTGACCACGGCCTCGTCAAGATCGACGGTGAGTTGTGGAGTGCCCGCCCGTACGACACGACGCAGACGTTCGACCCTGGTCAACGGGTTCGGGTGATCAAAATCCGGGGCGCGACAGCCCTGGTGTGGCAGGACGACATTTCTTCCGCCGGTGAGCTGCCGGAAGCGAGAGGGTGAACGGGATGACCTTAATCGGGGTGGTGGTGATCGCGGTGGCGTTGATCGCCGTGATAACGCTGGCCAAGGCGGTGCGGATTGTGCCGCAGCAGCGCCAGGACGTGGTGGAACGGCTCGGCAAGTACAAGCGCACCCTCAGCCCCGGCCTCAACCTGCTGGTGCCGTTCATCGACGCGGTGCGTACGAAGGTCGACATGCGGGAGCAGGTGGTCAGCTTCCCGCCGCAACCGGTGATCACCTCGGACAACCTGGTGGTCTCGATCGACACGGTGCTCTACTTCAAGGTGGTCGACTCGGTCCGGGCGACCTACGAGATCTCCAGCTTCCTTCAGGCCATCGAGCAGTTGACCGTCACCACGTTGCGTAACGTGATCGGTTCGCTCGATCTGGAGCGCGCGCTGACCAGCCGGGACGAGATCAACCGGCACCTGTCCGGGGTGCTGGACGAGACCACCGGCCGGTGGGGCATCAAGGTGACCCGGGTCGAGATCAAGGCGATCGAGCCGCCGGCCAGCATCCGTGACTCGATGGAGAAGCAGATGCGCGCCGAGCGGGACCGCCGCGCGGCGATCCTGACCGCTGAGGGCCACAAGCAGTCGGTGATCCTCACCGCCGAGGGTGACAAGCAGTCGGCGGTGCTGCGGGCCGACGGTGACCGGCAGGCCCGGATCCTGCAGGCCGAGGGTCAGGCCAAGGCGATCCGGACGGTCTTCGACGCGATCCACCAGGCGAACCCGAGCCAGAAGGTGCTCGCCTACCAGTACCTGCAAGCCCTGCCGCAGATCGCCCAGGGCAGCGCCAACAAGGTCTGGATCATCCCGGCCGAGCTGACCAAGGCCCTGGAGGGCATGGGTGGCGCGCTCGGCGGGCTGAGCCAGATGGTGGGTGACCTGCCCGCACCGGAGGCAGCCGAACACGCGAGCCAGGTCGAGCGCGAGGCCGCGGAGGCGGCGCAGGCCGCGGCGGACGCGGCCCAGCAGATCCACGACGAGGTACGCGTCGCCGAGGCGCAGGCCACCGGCGGCAACAAGCCGCAAGGGCTGCCCGCGCCGGAGCCGGTGTCTGCGGCCAGCCTGACCGAGGACCCGGCCGACCAGCGCGAGCGCGGCTGACTCAGGACGCCGGCCGCCCGGCCGGCCGGGGCCGGTGACTCGGGCCTGAATGCGAGAAAGGCTCATGGGGCGCTTCGAGGCCTGCCACGATCGGTCCTAGGACGGGTGGTGACCAGGCAATCGGGGCGCCCCGGCGCGTTCCGCACCACTCGCGGACGAGCGAGGTGACGCATGAAGGATCCGGCGAATCGGAAGTGGTCCTCGGCCCCGGTGCCCGGCGCGCACGACCCGGTCGCCCCACTGGGGTCCCGCAGCACCGGTGGCGGGTTTGGCGTACTGCCGTTCGTCGACGAACCAACCGCGGGTGGCCCGGCCACGAACGCCAGCTGGGCCTGGTCGGTACGCCGGTTCGCGCGGGCGGCCGTGTGGCTGCTGCCCGCGTACGCCATCCTCTACGGCGCGGTGGCGATGGCCAGCGACGGCGGGGTGGGCAACGACCCCTATCCGGCCGACGGCCGGGCGGTGTACCTGATCGGTTGGGTGGCCGCGGTCTGGCTCGGTCTGCTCGCGCTGCTGGCCCTCACCGGGCTGCTGGCGGCGACCCGCAGCCGCCGGGTGGCCGCCGCCGGGCTGCTGGTCAGCATCGCCGGCACCGTGCTGATGCTGCCCTTCGCCGGGCTCGAAGAGCAGACGCCTGTCTTCGGCACCACCGCGCGGTCGTTGGTGCTGCTCGGCGCGGCGTTCTACAGCGTGGGCTGGTTCCTCACCGGGTGGGCGGTCGCCCGCTCGGGCACCTTCAGCCTCGGCGACGGCGTCATGCTGATCATTGCCGCGCCCCTCCTCGGCCTGGGCGGTGCCGTGATCGGTTCGCTGCAGACGTTCGGTGCGATCTTCGTGCTGATCGCCGGCATCGGCATCGGCTACCGCTCCGGCCGCCTGATGCCCCGCGAAACCGCGCGAGACGCCGCCACCGCCAGCTTAAGCACCCCAAACCCCTAACCCACCCACTCACCCACCCACCGGCTAAAACCCACCCAGACCCACCCAAAAACACCCACCTGGCCCCGCCCCGTCCCGCCCGCCACCGGTCCGGTGATCAAGAAGTTTGCGTCAGAAAACGGCCTTGGCTTGACGCAAACTTCTTGATCACCGGGGGCGGAGGGGGTGCCCGTTCCCGTGGGGTGGGGTGGGGTGGGGTGGGTGGGGGTTGGTTGGTGGGTGGGCGTGAAGTTGCTGACAATTGCGGGGTGGGGGTGGTCGGTTGGCGGCTTTCGTGGCAATCCTGGGGAGCATGGCCGCCTCCCGCTCGCCGCTGTCGCGGCTGTTCACCGTGCTGCTCGCCGGTGTGTTGGCCGGGCTTGTCCTGGCCGTCGCCGCGCTCCCGGGCAACCTGCTCCTCGGCCTCGGCGCCCGCTCCGCGCTCGGGTCGTACGCCGCGTTGCCGGCCTCGCTGAAGACCCCCGCAACTCCGCAGCGCTCGTACCTCTACGCCAACGACGGCAAGACGCTGATCACCACGTTCTACGACGTGAACCGCACCGACGTCCCGTTGGCGGAGATCGCCCCGGTGATGCGGCAGGCGATCGTGGCGGCCGAGGACCGGCGCTTCTACGACCACGGTGGTGCTGACCTGCGCGGTCTCGCCCGCGCACTGGTCGCGAACGTCAAGGGCGGTGGCACCGAGCAGGGCGGCTCGACGCTGACCATGCAGTACGTCCGTAACGTCCTCAAGACCGACCCCACCCGCACCGCCGAGGAGCGCGCCGCCGCCACCGACCCCACCGTCGGGCGCAAGATCCAGGAGATCCGGTACGCGAGCGCGCTGGACAAGAGCCTCGGCAAGGACGAGATCCTCGACCGGTACCTGAACATCGCCTACTTCGGCTCCGGCGCGTACGGCGTCGCGGCGGCCAGCCAGCGCTACTTCGGCAAGCCGCCGGCGCAGCTGACCCTCGGTGAGTCGGCCCTGCTCGCCGGCCTGGTGCAGTCGCCGGACGCGTACAGTCCGATCAGCGGCGACAAGGACGAGGCGGCCACCCGCCGGTCGTACGTGCTCGACTCGATGGTCGCCACCGGTGCGATCACCGTCGCGCAGGCCGCCCAGGCCAAGGCGGAGCCGCTGAACCTGCACCCCACCGCCCAGCCCAACGGCTGCACCGCCGTCTCCCAGGGCCACGACGACTGGGGCTACTTCTGCGACTACCTGCGCCAGTGGTGGCTGACCCAACCGGCCTTCGGAGCCACCGTGGCGGAGCGTGAGCAGGCACTGCGCTCGGGCGGCTACACCGTGGTCACCTCGCTGGACCCGAAGATCCAGGCCACCGCGCAGAAGCAGGCCACCAAGGTCTACTCCTACGACAACAAGCGCGCCCTGCCGATCGCGGCGGTCCAGCCGGGCACCGGGCAGGTGTTGGCGATGGCGGTCAACCGGCACTACAGCCTCGGCGACAACCCGGCCGGGCAGGCGAACTACCCGAACACCGTCAACCCGTTGATCTCCGGCGGCGCCAGTGTCGACGGGTACCAGGCGGGTTCGACGTTCAAGCTGTTCACCATGCTCGCCGCGCTGGAGTCGGGCCGTACCCTCTCCACCGGTTTCGACGCGCCCGCCAAGCTGCCCACCCGGTACGCCGCCGAGGGGCCGGGCAGCTGCGACGGCCACTGGTGCCCGGCGAACGCCAACCCGGACTGGATGGACGGGTACCGGATGATGTGGGACGGCTTCGGCCGCTCGGTGAACACCTACTTCGTCTGGTTGGCCGAGCAGGTCGGCCAGGACAAGGTTGTCGAGATGGCACAGCGGCTCGGCATCACGTTCCGCGCCGACTCGGACGCCACCTTCGCGAAGAACAACGCCGCGAACTGGGGTTCGTTCACCCTCGGCGTGGCCGCCACCACGCCGCTGGACCTGGCCAACGCGTACGCCACGGTGGCCGCCGAGGGCACCTACTGCACCCCGGTGCCGGTGGTCTCGGTGACCGCCGCGGACGGCACGAAGGTGCCGGTCGGGCAGCCCTCCTGCAAGCGGGTGCTCGACCCCGACGTCGCCCGTGCCGCGACCGACGCGGCGCGCTGCCCGGTGGGTCAGCAGTCGGCGTTCGGGCAGTGCAACGGCGGTACCGCCACCGGTGTGAACGACATCCTCGACGGTCGGCCGGTGGCCGGTAAGACGGGCAGCTCGGAGCAGAACTCCACCGAGACGTTCGTCGGTTTCACCCCGCAGGTCGCGGTGGCCGGCATCGCCGCCAACCCGGACGACCCGGCCGACTCGGTGGGCTCGGCGGTGCAGGGCAAGGTGATCGACGCGGTGTCCCGGGTCATCGCCACCGCCGTGCAGGGACAGCCGAAGAAGGCGTTCGCGGCACCCAGCCACGAGTTGGCCGGCGACGCGCACCGCCCGGTGCAGCGCCCCGCGGTCCCGGACCGTCCACAACCGCCCACCACCGAGGAGCCACGCTCGCCCCTGCAACGCTGGCTCGACCGCCGAGGCTGACCCGGCAACGTGCCGGCGCCTCCGCACCGATCGTGCGGAGGCGCCGGCCGAGGCGTGTGGATGGGCTACCTGCGCTTCAACTGGTCGAAGTCGACGATCTGGTCCGCCGCCGGCGCCTTCAGCTCGTCGAAGGTCGCGCCGAAATCGCTCAACGTGATCTGGCTGGCCCCGTCCGCGTTGCTGCCCTCCACCCGGACCGGGTACGGCTCGCCCGTGGTGGCGATGTAGAGGGTGCCCTCCTTCTTGCCGTCGACGAGGCCGATGGTCTGCACGCCGTTGATCTCCTTGGCCGCACCCTTGGTGATGGTGCCGTCGGGCTTGAGTAGCCCGTCGACGTTGGCGACGTCGAACATCTGGGTGAACTCGTCCTTCTGGGAGACCTTGGCCCACTTGTCGCCCATCAGCTTCACGATCTCGCCCGATGCCTCGGCACCGGTGTTCTTCGCCCAGAACTTCTCGTCCGGGCGGATGTACTGCTGGCCGCCCACCGAGAGCAGTTCCACGGTGCCGTCGTTCGTGGATATCTGACCGGTCAGGTCACTGCCGGTCATCTTGAAGTCGAGGGTCATCTTCTGACCGTCGTCGGCGATGTCCCCCGTCAGGCGGTAGGACTTCGCGTTCTTCACCGCCGTGGTGGCGCGCTGAAGCGCCTCGTTCGGTGCGAGCGCGGCGACACCGTTGTCGGCCGGGGCGTTCGACGCCGGCTGCTGTCCGCCGTCACCATCGCCGCAGCCGGCCAGCAACGCCATCGCCACCACGGCGACCATGCCTCGTCTGATTGTCGTCAACCTCATCGTCGGCTCCCTTGTGCCACCCCCCGTGGGTGAGCAGACAGCCAGGTACCCATGATCGATCGTGGGCAATCCCTCGATGTGTCGGAGATCCCGGATCAGTGCGGAGTCCTCCGGTCAGCCCCTGCGGCGGCGGGGGCGGTAGCTCGCGAGCGTCGACGGGATGCCGCGGCGGATGATGCCGGCCCAGTCGGTGTCGCCGCGCAGCACCGCCGCCGCGGTCTTGCGGGCCTGTTCGACGGTGAAGTGCGGCGGCAGCATCAGCTCGGCGGGGTCGACCAGGGCGTTGATGACCACCGGTCGATCGGCGGCGAGCGCCCGCTCCCAGACCGCCGGCACCTGCTCCGGGGAGTCGACCAGCTCACCGTGCAGCCCGAGCACCTGTGCCCACTGGTGGTAGGCGATGTCCGGCAACTGCTGGCTGTCCGGGAACATCGGCGTCCCCTCCGAGGAACGCTGTTCCCAGCTGACGAACGCCAGATCCCGGTTGTTCAGGACCAGCACCACGAATCGTGGGTCGGCCCACCCGCGCCAGTACTTCGCCACGGTGATCAGCTCGTTGACGCCGTTCATCTGCATGGCGCCGTCACCGATCAGTGCGACGAGCGGCCGGTCCGGGTGGGCGAACTTGGCGCTCAGCGCGTACGGCATGGCACCGCCCATGGACAGCAGGGTGCCGGACAGGCTGGCCAGCATCCCGGGGCGGACCTGGAGGTGGCGGGCGTACCAGGCGGTGGTGGTGCCGCAGTCGACGGCGAGCAGCACGTCGTCGGGCAGCCGCTCGTTGAGGGTGTGGAAGAGCAGTTGCGGGTTGACCGGGTCGGCGGTCTGCTCGGCCAGGTCCCGTTGCACGCGTCGCCACGCGGAGGTGGCCTCGGCGATCTCCGCCCGCCAGGCGGTCGGCCCGGGTCCGGGGCCCAGCTCGTTGAGCAGCGCCCGCAACGTGGGGCGGGCGTCGCCGGTCAGGTTCACCTCGGTCGGGTACCGCAGCCCGAGCTGGGTGCCGTCCAGGTCGATCTGCACCGCGCGGGCCTGTCCGGGCGGCGGGTAGAACTCCGAGTACGGCATGTTGCTGCCCACGATCAGCAGTCGGTCGCAGCCGGTCATCAACTGCCAGCTCGGTCGGGTGCCGAGGAGCCCGATCGCCCCGGTGACCCAGGGTTCGCGATGGTCGACGACTGTGAAACCGAGCAGGGCGGTGGCCACCCCGGCGCCGAGCCGATGGGCGATCTCGCGGACCTCCTCCTGCGCGCCCAGCGCGCCCTGCCCGACCAGCATGGCCACCCGCTGCCCACCGCTGAGCACCTCGGCGGCTCGGCGCAGGTCGGCCTCCGGCGGCACGGTGGGAGTGCTGCTCGGCACGTTGCTGGTCTGGTAGTAGCCGTGCGCGTGGGGCGGGTCCGGGATGGCCGGCTCGTCCTGGATGTCCAGGGGGAGGATCAGGGCGGTGACGGTACGTCGGGCCAACGCGGTGCGGCACGCCCGGTCGACCAGGTGGCGTACCTGCGCCGGGTGGTCGAGCTGGGCGAGGAATGCCGCTGCCACGTCCTTGTAGAGGGAGAGCAGGTCGACCTCCTGGTAGTAGCCGCCGCCCTCCGCGGTGGTCGCGGTGTGCCCCACCAGGGCGATCACCGGTTGGTGGTCGAGCTTGGCGTCATACAGGCCGTTGAGCAGGTGGATGGCGCCCGGGCCGCTGGTCACCAGGGCGCAGCCAAGCGGTCCGCCGCCGTACTTGACGTGTGCCGACGCGGCGAAGCCGGCGGTCTCCTCGTGGCGGACCTGGATGAACTGGGCGCGACCACCTGTGCGTTGCAGCGCGGACGTGAGGCCGTTGATGCCGTCGCCGGGGTAGCCGAAGTAGCGGTGTACGCCCCAGCTGGACAGTCGCGCCACGATGTGGTCCGCGACGGTGGCGTGCCGGGGTAGAGCGCCGGCTTCGCCTGGTTCGGTGTGCTCTGTGCTCACCTGGCTGGTCCTTCCCGTCGGGTCCGGTACTCCGCCGGTCGTTCCCCTTCTCCAGCGGACAAAACACCCCAGGGGTGGGCATCGGTGGGCGAGGTGCGCCGTCCGGCAGAATCGTCGGGTGCCCGTCCACCAGATCACCGACCCTGACGACGACCGCATCGCCGACTACCGCGCGCTCACCGACGTCGAACTGCGCACCCGCTGGGAGCCGCCGCACGGCCTGTTCATCGCCGAGGGGGAGCTGGTGCTGCGCCGGGCGTTGCGGGCCGGCTACCCGGCCCGGTCGTACCTGGTCGACGCCAAGCGGGTCGACCAGCTCGCCGACCTGGACACCGGCGACGCGCCGGTCTACGCCGCGACGCCTGACGTGCTGGAACGGGCCACCGGTTTCCACGTACACCGGGGGGTGCTGGCGTCGTTCCACCGCCGGCCGCTGCCGACGGCGGCCGAGGTGCTCGCCGCCGCACGCCGGGTGGTCATCCTGGAGGACATCAACAACCACACAAATCTCGGTGCGATCTTCCGGGGCGCCGCCGCGCTCGGCATCGACGGGGTGCTGTTGTCGCCGACCTGCGCCGATCCGCTCTACCGGCGCAGCGTCCGGGTCAGCATGGGCGAGGTCTTCGCGGTGCCGTACGCGAAGATCGAGCGCTGGCCCGATGGTCTGGACCAGGTGCGGGAGGCGGGCTTCACAGTTCTCGCCATGACGTTGGCTCCGGACGCCGTACCCATCCAGCGGTTGACGCCGGCGCAGCGCGAGCGGCCGGCGCTGTTGCTCGGCGCCGAGGGACCCGGCCTCACCGCGGCGGCCCAGGCCGCCAGCGACGTCCGGGTGGTCGTTCCGATGCGTCGGGGCGTCGATTCGCTGAATGTCGCCGCGGCGGCGGCTGTCGCCTTCTGGGAGTTGAGCCGAGAGGACCCTGTCTGACGCGAGCGCGGCTCCATAGGCTGCGCTCCATGACCTTTGGGGAGGGTGGCGTCCGCGGCGCGGCGTTGGGGCTGGGGCGGCGACTCGGCTGGTGGATCCTGCCGTTGAAGCTTGTCGTCGCGGTCGGCGTTATGCACCTCATGGCGATCGTGCTGACCCTGCTCTTCCCCCCTCCACCGGGAGTGTTCAGCCTGCGCGGGTTCGCGCTGACGTGGGTGCTGATGGCGGCGTTCGCGTCGCTGGCGGCGTGGTGGGAGCGGCGGAACCGCCGCCGTCGGCGGGAGCCGTCCGGGCGGCGGTGGCGTGACGACGCGCCGCGCTGGCTCGTGCAGGTCGAGCCGGTTGTCGGTGTCGTCTGGATCGCGACGTCGTTCTCGGCATATCTGGCCGCGCTGAACGGCGAACTCACGCTGCTCGGGGCGGGCACTCTGAGTGGCCTGGCCTTCGCGCCGATGGCAACCGTCGGCTTCCTGGCCGAGCGTCACGAGAGCCGCGACGATCCGGCGTTCGACGGAGAGTAGATCGCTTCAACTTGCATGGCCATGCGTTCTATTGCATAATCTTCCCCGTGTCCAAGGTTCTCACCTCCCTGCCCTCCGGCGAACGTGTCGGCATCGCCTTCTCCGGCGGCCTCGACACCTCGGTCGCGGTCGCGTGGATGCGCGACAAGGGCGCCGTCCCCTGCGCCTACACCGCCGACATCGGCCAGTACGACGAGCCCGACATCGACTCGGTGCCCGGCCGCGCCCTCAGCTACGGCGCCGAGGTCGCCCGGCTCGTCGACTGCCGCGCCGCCCTCGTCGAGGAGGGCCTGGCGGCGTTGACCTGCGGGGCCTTCCACATCCGCTCGGGCGGCCGGGCGTACTTCAACACCACTCCGCTCGGTCGGGCCGTGACCGGGACCCTGCTGGTCCGGGCGATGATCTCCGACGACGTCCAGATCTGGGGCGACGGCTCGACGTTCAAGGGCAACGACATCGAGCGCTTCTACAGGTACGGCCTGCTGGCCAACCCGATGCTGCGCATCTACAAGCCGTGGCTCGACACCGCCTTCGTCACCGAGCTGGGTGGGCGCAAGGAGATGTCCGAGTGGCTGCTCGAACGCGGCCTGCCCTACCGGGACAGCACCGAGAAGGCGTACTCCACCGACGCCAACATCTGGGGCGCCACGCACGAGGCGAAGACCCTGGAGCACCTCGACACCGGCATCGAGACGGTCAACCCGATCATGGGCGTCCGGTTCTGGGACCCGGCGGTGGAGATCCCGACCGAGGACGTCACCATCGGCTTCGACCAGGGCCGCCCGGTGACGATCAACGGCAAGGAGTTCGGCAACGCCGTCGACCTGGTGCTGGAGGCCAACGCCATCGGCGGCCGGCACGGCCTCGGCATGTCCGACCAGATCGAGAACCGGATCATCGAGGCCAAGAGCCGGGGCATCTACGAGGCGCCCGGCATGGCGCTGCTGCACGCCGCCTACGAGCGGCTGGTCAACGCCATCCACAACGAGGACACCCTGGCCAACTACCACAACGAGGGTCGCCGCCTGGGCCGGCTGATGTACGAGGGCCGCTGGCTGGACCCGCAGGCGCTGATGCTGCGCGAGTCGCTGCAGCGCTGGGTGGGCACGGCGGTCACCGGCGAGGTGACGCTGCGGCTGCGCCGGGGCGAGGACTACTCGATCCTGGACACCACCGGCCCGGCCTTCAGCTACCACCCGGACAAGCTGTCGATGGAGCGTACCGAGGACTCGGCGTTCGGCCCGTCGGACCGGATCGGCCAGCTCACCATGCGCAATCTGGACATCGCCGACTCGCGGGCGAAGCTGGAGCAGTACGCCAACCTCGGCATGGTCGGCGGGGGGACCCCGCAGCGGATGGTCGGCGCCGCGCAGGCGGCCTCGACCGGGCTGATCGGCGCGATGCCGGAGGGCGGCGCGGAAGCGATCGCCTCCCGGGGTGTCGCCTCCGCCGCCGACGAGGCACTCGACCGGGCCGCCATGGAGTTCGGCGTCGACTGAGCGAAGCCGCGCTGACCCTCCGTGACGTCGCCTGACGAATGTCGAGATCCGGCGTCACGGAGGGTAGCGTGTCGGCCGTGTTCCCTACCGTGCGTGAGGTCCTCGCCCTGGACCCGGTCCGCCACGGCGCACCGCGCGTGGTCGCCGGGGACGCCGGGCTGGACCGGCCGGTCCGCTGGGTGCACGTCGCCGAGGTGCCGGACATCGCCACCCTGCTCGGCGGCGGCGAGTTGGTGCTCACCACCGGCATCGGCCTACCCGGCGACGACGCCGGGCTCCGCGCGTTCATCGGGGACCTGGCCGACGTCGGCGTCTCCGGGCTCGTCGTCGAGTTGGGCCGCCGCTACGTCAGCGGGGTGCCCCGGGTGATGGTCGCCGCCGCCGAGCGGCGCGGGCTACCCCTGGTGGAGCTGCGCCGCGCCACCCCGTTCGTGCGGATCACCGAGGCGGTACACGCCCTGATCGTCGACGCGCAGCTCACCGAACTGCGCGCCACCGAGGAGATCCATCAGCGCTTCAACGACCTGTCCGTCGAGGGCGCCGACGCCGCCGAGGTGATCCGGCAGGCCGCCGAGCTGTCCGGTTGCCCGGTGGTGTTGGAGAACCTGTCCCGTCAGGTGCTGGGGTACGACCCGGCGGGGGAGAGCGCCGAGCTGCTGCTGGACGGCTGGGAGCAGCATTCGCGGCGGATCCGACCGGCCGGTCGGACCGCGTACGACCCGGACAGCGGCTGGCTGGTGACCGTCGTCGGCGCCCGGGGGCAGGACTGGGGGCGGCTGCTGCTGCGCTGGCCGGCCAGCGGCGACGTGCCCAGCGCCCAGCCCAGCGAGCCGATCGCCGGCCCGCCCACCCGGTTGACCATCCTGATCGAGCGGGCCGCGTCCACCCTCGCACTGGGCCGGTTGATCCGCCGCGACGCCGAAGGGCTGGAACGGCAGATCCACCGCACCCTGCTCACCGCGCTGCTCGACCACTCCCGACCGGTGGACGAGGTCGCGCTGCGGGCCAAGGCGCTCGGCGTGGTGCTCGACCGTCGGCACCTGGTGGGCGTGATGGTCCGACACCGGGCTGAGGACCCGGTCGGGGAGAGCGGCCCGGCGGCCGCGCAGGCCCGGCTGCGGGACCTGTCCGAGGCGGTCGGCCAGACGCTGCGCGAGGCGAAGCTGACCGGGCTCACCAGCGCGGTCGACGACAATTCGGTGGGTGTGCTGCTGGCCCTGACCGACCCGGCCGCCGAGGACCGCGCGCTGTCCGCGTTCGCCAGCGCACTGCGTCGGGTACGCCTCGACTCCGGCGCGGGGCGGGCGACCTCCGGTGGCGACGCGCCCCGGTCGGCGGCCACTGCCGAACCGCTCGCTGTCGATCCGCACCGGGTTGCTGGTCCGGGTGCCGTGATCGTGGCCGCCGGGTCCGGGGTGGGGAGCCTGCGCGAGGCCCGACGGTCGTTGGTCGAGGCGCGGCAGATCGCCGAGGCGGCCCGGCAGGACCGGCGGGACCTGCCGATCTTCCGGCTACCGCACGTCGGGCTGGCCGGGCTGCTGCACCTGCTGCGCGACGAGCCCCGGTTGCAGACCTTCGTGGAACGCGAACTCGGCGCTCTGCTGGAGTACGACGGCCGCCACCCCCGGGAGCAGTTGCTCGACACCCTGCGCGCGTACCTGGAGCAGGGGCGCAACAAGACCGCGGGCGCCGCTGCCGCCCACCTGTCCCGGCCGGCGTTCTACGAGCGACTGGCCCGCATCGCCCGCATCCTCGACGTGGACCTCGACTCGGTAGAGGCCACCCTCTCCCTACACGTAGCCCTGCTGGCCCTGAAAGCAGTCCGAACCCCCTAACCAGCCTCGGTGATCAAGAGGTTCGCGTCAGAAATCCCAGTCCTGTTGACGCAAACTTCTTGATCACCGGTGCGAGCCGGTGCGAGCCGGTGCGAGCCGGGGTGGGTGGGGTTAGAGGAGGGGGGTTAGGGCCTTGGCGTAGGTGGGGGGGACATGGTTGGGGCCGCCGGGGGTGAAGACGTCCGAGTGGGCCACCGCGGACCAGGCTGTCGCGGGGACGGCGTCGACCAGGGCTCGGATCACCGGGGCGTCGCGCCACTGGTCCTGTTCGGCGAGCAGGCCGAGGGCCACTACCGACTCCTCGACCTCGCCCACGCACTCGAACGGCTTGTGCCCGTCCACGCCCAGCAGTTCGCGGTAGCCGGGGATCTGCGACTCGTCGGCGAGCAGGTCGCCGCCGAAGATGTGGGTGATCCGCTCACGCGGCATGAACGGTGCCATGGCCAGGAAGACGAACCGGCACTTCGGGCAGTCCCGGCACCAGCGCTCGCTCGCGTTCCGCAGCTTGAACGCGGCGTTGCAGCTGGTCACCACGTCGTCGTACCTGGTGAACTCGGCGAACAGCCGGGCGATGTGCAGCTCGGACAGCGAGCGCAGCAGCGAGAAGTACGGTTCGGTCAGGCCGGCGTGCTCGGCCAACGACGCCCGCAGGAGCCCCTCCGCCTCGACACCCTTGGACCACTGGTGGTTGATCTCGTGGCCGTCCCAGACCAGGTTCGGGTCGGACGCCGAGCGCTCGTTCGACATCACCACCGGACCCAGCCCGTGCAGCACCGCGGTCGCCACCGCGATCAGCGAGTTGATCGCGGTCACCGGGATGTGCCCGTTCAGCGCGCCGGCCGCGTTCAGGTCGAACAGCACCGGGTCGATCCGCCGGCGGGCGGCCAGCGGGATCAGCCCGGACGCCTCGTTCACCGAGACGATCACATGGTTCGGGTTGACCGAGAACGGCACCGGGTCGAACTCGCCCTGGCGCAGCGCCTCCAGGCTGACGATCGAGTCCTTGCCACCACCCACCGCCGAGAGCGGACGACGGTCGGAGTCGTCGTACACGCGCGGGGGCTCCGGCGAGCCGGCCGGCACCTCCGGGCGTAGCTGGAGCACGTGCGGCAGGTGGTTGCGGTACGCGTACTCGGCGAGGCCCTTGGTGTAGACGGCCGTGACGTAGTCGACGGTGGCCGCGCCCAGCGGCGCCGGCAGTACGAGCCGGGCCGGTGCGGCGGTCTTGTAGTAGCTGACCCCGGCGACGAGGTGCAGCACCTCCAGCACCCGGCCGAGGGTCGCCACCGTCTCGTCCGACGGCGGCTCGGCCGGCAGCGGGAGGGTGATCACCTCGGTGAACCGCTGCTCACCGGCCGGACCGGTCAGCGCGTAGTCGAACAACACCTCGCCGGTCGCGAAGTCGATCGAGTAGGACGGGAAGGTGAAGGCGTCCATCCGCCGGAGCTGCTCGTTGGGCACACGCCATACTAGGCCCTGGTTCGTCCGGCCGTGTCCGGACCGGGCCCGCCCTGCCGCCGCCGCGATCCCCGAGGAGAGCCCAGTGCGCCTGTCTGACCTGCGCGGACGTACCGTCGCCGTCTGGGGCACCGGCCGGGAGGGCCGGGCCGCTGTGACCGCCATCGCCGCGCACG
The DNA here is from genome assembly GCF_042872705.1 of Micromonospora sp. NPDC005203. Lineage (NCBI taxonomy): Bacteria > Bacillati > Actinomycetota > Actinomycetes > Micromonosporales > Micromonosporaceae > Micromonospora > Micromonospora sp. NPDC005203. Next base: position 101,992 of record NZ_JBIAKV010000015.1, on the reverse strand, counting down.
GCCCGGCCGAGCTGGTCGCCGTCGACGACAGCGCGAACTTCCTGGCGCTGCCCTGGGACGGCCCGCTGGCCGAGGCGGCGCCGCTGGTCACCGGCGAGGCGGGCTTCGAGCGATTGGCCGCCGCCGACGTGGTGGTCCGCTCCCCGGGCGTGCCGCAGACCCACCCGTGGCTCGTCGAGCTGCGCCGACGCGGCGTCCCGGTCACCCAGGGCACCGCGCTGTGGATGGCCGACCACGCCGCGCGCACCGTCGGGGTCACCGGCAGCAAGGGCAAGAGCACCACCTCCAGCCTGATCAGCCACCTGCTCAGCGCGACGAGCCGGCCGAACGTCTTCGGCGGCAACATCGGGGTGCCGACCCTGGACCTGCCGGATGCCGAGCTGTACGTGCTGGAGCTGTCCAGCTATCAGTGCAGCGATCTCACCGACTCGCCCCGCGTGGCGGTCGTCACCGCGCTCTTCCCCGAGCACCTGGACGCGCACGGTGGGGAGCGGGAGTACTACCGGGACAAGCTCAACCTGCTCGCCCACGACCCGCAGACGATCGTCGTCAACGGCACGGACCCACGACTCGCCGCCGAGCTGGGGGACCTGCCGGCCATCCGCGCCGGCCGTCCCGACAGCGTCCACGTCGCCGTCGGCGGTGACGGTACGCCCTGGTTCCACCTCGGCGACCAGCCGCTGTTCCCGCGTGCCGTACTGCCGCTGGTGGGCCGGCACAACGAGGGCAACCTGTGCGTCGCGCTCGCCGTGCTGGCCGCGCTCGGCACGAACGTGGTGACCGAGAAGGATCACCTCGCCGTCGCGGTCGCCGAATTTCAGGGGCTGGCCCACCGGCTCACCGAGATCACCGATTCGTCCGGGTTGACGTTCGTCGACGACACCCTGGCCACCAGCCCGTACGCGGCGATGCACGCCATCGACGCGTACGACGGGCGGCCGTTGACGGTGATCGTCGGGGGCAACGACCGGGGTCTGGACTACACCCCGTTGGCCGAGCACCTGGCCGAACGAGAGCTGACCGTGATCGGGATTCCGGACAGCGGCACCCGCATCGTCGAGGCGCTCGCCGGCCTGCCGAAGGTGCGCACCGAAGTGGTCGACGACCTGGTGGACGCGGTCCGGCTGTCCCGCGAGGTGACCCCGGCCGGCGGGGTGGTGCTGCTGTCGCCGGCCGCCCCCAGCTACGGCCGGTTCCGCAACTTCGAGCACCGTTCCGAGGTCTTCGCGCAGGCGGTCGCCGACACCGCCGGCTGAGCGAGGCTCAGGCGGTGTGCAGGGCGCGCATCGAGCGGATCGCCGAGCGGATCTCCTGCAGGTAGCGACCGGGCGTGAGCGTCTGCTCGGGCAGCACCGCCAGGTCGGCGAGCGTCGGGTCCACCCCCACCGTCTCGATGCCGCATCCGTAGGGCAGGGCCAGGGTGCGCAGCGCGTCGGAGTGCTGGAACGGCACGTAGATCGGCGCGGTGACCATCAGCACCTCGTCGCCCGGGGCGAGCCGGACGTGGCCGGCCCAGAACCGCTGCGTGTCGGCGGTGTGTGCCCGCCGCCGGTCCGGCTCGCTGGACGGGGCGGCCAGCACCCGGATCGGCGGCAGCCCGTCCGGCCGGTAGGTCCGCGACGACCAGGAGTGGTGTGGGTGGCCGGCGTCGACGCCGGCCTGCTCCGCCGGGTCGGCCACCCCGAACACCCGCCGGACGGCGGTGTCCAGCACGTCCACCTCGGTGTCGTCGGCCGGGAGGCCGGCGTCGGCGAGCGTCCGGCGTTCCCACTCCGACAGCGGCCGGAAGCTGCCCAGGACGGCGACCTCGCCACTCACCGGGAGGCCGGCGCGGAGCAGGTGCGCGGCGTACCCGACGCGTCGTACGCAGGCGTGCGCCAGGCCACCGAGCACCACCAGGTGGGCGTACGCCGGCCGGGTCGGCGGCATCGGGTGGATCAACCCGAGCGCGGCAGCCGCTTCCAGGACCAGCGCCGCGGTGGCCGGGTCGAGGTCGGGCTCCCGGGCGTCGGGTCGCTCCCGGCCGCCCCGGAAGTCCCAGTGTCGGGCGGAGAAGTCGTCCAGGAACCGCAGCACCTCGTCGAGGTCACCGGTCGGCCAGTCCCCGCCGAACCGGCGGACCAGGTCGCGGAGCGGGCCGGAGCACACCCAGGCCCGGATCTCCGCCGCGATCCGTTCGGCGTCCGCTCCCCTCGACCGGGCCGCGTCGGCTCTCTGCACCCGCCGGATGCTACCGGCCGGCCCGCTGCGGCGGGCCCGCTGGTTGTGGCTGCTGTCTAGGCTGGCGGGAGCGGCTGATTGGGGGATCTCGATGACCCGTGACGTGGCCCGCCAGCGGTTGCGGGACCAGGGCGGCGGTTCCGGTGGCGGTTTCCTTCGCCTGGTGGCGCACACCGACCCGGTGGCACTTGTCGGCATCACGCTGTCGATCACCCTCAGCATCGCTCTCGACCTCAGCGACGCCGCCTCCGGGGTGGAGTCGCTGCTGGCCGGCCTGATGGGCATCACCATCTCGCTGTTGGTCGACTCACTGGCTCGCGCGGAGCGCCGCTTTCACCTGCGCACCCTGCTGGACGGCCCGCCCTGGCTGGTCCGCACCACCACGGAGCTGGCCGGGGCCATGCGGGCGGCGGCCGAGCAGCACGCCGGCACCCGGGTCGCCGTGGAGGCAGAGCGGCGGTACGAGCAGTTCCGGCTGGAGGCCGAGCAGCTCGCGGACGGTCGGATCATCCGGCGCGGCGACGAGGACGAGGACCTGATCGGCGCGACCCGCACCTGCGTACGCCGACTGGACGCCCTGACCAACGTGATGCCGCGGGTGAGCGGGGAGCTCAGCTGGTGGCGCAGCGAGATCGGCCGGCGCTACTGGGAGGCCAACCTGGAGGCGCTGGAGCGGGGTGTCCAGATCACCAGGGTGTTCGTCTATGCCACGCTGAGCGACGAGCTGTCCGCCCTCGTGCGGCTGCAGCGCGCCGCCGGTGCGCGGGTGGGTCTGCTGCCCCTCGGTGTGGTCAGTCCGCACCTGCACGTCAATTTGGCACTGTGGGACGGGTCGAGCTGTTGGGAGGCCCACATGACCGCGCACGGCGAGATCGGCGAGAACCAGTTCTCGGTCAACCGGTCGGACGTCGCCCGGCTCACCCGCGTGTTCGACCTCTGCGCGAACGCCGCGACCTTCCAGGACTGACGGCCCCACCCCGGGGCGGAGACGGGTGAGCCATGACGGTGAGCGGGGTCCTGCTGGTGACGGCCGTGGTCTGGGCCGTCAGCGTGATCCGCTCGGTCCGGCTCCGGGCGCTGGTCTACAGCCTGCCGTTGCCGATGACGCTCGCCCTGGTCAGCACCGACCACCGGGTGGACGGCGCACAGCTGCTCGGTGTGCTCGGGCTCAACCTCTTCTTCGTCACCGTGGCGGTGACCCATCACCGGTTGCGCTGGCCGATCCTACTCGCCGACGGCGCGGGGATCGCCGTCTACGTGGCGCTCAGCGCCGGGCTGTTGGCCGTCCGTGTGCCGTTCGAGGTGGCCCTCGTCGGCACGCTCGCACTGTGGCTGGCGGCCATGCTGCTGCTGCGCCGTCGTGCCGCCCGCCCGCGCGCCGACACCGACGCCGCCGCGGATCCGGTCGCCGGCGCCGAGGCGCGTTCGGACGGGCTGCCGGTGCTGCTCAAGTTGGTAGTGATCTTCGTCGGGGCGATCCTCACCACGCTGCTCGGCGCGGTGTTGCGCGGCATGGTGGTGACCTTTCCGTACTCGGGGGTGCTGGTCGCCGTCGAGGCCCGTCGTCAGCTGCCGGAGTTCAGCTGGCACTTCGCCCGCAACAGCCTCGGGCTCGTCGGCTTCCTCACCGCGTACCACTACGTGCAGGACATCTCTCCGACCGTGGCACTCGGCGCCGGCTGGGCGGCCTTCGCGGTGGTCGCGGTCGCCCTGCACCTGCCGTCGCGGGCCCGCGCTGCCGCGCAGGCCCGCCCGGCGAGCCGCTCGCCGAGGTCACTGCGGCCGGCGGCCGAGCCACCCACACCTACCGGCCTGCCCTAACCAGTTCGGCGACGCGGGCGAGGGGTTCGGCGTACGCGGGCCAGTCGAGACCGTCCACGCTGAGCGTGGAGCCCAGTTCGAGGTGCCGCCGACCAGCAGCGCGTCCGCGCCCACCACACACCGGATCCGCTCGCCCGAGGCGACCACCCGTCCGACCAGTTCCGCTGGCAGTCGGCCCATGCCCAGTTCGTTGCCACCGTCGCCGATGCCGATCCGGAAGGCCGACCCGGAGGCGTAGAGCCGGTCCAGGGGTGCGGTGTGCGCGCTGATGTCCTCGCCGCGCATGTTGCGGGGCCGACCGTCCACTCCGGGGCCGACGCGCTCACAGGCGATGAGGTGCGTCAGTCGGGCGTACCGGGGGAGCAGGGCGGCGGCCCACTCCTCGTACCCCCGCAGTGGCGCGACGTCCACCGGCAGACCCGGCGTGGCCGTGGCGACGGCCGCCTCGACCACCGGGGCGCACGGCTCGTCGGTGACGAGCCGGCACCGGCCGCCGAGAAGGCGTACCGCGGCGGCGAGCTGGACCGCGCCGAGCGGGCCGTCGGTCTCCGCGGCGGGCGGTTCGGCGCCGGGGATGAAGAACCCGGTGAGCACCGCGGCGTCCGGGGCGGTGGCCGAGGCGAGCGACCGGGCGGCGGCCAGCAGTCCGCCGGCGGCGGGCGCGGCCAACGCCTCGCTGCCCCGGCCCACCTCGCGCGCGGCGACGCGCTCCAGCTCGGCGATCGTCTCTTCGATGTGCACCGTGGGCCTCCTCGGCGCCAGGGGACCGACCCAGGGTAGCCGTGCCCGGCCAGGACGCGGCCTGCCCCGGCCCGGCCGCAGGGCGGCGACGTGACCGATACTGATCAGGGGTTGGGGAAGAGGCGCGCGTGCAGGGCGGCCGGGTCGGTCACCTCGGGCAGGTCGCGGGCGGCGAGCCAGGCCGCGGCGGCGGCCCCGTCTCCGGCGGTACGCAGCGGCGCGTCCGGCCAGTGTCGAGTGATCTCGACCCGGACGGCGGCGGCGAGCGGGGTGTCCGCCGTGAGCAGCCCGCCGCCGAGCACGAGTGGGGTCACGGCCCCGGCGGGGCGGATACGGCTCACGCTCTCGGCCAGGTGTGCGGCGGCTTCGGTGATCAGCGCGGTGGCGACCGGGTCGCCGTGGTGGGCGGCGTCGACGACGAGGGGCGCGAGCTGGGCCAGCTCGATGGGGGGTCGACGGGTCACCGCCTGGATGGTGGCGTCGACGGTGTCCCGGGGGCGGGCGGCGATCTCGGGGCTGCCCAGCAGTTTGGTGAGCACCGTGGTGGCCAGCGCGCCGGGTGCACGGCCGGCGTCGAGGTCGGCGAGCAGCCGGCGTACCGACTCGCGGCCGAGCCAGAAGCCCGAGCCGGTGTCGCCGAGGAGCCAGCCGTGACCGTCGGCGATCCGGTCGAGCCGCAGGTCGTGGACCTGCGCGGTGATCGCGCCGGTGCCGGCGATGAGCACGGTTCCGTCCGCTGCGGCGCTGCCGGAGGCGTAGGCGACCAGGGCGTCGCCGTACACCGCGTACGGGCAGCGTAGGCCGGCGTCGTGCCAGGCGCGGTCGAAGGCGGCCCGGCCGGCGGGGTCGGCGAGCAACCGGCCCGCCCCGGCCAGCCCGATGGTGCCGGCGACCACCCGTGCCGGGTCGAGGTCGGCGAGCGCCTCGCGGAGCGCGGTCAACAGCTCAACGGCGGCCTGTTCGGCGCCGTGACTGGTGGGGTTGCCACCACCGGCGCGGCCGGTGCCGACGCGGTCCCCGGTGAGGGTCAGGGTGGTCGCCCGGGTGGACGTGCCTCCGACATCGAGACCGATCACGAGGGCGTCGGACATCGGCACAGGGCTCCTTGGTCAGTGCGGTGAATCGGGCCTGTTCATGCTGGTCGGCGACGTCTTGCGGGGCAAGTTCCGGCGGCTGCGGCGGGCTGTGCGCCAGGTAACAGTTTGAAAACTTCGCCCACAGTCTTGACACGGAGGGGCGGTTAGTAAGAACTTTTACCACTAACAGTTAACAAGCTTTTCGGAAAGGTGAGGCGACCCATGGTTGATCACGAGGTGGACACCGCCGCGGGGACCGCGGTGGTCGACGCCGACGCGATCGATCGAAGGAGCTCAGCCTCCGACGGGGTGCTGGCCCGCGTCCGCAACGGGCTCGACGAGCTGACCGACGCGCTGCGCCGCGTCGCCGACCACGTGCTGAGCGACCCGGAGGCCGCTGCCCGATCCACGATCGTCGAGCTGGCCGAGCGCAGCGGCACCTCACCGGCGACCATCACCCGCTTCTGCCGGGCAATGGGCTTCGAGGGGTACGCCGACCTGCGGCTGGGCATCGCCTCCGAGACCGGTCGGGCCCGCTCGGCCGGCTGGACCGTCGACATCGGACGCGAGATCCAGCCGAGCGACCCGCTCGCCCGGGTGCTCGACCAGATCATGGCCGCCGACACCCGGGCCATGCACGACACCGCCACCCTGCTCGATCTGAGCGAGGTGGAACGGGCCGCCGTGGCGATCGCCGGGGCCAACCGGGTGAACATCTTCGGCGCCAGCGGCAGCGCGCTCGTCGGCGAGGAGATGCAGTTCAGCCTGCACCGCATCGGTGTGGCCGCGTGGGCGTGGAACGACGTGCACGAGGGACTGGCCAGCGCCGCGTTGCTGCGCGGCGGAGACGTGGCGCTCGGCATCTCGCACACCGGGCAGACCCGGGAGACGATCGAGATGCTCGCCGAGGCGGGCAGCCGCGGCGCCACCACGATCGCGCTCACCGGCTTCCCCCGCTCACCGTTGGCCGAACTGGCCGACATCGTGCTGCTCACCGCCAGCCAGGCCACCACCTTCCGGCCGGACGCCCTCTCCGCCCGGCACCCCCAACTGGTGGTGCTCGACCTGCTCTACATCGCCGTCGCCCAACGCACACACGACCGCGCCCACGCGGCCTTCCGGCGGACCGCGCAGGCCGTCGACGGCCACAAGGCAGCCAAGAGGTTGTCGGGAAACCCGGGGGCGAGCGAGGCGGAGTCCAGCCGGCGATCCGGCAAGGCCGAGATCGGTCTGGATACCGGTGTTGTATCCGGACCGATCTCCAACGCGGCCGGTCGTCGGCTGGGTCCGCCGCAGCCGACGCCAGGTTTCCCGACAACCTCTGAAGGGGTCGTCTCATGATCAGCGCCCAGGGGTACGCGGACGCCGTCCGCCCGGTGCTCGACCGGCTGCTCGAATCGGAGGCCGACGGGATCACCCGGGCAGCCGATCTCATCGCCGACAGCCTGCGCGACGGCGGGGTGCTCCAGGCGTTCGGCGCCGGGCACTCCGAGGCGTTCGCCGCCGAGCTGGTGGCCCGGGCCGGCGGGCTGGTCCCCACCAACCGGCTCTCGGTGCGGGACCTGGTGATGCACGGTGACGCCCCGCGGGACGTGCTCGCCGACCCCAAGCTGGAACGCGATCCCTCCATCGCCCACCAGATCTACGCGCTCGCGGCGCCCCAGCCGCGCGACGTGTTCGTGGTGGCATCCCAATCCGGCATCAACGGCTCGGTGGTTGAGCTGGCGGCGCTGGTCACCGAGCGCGGTCACCCGTTGATCGCGGTCACCTCGGTCGAGCACACGGCACGGGTCGCTCCACGGCATCCGTCCGGTCAGCGGCTCGCCGACCTCGCCGACGTCGTGCTGGACAACGGCGCGCCGTACGGCGATGCACTGCTGCCGCTCGAGGGCGGCGGCGCGGTCTGTGCGGTCTCCTCGGTCACCACGGCGCTGCTGGCGCAGCTGCTGACCGCGGAGGTCGTACGACGGTTCCACCAGGCCGGAGAGGTGCCCCCTATCTACCTCTCCGCCAACGTCCCCGGAGGGGACGAGCACAACATCGCCCTCGAGTCGCGCTACGCCGGGCGTCTCCGGCGTACCGCCTGACCCGAATTCCACAAGGAGAGACGACGATGTCGATTACCCCCGAACACCCGGCCGCGCTAGACCGTCGCACGGTGCTGCGTCGCGCCGCCGCCGTGGGCATGCTCGCCACTCCGGCCATCGGCCTGCTCAGCGCCTGCGCGACGAGCGGCGGCGACAAGGAGAACGAGCAGGTCGCCGGTGGCACCAAGAGCGAGAAGAACCCGCTGGGCGTCAAGGAGGACGCCGCCATCGAGGTGGTCATCTTCAACGGCGGCTACGGCGAGAAGTACGCCACCGACGTGCACGAGCCGCTGTACAAGAAGGCCTTCCCCAAGGCGGAGGTCAAGCACCAGTCCACCCAGGCCGTCTCCACGGTGCTCCAGCCGCGGTTCGCGTCCGGCAACCCGCCGGAGTTCGTGAACAACTCGGGCGAGAAGCTGATCGACTTCGGTTCGCTGGTCGCCGACGGTCAGCTCCAGGACCTCACCGAGCTGTGGGACGCCCCGTCGGTCGACGACCCGGCCAAGAAGGTGCGCGACACCGTGGTGCCGGGCACCGTCGAGGCGGGCTCGTTCAACGGCAAGCCGTACGTGCTGTACTACGTCTCCACCGTCTTCGGCATCTGGTACTCGGCCAAGCTGTTCAAGGACAACGGCTGGGCGCCGGCGAAGACCTGGGAAGACTTCATCAAGCTGCTCACCGCCATCAAGGCCAAGGGCATCACGCCGTACGGCTACGCGGGCGCGAACGCGGCCTACTACCAGTGGAACGTGATCCTCACCCAGGCCGCCAAGATCGGCGGCACGGACGTGCTGAAGAACATCGACAACCTGGAGGATGGCGCCTGGAAGCAGGACGCGATCAAGCAGGCCGCCACGGCGTGGGCCGAGGTCGGGGCGAAGTTCAGCGACAAGAGCTTCGAGGGTCTCAAGCACACCGACGTGCAGCTGCGGCAGAACCAGTACAAGGTCGCCCTGTACCCCAGCGGTGACTGGCTGGAGGGCGAGCAGAAGCAGGACACCCCGGCCGGCTTCGACTACCAGCTCATGCCGGTGCCGAGCCTCACCGCGTCGGACAAGCTGCCGGCCACCGCGCTGCGGGCCACCGCGGGCGAGGGCTACTTCGTCTCGGCGAAGAGCAAGAACCCCAAGGGCGGGTTGGAGTACATGCGCCAGATGCTGTCCAAGGAGGGCGCAAAGGGCTTCACCGAGACGGTCAAGGCCCCGACCGTGGTCACCGCCGGTTCGGAGGGCTTCGCCTTCCCGCCCGGTGTGGCCAGCTCGCAGGCCGCGCTCAAGGCGGCCGGCCAGGACGTGTTCAACCTGTACTTCGACGGCTGGTACAAGGAGCTCGACACGGAGGCGCGCAGCGCCACCAACGAGCTGATGTTCGGCCGGATCAACGCGGACGCCTTCGTGGAGCGGATCCAGAAGCGCGCCGACGCGATCAAGAAGGACAGCTCCGTCGCCAAGTTCAAGCGCTGATCGATCGGAGCTAGGGTCATGCGGCACGGCAAGTATCCATTCGTGATCGGGTTTCTGTTCGCCCCGGTCGCGCTGTACGTGACATTCGTGATCTGGCCGTACGCGCAGGCGTTCCAGATCTCGATGACCAACTGGCGGGGCCTGTCCGCCCCGCAGTGGGTGGGCTTCGACAACTACCGGAGGCTGCTCGACGACGGGGCCTTCTGGAAGGCGGTCCAGCACCACGGCGTACTGCTGCTTGCCCTGCCGCTGATCACCATTGCCATCGCGCTGTTCTTCTCCTTCCTGCTCAACGTGGGCGGCAAGAGCAGCGGCGGTCAACGCCAGGGGGTCTGGGGGGCGAAGTTCTACCGGGTGGTGTTCTTCTTCCCCCAGGTCCTGGCGGTGGCCATCATCGCGGTGCTGTTCCAGATGGTCTACCGGCCGAACGAGTCCGGCCTGATCAACGGTGTGCTGATGAAGATCGGCCTGGAGCCGATCCTCTTCCTCATCCAGCCGAACCTGGCGCTCTGGTCGATCATCGGGGTGCTGGTCTGGCAGGCCGTCGGCTTCTACGTGGTGCTCTTCTCGGCGGGGATGGCCTCCATCCCGGGCGAGATCTACGAGGCCGCCGAGATGGACGGGGCGAGCAAGGTGGCCCTGTTCTTCCGGGTCACCCTGCCGCTGCTCTGGGACACGCTCCAGGTGGCCTGGGTCTACCTGGGCATCGCGGCGTTCGACTGCTTCGCCATCGTCGCGGTGCTCTCGGTGGACGGTGGTGGCCCGGACGGCGCCACCACCGTGCTGGCCGTGGAGATCTACCGCAACGCATTCGTCTACTCGAAGTACGGCTACGCCTCGGCGATGGGTGTGGCGCTGTTCTTCCTCACCCTCACGTTCGCGGCGCTGACGCTGCGGCTCACCAAGCGGGAAAGCGTGGAGTACTGATGAATCCGCAGTCGACGCTGCCGCCGACGCCGGCGGCGCTACCGCCGAAGACCGGTGACCCCTCCGCCACCGCTGGGCCAGGACAAAAGGGTCCCCGCGGGGAGGCACGGCTCTTCGCCAAGCTGGGGCACGTCGCGCTCGCCGTGTGGGCGGTGATCGTGATTGTCCCGATCCTGTGGACCTTCCTGGCCGCGTTCAAGAACACCAGCGAGATCTTCAGCAGCCCGTGGACGCTCCCGGCCGAGCTGCGCTGGGAGAACTTCGGGCGGGCCTGGACCAAGGCGAACGTCGGCCGGTACTTCCTGAACAGCGTCATCGTGGTCTCGTGCAGCACGTTCCTCACCATGCTGCTCGGCTCGATGGCCGCGTACGTGCTGGCCCGGTACAAGTTCTGGGGCAACCGGGCGATCTACTACCTGTTCGTCTCGGGGCTGGCCTTCCCGGTCTTCCTGGCCCTGGTGCCGCTCTTCTTCGTGGTGAAGAACCTGGGCCTGCTGGACACCCACACCGGCGTGGTGCTGGTCTATACGGCCTATTCGTTGCCGTTCACCGTGTTCTTCCTGGCCGCGTTCTTCAAGACGCTGCCGTCGTCGGTGGCCGAGGCCGGGATGATCGACGGCTGTTCACACACCCGGCTGTTCTTCCAGGTGATGATGCCGATGGCGAAGCCGGGCCTGATCAGTGTGGCGATCTTCAACATTATCGGCCAGTGGGCGCAGTACCAGCTTCCGCTGGTGCTGCTCTCCAACGCCAAGGACAAGTGGGTGCTCACCCAGGGCATCGCCGACATCTCGGTGAACGCCGGCTACGAGGCGGACTGGTCCGGGCTGTTCGCCGCGCTGACCATCGCCATCCTTCCGATGATCATCGTGTACGGGGTCTTCCAACGCCAGATCCAGGCCGGCCTCACGGCAGGCGCCGTCAAGTAACCGGTCACCTCGGGCGCTCGTCGGCCGGACTGTGCCAGGAGTGCCAGAGGGCCGCGTACGCCCCGTCGGCAGCCACGAGGTCCTCGTGGCTGCCGATCTCGGTGATCCGGCCGTCGGCAAGCACGGCGACCCGGTCGGCGTCGTGCGCGGTGTTGAGCCGGTGCGCGATCGCGATGACGGTCCGCCCGACCAGCACGGCGGCCAGCGCCCGTTCGGTGCGGCGGGCGGTGCTCGGGTCGAGCGCGGCGGTCGCCTCGTCGAGGATCAGCGTGTGCGGGTCGGCGAGCACCAGCCGGGCCAGCGCGAGCTGCTGTGCCTCGGCCGCGCCGAGCTGCCGGGCACCGTCGCCGAGCTGGGTGTCCAGCCCGTCGGGCAGCTCGGCACACCAGTCCGCGCCGACTGTGCCAAGCGCGGCGCGCATCTGCTCGTCCGACGCGTCCGGCCCGGCGAAGGCGAGGTTGTCGCGCACCGAGCCGATGAACACGTGGTGCTCCTGGGTGACCAGGGCGATGCGGCGTCGACGTTCGGCGGGGTCGAGGTCGGTAACCGGGCAACCACCGATGCTGACCACGCCGTCGCGGGGCGCGTCGATCCCGGCCAGCAGTCGGGCCAGGGTGGACTTGCCAGCGCCCGACGGACCGACGACGGCCAGCCGCTCACCCGGCTGCACCTCCAGGTCGATGCCGTGCAGCACGTCCGGGCCGCCGGAGTAGGAGAACCGCGCCCCCCGGACGACGACCCGTTCGCCCCGGGACGTGGCCGCCCGACCGGGTGGCTCCGGCGGGACCAGGCCGACGCCGAGCACCCGGGCGTACGACGCGAAACCACGCTGCGCCTGCTCGGTCCACTGCAACAGCCGGTCCATCGGGTCGATCGCCTGTTGCAGGTAGAGCGCGGCGGCGACCACCGCGCCGAGGGTGACCTGGTCCCGGGAGAGCAGGTAGCCGCCGACGAGCAGGACCAGGGCGATCGGCAGCGGATAGCTGGCCTCGACGACGGAGAAGAACACCGTACGCAGCCTCAGGGTCGCCCGTCGGGCCTGCCACAACCGGGTGATCCGGTCGGTGCCGTGCCGGATCCGGTCGTCGGTCAGCCGCAGCGCCTCCACCGTGCGGGCGCCCGCGGCGGTGGTGGTCAGCGTCTCGGTCAACTCCGCCGCCGCCGCGCCCTCGGTGAGGTAGGCGGGACTGGCCCGGCGCAGGTACCAGCGGGTGGCCGCCACGATCGACGGGAGCCCGGCCAGTGCCGCCAGGCCGAGCAGCGGATGCAACAGGAAGATCGCCCCGAACAGCAGGGTCAACTGCACCGAGGAGATGACGATCGTGGGCACCACGTTCCGCACCGTGGTCCCGACCGTCGACACGTCGACCGAGCTGCGGGTGGCCAGGTCGCCCGAGCCGGCGCGCTCGACGACCGAGACCGGCAGGCCGAGGGTCCGGGAGACGAACTCCTCCCGCAACTCGGCGACGGCCCGTTCACCGAAGCGGTGGCCGGCGTACTGGGCGTAGCGGGACAGCAGCGCGCTGACCAGGACGCAGCCGGCGATGGCAAGCGCCAGCCGGTCCACTGTCGCCACTCCGGCGCCCGCGGTGACCCGGTCGACGATGGTGCCCAGCAGCCACGGCGGGGCGAGCCCGGCGACCGCGGCAGCGGCGTGCAGCGCCAGCACGACACCTACCGCGCGGCGATGCCGGCTGATCATCTCGCGCAGGGCACGACGAACGGTGCTCCGGTCGGCCACCGGCAGCCGGCTCACCGGTAGACCTCCTCGGTGTCGGTTGGCCTGTCGAGATCCGCGCTGCCCCGGGACACCAGACGCCGGTAGTCGGCGTCGGAGTCGAGCAAATCGGCGTGGCTGCCGGCGGCGGCGATCCGGCCGGCGCTCAGGAACGCGACCAGGTCGGCCCGGCCGAGCAGCAGCGGCGAGGTGGCGATCACCACCGTCGTCCGCCCGGCCCGGGCGGTCCGCAGCCGCTCGGCGATCCGCGCCTCGGTGTGCGCGTCCACCGCCGACGTCGGGTCGACGAGGATCAGCACCTCCGCTTCGGCGAGGAGCGCCCGGGCCAGGCGGACCCGTTGGCGCTGACCGCCGGAGAGGGTCCGGGCCCGGGCGTCCAGCGGGGTGTCCAGCCCGCCGGGCAGGGCGTCGACGATGTCGTCCGCCGAGGCAATCCGCAGGGCCGCCCGGATCCGGTTATCGTCGCCCCCACGGCACAGCACGTCCCGCAGTGCACCGGCGAACAGGTACGAGTCGTGGTCGGCGACCAGGATCCGGGAGCGGACCTCGTCCAGGGCGACCCCGGCCAACGGCACGTCACCCCAGGTGGTGTCGCTGACGGCGTACCGGCCGAGCCGGTCGGCCAGCGCCACGGCCGCCGCCGGGTCGTCGGCGGCCACCCCGGTCAGCCGGCCGGCGGGCACGGTCAGGCCGGTCTCCGGGTCGTGCAGGTCGGCGGGGCCGACCGGTGCGGCCAGGGCACCCGGCCGGCGTGCGTCGGGCACCGAGCCCGACCACCGACGACCCGGGCCGCCGATGTCGTCCGGGGTCACGGTGAGCAGGTCGGCGATCCGTCGGGCGGCGACCCGTCCCCGGATCAGCTCGTGGCTGCCCTCCAGCAGGAACCAGACCGGCACGATCAGGGTCGCCACGTAGCCGTAGACGGCGACCAGCTCGCCGATCGTGACGGCACCCGTCACCGCCATCCGCGCGGTCAGCCACACCACCGCGGCAAGGAACAACCCGGGAATGGCGACGGTCGCCGCGTCGATCCAGCTGTTCACCGCGCCGACGCGGTAGCCCTCGGCGCGCAGGTCCTGGGACCTGACCGCGTACCGCCTGGCGAACAGGTCCCGGCCACCCACGCCGGCGAGCACCCGCAGCCCCGCCACGATGTCCCCGGAGCGGGCGGTGAGCGCACCCTGCTGCCGGCGGTAGACCGACTCGGCCCGTTCCAGGCGGCGCAGCAGCGGCCCGACGACCAGACCGACCGCCGGCACGCCCAGCAGCACGCAGAGCGCCAGCAGCGGGGAGATCGACCAGAGGACCACGGCGATGATGCCGTACGCGACGACCGCGCCGACGCCCGGCCCGGTCAGCGTCAGCACCTGCGCCGTCCAGTCGATGTCGGAGCCGCCGACGGTGGACACCTCGCCCGCGCCGAACCGGCGCGGCAGCACCGCGCCGATCCGGGACAGGTGACGCAGCAGCACCTCTGCCGAGCGCGCCTTGGCGTCCTCCCGGATGAAGGTCATCGTGCGGTGCCGCATGATGCCGAGGTAGGACAGGGCCACCCCCGCGACGACGATCGCCGCGACCCAGAACACCAGGGCGTGCGTGTCTCCCGGGCGCAGCCCGTCGTCGACGGCGCGGTAGATCAGGTAGGGCCGGGCGGAGAGCCCGACCATCCAGGCCGTGCCGATCAGGCTGCCGCGCAGCACCCGCCAGGGTTGGCACCGGACCAGCCACCACAGGTATCGCATCGGTCCCCGGGTGTCGGGGGTGCCAGGATCGGAATGGGGGATCTGCGGGGGCACTCGACCACGCTACCGAGCGCCTCCGACGCCCGACCGGCCCGACACCGGTGAGGTGCGCCTCCGGTTTTGTCGCAAGGGAGAGGCAGAATCACGTTCGTGCTGGTGGCGGTGGTGTCTGACGAGCGAGGTGGGGGAGTGCTGTGCCCGCTGGGTGCCGGCGGTCAGCCCGCCGGCCCGCCCGAGGTCGTCGTCGACCTGGTCGCCGCGGTCGCCGCCCGCGAGGCCGCCGAGCATCCGCGTTGGGTCTGGTCCACCGCCACCTCCGTCTACCCGCCGCTGCTGCGTGCCGGCGTCCGGGTCGACAGGTGTCACGACGTGGAGCTGACCGAGGCGTTGCTGCTCGGGCAGGCCGGCCGCTGGGGTGAGCCGCGCTCGCTCGCGGCGGCCTGGGCCCGGCTGACCGGCGCGTCGGTGCCACCCGACCCACCGCCGCGCGCCGCCGCGCCCCCCGGGCACGGCCAGGGCGCGCTCTTCGACACACTGCCCGGCCCTTCGGGGCCGGGCATCGACGCGCTGATCCGGGTGTACGCCGACCAGCTCGCCCGCACCGCCGCGACCGAGCACCCGGGCCGGTTCCGGTTGCTGGTGGCCGCCGAGTCGGCAGGCGCGCTGATCGCGGCGGAGATGGGTGCCGCCGGGCTGCCCTGGCGCGCCGACGTGCACAACGAGATCCTGCACGAGTTGCTCGGCGAGGCGTCCCCGGTCGGTGGTCCGCCACGCCGACTCGCCGAGCTGGCCGCCCGGATCGCCGACGCGCTCGGCGTACGCGGCCTGCACACCGACTCCCCGACGGAGCTGCTGAAGGCGTTCGCCCGCGTCGGGGTGGAGCTGCCCAACACCCGGGCCTGGGTGCTGCGCGGGGTTGACCATCCGGCGGTGCCGCTGGTCCTGGAATACAAGGAGCTCTACCGGATCTGGACGGCGCACGGCTGGGCCTGGCTCGATCAGTGGGTGCGGGGCGGCCGGTTCCAACCGGAGTACGTGCCGGCCGGTGTCGTCTCCGGCCGGTGGGCGACCCGGGGTGGTGGCGCGTTGCAGATCCCCAAGGTGATCCGTCGGGCGGTGGTGGCCGATCCGGGCTGGCGGTTGGTGGTCGCCGACGCCGGTCAGTTGGAGCCGCGGGTGCTGGCGGCGGTGTCCGGCGACGCGCGGCTGGCGGCGGCGGGTGGGGCCGGTGACCTCTATGCCGCGCTGGCGCGCGACTCGTTCGGCGGCGACCGGGCCAAGGCCAAGGTGGCCCTGCTCGGCGCCATGTACGGGCAGACCGGCGGTGCGGCGGTGCCCGCGTTGGCGGTGCTGAAGCGCAGCTACCCGACGGCGTTCGCCTTCGTGGAGGCGGCGGCGCGTACCGGTGAGGCGGGTGGTCTGGTGCGGTCCTGGCTGGGGCGGACGTGTCCGCCCGGTGCGGTGGGGTTCGGTGACCCCGACGACCTGCCCTCCGACCCGGACGCGGCGGCCGATCCGCAGGGTCCCCGGGCGCGGGCCGCGCGATCCCGGGGCCGTTTCACGCGCAACTTCGTCATCCAGGCGACCGCTGCCGAGTGGGCTTCCACCCTGCTGGCCACGTTGCGTACCGAGTTGGTCGGCACCGACGCGGAGCTGGTCTTCTTCCAGCACGACGAGGTGGTCGTGCATGCGCCCGCCGCGCAGGCGGATGCGGTCGCCGAGGCCGTCAACCGGTGTGGCGAGCAGGCCTCCGCACTGCTCTTCGGTGCGACGCCGGTCCGCTTTCCGCTTGATCTGTCCATCGTGGACTGTTACGCCGACGCGACCTGACCGACCGCGGGGGCGCGGGCCGGCGGATGTCCGCCCGGGTGCCCGGCGGTGGGGCGGGTCGACGGTCCCGCGGTCTCCCGAGGTGGCTTGACCGCCGCTCGACGCTCGGCTTCGCCGTCGCGGCGGACCACGTCGGGGCTGTTGGCAGAGATGCCGGGCGTGTAACGGTTGTGCTATTTCTCCTTTTCGCCCCGCTACTCTCGGCCCGCCGTCCTCGTTGCAGTGTCCGTAGGAGGGGGCGGATCGGTCACGGTCGCTCCCATGCTTGAGGGGGCGCAGCTGAACGGGATCGCAGGAATGATCATCGCCGCGGGCGGGGGACGACGTATCGGTGGTCCCGAGGCGCTGCTGCACCACGGCGAGAAGCCGCTGGTCAATCAGATGATCGACACGATGACCGAGGCGGGCTGCGAGCAGATCGTGGTCGTGCTGGGTGCCGCCGCCGAGCAGGTCCGGGAAACCGCCGACCTGGGCCGGGCCACCGTCGTGATCAACAAGGCGTGGGGCACCGGGGTCGGCTCGTCCATCCGGGCCGGTTTGGCCGCCATCGGTGACGAGGGGATCGAGGCGGTGGTGGTGGTCCCGGTCGACATGCCGGGCCTGACCGCCGTCGCGGTCCGACGGGTTGCCGCGCTGCCGTACCCGGACGTGCTGGTCTGCGCCACCTACGACGGCCTGCGCGGTTACCCGATGCTCTTCGGTCGCCGGCACTGGCCCGGCATCGCGACCCTCGCCAGCGCGGACGTGGGTGCCCGACCGTACCTGCTGGCGCACAAGGACCAGATCGTCGACATCGCCTGCGACGCGGTCGCGGACGGCAGCCGGGTCGACACCCCCGAGATGATGGCGCTCTACGGCCTGACCGTTCCGCCCCAGCGCGTCGGGGTCTGAGGTGGACTGAGTATCCGTACGGATGTGCCGGGTCGCCCAGCGGCGATACTCGTTGCCATGCGTCGACTCGCCACCGCCCTGCTGTGCCTGGCCGCGCTCGTCGGCTGCGCCAGGCCGGGCGAAACCCCAGTGCGGGATGGCCCTCCCGTGGGCACCGACTGGAGCACCTACCAGGCTGATGTCACGGCCGTCCGGGCCAGCACGGACCCGCGCTCGCTCGTGCTGACCGTGGCGCTGTTGGCTGACGCGGACGGTTGCTCCCGGAATCCGCGAATCGAGTACCTCGTCGAGGAGAACAACCTCATCCACGCCAACGTGGTGCAGGATTCGCGCCTGTCCGCGGTGGTCGGGGCCTGCCCCACCCACACACCGGGCGAGACGACGCTGACGGTGCCGGGGCCGATCGCCGGCCGGACCGTCGTGCTCAACCAGGAGCCGTGGAAACTCGACGGCGCGCAGTACCACCGCTGCGACCCGACGTTCGGCTGTGGTCCGATGCCGAAGGACCACTGCGACCACAAGTGGGTCGATGTCGTGGTCCGCGGCATGGACGTGTCCCGGCACTCGGTCGGATCGGTCGAGGGCTGCGACGGCAGCTGGTTGGTCATGACGGTGCCGTTCGATCCGGTGCCGTGCGGCGTCGAGGCGCGGCCCGGCTGCGACGCGTCGGTAAACGTGCGCCGCTACTTCCTGCGGTGGGCCGGCCCCGGCGGCTGGGAGAGGATCGCCAGCTCGACGGAGGTCGGCTGCGGACGCGTCCACACCACCGCGCCGGCCTTCCCGAGGAAGCTCTGCGCCGACCTGCCCAGGCCGTGATCGCGTGGTCAGCCCTCTCCGGTGACTCCGGGCCGAGCCGATCGGCCAGACCCTCTCACCACCGCTGCCCGGGCACGGCCCGGATCACGACTGGCGACGGGTGCTCGCGCGCACCACCACGTGCCAATCGTGGCGTGCTGATGCCGTGGTGGGGCCTCCGAGCGCCGCACGGGCGCAGTGCGCGCCCTGCTCGCGCAGCGACTGCGCCAGGGTGGTCAGGCCGGCGGGCGCGGCCGCGTCCGCGTCGTCCCAGCCCGTCACCGCGACGTTGTCGGGAACGCGCAGGCCGGCGCTCGCCACGGCGCGCAGGGCACCCAGGGCGAGTTCGTCGCTCATCGCGGCGATGGCGTCCGGCGGGTCGGTGCCCCCGAGCAGTTCGGCGGCGAAGGTCTCGCCCTCGGCGACGTGGTTGACCGGGCAGACTGCCAGCCGCATATCCGCGGCCCGCTGACCCGCGTGTGTCCAGGCGTCCCGGAAACCCTCCCACCGGTGCCGGGTCACCGGGAACCTCACCTCGGGCTCCTGGTCGCCGGTGAGCAGTCGGCGGGCGCGACTCCGGTCGAGCGGAAAACCGAGCACGAGCGGGCGTCGCGCCTCGGCGAACGCCACCCGTCCGACCGCGGCGGCGGCAGCCCGGTCGTCGATGCCGATCACCGGCAGGTCCCGGCGGTGCGGGCCGGCGTGGACCACCGCGGACAGGCCGGTGTCGGCCACGGCGTCCAGGACCGGATCGTCGTCGCTGGTGGTCCAGACGACGAACCCGTCCACGGCCGCCTGCGCGACGCGCTGGGCGTCCGACGGTGCGCCGGTGATCGGTATCAGGGTGAGTCCGACGCCCTCCGCCGCGCACACGTCGGAGACCCCGGCGAGGAAGCGCGCCGCCTGCGGGTCGTCGAAGGCGTAGCTCAACCTCTCACCGAGTACGACGCCGAGCGTGCCCGCGCGGCCGCGTCGCAGCGAGCGGGCGGCCGGGTGCGGCCCGGGATAGCCCAGCTCCCGCGCCGCCGCACGCACCTTCGCCGCGGCCTCGGCGGAGACCCTCCCGGGCTGGGAGTACGCGTAGGAAACCGTCATCGGCGAGACGCCGGCGGCGGCGGCCACCTGATGCAGAGTCGGCCGCTTGGGGTTGTCCGCGGGGCGGTTCATGGCACAGACTCTATCTGTGTATCGATACACAACGCGGCAGCGGCCGCCCACGTCACGACGGCAGACCGAGATCGAGACCTTCGTCCGGGACGCGCCGACCAGGCTTTCGTACGCCGTCCTGGCCTGCTGGACGTTCTGGCTGTACGCCTTCGGGCCGGCGCTGACCCTCCTGCGGGCGGAGTTGGGTTTCTCCTACACGCTGCTGGGCGTCTACGAACTGTTGTGGGCGGGGGGCGCGGCGCTGTCCGCGGTCGGGTTCGTGTGGGCGGCTCGCCGCCTGGCCCGGGGTGCGCTGCTGTGGTGCTCGGCCGTCGCCACCGCGGTCGGCGCCGGCCTGTTCACCCTGGGCGACAGCACGGCGGCCACCCTGCTCGGAGCCGTCGTGTTCGGTCTGGCCGGGACCACGATGCTCACCGTCGTCCAGGCGGTGCTGTCCGACCGGCACGGCGACCGGCGCGACCGGGCGTTGACCGAGGCCAACGTGGGCGCTGGCGCGTCCGCGGTGTTCGCCCCGCTGGTCCTCGGCGCGCTGGCGGCCAGCGCGGTGGGCTGGCGCGCCACATTCGTGTTGCCGGCCGTCGTCCTCGTGCTGCTGTACCTGCGCCACCGCCGCCAGCCGCTACCGGCGGCGCCGCGACCCACCACCGCGAAGAAGGCCGGGGGCCTGCCGCTGGCCTGCTGGCTGTTCGCCATGCTGACCGCTGTCAGTTCGGCGATCGAGTTCTGCCTGGTGTACTTCGGTCCCCAGTTGCTCATCCAGGCCGGCATGTCCGCCGCCGCGGCCAGCACCGCGCTGAGCAGCAACTACCTCGGCATCCTGATCGGACGCCTGCTCGGCGCGCGGCTCACCCGCCGCCCCGGTCGCGCGGTGGCGCTGCTGTACGCATCGCTGGCGGTCACCGGCCCCAGCTTCGTGCTGTTCTGGCTGACCGACCAGCCGGTCCTCGCCGTCCTCGGGCTGTTCCTGTCCGGAGTGGGCATCGCCAACCTCTATCCGCTCGGGCTCTCGCTCACCCTCGGCGCGGCCGGCGGACAGGAGGACCGGGCCAATGCCCGCTCGCAACTGATCCTCGGCGTGGTCGCGGGCGTGTCCCCCTTCCTGCTCGGCGGCCTGGCGGACCGGTACGGGCTGGTCACCGCCTTCACCCTGGAGCCGGTGCTGATCGGCTGCTGCGTGCTGCTCCTGTGGGGCGGGCTCCGTGCCCGCCGCGCCAGCAGGTGAGCCGATCGCCCGCCGCGCCGGCCGCCCACGCGCTCCGACAGGTCACCTGGGCATTCTGGCCGCGCTCTCGTACGCGGTCGCTCGGGCGAGCACCTCGGGGGTCGCGCGGGACGGGTGGCCGCTGTCGAACGGCGGTTGTGGGTCGTACTCCATCCAGAGTTGGACGGCCTCTGCGGTCGTCCGGTCGGTGAGGAGTTCGACAAGTCTCAGTCCCATGTCGATGCCGCTCGACACACCGGCCGCCGTGATGATGCGGGCGTCCGGTTCTTCGACGACTCGCTGGTCCGTCGGCTCGGCGCCGAAGTGGACCAACTCCTGGACGGTGCGGTAGTGGCTGGTGCCCCGTCGACCCCGAAGCAGCCCGGCGGCTCCCAGCAGGATCGACCCGGAGCACACGGAGGTCGTGAGCTTTGTCGTCTCGTGGATGCGTCTGATCCAGCCCGGCAGCGGCCCAGTGAGAGCCTGAACGGTCCCTGGTCCTCCCGGGACGACGAGAACGTCAGCCGCTTCCACGTCTTCGAGCGCGATCTCGGCCACCAGGGAGACCATCCCGCAGTCGTCCCTAACGGGACCGTGGCGTTCGGCGACCAGGACCACGTGGATGCCCGGGGTGAGAGCCAGTGGCTGGTAGACGCCGATGACGTCCAGCGCGGTGAAACGCTCGTACAGAGGTATGACGACGTTCATCACCGGAGGTCCCTTCGGTTGACAGTGCTGGACCGCCGAACGCGGTCAGAGCATCGAGAAGCGTGCGCGAAAGGCACCCGGGGTCGTGCCGAGCCGTTCGCCGAAGACTCGTCGGAGCGACTCGGCGGACCCGAGCCCCGACCTGGCCGCCACCACATCGAGGGCGAGGTCGGACTGCACCAGAAGGCGTTTGGCGGCCTCCAGGCGAAGCTCGCTGAGATAGCGCCCGACGGTGAGCCCCGTCTCACGGACGAAGAGACGTTGGAAGTGCCGGGGCGACAGGGCGAGCTGCGCGGCAAGGTCGTCGACGCGGTGTTTCGCGGCCGGATCGGCGTCGAGGGCACGCTGAACGGCAGCCACTCGTCTCTCCGTGGCACGTTCCAACCACACCGGGCCGGAGAACTGCGCCTGTTGGCCGGGCCGGTGTAGGTACATCACGAGCCAGCGGGCGATCTCCTGGGCGACTCGTGCTCCGTGGTCGGCCGCCACGACGGCCAGTGCCAGATCGATTCCTGACGTGACACCGCCCGACGTCCAGACCGGGCCGTCGTGCACGTAGAGGGCGTCGTGGTCGACGGCGAGGTCGGTGAATCGCCGACCGAGGTCCCTCGACAGGGACCAGTGGGTGGCCACCCTACGACCGCTGAGCAACCCGGCCCGCGCGCACAGGAACGCCCCGGAACAGATCGACAACAGTCGGGTGGGGCGGCACTCGCGCAACCAGGCGACGAGGTCGGCATGCCCATCCTGGGCTGCCGCCCGGCCGCCGGGCACCACGAGCGTGCCGGCCCGGACCGGCTCTCCGAGCGCGTCGGCCACCAGGACGAGGCCGCTCTCGGACATCACCTCGGCCTCCGCGCCCGCCAGCCGCAGGTCGTACGCGGGGCGCTCGCCGCGTGCCGCCCGGTACTGGTTCACCCCCGCCAGAACCTCCCACGGCCCGTTGACGTCGAGGGACTGCATGCCCGCGAAGGCGACGACGGTGACGCGCTCAACCATGCCCTGAGTCTGCCGGCGGAGCCATCGTGACACCATGACGCCGTACCCACGGAAAGTGACACGGTGCCGGTGAGCCGCTGGTACCACTGGGCGCGACGGTGCCTAGGCGGATGAGGGGGCGGGCCACGCCACGTCGTCGATCGCGAGCCATGGCGCCGCGGCCAGCGCCGTGGGCGTCTGCGCGGCGAACTCCCGCACGTCGCGGTGCAGATGTGACTGGTCGACGTAGCCGCTGTCGGTGGCAACTGTGGCGGCGGAATGGCCCGCGGCGAGAAGGTGGGCGGCATGGTCGAACCGCACCAGGCGGGCGGCGCGTTTGGGTGTGATGCCCAGCTGCGACCGAAAGCGGGACAGCAGGCGCTTGCGGCTCCAGCCGAGCTCGGCGGCCAGGCTGTCGACTCGTATCCGGCCTCGGCTGGTGCGGGTCCGCCGCCAGGCGTGGACGACCTCCGGATCGGTCGGTCGACGGGTGTCCAACCGCCGGCCGAGGAGCTCTGCGGCGATGGCGAACCGTTCGTCCCACGACGCGGTGGCGCGCAGCCTCGCCTCCACCCGCTCGGCGGCGCGGCCCCAGACGTCGTCGAGGGAGACCACCGCTCCGCAGATCCCCGCCGACGTGCCGAGCACGGCGGCCGCGGGGATCGGCTCCAGCCGGATCTGGAGGCACTCGCCGAACCCTCGGCCCGTCGCCCGGAGGTCACCGGGGAGCAGGCCGACGACCGCACTGCCGCTGCCGTGCCGGCCGTTCACGGTGTAGGTCAGGCCCGTATCCTCGTCGAGGTCGATGAGCAGGGTGATCGACGGGTGCGCGACCAGCGCGATGTCCACGGGTGCGCAGCCCTGGTGCCGGAAGCCGGCCATCCGGATCCCCGGCAGCCGGGCCGCCGGACCCGGGACCACCACGTCCACCGACGACCAGTCGAGCGGCGGCGTCCCCATCTGTCGAGTCTAGGCCGGCGGGGTCGCCGGCGGGGTGTCCGTGACCGTTGCCGTGAAGCCCAGCAGCAGCCTGCTGGTCGCCTCGGGGGCTTCCAGCATGGGTACGTGTCCGACGTTGGGCAGCACCTCGACCCGCGCCCTCGGCACCGCGTCGTACCGGTGCGCCGACGACGGATCCCAGCGGCGGTCGCCGCCGCCGAAGAGCACAAGCACCGGGACATCGAGAGCGGCGAGCCGCTCGGGCACACTCCGCTCCTCAATGTAGGCGTCGTAGGCGCGCAGCACCGATCGCAGCCCGCCGTAGGTGATGCGTCGGACGTCGCTGACCAGATCGTCCGGAACGTCGACCGGACGCGCGCAGGTGGCGCTGATCCCCCTGCGGATCATGGCATCCGATCGTCGCGCCCAGAGCAGCGGACCGAGCGGCGGAGCTAGCAGGGCACGGAGAACGGCCGGCTGTGGAAGCAGAGCGTCGGGACTCGGGCCGGTGCTGACCAGAGCGAGCGACGCCACCAGGTCCGGACGTCGTTCGGCGAGCGCGGTGGCGAGGTAGCCGCCACTGGAGTGCCCGACTGCGATGACTGGCCGGACGCCGAGGTTGTCGAGCACCGCCGCCACCCGGTCGACCTGGGCGGTCACCTCGTACGACGGCGAGGCCGGCGACCGCCCGCAGCCCGGGAGGTCCACCCGGACGACGTGGTGCTGGTCGGCGAGCGCCGGTACCACCGGGTTCCAGGAGGCGCCCGACATCCCGGACCCGTGGATCAGCAACAACGGCGGCGCCTCCCGCGGACCGTCGTGGACCACGTGCATGCCCTGCGACCGCGCAACGTCGTACTCAGTCATGAGAACGACGATGCACGGGCCGCCGGTCGTTCGTCTTGGACGAATGTCAGCGCGGCTCCAGAAGGCGTCGCCTCGCGCCTTGCGGAATGGGTGA
This sequence comes from Micromonospora sp. NPDC005203, assembly GCF_042872705.1. Classification (NCBI taxonomy): domain Bacteria; kingdom Bacillati; phylum Actinomycetota; class Actinomycetes; order Micromonosporales; family Micromonosporaceae; genus Micromonospora; species Micromonospora sp. NPDC005203. The sequence continues at coordinate 77,778 of NZ_JBIAKV010000015.1, read as the reverse complement.
TGCCTGTGAGTCATCGAGATGACTCACAGGCATCACGCTCGTCAGGACATGGCCGCCGGATCGGACCGGGCGTGGCGTGCTACCTCAGTCCTGTGCCGAGTCCAGCTTGCCGGTGGCGGCGAGCCGCTGGTACCAGTGGGCGCTGTCCTTCCAGGTGCGGACCTGGGTGTCGTAGTCGACCCGGATGATCCCGAAGCGACGGTCGTAGCCGTAGCCCCACTCGAAGTTGTCCAGCAGCGACCAGACGAAGTAACCGCGCACGTCCGCGCCCTGCGCGCGGGCGTCGGCCATCGCGCCGATGTGCCGACGCAGGTAGTCGATCCGTCGGTCGTCGTGGATCCGCCCGTCGGCCGACACCACGTCGTCGAACGCCGCGCCGTTCTCGGTGATCATCATCGGCTGGCTGGGGTATTCGCGGTGCAGGCGCAGCAGCAACTCGGTCAGGGCCGGCGGGTCGATGTTCCAACCCATCGCCGTGTACGGGCCGGGCTGCGGAAGGAAGTCGACGGTGTCGGCGGCGACCCACGGCGTCGAGGCCGACGTGCCGTGCCCGTCGGCGTCGGAGCGGGCCGACACGCCGTCCCAGGCCCGGACCAGGGTGCTGGAGTAGTAGTTGACCCCGAGCACGTCCAGCGGCACCGCGATCAGCTTCTCGTCACCCGCGCGGACGAACGACCAGTCGGTGACGGACGCGGTGTCGGCCAGCAGATCGGCCGGGTATTCCCCGTCCAGCATCGGGCCGAGGAACGCGCGGTTGGCCAGGGCGTCGATCCGCCGTGCCGCGTCGGAGTCCGCCTCCGAGTCCGACGCGGCCCGGATGACGTGCAGGTTCAACGTCACCGACAGCTCGGCGGCGGGAGCCAGCTCCCGGACCACCCGACCGGCCAGCCCGTGCGCGAGGTTGAGGTGGTGGACCGCGGCCAGGGCCGCCGCCGGCTCCGTGCGACCCGGAGCGTGTACGCCGGAGGCGTAGCCCAGGTACGCCGAGCACCACGGCTCGTTGAGCGTCGTCCAGGTGTGCACCCGGTCGCCCAGCGCACCGACGATGCCGGCCGCGTACTCCTGGAAGCGCAGCGCGGTCTCCCGCGCCGCCCAGCCGCCGGCGTCCTCCAACTCCTGCGGCAGGTCCCAGTGGTACATGGTGGCCACCGGACGGATGCCCCGTTCCAGCAGACCGTCCACCAGCCGCGCGTAGAAGTCGATGCCAGCCTGGTTGAAGCGGCCCGAGCCGCCCGGCTGCACCCGCGGCCAGGAGACGGAGAACCGGTACGCGCTGAGCCCGAGGTCAGCGATGTGACCGAGGTCGTCGGCCCACCTGTGGTAGTGGTCGGCGGCCACGTCGCCGGTGTCGCCGTTCAACGTCCGACCCGGTGTGTGGCTGTAGGTGTCCCAGATGGACGGTCCGCGGCCGTCCTCCGTGGCGGCGCCCTCGATCTGGTACGCCGCCGTCGCCGACCCCCAGACGAAGCTCTCCGGAAAGTGGTGTCGCGTCATCGTTCCGTCCCCTGGATCTCGCAGCTGTAGCCCGTCGAGGTGCCGGCGACCAGTTCGACACTGGCCGTCGCCGCCTCGTAGCGCACGTCGAACTCGGCGCCCGGCCCGTCCCCGGGTGACGGTACCCGTACCCGGGTCCGCTGCCCCTCGGCCGGTGCGTACAGCCGCAGCCGTACGTCGTCGGCCCACTCGTAGTCCGGTCGGTCGGTGCGGGAGCCGAACGGGATGACCGCGCCGGGCCGGGCCAACACCGGCAGGCTGTCGACCGCGTGCTTCTCGGTGACCCACGCCGGGCCGGTGACCTGCGCGCCGCTGACCAGGTGCGTCCAGGTGCCGGCGGGCACGTAGTAGGTGACGGTGCCGTCGGCGCTGAACACCGGTGCGACGAGCACGTCCGGGCCGAGCATGTACTGCCGGTCCAGGTGCGCCGTGGCCGGATCGTCCGGGAACTCCAGGAACATCGGGCGCATCACCGGCGTACCGTCGCGGTGCGCCTCCTGTGCGGCGGCCGCCAGGTACGGCATCAGGCCGAGCTTGAGCCGGGTGAAGTGCCGCAGCACGTCGACGGCCTCGTCGTCGAACGCCCACGGCACCCGGTAGGACCCCGAGCCGTGCAGCCGGGAATGCGAGGAGAGCAACCCGAAGGCGACCCAGCGCTTGAAGACCGCCGGATCGGGGGTGCCCTCGAAGCCGCCGATGTCATGGCTCCAGTAGCCGAAGCCGGACGCGGCCAGAGACAGACCGCCACGCAGCGACTCGGCCATCGCGACGAACGTCGACTCGCAGTCGCCACCCCAGTGCACCGGGAACTGCTGCCCGCCGGTGGTGGCCGAGCGGGCGAACAACACCGCCTCGCCCTTGCCGCGCTCGGTCTCCAGCAGCTCGAAGACCGCCTTGTTGTAGAGGTAGGAGTAGTAGTTGTGCATCCGCTGCGGGTCCGACCCGTCGTGCCACACCACGTCGGTCGGGATGCGCTCGCCGAAGTCGGTCTTGAAGCAGTCGACGCCCATGTCGAGCAGCGCCTTGAGCTTGCCGGTGAACCAGCGCACGGCGTCCGGGTTGGTGAAGTCGACAAGCGCCATGCCGGCCTGCCACCTGTCCCACTGCCACACCGAACCGTCCGGGTTACGCACCAGGTAGCCGGCCTCGCGGCCCTCCTCGAAGAGGTACGACCGCTGCGCGATGTACGGGTTGATCCAGACGCACACCTTCAGGTCACGCTCGTGCAGCCGGCGCAGCATCCCCTCCGGATCTCCGAAGGTCGCCGGGTCCCAGACGAAGTCGACCCAGTGGAACTGGCGCATCCAGAAGCAGTCGAAGTGGAACACCGACAGCGGCAGCCCGCGCTCGGCCATCCCGTCGACGAACTCGGTCACCGTCTTCTCGTCGTACGAGGTGGTGAACGAGGTGGACAGCCACAACCCGTACGACCAGGCGGGGATCCGGGCCGGACGGCCGGTGAGCGCGGTGTAGCGGCGCAGCACGTCCTTCGGGGTGGGGCCGTCGATGACGTAGTAGGTGAGCGCCTGCCCCTCGACGCTGAACTGGGTCTGCGCGACCACCTCGGAGCCGACCTCGAACGACACGTGCTCCGGGTGGTCCACGAACACCCCGTAGCCGGCGCTGCTGAGATAGAACGGCACGTTCTTGTACGCCTGCTCGCTGGCGGTGCCCCCGTCGGCGTTCCAGATGTCGACGGTCTGCCCGTTCTTCACGAACGGGCCGAAGCGCTCACCCAACCCGTACACCGTCTCGCCGACGCCGAGGGCGAGCCTTTCGTGCACGTGCGAGCGCCCCTGGGCGTCGGTGACGACACCGACGCTGCGCTCGGTGGAGGCGGTGACCAGCCGGTCGCCGTGCAGGAACTCGACCCGCCACCCGTCGACGAGCGCGACCCGCGCGGTCAGCTCACCTGTGGTCAGCGTCGCGCTGAGCCCGGTGACGTCGACGACGAGCGGGTGCGTCTCGTCGGTGCTCAGCGCGAAGTGCGGCTCGCGGGGCAGCCCACCGGTGTGGTGGGCGATGGTCACCCCGACGACGCCGGGGGCGGGGGAGAAGAACCGGACGGTGACCAGGGGCCGGTTGAGGGTGGCGCCGCGTCCGGTGAGCTGACCGGTCGGCGCGAAGACGGTGAAGCCGCGTTCGTCCGGCTCGACCGACTCCACGACGCCGGGGCGTAGGACGTTGACACCGGGGCGCAGTTGCCAGTACCCGTCGGTGAACTTCACTTCTCGGCTCCTGCCGTGATGCCGCGCGCCAGGGTGCGCTGGAAGATGAGGAAGAAGAGGATGGCCGGCACCAGGCTGATCAGGGCGCCGGCGTTCGTGGTCGGAGCGTCCATCAGCCGGTCACCCTGCAGCGACGCGAGCGCCACCGGGATGGTCTGCGTCTGGTTGTCGATCAGCATGACCAGCGGGATGAGGAACTCGTTCCAGGTCCAGATGAAGAAGAAGATGAGCAGCACCGAGAGGGTGGGGCGCAGGTTGGGGAAGACCACCCGCCACAGCACCGTCCACTTGCCGGCGCCGTCCAGTGCCGCCGCCTCCAGCAGCGAGCGGGGGAACGTCCCCAGCACCGAGGCGAGCAGGTACGTGCCGAACGCGCTCTGGATCACCGTGAAGATGATGATCACCGCGAGTCGGGTGTTGTAGAGCCCGACCTCCTTGGCCGCGTAGTACAGCGGGTAGATCAACGCCTCCTGCGGCAGCATGTTGGCCAGCAGGAACAACCCGACGATCCAGAGCCGGCCGCGGACCCGGCCGATGCCCAGGGCGTATGCGTTGAGCAGCGACACGGCCACGCCGAGCACGGCCACCGAACCGGCGATGAGCGTCGAGTTCCAGAGCTTGAGCGGGAAGTTCACCTCGGTCCAGTACGTCCGCAGACCCTTGGTGTAGAACTCCGTCGGCCAGCTCAGCGGGCCACCCGACGAGTAGTCACCCGGCGACTTGAACGCGTTGAGCAGCATGAACGCGAACGGCACGAGCATGACCAACGCGCCGAGGACGACCAGGGCGAGCACCACCCAGCGGCTGACACCGCGGTGGTGCCGATCGGGTACGGGCCGGCGTGGCGTCACCGGGGCCACGGTCGGAGTGATGACGGCCATCTCAGAACCCCCGGTCCCGGCGCTCGCTGCGGGCCTGCATCCAGATGAAGACCACGGCCACGACGACGATGATCAACGTCAGTACCGTGGAGATCGCGGAGCCGTAGCCGACCTGCAGTTTCTTGAAGAACGTGTAGTAGGCGAAGTACGACGGGACGTTTGTCGCGTTGTCCGGGCCGCCCCGGGTCAGGGCGAAGATCGGCCCGAACACCTTCAGTGCGGCGATGGTGCAGGTCAGCGCCACCACGAACGTCTCCGGCCGGATCTGCGGGAGGGTGATCGCCCGGAACCGGTGCAGCCAGTTCGCGCCGTCGACCTCGGCCGCCTCGTACAACTCGGGGTCGACCCGCTGCAACGCGGCCATGAAGACGACCACCGGATAGCCGATCTGCACCCAGATCATCACCGCCATCACGGCCGGCAGGGCGGTGCCCGGGTCGCCGAGCCAGTCGTGGCGCAGCGCGCCGAGACCGACCGCGTCGAGCAGGCTGTTGAACGCCCCGTCCGGGCGCAGGATCCAGCCCCAGACGATGCCTGCCACCACGACGGGCAGCACCTGCGGGAGGTAGAACGCGGCCCGCAGCGCGGCGGCGGTGCGCGGCTTGAACCGGCGGCCGATGACGTCGAAGAGCACCGCGGCGAGCAGCAGCCCGAGCACGGTGGGCACCACCACCATCGCGACGAGCATCCAGACGGTGTTGCGGAACGACGCCCAGAACACGTCGTCCTGCAGCAACTGCCGGTAGTTGTCCAGGCCGACCCACCGGGGGTCGCCGATGCCGGACCACTTGGTCAGCGACAGGTAGAGGGTGCCGATCAGCGGCGCGCCGATCACCAGGACGAAGAGCGTCGCTCCGGGGAGCAGGTATAGCCAGTACGCCGCGTTGCGGCCGCGGCGTCTGCGGCTGGGCGCGGGCGGGGTGGGCGTCGCGGCCGGCGGTGTGGCGGCGACGGTCTCGGAGACTGCCATGGAAGATCCTTCCCGGCGGGGCGGGCGGGCGCGCCGGTCGTGCCGGTCACGCCCGCCGCTCGCCGTGTCACTTGCCGGTGATCTCCTTGACGCCATCGGCGTACGGCTTGCCGATCGTGTCGAGGACCTGGTCGGGCGACTTGGACCCGTTGATCAGGCCCTGGAAGCCGGAGACCAGCACGTCGTAGTAGCCGGGGACCGGCCAGTCCGGGTAGAAGGCGAGCCCGTCGGCCTTGCTGACCGTGTTGAAGTCCTCGATCAGCTTGCGGTCCTTCGGGTCGCTGATCTTCGACGCGTCGGCGGCGACCGGCACACCACCGTTGTTGCCGATCAGGTCCTGGATCTCCGGACGCAGGGTGATGTCGATGAAGTCGTACGCCAGGCTCTTGGCCTTGCTGTTCTCCGGGACGACCCAGAGGTTGCCGGAGGAGCCGGCCTGCAGGGTGTTGCCGGGGAAGAGGAAGGTGTCCCAGTTGGCCTTCATCTCGGTCTTGAACCGGCCGTACCACCAGCTACCCGAGACGATCATCGGAACCTTGCCGCCGATGAAGGCGGTGCCCATGTCCTCGGCCTTGAGGCTGGCCGAGTTCTTCGCGACGTAACCCTTCTGCACCCACTGGGCGAAGGTGTCCGCGCCGTACTTGAGCGGGTCGGCCTTGAAGTCCACCGGGTTCTTGTAGAGCTGGTAGTTGTCGACGAACTGCCGGTCGCCCTTGGACAGGGCGAGCTGGTAGAAGAGCTGCCCGGCCGGGTACTCGGCGCCGGCCATTCCCAGCGGGGTGACGCCCTTGCCGACGAAGGTGTCCATCGCGGCGGTCATCTCGGCCATGCTGGTCGGCACCTTGACGCCGTTGCTCTGGAACAGGTCCTTGTTGTAGTAGACCGTGACGTACTCGCCGTAGTTCGGCACGCCGAACCACTTGCCCGACCCCATCACGCCCTTGTCGCTGTAGCGGGCGGTGGTCTGCAGGCTGGGGCTGAGCTTGCCGGCCCAGCCGCGCTTGTCGGCCTCGCCGCTCAGGTCGGTGAGGAGGCCCTGGGTGGAGAGCAGGCCCGCGGTCGCGTTGCCCTTGTTGTACTCCATGATGTCCGGGCCCTCGGACGAGTTGATGATCATGCCGGCGTTCTGCTGGATCTGCTCGAACGCCTTACGCTCGAAGCGCACCTCGACGCCCGGGTGCTCGGTCTTGAAGAGCTCGATGGCCCGGTTCCAACCGACGCCCATGGCGCTGTTCTCGCTCTCGTAGTGCCAGAGCTTGAGGACCTTGGCGTCGCTGTCGTCCCCGTTGTCACCACCGCCGCAGGCGGCCACGGTGGTCGTCGCGGTCGCCGCCAGGGCGAGCGCGGCGACGATCCGGCGGAATCGCTGCATTACTATCCTCCTCGTTGAGTATCTAGCGGTACTGCATCGGGCCCGTCGTCGCGTTGCCGCGCGGCGGCGGGCCGTTTCTACTGGTCAGCCCCCATGAGTTGACGGCTTCGTGGTGCGGCTGTCGAACCCCGGATCTCCAGCGAGCACGGCAGCAGTTGTTGGTGGAGCCGATTGCCGGCGCCGTCCAGGTGGCGCACCAGCGCCTCGATCGCGATCCGACCCAGCGCCGAACCGGGTGACGTCATCGCGGTCAGCGCCGGCGTCGCCAGTTCGGCCACCTGCGGCGAGGTGACCATCGAGACGACGGAGACGTCGTCGGGCACCGACAAGCCACGACCGGTCAACTCGCCGAGAATGCCGAAGATCGCGGTCTCGTTCATGGCGAGCACGGCGGTCAGCTCCGGGGCCTGCGCGAACGCGTCGGCCAGGGCCGCACGGCCGCCGGCGGCGCTGTCCTCGGCGGTGATCATCAGCGGGTCGAGACCGTGTCCGGTCATCGCCGCGACAAAAGCATCCCGGGTACGCAGCGCGGGGCCGTATCCGCTGGCCAGCGTCGCGGCCGAGTGGTTGACGTAGACGACCCGCCGGTGCCCCAGACCAACCAGGTGCGCGACGGCCTCCCGGACGGTCTGGTCGAAGTCGATGTCGACGTAGGAGAGCGCGCTGGTGTCGCCGGTCCGACCGATCAACACCAGCGGCACGCCGGCCTCCTGAAGCACGGTGACCCGCTCGTCGGCGAGCTGGACCTCCATCAGCACGACGCCGTCGAGCATCCGCTGGGTGGCCAGCCGCCGCAGGTCGTCGAGGTCGCCACCGCCGACCGGCGAGAGTACGAGGTGGTAGCCGGCCGCGCTGGCCGCCGAGGCGGCGCCGGTGACGAAGGCGGTTTCGGTGGCGCCGAGGCCACGCTCGTCCATCGGCATCAGCAGGCCGAGGATCCGGCTGCGCCGGCTGGCCAGACCACGGGCCATCGCGTTGGGCTGGTAGTCGAGCTCCGTCATCGCGGCGAGCACCCTGTCCCGGGTGGCCTGGGAGATCGGCCGGGCGCCGGTGAGCACGTACGAGACGGTGCTGACCGAGACCTGCGCGAGGCGGGCGACATCGTGCATGGTGGCCACGCGTACCTCCACAGCCGGGGGCTCCTACCTGTGCGTCGAAGCGGTTCGACGAAGCGGTTCGACAGGACGCTAGGCCACCTGTTACGGCGACGTCAATAGCGGATGTCGAAAAGACTTCAGCGGTCACGCCAGACCCCGCGCCCGCTCCTCCACCGCGCCGCACGCCCCGCTGGTGGGTCCCGGAGGGGGCGCGCTCCTCAAGATCGCACTCGATCCTGGTTGTAGTCCCCTCAGCCCGAACCGAGGCCACTACAACAAGGATCGAGCACGATCTTGCAAGCGACGGCGACGGCGACGGCGACGGCGAGGGCGACGGCGAGGGCGACGGCGAGGGCGACGGCGACGGCGAGGGCGACGGCGAGGGCGAGGGGGCGAGGGCGCGGGCGCTGGCGCTGGCGCGGGCGCGGGCGCGGGGGTGGCGCGGGGGTGGTGCGGGGGGCCGGGTTGGTCAGAGGTCGATGTCGAACCGGCTCAGCACCGAGGGCGCGATCAGGCCGACGGTGGCGAGCGCCGAGACGACGGTCAGTGCGATGCGCATCCCGACCACCTCGGCCTTGCTGCCGACCCGCAGGGCGATGCTGTTGGGTAGGCCGACCATCATCCACATCCGCCGCTTGATCGGGATCGGCCAGAGGATCGGCACGCCCGCCCTGGTGATCATGTCACCGAGGATGTGCACGAAGCAGCCCACGCCCAGGGCCGTGCCGATCAGCGGATAGCCGCGACCTCCCGGCAGGTTGGCGAAGGTGAACCAGGCGGCTCCGGCCGACGCGAGGGTGATGATCACCCATCCGGCACGTTCGGCCCACTCGTCGAACAGCCCGCGTAGCGCCAGGCCGAACATGAAGAACAGGATGGTGATGACGGCCCACTTACCGTACGCGGCGCAGAGCGCGGTGGTGCCCCAGCCGACCAGCAGAGTGAACGGCAGCGTGTGGGTCAGCGTCCGGTGCCCGTTGTTGCGGCGGGGGTCCCTGCTGAGCTTCGTGGCGTAGTAGACGCCGAGCGAGATCTTCTCCATCACCTCGGCGGCGAAGAGCGAGAAGACGCCGAAGGTGCGGGCCACCGTGGCACCACCCTGGTTCTTGGTCACCTTGCCGGACATGTCGAGGTCGGGAAAGAGCGCGCCGCCGGCACACACCGCGGTGCCCACCGCCAACGCGAGCGGCGACTGGTGATAGTCGGCGAACTGGTCCAGTGCCCAGGACCCCGCCAACCACGCCGCCGCGCCGGACAACGCGTGCTGTGGTCCCATCATGTCGGCTCACCCTCCCCAGGGATCTTGAGCGCCCAAAACTACGCCACTGTAGTCAGCGTCGGCGTCGCAGGGGCATCACCCGGAGGGTCCACATCGGACGTCGTCAGAGAGCTGGGGTGAAGCTCTGCCGGATCATCGGCAAGTATGCCGCGTTGACCTGCCAGTCGAACTCTTTTGTCATCCACGAGACGGTGTAGGAACGGTCGGCCGAGGTGTTGGCCAGCAACCGGAAGCTGTGCAGCTGTTCACCTGCGGCGTTCCTCCAGCCGCACTCCCAGACCGCCCCGCCCTCGAAGATGTCCATCGCGGAGATGTCCACCCGGAGGTAGCCGTTCAGCAGCGCGTCGCCGGAGGTGAGTCGCGCCTCCTCGGCCTCCCAGTACGCCACCGGGTCGGCCCGCGCCGGCCCTGCCTCGACGCTGAGCACCCGGGCGCCGTCGTGCTCCCGGAAGCAGGTCACCGCCCCTTCGGTCCAGCGTGTCCAGCCCACCGGCACGGCAATCCGAAACCCGGCCGGATCGTCGTGCCAGGTCCAGCCCACGCGCAGTTGGTACGGCGCGTCCGCCGGGCGTGACTTCGAGGCCACCGGAGTGGCCGTCGGCGGTGGCGCCGCGCAGGCGAACGCGGCCGGCCGGGGGGTCGGCGCGCCGCCTCCGGACCCCGACGGTGGTGTGCGCTCGGTGTTGTGGTCGACAAGCGTCAGCGTCACACCCGCGGCGACGAGCAGGGCGGTGGCCGCTCCGCCCAGGACGAGCAGACGCCGCCTGCCGGGTCGGGTGCCCGGCGCGCGTTTCGGTGCCGGCGCATCGGCGGGTACGGCGGCCGGGTCGACCCGGACGGGCAGGACGGCCCGGCCCGCGCTGCGTACCGCGGTCAGCGCCGCGGACCGCGTCGGCCCGACCGGCTGGTCGTGGCCCGCCGCGGCGCGGCGCAGCAGCGGCTCCACCTCGGAGGCGGTCAACCGTCGCCAGGGGTCACGTTGCAGCAGACCGTTGAGCGCGGGGCGCATCGGACCGGCGCGGCGCATCGGGTCCGGTGGGTCGGTGGCCAGCGCGCTGAGGGTCGCCATCGCGCTGGACCGGGCGTACGGTGACTGCCCCTCGACCGTCGCGTACAGCGTCGCGCCCAGCGACCACATGTCGGTACGCGGATCCGACACCCCATCGCGGGCCCGCTCCGGCGCGACGAACTGCGGCGAGCCGAGCACCGTGCCCGGCCCGGTCATCGCACCCTCGCCACCGTCGAAGGTGGCCAGCCCGAAGTCGGTGAGCACCACCCGCCCGTCGTCGGCGACCAGCACGTTGTGCGGCTTCACGTCGCGGTGCAGCACCCCGGCGGCGTGCGCGGCCCGCAGCGCGGCGAGCACCGCCAACCCGATCTGGGCGGTGCGTTGCGGGCTCAGGGGCCCCTCGTCGCTGATGATCTGCTGCACCGACCGGGACGGCACGTACTCCATCACGATCCAGGGGCTCTCCCGGTCGTGCACCACGTCGTAGATCCGAACCACATTGGGGTGATTGAGCCGGGCAGCGGTGCGGGCCTCGCGCAGCGTCCGCAGCCGCGACTCCTCGCGTTCGGCCTCGGCCAGCCAGGACGGCGGCACGACCTCCTTCACGGCGACGTCGCGGTGCAGCATCTCGTCGCGAGCAAGCCACACCCGCCCCATCCCGCCGGTGCCGACCAGGTCGAGCAGCCGGTACCGACCCGCGATCAGCAACTGATGCACGGTCGCTCCCCCTTGGTCACCCCGGGTTACACGATAGCCACAGGTGCCGGCATTCTCATCCGCTGACCGGCCTCGATCCACGCCGGACGGTGGTCCGGATCATGGCCGTACGGTGCAGGTCAGCGGGGTGGTCGGAAACTCTTTCGCACCACGGACCAGTCGGTGTCGGCCGCCGCCCAGTCCTCGTCGGCGGTGGTCCAGCCCAGCGTCCAGGGGGCGGTGCCGACGACGAGTTGTCGGGCGTGCAGCAGTGGACCGTCAGGTGCCCGCCAGCGGCACTCCCACTCCGCGCCACCGTCGCGCGCGGCAAGTTGGATCTCGTCGTACTCCGGTAGTGCCCCGCCCACGGCAGCCATGTCGCGGACCGCCTGCAGCGCGGCCAGCGGGTCGGCGGCGCCACCCGCGGCGATGCTGAACGCCCGGCCGGTCGCCGGGTCCTGGAAACAGGCCACCACACCGTCGCGGGAGTAGTGCCAGGTCGCCGGCACGGAGACCCGGAAGCCGGCGGTGTCGGCGTGCCAGACCCAGCCGGGCGGCGGGCGGAACCATTCGCCGGGAGCCGGCGCGCGGGCCGCGACCGGCGCACCGCCGATGTCCGGGCGCACGCAGGCGAACGGTGGTGGGGCCACGCCGGGACCGCCGGGTGGCGGTCGGTGTCGGTTGGGGCCGGGACCGTACGGGCCGTCCCGGCCGCCGCCGTTCGGCGGGGCGTACGGCGGTGGGTCGGAGGGCCGGGCGACGGTGTCGGTGGGCTGGTCAGCGGTGAGGGCCAGCGCGGTGCCGACACCGGCGGCCACGGCCACCAGGAGTGACACGGCGATCAGCGCGACCCGCCGTGACGTGCGGCGCGCCGTCGATCCGCTGGGCACCGCAACCGCATCACCCGCGGCCCGACCGGGTTGGGAAAGCGCAACTGTCGGCTCCTGATCGGCCGACCCGTCGGCCCCGGCGGTCGGGTCTTCCGTCACCGACCCGAGCCGACCCGCCGGCCCCAACCCCAATCCCGGCCCCGACCTCAACCCCGGCCCCAGCCCCGAGGTCGTGGCCGACGCCGGCGGCGCATCGGTGTGGCCGATCGCCGCCCGGACCAGCAACCGGCGGGCCGCCTCGTGGTCGAGGCGATCGCGCGGGTCGCGGCGCAACAGCCCCGCGAGTACCGGCGCGAGCGCCCCGGCGTGCGGGGCCGGGTCCGGCGGCCCGGCGGCCAGTGCGCTCAGGGTCGCCATCGCGGTGCTGCGGGCGTACGGGGAGCGGCCCTCCACCGCGGCGTGCAGGGTCGCTCCGAGGGACCACAGGTCGGCGGCGACCGTGGACGCCCCCTCGGCGGCCCGCTCCGGGGCGACGTACTGCGGGGAGCCGAAGACCATCCCGGGGCGGGTCGTCACGCCGTCGCCGCCGTCGAAGGTGGCCAGCCCGAAGTCGGTGAGCATCACCCGTCCGTCGTGCGCCACCAGCACGTTCTGCGGCTTGATGTCGCGGTGCAGCACCCCGGCGGTGTGCGCGGCGTGCAGCGCGTCGAGCACGGCGAGGCCGATCCGGGCGGCGCGGGAGGGCTCCAGTGGCCCTTCGGCGTCGACCACGTCCTGGAGCGTGCGGGACGGGACGTACTCCATCACGATCCACGGATTGTCGTCGACCGAGATGACGTCGTAGAGCCGGACCACAGCGGGGTGGTTGAGCCGGGCCGCCGCGCGCGCCTCCCGCAGGGTGCGCGAGCGCACCTCGGCCCGCTCGTGGTCGGCCAGCCAGGTGGGCGGCACGATCTCCTTGACGGCGACCTCGCGGTGCAGCATCTCGTCGCGGGCCAGCCACACCCGACCCATGCCCCCGCGACCCACCAGGTCGAGCAGCCGGTACCGACCGGCGATCAGCACCTGCGCACGCTCCTCCTCAACCGCTGTCCGGGCTACACCCTAACCAGCGGATCGGAAGTCACCTATCGGTAGTCCGACTCGGCTCAGCAGGCGGCGTGGTCCACGCGCGCGAGCAGATTGCCCTCCGGGATGGCGATCCGGGCACGTCCACCAGCCAGTCGGGCGGAGGCACGCCGGGCCTGGAGCGGATCGTGCTCGCGGCGGGCCGCGGCGTAGCTGGCGGCCGTGCGGGCGGCGATCGTGGCCCACCCGTACTGTTCGCCGACCATCGTGCGGGCCCGGCGCGCCACCCGTCGGGCGAAGACCTCGTCGTCGAGCAGTTGACCGACCGCGCCGGCGAGCGCATCGGGGTCGCTGTGCGGGAACGTCACCCCGGTCACGCCGGACTCCACGATCTCGGCGAGGCCGCCGGTACGGGCCACCGCCAGTGGCGCCCCGGCGGCTGCCGCCTCCAGCGCCACCATGCCGAACGGCTCGTAGAGGCTGGGCACGACTGTCGCGTCGGTGGCGCCGAGCATCGCCGGCAGTTGGGTGGAGTCGAGGAAACCGGTGAACCGGACGGTCGAGCCGAGCGCCAGCCGTCGAGCCTGGGCTTCCAACTCGGGCCGGTACGGGCCGTCGCCGGCGATCACCACGCGCAGACCCGGGTGCCGCTCGCGCAGCCGGGGGACCGCGTGCACCAGATGCTGGACGCCCTTCTCGTAGACCAGCCGTCCGGCGTACCCGATCAACGGGCCGTCCCCGGCGAACCGTGCCCGGGCCGACGCGACCGCGCGTGGACGGGCCCGCCAGGCCCGGCCGTCGACCCCGTTGGGCACCACGTCGACCTGGGTGGCCGGGACGTCGAACAGGGCCTTCACCTGCTCCCGCATGTACCCGGAGCAGACGATCACCCGGCCGGACTCGTTGCTGAGCCACTGCTCGACGCCGTGGATGGTGCGGTTCATCTCCTCCGGCAGCCAGCCCTGGTGCCGCCCGGCCTCGGTGGCGTGCATGGTGGTGACCAGGGGCAGGTCCAGGTGCTCGGCCAGGGAGATGGCGCTGTGGGCGACGAGCCAGTCGTGGGCGTGGATGACGTCGTAGCTGCCGGCCTGGGTGGCGCGTAGTGCGGTGCGGGTGAGGGTGTGGTTGAAGGCCATGGTCCAGGCCAGCAGGGAGTCGGTGGCGAGGGGGAAGGCGACGGGGTCTTCGGGGGCGCGCAGGATGCGGACGCCGTCGGCGTACTCCTCCATGGGTGCGCCGTCGGTGTGGCGGGTGACGACGGTGACCTCGTGGCCGGCGGCGGCGAGGGCGACGGAGAGGGCGTGCACGTGGCGGCCGAGGCCGCCGACGAGCACCGGCGGGTACTCCCAGGACAGCATCAACACCCGCAGTTGCCGGGCGGCGTGAATGTCGATCACGTGGGCGTCGGGTGACATGCGGCCCCCTTTGAGTTGTCCCCGGGCGCGCGCCGACCGACACCGGAACTCGATGTCGCCGTCGCGTCTGGATCGGGGCCAATCCTGCCGGGATCGAGATAACCGGCGGCGACACCACCGTTGCGGTCGTGTAAAGCGCTACTGGCCCTTTCGGCGCACCCGCAGCAGCTCGGCCACCGACCACGCCTGGAATGGGCAGCCGGTCGCGGCGTGCGGCGCGAGGCCGTCGGCCGTCTCGCTTACCGAGCCTAATCCATATTCGGTCAGATGAGACTCAATCCCAACGAACATGTCATCGACTGACATCTTGCCCCGGCGGGCGGCGTCGACGTACGGGCCGAGCAGCCACGGCCACACCGTGCCCTGGTGGTAGCCCCCGTCGCGCTCGGCGGGGCCACCCCGGTGCCGGCCCACGAACTCCGACGAATCCGGAGCGAGGCTGCGCGGCCCGAGCGGGGTGAGCAACCCGTCCGCGACGCGGCGCAACGTCGCCTCGTCCGGCTCCAACGGCGCGAACGGCAGAGACCAGGCCAGCAACTGGTTGGGACGCAGCGCGTCGTCGTCGTGCAGGGCGGCCCCACCCAGTGGGTACGCCGGAGCGGGCGCGTCCAGCACGTCGTGCAACCAGCCGGTCGGCGCCGGGAAACGCTCCCGGAACGAGGCGGTCGCCTGCCCGTGCCGTCGCCACAGCTCGTCCGCGTCCTGCCCGGCCAGCTCGGTCAGCTCCGCGAGCCCGGCCAGCCCGTTGATCCACAACGCGTTGACCTCGACCGGCTTGCCGGTACGCGGGGTGACCGGCACCCCGTACACCCGGGCGTCCATCCAGGTCAGGGCGGTGCCGGCGGCGCCCTGGGTGAGGAGGCCGTCGGCCGGGTCGACGGCGATCCCGTACCGGGTGCCCGCCACGTGAGCGTCGATCACCGCACGCAGCGCGGGCAGCAGCTCGTCGCCGAGATCGGTGTCACCGGTGACCGTGACGTGCCGGCTCACCGCGTGCAGGAACCACAGCGTGCCATCGACGGTGTTGTACTCCACCCGACCGGTGTCGGCCGTGTTGGCCAGCATTCCCTCGGACAGCGTCGCCGCGTACGAGCGCAGCAGCTCGCGCCCCTCAGCGGCCCGGCCCGTGCAGAGGAACAACCCCTCGTACGAGATCATCGTGTCGCGGGACCAGGCCCCGAACCACGGGTAGCCGGCGACCACGTCCGCTGGCGCGTCGCCTGCGCGCACCACGAACGCGTCGGCGGCCAGCACCAGGGTGGCCTCCACGTCGTCGGCCGGCCTCGCCGTCGCCACCACCTGCCGGTTGCGCCGCCGGGCCGTCGCCACGATCTCCTCCGCCGCGATGGGCTCCTGGTCGAGCGGATCGGCCCAGGCCCGCACCGACACCGTGTCGCCGGGGCGCTCCAACTCGCCGACGAAGCGCCCCGCGTACCAGAGGTCCTCGTCGGGGTGCAGACCCCGCTTGGCCTCCTCGCGGTGGTGCACGCCCAGCCACCACTGCCCCTCGGGCGTCCAGCCCGGCCCGGCCAGCCGGTACGCGCCCTCGACCACCGCACCGCCGGCCACCGACTCGACCTGCGGAGTCGGGCCGTCGGCCCGCCGCTCGCCGTGCGCGTCGCGCCACGTGCAGGCGGCGGACAGCTCCAGCCGGACGGGCCCGCCGGCGACCAGCCGGTGCACCACCGCCACACAGGAGCGGCCGGGCAGCATGGCCACCTCCCGTTCGATCACCACCGCACCGATCCGCCACCGCCACCGGGGCAGGCCGTCGACCAGGTCGAAGCGTTCCAACAGCTCGAAGCCGCGCGGATCCACGTCGCCGGAGGACCACTCGTGCGCGCCGAGCCGGACCCGCGCACCGGACGGCAGGGTGACCGCCGGGTCCAGACTGACCAGTCCCACGTGACGGGACGCCGGGGTTTCACCGGGGACCACGAGCAGACCGTGGTAGCGGCGGGTCCGCAGCCCGGCGACGGTGCCCATCGCATAGCCGCCGAGACCGTCCGGAACCAGCCACTCCCGGCTGGCCGCGCTGGTCAGATCGCCGCAGACCTGCGGGCCGAAGTGAATGTCAATCAACTTTCCTCCACCGGCGGCGGGGTGTAACACGCCACGACGAGAATGGCCGCTGTGGTCAAGTACCGCGGCGACGTCAAAGATATGCACGTGATCACTGACCGATCGTCCTCCGACGCCTCGCCACCCGACGCCGAGCGGCTCCGGCTCGCCCAGGCGGACTCGGGGGAGCAGGACTGGCGCGCATGGGGTCCCTATCTGTCCGAACGGGCGTGGGGGACGGTACGGGAGGACTACAGCGAGCACGGTACGGCCTGGGACTACTTCCCACATGACCACGCGCGATCCAGAGCTTACCGGTGGAACGAAGACGGGATGGCCGGCGTCTGCGACGAACGGCAGACGTTCGCGTTCGCCCTCGCGCTGTGGAACGGCAAGGATCCGATCCTCAAGGAGCGGATGTTCGGCCTCGGCGGCGACAGCGGCAACCACGGCGAGGACGTCAAGGAATATTGGTGGTACGAGGACTCCACGCCCACCCACTCCTGGATGCGCTGGCGCTACCACTACCCGCAGGCCGCCTTTCCGTACGACGAACTCGTCGCGGTGAACGCGTTGCGTGGCCGCGACGACACCGAGTACGAGCTGGTCGACACCGGGATCTTCGACGACGACAGGTACTGGGCGGTGACCGTCGACTACGCCAAGGCGTCCCCGACCGACCTGTGCATGGTGATCACCGTGGCCAACCGGGGCGACCGGGCGGCAACCCTGCACGTGCTGCCCACCCTGTGGTTCCGCAACACGTGGGCCTGGGGCCTGCCCGGTGGTGACCGCATCCCCACGCTGACCGGGCAGGGCACCCGGCTCGTCGGCGAGCACCGCGTGCTCGGCCAACTGCTGCTGGAGGGTGACGGCGGCCCGGTGCCGCTGCTCTGCGACAACGACACGAACGCCGAGCGACTCTGGGGCCTGCCCGGCCGCTCGCCGTACCCCAAGGACGGCATCAACGACCACGTGGTCAACGGCGCGGCCACCGTCAACCCCGCGCGGGAGGGCACCAAGGGCGCGCTGCACTACGTGCTCGACGTGCCAGCCGGCGGGCAGCGCCAGATTCGGCTGCGGCTGACCCGTACCGCGTCGCCGCCGGCCGCCGCGCCGCCGCCCCCGGCCGACCTCAGCGAGGGCTTCGAGGCCGTGGTGTGGGCGCGGCGGGCCGAGGCGAACCGGTTCTTCGCCGGGGTGATCCCACCGGCCGCCACCGCCGACGAGGCGCTGGTGGCCCGGCAGGCGATCGCCGGGCTGATGTGGGGCAAGCAGTTCTACCACTTCGACGTCAAACGCTGGCTCGAAGGCGACCCGGGCTCGACGCCGCCGGCCGGGCGTCGACACGGGCGCAACAGCGCCTGGTGGCACATGACCAGCTTCGACGTCATCTCCATGCCCGACCCCTGGGAGTATCCCTGGTACGCGGCCTGGGACCTGGCCTTCCACTGCGTGAGCATCGCCCGGGTCGACCCGGGTTTCGCCAAGGAGCAGATCCTGCTCCTGCTCCGCGAGTGGTACCTGCACCCCAACGGACAGATCCCGGCGTACGAGTGGGCCTTCGGTGACGTGAACCCGCCGGTGCACGCCTGGGCGGCGCTGAAGGTGTTCGAGATCGACGGAGGGCGGGACTACGAGTTCCTGGCCCGGGTGATGCACAAGCTGCTGCTCAACTTCACCTGGTGGGTCAACCGCAAGGACACCGGCGGCAACAACGTCTTCGAGGGCGGCTTCCTCGGGCTGGACAACGTCGGGCCGTTCGACAGGTCGGCGGCGCTGCCGGTGGCGGGCGTGTTGGAGCAGTCCGACGGCACCGGCTGGATGGCCATGTACGCCCTCAACCTGCTGGACATGGCGGTCGTGCTCGCCGAGCACGACCGGACCTGGGTGGACACCGCCACCAAGTTCTTCGAACACTTCCTCTACATCGCCGCCGCCGCGTACGAGCAGGGGTTGTGGGACGACGAGGACGCGTTCTTCTACGACGTGTTGCGCCTCGCCGACGGCACGAAGGTGCCGCTGAAGGTCCGTTCCGTGGTCGGGCTGCTGCCGTTGGCCGCGACCACCCGGCTCACCGCGAAGACCCTGCACCACCTACCGGAGCTGGGCGCGCGGTTGCGCTGGTTCCTCACCAACCGCCCGGAGTACGCGCAGGTGATCGGCACCCGCCGCCTCGGCCCGGACGGTCGGCAGCAGCGGCTGCTGTCCATGGTCGGCCAGGAGCAGGTGGTCCGGCTGCTCGCCCGGATGCTCGACCCCGACGAGTTCCTCTCCGACTTCGGCCTGCGGACGCTGTCCCGCGCGCACCTGGACAAGCCGTTCTCGGTCACCCTCGGCGGGCAGGAGTTCTCCGTCGGCTACGAGCCGGCCGAGTCGACGAGCGGCCTGTTCGGCGGCAACTCGAACTGGCGCGGACCGATCTGGATGCCGACGAACTTCCTCCTGGTCAGCGCCCTGCGCGACTACGCCGCGTTCTTCGGCGACGACCTCCAGGTGGAATATCCGACCCGCTCCGGGGTGAAACGCAGCCTCGACGAGATCGCCGATGACCTGTCGGCTCGGCTGATCTCACTCTTCACCCAGGACGACTGGGGTCGGCGACCCATCTACGGCGCGTGCCAGCTCTTCCAGACCCACCCCGACTGGCGCGACCTGATCGCCTTCCCCGAGTACTTCCACGGCGACAACGGTGCCGGCCTGGGCGCCTGGCACCAGACCGGCTGGACAGCCCTGGTGGCCGACCTGATCCTCACGCTGCGCCGCTGAACGCCCCGATCCGCTGCGCGCGCCGCGCCGTGGGCGTGCCGCGCGCGGTGCGCCGTGCCGTGCCGTGCGCCGTGCCGTGCCGTGCGCCGGGCCGTGCCGCGCCGTGCGCCGTGCCGGGCCGCGCTGCGCCGTGCCGGGCCGCGCTGCGCCGTGCCGGGCCGCGCTGCGCCGTGCCGGGCCGCGCTGCGCCGTGCCGGGCCGCGCTGCGCCGTGCCGGGCCGCGCTGCGCCGTGCCGGGCCGCGCTGCGCCGTGCCGGGCC